>NZ_JBIBVJ010000028.1:0-75281 GCF_043080305.1 Kitasatospora sp. NPDC015120 | reverse complement strand
AGCCCGTACGACTACTGCACGGGCGATCCGGTCAACTGCACCGACCTCGACGGCAACTGGGGCATGCCCAAGTGGCTGAAGAAGACGGTCCAGGTTGTGGCGGTCGTAGCCGAGGTCGTGGCCACCGTCGTCCCGGGCCCGATCGGCGCGGTTGCGGCCGCTGTCTCCTCGGTGTCCTACGCGGCCACCGGCAACTGGGAGAAGGCCGCCGAGATGGCCGTGACGGCGGTCGCCGCCACCGTCGGCGCCGGCCCCGTGGTCAAGGCGGCGGCCGCCGCAGTCAAGAGCACGCGAGCCGCGACCCGCGTGGAACGCGCGGCGTCGGCGGCGAGGAACGTGTCTCGCCGGCCTGGGCCCACCGCGTGCACCATCCCGAACTCCTTCGCGCCAGACACTCCCGTCCTCATGGCCGACGGGCAGCACTGGCCGATCGGTGAGGTCCATCCCGGGGATCTGGTGGCCGCGACCGATCCTGAGACCGGGGAAACGCAGGCCGAGCCCGTTCTCGATGTCATCGTCGGCTACGGGTCGAAGCATCTGGTCGACATCTTCACCAATCTCGGCTCCAATGCAGCACCGCTCCGTGCCACGGCCGGACACCCCGTATGGGTGGTAGACCGAGGCTGGATTGACGCCGTTGCTGTGCGCCCGGGCGACCTCCTGCAGTCTCCGGACGGCAGCACCCCAGTCGTGACCGAGGTCGACGACCTCGGTGAGGTGCCAGACCAGATAGTGTTCAATCTGAACGTCGGAAACCGACACACCTACGCTGTCCAGGTCGCCGATAGCGACGCAGTTGTTCACAACTGCTCCAAGCCGGTTCTGACACAACACCAATACGACACGCACATCCAACCGCGCCACGTCTCACGGGACACTTTTCAGAACAAGTCGAAGTTCAAGACCCAGGCACCACTAAAGGTCCAGAGAATTATTCGAACGACCCTCAGGAAGGGAGAAAAGCAGCCAAACACAGGAGGGCGGCCCGGCAACATCTACATTCATCCTTTCAATCGCACGGTCGGGACAGGCGGCCAGAGGCGCGTAAAGGTGGTTGTCGGTCCGAACGGTCGCGTTATCACCGCATACCCTATCCGCTAAAAAGAGGAGTTCTGTCAATGGGTATGGATGTGGAATTGCATTCCATGGCGCCACCCCTGCCGATGGATTGGGAAAAGTCTCGATGTACATTGCTTTCCGAAATGGGCGATCGGGGCGACATCCTCTCGGATTTTATTTCTTCGCTTGATCCTAAGGTGTATCCAATCCTAGGTTCTTTGGATCCATATGGGGATTCCTGTCTCGCTGGCGAGTATGCATTGCGGGCATTGGTCGAGGTCGGGAAATTGAAGACGTCTCGCTCTTCGATTCCTTCCGAGAAGCTGGCAGAGCTGGAGCGCCTCATGTTGGAATGCGTAAAGCGACCTGGCGCCGTCCTCATTTTCATTGGCGACTAGCGCCTGACTAGACGATTCGGAGCGCCTTCCGAAATCGATGGCCGTATGAGGTAGTGAAGAGGAAGTGGCCGGTGCCTGCGTTTCATTGCCAGGCGTCGCCCTCGGCCACCCCGACCTCGGCCGCAGAGAGGTCCTCTCTGCGGCCGAGGTCTATCCGAGAAGAATTTGTTATTGAACAACGGTGCCGGGTCGCAGTTGGTCGAGGGCGGTGAGGATGTGTCGGGTCTGGTAGCGGAGCTGGGCGGCCCAGGCCGGGGAGTCGGCGAGCACGCGCAGGCGGCGGGTGGTGGGGTCGTAGCTGGCGAGGTGCCAGTGGGCGGCCGTACGGGCAGCCTGGCGGGCGGCGCGCAGCGCGCTGTGGGCGAGATCGGCACCGGTGGCCGGGGCCGGGGCCATCAGGCGTTCACCGCCTCGCGGACCGGCACGCCGACGCACCACCACCACCGCCCGCCGTATCCGCCGCGCTCAGCGGGCCCGCGACCAGGCAGTGCTGCTCGGGGCTGGTCGGCTCGCAGGATGTCCAGAAAGTCAACGGCACCTACCGCGACATCCACCACTGCGACCTCGCCGCCCACCACGCGGACGGGGGTCTACCCACCAGGCGGACATCCTCTTAAGGCACCGTTTCTTTTGGTGCCAGAGACCGTTGAGCGGCTGTGGAGAGCCTTGTTGAGCGCCTGGTCCCGGACGAGTTGTGGGAGTTGTTTCGACGCGTGGTGCCGCCGACGGCGGTTCAGCGTCCACAGGGTGGCGGCCGGCGGCGGGCTGGTGACCGTGAAGTGCTGGCCGCAGTCGTGTTCGTGGCGACCTCGGGCTGACTTGGCGTCAGCTCCCGCCGGTCTTCGGGGCCTGCTGGCAGACGGCTGACCCCCGCCTGCGCGGGGAGAACTTCCTCAGGAGTCCTCATCGGTCCTCAGCCGCCAGCTGACCCCGCCTGCGCGGGGAGGACTGCACTAGCCGCCGCTGAACCAGATAATGGTGCTTTCAGGGTGTTGCACACAACGATGGCTGGGTGGACTGAATGGTCAAGTATACGATCACGGTCGAGAATAAAATCGATCAAACTGTCGAGTTGATACTCGAGCCCGAAGGTGGGGACTTCTGGATGGCCCCCGGGGAATCGTTGACGGTGACCAGCGAGGCTCCAGAGGAAACTGAGGTGCCATTCGTCGTCCAAGTCACGAACGACGGAATTTCCGTGTGGTCGAACTGCGGCCCGGGAGCGGTTTTCAGCGCCTCCGGAGAAGATCTCGACTACGGCTACAACCGGCCAGAGTCAGCATATCCAGAACTGAAGGGTGACAGCTCTCCCAGCCCGTCGGAGTCTCGCCGCTGGTGGCCGTGGCGGATATTCTCGTGAACGTCTGATCGGACGGCTCCGCCTTCCGGAGCTCTTGAGTGGCTTGGCCGCTGCCCTCAACGGTCCAGTTCCCTGGTCGATACCGAGGCCAGATCACCGACCAGGGAGGCGCCGACGGGCAGCAGGCAAGGAGGGCTCAAAGGCGGCGCAGTCGCCCGGCGGCCAAGTCCGACGATCCTTCGATCGCCCTGAGCCGGTTGCCTCGGGTCCTGTTGGCGTTGACAGCACCGATGTTGCGGTGAAGGTGTTTTTCGTCGCAGATGGGGGTCACCACCGCAGCCGCGACGATGAGGAATACGAACCCTGCGATACCGAGCATGCCGAACCCCACGGTGGCGCTGGGTGCGCGTTCCCCTTGTTCCGGGGTCAGGCGGCCTCCCGGGGTACACCCGGACTTGTTAATCATGGCGAGCGCGGAACAGAGGGCTATGGTCAGCATTGCTGGTAGGGCGAACACGCCCGGTCCTACTCCCACTGCGGGCTCCTCGGCGGGGCGAACGCGCACTGCACGGGGTACGAGAACCATTCCACCCAGCCCGGCACTTCGGCCTGGGCCGACTTCGGCCGCACCCCCGCTTCATGAGCTACGCCGGGCCGGGTCCTGACGGGGCTCGGCCCGGCCAACCTAACCACCGCCCGCTTGGGCGGCTTCCTGAAAGGTCTCTTCGTATGGCCACCGTTGCCTTCGCCGAGCCCTTCACTCCGTCCAGCATTCCCACCGCGGTGATGCCGACCCCGGTTCCCGCACCGCCACCGGCGCCCCCGATCCCGGCCGACCTGGAGAGCGTCCTAAAGCGGATGCGCTTCCCCTACCTGCGCAAGGCCGCCCCCGAGGTGCTGGCCACCGCCCGGACCCAACGCTGGGATCCCGCCGAGGTGGTGAGGATCGTGCTGGAGCCCAAGATCAAGGGCCGGGACGAGGCGACCCGCCGCAACCACCGCAAGCAGGCGAATCTGCCCACCGGCAAGACGTTCGGCTCCTGGAAGGAGGACGAGACCTCGATCCCCAGGCCGATGCAGCACGCCCTGTCGGCCCTGGAGTGGGTCCACCGTTCCGAGAACCTGGCCCTGACCGGCCCGTCCGGCACGGGCAAGAGCCACTTCGCCGAAGCCCTCGCCCAGGCGATCGACGAGGGCATGCAGGTCAGCTGGTTCACCCTGGAATCACTGACCGCCACCCTGGGGCGGGCCGCCGTCGACAACTCCGTCGCCCGCGCGGTCGCCAAGATCACCCGATGCGACCTGATCATCGTCGACCTATGCCGAGACCGCGACTATGCCGAGGAGGCTGTCGGCAAGCCCGATCATGGGCGGTGCGGAGGCTTTTCTGCTCGGCATAGTCGATGGCGGGAGGATCTACCAGGGATTCGGGCCCTGCTTGAGGACGACGAGCCCGCAGGGCTGGTCGGCGGGCCAGAGGTCGATTCGATAGAGGAAGTGATCGCCGGGTCCGCCGTTGGTGTCGACGGCCGGTGGGTCAGACGGGATGTAGGAGACCCGGGCTCGCAACAGCCCAGCGGGAACGGTCATGCTCGGTCCGTCCTCCGGGTGGACTCCCGGGCTGGACACGGCGAGTCGACAGCGGATCTCCGCGCTTTCCGGAGCGTTCACCAAGCCAGGCCCGCAGCAGTTCCTGGATGCTTCGGTCCAGTGGGACGGCGCGGTGTTTGCGGCCCTTGCCCTCGCAGCGGACGGACGCGCCGTCGCCGAGGGTGACATCGTCGCAGTCCAGGCTTGTGAGTTCGGGGACCCGCAGACCAGTCTGGACGGCCAAGGCCAGCATCGCTTTGTCCCGCCGGCCCTCCCAGCGCCGCGGATCCGGTGCCGCGAGCAGGGCGTCGACCTCGGCGGCCGTCAGAAAGGTCACGCTCCTCTTGTCGAACCGCTTGGGCGGAATGTCCAGAACGCGTTGGATCAGGAGGGCGTGCTCGGGGTGCTGCAGGGCCGCGTAGGAGAAGAGGGAGCGGATCGCGGTCAGCCGGACGTTCCGGGTGCGGGCGCTTGGCTCTGCTCACGAGAGTGGGCAGCGTTTGTCCACTGCTTTGGGAGGCAGACCGCGGCGCTCCAGGGCGGAAATGTTGATGAGTTTTGACGGCACTCGTCAGGGTGTCGTCTGGCGAGTCGGGGCTGAGCAGTCATGGGAGTCGCCCGGTAGCCCCACGACGTTCAGGATCGGTTCTGTGCCGTGGGTGATCTCGAAGGCGAAGGTCGCTCCGCTGGGCAGGGCTGTGAGAGCGCACTGGTCGCCGAAGGTGAGGGATTCGTCGGGCTGCCAGGGACAGCCGGCCCGGTCGAGAGCTCGCGTGACGTCCTGGTAGGTGATGGCACCCGGGAAGTTATGCAACTCTCCTGGGGCGGGGGACGGCAGTTCGATCACGTCACGCCAGGTCTGGATGCAGATGAGTGCGATCCTTCGGCAGCGGCAGACACTGAGTTCGAGGTCGCCGTATGCGAAGAGCCGGGGCCACTTCCGGCTCCGGCTCATCGTTCTGACATCCCAGGGTTCACCAAAGGCCGTGGTCACCTCGTTCCAGTCGGCGCCGGTGACCACGGGGCCCCATCGGCTGGTCTTAGCAACTTCGGCCAGGATGTCGAGGATCGCCATGAAGCGGATCATGGCAGCTGGTGCGAGTCTGTGACCAGCGAGTTCTTGTTCAGCTTGCAGCGGCCTGCTCGGTGCGGGCGCGGGTCGAGGCGAGGCGGTAGGAGTCGGTGCCGGTCTCGATGATGGTGCCGTTGAAGGTCAGGCGGTCGACGATGGCCGCGCAGAGGCGGGGGTCGGTGAAGGTCTTCGTCCAACCGCCGAACGACTCGTTGGAGACGATGGCGACGCTGTTCTTCTCCTCGCGCTCGGTGAGGACCTGGAAGAGCAGTTCGGCGCCGCGGCGGTCAAGTTCCATGTAGCCGAGCTCGTCCACCTATGCGGATATCGGCATAGCTGGACGACATCGGCATGCTGCCCTGCGGCCAGGCCGCCGCCGAAGCCTTCTACCGGGTCATCGACGCCGCCTACGAACGCCGCTCGGTGATCGTTACCTCGAACCTTCACCCGTCAGGCTTCGACTCGATCATGCCCAAGACCATCGCCACCGCCGCCGTCGACCGGCTCCTGCACCACGCCCACATCGTCCTCACTGAGTGCACCAGCCACCGCCTCCAGCAGGCCACAACCGGCCGCAGTGTCCGACCACTGCAATAGCTCCAGAACCACCGCCGGTCCGGTCAGCTCCGGAAGACCTGCCACGTCGTTGACGAAGCGTCTTCGCGGGTCGCGCGGTGATTGACCGGAAGCGCTGGCAGGCCGGCCAGCGAGGAATCGCTCTCCAGCAGATGCGCAGCATGGATCAGCCTCGGCCAGCCCCTCCACCACCGCGGCTCGGCGGCCGAGAACGCCTGCCAGTCGCCGTCCTTGTCGAGGCTGACACTCGCGACGGGCATTCCGCGATGCACGCGCTTCGACACGAACACCAGATCGTCCGGGCCGAGGGCCCGGGCCGGACCGCAGTCCTCATGCGACTCAACGGTCACAGCGTCCTCCTTGGCTGACCAGGCCCCCATCACAGCACACGCCCACCCGGCTGCCTCAGCCGGATCGGAGCCTCACCGAGCAACCGCCGGCCGATACGAGTGGCAACTCATCACATCGCGCAGGGAGATCAGATGTCCGCCGAGAAAGAGCTGAAATGTCCGTGAAGAGGGATTTCGGCGTGTCCGTCGACAGGATGACCCCGCCCGCGCGGGGAGGACCGCGGCTGGCCCAGGTCGGCGAAGCGCCGGCCGGCTGACCCCCGCCTGCGCGGGGAGGACGAGCCGCCCCGCTGTTTCAGCTCCGAAATCGGCGGCTGACCCCCGCCTGCGCGGGGAGGACTCGACCTCGCCAACGACCAGGCCGACCTGATCCGGCTGACCCCCGCCTGCGCGGGGAGGACGTGATGCTCGCGCCGGGCGGGGTGACTCCGGCCGGCTGACCCCCGCCTGCGCGGGGAGGACTTCGAAGGGCGTGCCACCGGCGCGCACATCGCCGGCTGACCCCCGCCTGCGCGGGGAAGACCCTTCGACCCGGCCGAGGCGGCACTGGCCCTGCGGCTGACCCCCGCCTGCGCGGGGAGGACGGGTGACCGGCCCGGTCCACGCCGAACAGCGCCGGCTGACCCCCGCCTGCGCGGGGAGGACGAACGGCTCAGACAGTGCCGGGCCGAGAACCACGGCTGACCCCCGCCTGCGCGGGGAGGACACCGACTCGTGGCGAACGAACGCCGCGAAGCACGGCTGACCCCCGCCTGCGCGGGGAGGACCCTTCGCGACCTGCATGGTTCCTATGGTTTTGCCATTTCTTGACTATCCTTCACTGCATTGGTGGCGATCAACGTAAGGCCATCGAAGTCGACCGGGTACCGTCGCTGCTCTCCTGCTGTCGTCAGTTCGAAGCCCTGCTCATTTGCCGCTGGGTAGACGAGAGCTGCGGCCCCGGTACCGATGCAGTTGCTGACGGCGCTCCATAGTTCCTGCCGTACCTTGGCGGAGACTGTTCCGATGTACAGATACGGTGTGACCTCCAGAAGCCAGCGGGTCAGCGCTCCGCGTACGTGGTCGGGTACGGCTGTGACGGAGATGACGATCATCGAGGCCACATCGCACCTCGTCTCATGGGCTTCATGCCTGGCGGCTGCCTCACAGGTCCTCACCGTTGGCGTAGTTGACGCCGCCGGGCAGAGCTCCGCCCACCGGGTCCCACAGATCCACGAGCTGCTCTTCCGGGTCCGGGGTTTCGATGTCTTCATCCGGTGCGAGCAGCCTCTGGATGTCCGTGACGATCCGTGGCAGCAGCCGGAAGAGTCGCAGCCCGTCCCTGAAGCTACGGCGGGCTTCGGCCTCCGGGTATGGAGATGCGTGGAGGGAGAATGCGAGCGGGATGGTGAGTTCGGCCTTGTAGAGGTCCGCGATGTCGTAGACGAAAGCCTGCTGGTTGCCACTGTGGACGAAGCCGAGCGCCGGTGAGCAGCCCAGGGCGAGGATCGCGGCGTGGACGATGCCGTAGAGGCAGGTGTTGGCGGAGGAGAGTGCGAGGTTGACGGGGTCCTGGGTGTCCCAGGAGTCGGGGTCGTAGTTTCGGCGGAAGCGGCCGATGCGGTACTGCTGGGCGAGCAGACGGTAGTGGGCTTTGATGCGTTGGCCTTCGAGGCCGCGGAGCTTGTTGAGTTTGCTGCCGGCAGGGGCGGTGCCGTGTCCGAAGCGTTGTTCGTACATGGCCGTGGCGATGGTCAGGCGTGTGGTGTCGTCGGCCCAGGCCCGGGCTTGGCGTTCGAGCCAGATGGTGCTGAGGGAGTCGGGGACGGTGGCGGCGTAGCAGCGTACGCCGCCGGATCCGGTGGCGACGACGGTGGTGCCGTGGCGGGCGAGGGTGGTCAGGGCGCGGGCGGTGATGGAGGTGCCGGGTCCGAGGAGGACGCAGCTGAGTGCGGCGGTCGGGAGGTAGACGGTTTCGGTGCCGCGTTGGGGGCTGGTGACCTCGGCGCAGACTCCGGTGTCGTCCTGGACGATGCGGACGATGTCGAGATAGAGGAAGGACAGGGAGTCGGCGATGCGGGGCAGCATCGCGACGGTGGGTGCGGCCAGTTTGCGGCGGGCCTGGTGGGGGTCGGGGCGCCGGGCGGCTGAGGTCACTGGTCGCTCCGGTGGGGGGGGCGAGGCTGAGCAGGCCGCAGCCGTAGGCCTTGCCTTTGCCGATGCCGGCGGTCAGACGGGTGCGTAGGAGGTCGAGGTCGGTGATGTGGGCGGTGCCCTGGAACAGGACGCGGTCGTGTTTGATGCGGTTCTGGTCGCTGCGGCGGATGCCGCAGGCGGCGTCGAGCGGCTCGGAGTGCAGGGCGGTGAGTTGCAGGCCGGAGGTGTCGGCCTGGCGGGTCCACCAGTCGTCGGCGGCGGCTCCGCGCAGCGGGACGACCGGGCTGAGGTTGTAGAGCTCGCGGGTGGTGCGGCCGGGTTTGCGGATGGGGTTGGCGGCGATGCGGTAGCGCACGCTGAGGCCGGGGCGCATGGCGGTCAGGAGTGGGGCGAGGGACTTGGTGGCGCCGTGGCCGTAGCCGGCGGGCAGTCGGGTCAGGTCGGGCGGCACCCTGCTTTGCAGGAGGATCTGGTGGCCGCCGTCGGCCGCGGTCTCGGTGCGGAAGAGGACGCCGAGGTCCTGGCGGGCGGCGGTGGCCGTGACGTGGTCGGGGAAAAGCGCCATGAGGCGGTGGTGGAGGTCGACGGCGTCGGTGCCGTCGCGGCGTGCCTCGCGGCTGCGCTGGTCGGGGATGATGCGGGTCAGCCACAGGTTCATGCGGTTTCCTGCTTTCTGGGTCGGGTGCGGGCGGAGCGCAGGGTTGTTGGCCCTCTGACGGGTGTAGTGCGGGTCACCGTCGGCGGACGAGACCGCGGTCGGGGTCGACGTACAGGCGGTGCCCAGTTGGGGCGTGGTACTGCCAGCGCCTGGCAGGGCCGGTGAGCTGGTGCGGGAGGAGTCTGAGATCACGGGCGACCGGTGTGTCCTTCCAGGGGGCAGGGGTGTGGGTGGCGGTGTCGCTGGCCGGGAGGTAGTCGGCAGGCGCCTGGATGGTGCGGCGGACCAGCTCGGCCACGACTTCGCGGGTGAGGGAATCAGTCCTGTCGCCGGGGCCGGGCAGGGTTTCGGTACAGGCGGGGTCGAGCCACTGGTTTGCGTCGCTGTCGGTGTAGACAGGCAGCAGCCGGACGGTGTCGGCTCCCAAGCGGGTGGTCAGGTCGTCTTCGTCGCCCTCGTAGGTGGTCAGCGAGTAGAGGTCGGTGACCGCGCGGGGCTGGGGGATGGTGCGGATGTCGGCCGCCGCCTGGTGGGCCACGTCGCGGGCCGCACGTCGACGGTCGTCGCCCTCGGCGAGTTCCAGTTCGGCGAGGCCGTTGAAGTCGACGTACACAGAGTCGATGGCATCGGCGACGTCCTCGGGTACACGCATCCCGGTGGCGGGCACACGGTTGAGGTATTCGGCGGTGCGGCGCAGGAGGGCGCCGTCATAGACCTGGCGATCATCGCTGCCCCAGGCATGGGGCGGGAGTTGGCCGGTGGGGACGATGACGGTGAGGGCGGGGCTCGCGGCCCAGGATGGGCGGGTGCCGCGACCGGTGATGTCGTGGCGATGGCAGCGCCCTGCGCGCTGGAGGAGTTGGGCAAGTGGGGCCAGGTCGGAGACGACGAGGTCGGCGTCGATGTCGAGGCTCTGCTCGGCGACCTGGGTGGAGACGACGATGAGGGGGTCGGCGGGGCGGGGGCCCTTCTTCCCCAGCAGCGTCTTCAGCTCCTCGGTGCTGTCCTCGCGCTGCCATTCGGGCATGCGGGCATGCAGGAGCAGAACGCGGGGGCGGCGCCCGGCGCCGTGATGGACGGTGAGCAGGTCGTAAGTGGCCTGGGCGTCGCCGACGGTGTTGCAGACGACGAGTGCGCTGCCAGGGGCGGCGGTGGGGTCGAAGAGCGGAGCAAGGTGCTGGAGCAGGGCGGCTGCGCGGCCGTTTCGCCGGTGGGGGTCGTGGGTGTGGCGGGCCCGGACGGTGGTGATGGGCAGGTCCCGGCGGCGAGTGGTCTCCAGGGCGGGTGAGGCGGTGACCGTGCCGGTGGCGCCGTCGGCGTAGAGCCAGCCGGGGTAGGCAGGGGTGATGGCGGTGGGCTCGGGGTGGCCGGCACCGTCGCGGTACGCCTGGACGAGGCGGCGGGCGAGGCTTCCGGCGAGCGTGGCGGACAGCAGCACGACGGGTGCGCCGATGTGGCCGAGCCATTCGAGGAGCCGGACGGTGAGGGCGTGGCCGTAGGCATCGTAGGCGTGGGCCTCGTCGATGACGATGGTTTTGCCGGACATGCCGAGCCAGCGCATACAGCCGAACCGGGTGGGCAGGGCGGCAATGGCGCCCTGGTCCCAGGTACCGATGGTGATGCCGGCGAGCCAGCCGCGGTGACGTCCGCGCAACCACTCGTCGGGGACGGTTCGGCCGCTCCCCCCGGGGTGGGTGAGGACGCTCTCCCCGGACGGCTTCTCACCCGGCGCGTACTTGGGGTGGAGCCAGGCCATGGAGTGCTGCAGCGTGACCTTGACCTGGTTGGAGGTAGCGCTCTCCACGTACTCGGTGACGCGTTCCCACATGGCGTTGGTGGTGGCCATCGTGGGCAGAAGCACGGCCA
The DNA here is from genome assembly GCF_043080305.1 of Kitasatospora sp. NPDC015120. Lineage (NCBI taxonomy): Bacteria > Bacillati > Actinomycetota > Actinomycetes > Kitasatosporales > Streptomycetaceae > Kitasatospora > Kitasatospora sp. NPDC015120. The sequence continues at coordinate 64,276 of NZ_JBIBVJ010000028.1, read as the reverse complement.
GACCGGGCCGCCCACAAGCCGTGGCGAGGATCCGGGCCGCGTAGAGCGCGGACTCGGTCTTCCCGTCACCGGTCGGCGCGGTGATCAGCACGAGTCCGCCCCGGCGCTCCCAGCTTCCCTTGGCGGCGGGAACCAGGCCGGGGAGCCGGCCGAGGTCCAACTGCAGCGGATACGGATCCTCAATCTCGGGAAAGACGTCGGGGAACGTCTCGGCGGACTTCCAGCGCGGAGTGTGGAGCTCGGCCCGCGCGATCTCGTAGGGGGCGTACTTGACGGCCCGCTCGAAGTGCGCGGCCCAGTGGCTTCGGTCGCTGCGCCGCCACTGGGCCTGGCGGGCTTTCACCCAGGCGGTGCGGGATGCCAGCCAGTCCGCGGCGATGACCAGGCCGGTCACCACGATTGCGATGCCGGCTTTCGCCACCTGCGCAGGCGCGGCGGGCCGGCCGGTGAGGGTGTGGAGGAGTTCGACGAGTGCCTGGCGTTCGCGCAGCCAGCCCGGGGCTGCACAGGCGCGCGGGTCTCCCCCGCACACGTCGGTCAGGTGGGCTCGCTCCAGGGCCCGCCCGTAGACGCCGTGGTGGCCACCGAGGATCTGGGCGATCTGGTGGGCGGTCGCCTTGCTGGGGCGGCTGGTGTTGTCGTAGCCGTAGCGAGCGAGCAGGTGCGGGGTGACCAGGTGGGTGACCCGGTCGTGGCCCACGCGGTCCTGGTGCATCCACCCTGCGGGGGCTGCGAAGTCCGGGTGGTCGAGGAACGCGGGCATGGGGCCGCTGGGCAGCGACTGGTGGCTCCAGCAGGCCTTGCCGACGTCGTGAAGCCCGGCCCAGAACTGCACCAAGGCACGGGCGTGAGTGAGGGTGACGCCGAACCCGGTGGCGATCATCTCCCGCTGTCCCCGCGACAGGTAGCTGTCCCAGAGTTCGCCGGCCATCGCGGCGGTGTCGACCAAGTGGGCCGGCAGCGGATAGGGCGAGAGAAGACCATGGGACTTGCCCCACTGGTCCTCACGGGGCGGACAGGTCAACGACTGCTCCACGGAAATAGATGGGATGAACCGGGTCGACGCCGTTGACAGCGACGGCCGATCGGGACTGATGGCGCTGTACGGCCAGGGACCGAAGGGCTCGGAGGCCAGGACGAACCCGGCGTCCGCGCCCCGCCACCAACTGGACGGCAACCACCGGTCAGCCGAGGCCGCCCCAGCCCGGGACTGCGGACACCGCCAGTGCGGCAGGAGGACTCCGGCTGCGAAGCCGCCCGGGCGTCAGGTGTGCAACTCCCGGCGCCACCGGGCGAGCTCGACCAGGAACTCGGTACCGACGTGACACCTGTCGGCCGGATGTGACTCCTGGCTCTCCCACACCGGCCGACTCGTCCACGTGCCCGCCACCAGGACATCAGCGACCCGGCGGCTTGCCGGCACCCCCGGGCTGGCGCCGGGCTGCCGTTCGGCGATGTACCGCACCGAAACCGGCTCCTGCTGCTCCTGCTCCTGCTCCGACCGGCGGTCCCAGCGGGGCCTTGGAGCGGGCCGGTGCAACGGCATCCGACGCAACTGCTCCTCGACGTCACCGCCTGCGGTGACCAGCACGGGAGTAGACGGCGGGCACGAGCGCCTGCCCAAGTAGGGCGGAAACGTCGGACACCGCAACGCTGCCGTCACCTCGCCGATGGTCTCCCGGGGACCGGTGATCGCGACGGTGAACGCGGCATCCGCCAGGTACCAGCTGTCGAAGATCAGTGCATTACCGCGGCGCTTGCCGTTGGCGGTCACCACCGTCAGCTCGGCCGGCAGACCGCCGCCGATGGTGTGGTAATCCCGCATCCGACGCCCGGGTCGGTCCACCCGCACCAGATGCACCAGCTCGTCCAGGTCACTCAGGTCCGCGCCGCGCCGGCGGCCGAGCGCGGCGGCCAGCATCCCGGTCACGCCGCTGCGCGTCGGATACGGGTGAGTTCCTTTCACCCGCCCGCCCTTCGGGCCGCCCCAGGACTGCAGCGGGCCCGCCAGGTGCAGCAGCACCCCGTCGGTCACCGCTTGTGCTCCAGCTCGAGCGCGGTGCGGGTGACCTGCTGCACAAGCTCGCTCAGGTTTGGGATCCGCGTGCCCAGGTGCTTCACCGCGGACAGGTCAGCGGTGCCCGCGTGCCCGGCCGCCACCAGGGCACCCTGGTCGAAGAAGTCCGCCACGGCCCCGGCGTGCGCGTCCAGCGCCGCGATGCTCGGCGCCGTCCAGCCATTCTCCCTGGTCGAGGCCACCGGCGTCTCGAACGCCCCCGACAGGTTCACCGGCTGGTCCGTCCGCACCGTGAAGTACACGAGCGCTGGCGGGGTGAACGGCGCGGTGCTCCGGCTCTTCGCCGTCGGTACCAGCACCGCCAGCTCCCGCAGGAACGCCTTCAGGAACTCCTCCGCAGCCTCCCTGTCACCCCCCATGTTGCCCACCAGCTCGGTCACGTTCACCGACCCGTATCGATAGTAGGTGCCCGAGGTGTGCCCGGCCGTCCCCATGTGCGCCGACCCGGCGTCCTCCCCGGGAAGATCATCCACCGCAGTGAAGAAGTCCGGCTGCTCGACCAGGGCGTGCGTGGTCAGCGTGTGCGCCACACTCACTGCCCCGTCCACCGTCGACTCCGAGCTGTTCGCCAGCATCCGCCCGAACGCGGCGATCGACGCGTTACGGCTCGCCAGGATCCCCCGCACCCGCTCCTGCAACCGCTGGACAACGGCCTTCTCCTCCTTCGACAACTTCGGCTTAGCCGTCTTCCTGCTCTTGTCCGCCTCCGCCTTCGCCACCGCCTCGGCGTGCGACGCCACCTTCAGAACCGCCTCCCGCTCCCCGGCGACCAGGTCCGCCAGCTGCTCCACCGCCTGCTGCGGCACGTACAGCATCACGCTGGTCATCCCACCGTCACCGATGCCCAGCCCCTGAATCCCCGAGGCGACCACCACGGCCTGCCCCGCCCTGGCCGCCTCCGCCTCGTCCCAGTTCCGCCCTCGCAGGACCTCGCTGATCTGCGACGGCAGCCGCCGCGTCCGCAGCGCCTGCTCCCCGATCCGCTCCTCCACCTTCAGCCGGGCCACCCGCTTGGTGTTCTGCGACGACGTCCGCCCCCGCAGCGCGCCACCGAAGACCACCGTCTTCGGGCTGCCCAGATCGTCCCTGTTCAGATTCGACAGCGGGTAGTCGTGCACCACATGCACGCAGATGTGAACAGCCATCAGGAGTCCTCCTCATTCGAAGAATCGTTCGTGTTATCACTTGCTCCGGCCCCGGCCGCACCGGCCTGCACCAGACCGTCTTCGCCCCCGGGCGCCACAGCGTGGGCGTAGGAGAAGAACCAGTCGTTCGCGATGTCCACCCGCTTGTGCGGCCACCGCCGCAGGTCCCGTAGGAGAACCGGCCAGTTCACCGGCACCCCCTCAGCCGCCAGGCGTCCCACCAACTGACGGCCGTACCGCACCAGCGCGACGGGATCCGACAACTGGGCCAGCTGCTTCAATCGCTCCGCAGCCCGGTCCTCGTGCAGCACCCCCTGCCTCACCCCCAGGTGCACCGACCAGCCCAGGTCACCCCACGACGGCCGCCACATCCTTGTGCGCTCCGGCCGCCCGGCCGCGTCATCGCGCCCGGCCGAGAACGACGGAGCCTGCTCCGCGAACATCCCCGCCACCGCACCGTAGGCAAAGCGCTGCTCCCGGCTGCCGGGTACCAGGCGCGCGACCTGCCTCGGCAGCTCCCAGCCGTGCACCTCACCGGCCGACGTCACCACCTTCCGCAGCTGGGACCGCCCGGCGGGCGACTCGCACGCCTCGGCCACCGCTTCCGTGTAGACCACCTCGTGGGTGAGCCACTTCGGCGGCTCCTCCGCCCTGTCCTGCCTCCCGCCACCAGCGGCCCGGTCCGGTACCTCGCTCGAGTCCGTCACACCGTCACCTTCCTGTTCCCGCTCGTACGTCCCCCGGTCCCCGGCACACCGGCCAACGGCCCTCGCGCCCTCTGGACCGCCGCCATTCCCCGCACCGTCGCCGAGCGCACCGCGAGCGTCGCCTCGTCGAACACCTCGCGCGCCAGCCGCCGGAACTGCGGAGCGGCACCCGCCGGGTCGGCCACAACCCGCCAGAACTCCGTCTCGGCCTGCTCCATGAAGGCCGCAACCGCCGGCCCGACGAACCCCTCCCGGTCGTCACTGCGCCGGCCCGGGTTCAGCTCGTGCCACACACGGGCCAGCGACCGGTAGAGCAGCGAACCCGCCTCCTCGGCCATCCGGTGCGCCGCCGCCACCGCGGAAGCCCCGTCAGGGCTGCGTTCCTCCATCAGCTCCAGCACCGGCGGCGTCTCGGCCACCACCCAGGCGCTGTTCTTGTCCTGCTTGTCCTGGTCCCAGCCCAGCACCCGCACCCGCAACGCCCGCCGCACCTCCACCGGCAGGTCGGGGGCGGTGTCGAACACCTGCGGCCGCCGCGCGGTCGCCTTGCCCGCAGGCCGCTCCTTCAGCAGCAACGCGTCCACGTCCCGCCACATCGCCCGGCGGTGATCCGCCCTGATCGGCCCCCCGGCGGAGCGGTCGATCACATACGGGTCCACAGCGGCCGGCAGGTCCACGCTCGTCCCCCACGCGACCCGGCACCCCACTGTCTCCGCTCCATCGCCGCCGGGCGCCAGCAGCACCGCGTGCGCGAACCGGCCGGTCAGCAGCGACACCACCCCGCACGGGGCCGGCGGCGCCAGCGGATCCGGAAGGAGCTCGCTCTCCCACGGCGCCAAGTCCTCCCCAGGCCGGGACGGCCAGCTCGCCGGCGGCGGAATCGACAGCACCAGCGACTCGAACAGATTCCGGCCCCGGGGAAACCAACGCAGCAGGGAACGGGCCGGACCGGCCTTGCAGGACTTGCTGGCGCGCCCGCCGCGGGTGCGCAGCGCGCCCATTCCGGACGGGCCGAACGCCCGCCACGCCAGCACCCACCCCAAGGCCTCGCCGGACGGGATGGCGGCGGTTTCCGCCATCCGCCCGCTCCACATCGCGTTCGCCCCCGACGGCCGGTCCATCGCCAGCCGCCCCGCCGGTCCCGGCTCGGTGACCTCCGACAGCAGCCGTGGATCCTGCATGAACGGTCTCACCTGGTCATAAAGGCCGAACTCGTGACGCGACTGCCGCAGGTACCCGCGGACCTCGACCGGCTCAAACCGTCCCCTCTCGAGAACCTCCTCGAGTCGGTCCAGCCACCCCTCACCGTCGCCGGCGTCCAGGCCCGCTACACGAGCCGCGAACGCCGCCAGCACTGGGCGCGTGGCCGACTCGACCGGCACCACCCCGAAGTCCAACTCCTCTAGCAGATGGGCCCCGAGCAGCACGCCCTCCACACCCGCCACGACACGCCCGCCCGGAACCGCGGCCGGAAGCAGTCCCTCAGCGGCCAGATCCTCCAACTCGCTCAACTCTGCAACTGCCAGGACCTCACGGACCCTGGCACGGATCCACCCCCCGGACAGCGCGGAAAAGTGCCGATCAGCCACAAGACCACTCCTCTTTCAGCCGCGTCATCAGCATGGGAGAAGAAGTAGCATCAGGCACTGACAGTCTCGCTACCGTTACGAAGAGCGATCAGATTCGAACAGAAAAATGCCCCTATCTATCATGTGATCGGCATAGAGGATCGAATATGACGCGATATGACCACCCAGAACCATCACCCCCACACACTCGACTCGCACGCACCAAACGACGCTCATGAGCGGCCTTCCGCCCAACGCAGCACATCGCCCTGCGAGAGCCAGAGGGCCACCTGTGGCGAGATCGGATACCGAACAACCCCCGCCCGAACGGGCGGCCGCGCCGCCATGCGTTACCCGCCACGGACCATGGCGCCGGCGTGCCAGCAGCGCCCGGCCTATCGGACGCCCGTGTAAGGACGGCAACCGTTCATTGACACCTCAACAACCCCAAACCACAGACCCTGCAGGCAGTACAAAAGATCAAGAAAAGCCAAAGCCGCTCTTCCTCCGCAGGTCCGAGGGCCCCGTGCCCACGCAGGCGGGGGTCAGCCGAGTCGCTCGCCCCGACCTCGGAGTTTCCCTCCGTCCTCCCCTCGCCCGCGGGGGTGACCCCTGCTTCGGGCTGATCACCGCCCGCGACGGCCTCTCGGCTCTGCCCGTGCGGGGTGACCCCAGGGCTGCAGCAGCGAGCACCAGGGCTTCCCAATTCGCCCCGCCTACACGTGGACGGCCTCGTCATCGCCGGGTCCGCGCCCACGAAGTCCGCGTTAGCCCCCCTGTGCGAGGGTGACCCCTCCCAACGATCCGCCGACCTGCGGAGGTCAGAAACCGCCCCGCCTGCGCGAAGGGTCAGCCCTTCTGAAGCGAGCGTCCGACGCCACCCGCTCAACGAAGCCGAGCCCACAATCCGAGCTGGTAGATGCCCCATCCGCACAGCTGACCGCGAAAGCACAGCACCGCTCCACCGACATCTGTCACGATGGACGCTGCTCCTTGACACCTCAACAGGCCAGCCTGGAATGCATCCATCGACAGACCGGTCAAGAAATGGCAAAGCAGCCACGACGCTGCAGATCGCGAAGGGTCCTCCCCGCGAGCGCGGGGGTCAGCCGTATCTCGGGGGATCTGCCGGGCCTGGTGCGGGGTCCTCCCCGCGAGCGCGGGGGTCAGCCGATTGTCCAGGAGGGGGGCCGCAGCAGTCACCCGTCCTCCCCGCGAGCGCGGGGGTCAGCCGGCGCCGTTCATGCACCGCTACATCGCGTCGTGGTCCTCCCCGCGAGCGCGGGGGTCAGCCGCGCCAGGCCGAGCGTGAACGCCTCGCAGCCGAGTCCTCCCCGCGCAGGCGGGGGTCAGCCGTAGTCCTTCGCCGCTTCCACCGAACCGGGTATGTCCTCCCCGCGCAGGCGGGGGTCAGCCGTAGTCCTTCGCCGCTTCCACCGAACCGGGTATGTCCTCCCCGCGCAGGCGGGGGTCAGCCGGGCGGCCTCATCGAGCAGTACGTCAACGCGGGGTCCGCCCCGCGCAGCCGGACGCCGGCTGGACGGCCGTACGCCCGCTGGCGTCCTCCCCACGGGCGCGGGGGTCAGCCGTGCCACCCCTGGGTGCAGGCGCACTACCTCGCGTCCTGCCCGCGCAGGCGGGGGTCAACCGGAGCTGGAGGCTGACGAGTACTGCGTCCTCTCGTCTTCCCCGTAGGCGGGGGCAGCCCCCTGGCGTTCTCCCCGCAGGCACAGGGGTCAGCCGCTGCACATGAACCGGCCCTGCGCGAGGCGATCTACGCCCGGAACCTGGAGAAGCGCCGGGACAAGCTCGGCCCGAGCACCGACTGGCTGCGAGTCCACGGCACGCCGCGGGAAGACATCAGCGAGAGCGTGACACGGACCGGTGGCCACGACCTGGGCCTGGGAAAGAGGTAGCCATGCTCATTGCATCCTTCAAGACCTCCGGCCTCGTCGCTCGTTTCGATCCCACGACCGGTGCAACGGACCATGTGAGAAGTGTCAAGCCCTCAGAGACAGCACATGGTCACTACGGCAAGCTGGCCGCCACCGACATCGTGTTCTACCGCGAGGCGGACGGGCTCCGACTCAGGGTGGGCGAGGAAGTGGTCCGGCTCGACGGTTCCATCGACGTCCAGCACCATGTCGTCGGAGCCGATTGTTGCCTGACCGTCGGACAGAGCATCGAACTGCGCTATCTGGCCCCGCCTGAGTGGTCCGGCCTGCAGGACGACTTGACGCCGTTCGTCGAAGCCGAGGACTTCGATCTGGGGCTCTTCGTGGCGAACGTGGCTGGAGATCCAGAACGGTCAGCACGGATCTACCATTGAGCCATGCGGTAAAACACCAGGCTGCTGGCTCGGGTCGTCCTCCCCGCAAGCACCGGGGCAGCCGAGGTGCAGCACTGGTGCGCTGCCGCGACGCTGTCCTCCTCGCGCAGGCGAGGGTCAGCCGAACGACGAGGAGGCCGCCCGCCGGTAATCACGTCCTTCCCGCGCAGGCGGGGGTCAGCCGGTGTCGGCGGTGGCGACGGCCTGTGCGTCGAGGCCCCCCGCAGGCGGAGGTTAGGCGGCCAAGGGTGGTCATGACTCGGACGCTACCGGGTCTCCCCGCACCCGCGGGGTCAGCCGACTTCGCCGTCGAGCTGGTCGAGGTGCACAACGTCCTCCCCGCACCCGCGGGGGTCAGCCGCGTTCTTCTGAGTGATGATGGCTCCGCGTGTCGTCCTCCCCGCACCCGCGGGGGTCAGCCGGCGTACGTCACACGGCAGCGGCAGGACCCCGCGTCCTCCCCGCACCCGCGGGGGTCAGCCGAAGCAGGCGATCGGGTACCCGCTCGCGGTGCTGTCCTCCCCGCACCCGCGGGGGTCAGCCGCCCCCGGCCGGGACGGCACGGGGGCGGTGTGGGTCCTCCCCGCACCCGCGGGGGTCAGCCACGGTGCACCATGAGCCCCCTTTTCCACAGGACGTCCTCCCCGCGCAGGCGGGGGTCAGCTGGGCATGGTGCGTGACGCCGTCGCCGAGCGGTAGTCTCCCCGCGCTGGCGGGGGGTCAGCCGGCCGTGGTGGTGCTCGTCGGCGCCCTGCTGGTCTCCTCCCCGCAGGCGCGGGGGTCAGCCGGACCGGACAGCCCGGCCCGACCCCCGAAAGGAGTCCTCCCCGCAGGCGCGAGGGTCAGCCGTTGCGGGGGCGAACAACTCCGGTGTCCATGCTGTCCTCCCGCAGGCGCGGGGGTCAGCCGGAGTCAGCTGCCGCATCGGGCGTAGGCGGAGGGTTCTCCCCGCAGGCGCGAGGGTCAGCCGATCGGCTCCTCGGGGGTCGGTACCGCGATCAAGTTCTCCCCGCAGGCGCGGGGGTCAGCCGCGTATCCGCCGCCGTGCTCGGGTCGTAGTTCAGTCCTCCCCGCAGGCGCGGGGGTCAGCTGGCGTGCTGGAGCTCGGTGAGCTCGCCGTGCGCGTCTTCCTCGCGCAAGCGGGGGCATTCGGACCCGCTCGAACACCAGCGGGCCTTCACGCTGTTCTCCCCGCGAGCGCGGGGGCCAGCCCGCCCGGCACCACGTCGTGGGGTCCTCCAGGCGTCCTCCCCGCGCCGACAGAGGTCCGCGACGGGTGGCACGGCGCCTTGTGTATGGGACCTCGCAACCACCGGCCATGATCACTGGTTACGGAAGGGAACCAGTCGACGCAGTCGCGCTTGGGTTTCCGGGTCGGTGGAATACAGGAGGGTTCCGGACATGCCACGAGTGAGGAGGACCTTGTAGGTGTTGCGAACCAGGCGGAAGAAGGTGTCGGGCGTGGTCCTGCTGAGCGCGGGGTCCCTGCTGGCCCGAGGGTTGGGGACCCAGCGGTCCTGACGCCAGACGAGGTCGTCTCCGAGGATGACACCGTTCCAGTCGTACTCGAAGCCCTGGGCGGTGTAGATACAGCCGACCTGGCCGAAGCCATCGGGATCGGTGGCCCATAACCAGGACGGCGGGACACCGTCCAGACGGGACTCACCACGCAGGTTCCACGGCTTGCGCCAGGAGCCGATCGCAATGTCGTCGACCAGACGGCCCCGGCGCGGGTCACTCCAACGCCAGCAGAAGCCGGCCGTGATGCGAGCGGTGAGGTGCTGCGCCTCCTTGGCTTGCAGGAGGTCTTCCATCTGCTGGGGAGAGTCGACCACTCGGACCTGGAAGGTCCGCTCGTCGGTCCACTCGGTCACGGGCTCGTTGGTGAACTGCAGCAGGCGCAGGACCCACTGTTCGTAGGCGCGGCTGCCGCCGTTGCGGAACTGGCCGTTGAGGTCGATGTGGCGTGGGCGCAGGCCTCGCGCAGCAGCGGCCTGGTCGATCGCGCTGCGGCTGCCCATCTCGCCGGGGCGTACGACTTGGTGGTCGTCCAGGAGGAAGACGGGGACGCGGGCGGCGTCGAGGAGTTCGTCGATCTGGCGTACGCCGCGGTGGCGGACGGAATGGGCGCGGATGCGGTGGGCCTCGTCGCAGATCAGCGCGTCCAGACCGTTCTTGGGGGCGTCGGCGAAGTTCATGAAGTAGCTGAACAGCTTGCGGACGCGCGGGTTGTCCGTGCCGACGGCGTGGTGGAGGGTGCGGGTGAAGGACTTGGATCCAGTGGCGTGGACCACGGTGTGGCGGTCGTGGGCGAGGTGGCGCATCAGATGGAGGGCGATGACGCTTTTGCCGGAGCCTGGACCGCCGGTGACAATGAGAACTTCTTTGCTGTCCGCTTCGCGGGCCTTCTTCACCGCGCGGCGGACCAAGGAGACAGCGACCTGCTGTTCGTCGAGCAGGACGAACCGTTCGGCGTGCAGGATCTCTTCCGCAGTCGCACGCAGTAGAGGACGGCTGGGTGCCAGGGGGCTGTCGACGAGTTCGTCGGCGGCTCTGGTGCCGTGAGCGGGTGAGAGACGCGACTGCAGATAGGTGATCAACTGATCGCGGGTGCTGTGCGTGAACAGGCGCCCGTAGTGGTCGGCTTCAAGGGCGAGCAGGTCGGCCACCCCGGTGGTAGCGGCGTTGTGGAGGTAGGCCACGCCGGCCACAGCGTCGGGTTCCGCGTCCAGCACGGTGGTGAAGTCCTGCAGGTACTGGCAGTAGCGCCGCACCTGGGCGACCGGATGCAAGAAGGCCCGGTTGTTGTTGCCGATCCCCGGCAGGCAGAGGTCCTCGGTGTCGGGCAGAGACCGGGCGTGGGTCCACTGCTTGAGCTCGACGATGACGTAGGACGGCTGGGATGTGTGCGGGTGCCAGCCGGCCAGTACCACGTCGGCCCGCAGACTGGACAGGGCCAGCTGGTATTCGATCAATACCTCAACATGCTGCAAGCCGGCTTCGTCCAGCACGCGGGCCAGAGCGGGCAGGCTATTACGCCAGGACCGAATCTCCCCGTCCTCCAGCCGGCCCAGTCGCGCTTCCCGGTGGCACTCGGCCAGATCATCGGCGAGCGTTTCCTGTTGACAGCGGGCGACGAACTCGTGCCCGGGCATCCGCAGTAGCGGCATCGTCGTCTCCTCGGTCAAAGGCGTTACATGAGGCACCCCGGCAGTCCCCCGCGCTGGGCAAGTACGGCCCGACGGTCGGCCGGCGTTGCCTGGGCACGCGGATCCGGCCCGCAGGGGGCCGTTCGCACTCACGCATGCCGCGTGTGAATGCCGAACGCCGCGTTCCCTGGGTGCAGGAGGCCAGATCGGACGAGCCAGGGCTGCGGCTATGGTTGGGCGGCGGCGGGCGGCTGGGGAACGAGGTACTGGTAGCGCGTGGGGCGCAGGTCTTCCTCGGCCGGCTGCCAGTCCTCCAGCAGAAGGACGTCGCCGCCGCTGCAGTGGTACACGCCGTCCGTCTTGGTGACCTTGATGTCGCTGACGATGAACAGGTCAACAGTGTGGCGAGTATCGCGGGCGTGGAAGACCTCGTTCACGGTCAGCTCCACGCTGGTGGGGGCGCCGGTGGTTCCCTTGACCTCCACTCGCCGCTCCAGCCCTTCCCGCTCAAGGCGCAGGTCGTAGGGCTTGCCGACCCTGTGGGCTGTCCAACCTCGCTCGGGATCCTGGTAGTGGGTGACGGCCTTCTCCTCGGCATACAACTCGACTGCCCTGCGCTTCTCCGGATCCATCTGCCGGCCCGCGCCCCGCCGCCCACGTCGGGGGCTGTTGGGCCCCTCCAACTGTTCGAGTGTCACCCCCGGCGTCGCGGCGAGCGGGACGTCATGATCCGCAGCCCAATCGGCCTCGATGCCGGCCGCGTCGAACAACGGCTGCGGGTCCATCGCCACCAGGTACCCCACTCCCTGCTGGGTCCCCGACCGACGCGCCGCCTGCGACGCCTCCGCGCTGAGCGGACCGTCCGGGCCCAGCGGCACATCATCGAGCACGGCAAGCGGCTCCAGGCCCAGCCGGAAAGGGTAGATGACCCGCTCCTCGGCCACCTCGTCCGGCCAGTGCGGTGCCATGCCCTCGTACAGGCCGACCTGCACCTTGCACAGCACCATCCGCACAGACCTTGCTTCCCACGACTCCGGCTGTACCCGCGGAGCCGCCCCGGTCACCAGCACCGCGAACTCCGGTTCCAGCTGGCCGTACCAGTATGGCTTTTTCGGAAAGCCCCAGGAGCGCGTCACCATCCCGTGCTCCAGGTTCCGCTGGTGCCCGACCTTCTGGCCCACATGAATCATCACGAACAACGCCTCAGAAGCCACCAGGGCACGCTAGGGGCAGCGCTAAGGACAGGTCAACAGGGTGCGCCCTGCTGATCCCCGACAGCTCGACGAAGCCCCACTGCCGCAGTTCCACACAGTCGCTCCCCCGCGCAGGCCAAGATCAGCCAAACCCCGAGCTCACCGAGACGAGACCAGGTCCTCCCTGCGGATCACCTTCCTTCGCGGCAAGAGAGATGAAGCCAGCCGCCGCAGCAGCCGGTCCGTCGTCGACGTCGGCCTTCCTCGGCCTCGGCCATCCCTCCACCGGAGGAGTCACCTCTATGAACCCGCGATACGCATCAGCTCGCGCGAGCCCGCCCCCCGCCGATGGACGCCTTCCGCCCGCGGCGGGGAGCGGCAGGTGCCCTCGCGCATTCGCCTACGGTTTGGTCAATCGCAGGTGCCACCACGGCCGGCTCAGAGGGTCGAACCACACACTGCACAGCAGCTCAGACGCGAAGGGGTCCGGCAACGTGCGCCGCTCGAACTCCGCATCGAGCCGGGTCACGATCTGACTGAGTTCACGGCGCGCGGCCGGCGGCAGCGCATCGAGCATGGCCTGCAGATTGTCCCGGCCTCCGACCACGTCGTGGCACGGGCAGTCCGCCAAGGGCACATAGAGCCACCGACCAGGCTGGCGCAAGAACCGCTCGTACTGGCTCAGCGCCTCACTCAAATACCCAGGCCAGAACCTGCGAGCTTCAAGACGCCAGACCGCAGCTTGGGCATTTCGTCGCAAGCCTCGGACCTGACTGAACTGTCGGGACTGACCCCGAATCAACCGCGTCTGGGCGCGCATGGCGCCGGGCGACTTACGCGGCATCGCCCCTTCGGATCAACGTCATGGCGCCATCCTGCCACGCCACGGGCAGATCGCCCGCCGAATTTCCTCCAGAACGGACGCCCTACCAGATGACCACACCACCCCTGACGCTCTGCGCACGCTCGGCAGCGTCCTCGATGTTCACCAGTCGCTCAGAGATCTGCCGAACGTACTCAGCATGCGACTTCGCCGGGTCGGCGCTGGGCGCGACAACTTCGAGGTTGCTACGGAGCAGGGCGCATTCACCCAGGAAGTCCGCCACCTGGTCCGGGGCCACCTTGAGCCAGTCACCGCTGGCCAAGATTGGGAAGAACCTCGCCCCCAACGAGCGCACAGCGTCGGACCCCCACACGGTGGTACGCCAGCGCTCGAAGCCCGCGAGGTCGGAACTGCCCTCCGGGACGTCCAGCAGGTCCATCTTGTCGTCTTCGCCGACGACGAACACATCCACGGACAAGCTCATGGCCTCAGTGGATCACGGCGGTGGAGGGCGGATCCACAGGGTTACATGCTCGGCCGTGCACCAGGCCCCGGCGGCTCCGATCGCCCAATCGGGCGAAGTGCAGAGAAGTCCCGGGGGCTACAACACGGCCGCTGGACCTTCTGCCCGGCGATCTCGAACACGTCATCGGCGAGGACAGCACCCTCGACGACACCGTCACGCGGATCCTGACCGACACTTCGCTCACCCCGTTGGGCTGGACACCGCACCCCTGAACCGGGCGGTCAGCAGCGTCCAGCCGCTGGCCTGTGGGCATCGGTGCCGTGGGAAGGGACCGGTGCCTGCACGCCGGGCCGAACCGGCAACCGCGACCGGGCTGGTGACCTGATCGTGGCCGCCTTCTGCGCGCCCAGGCCGGACCGGTAGCCGATCGTGCTGCCTCGATGCCTTCGCCGTGCGAACACGGCTACTCGCGGATGATGCCGTCCACGGGGTCCAGGCGGATCGTCCGGCCATCCGGAGCTCGCCATCCTCCGGTCGTCCTGTCGTGGGGGATCAGGGCGATGTCGCGTAGGGCGGGGATGTCCTGCCACGGGCTGGGCGGGAGGGTTTCGGGTCCGGCGCCGGCGAGCCAGGTCGAGCGGACCTGGACGGTGGAGAGGATGATCGTGCGGATGTCGTCCTTGCTCGGCTTGTCAGGCAGTTCGGCGGGGCCGTCGGCGGTAACGAAGGTCCAGCCGGTGTCGGCGGGCCACACGGGCAGGATGCGCCGGGATTCTCCGCCCAGGCGGGTGACGGCGAGGTCCGGGTCCAGGGCCGACGTCAGCGGGTACAGGTCCTTCACCCGGGCCGGTGCCGGGATCATCGCCATGTCGGCGGCCGCGGCCTGAGCCTGCTCCCTCGCCAGGCGCTGAGCGTCGTCGCCGTTCATCCGGGCCGGATCCCAGGCCGCGTCGTACACGTCGGCGATCAGGCCGGGCACGGCGCCCGGAATCGCGATCGGCCCCTCCAGCCGACGGAGCGCCTCGCAGGTCCGGCGGAGCAGGGAGGTGTCGTAGACGTCGCCCCAGGTGGGTGCGGGCAGACCGCCCGGCGGGGACAGCACGACGAGCCGCGGCAGCGGCGCCCAGGCGGGCCTGGGGTGGTCGTGGCGGTGGCAGCGGCCGGCGCGCTGGAGGAGCAGGCTCATGGGGGCGAGGTCGGAGATCACCAGGTCGAAGTCCCAGTCGAGGGACTGCTCGACGACCTGGGTGGCGACGACCACCAGCGGCCTGGCGGGGCGGGTGCCCTTCGATCCGACCATCCCCTCGATCAGGGCGGTGCGCTCGATCCGCTGCCACAACGGGAGCCGGGCGTGCAGGAGCACGACCTGGGGGCCGTCCTCGCCCCACCGCTGGGCGAGCATTCGGCGGGTGGCCTGCGCGTCCGCGACCACGTTGCACACGACCAGCGCGCAGCCCGTTCCGCCGGCAGCGGGCTCGAGCTCGGCCAGGACGCGGGCGGCGCGGCCGCCGGGCACGGCCGGGTCGTGGGTGTGGCGGGTGGTGTGGTGGTCGACGGTCACTTCGCGTTCGCGGGTGGTGGGCAGCGGCCCGTGTGGGGTGACCCTCCCGGTCCTGGCGGAGACATGGACCCAGCCCGGGTAGGGGGCGGTGATCGGCTCCGGGTCGGTGTGGCCGGCGCCGGTCCGCCGGGTGCCAGTCCGGTAGGCGCCGACGAGGTCGGTGGCGGTGCGGCCGGTCAGGGTCGCCGACAGCAGGACCACCGGGATGCCCAGGTGTCCGCACCATTCCAGCAGCCGCTGGGTCAGCCGGTGCCCATAGGCGTCGTAGCTGTGGGCCTCGTCGATGACCAGCGTCTTGCCCGACAGCCCGAGCCACCGCAGCACGTTGAACCGCACCGGCAGCGCCGCGAGCGCCGCCTGGTCCCAGGTGCCGACCGCGACCCCGGCGAGCAGCCCCCGGTGCGGGCCGTGCAGCCACTGCGCGGCCTGCGTCGACACACAGCCGTCCGCCACCACCTCGTCCCGCCGCGGATCGTAGTCCTCGTTCAGCCACGCCATCGAGTGCAGCAGCGTCACCGGTGTCCCGACCCCGGCGGCCCGGGCCGTGAACTTCTTCACCCGGCGCCACATCGCGTCGGTCGTCGCCATCGTCGGCAACAGCACCGCCAAGCCCCCGGCCCCGGCCGCCGCGCCGAGGACCCGGGCGGCGAACAGGGCCGTCTCGGTCTTCCCGTCGCCGGTAGGCGCGGTGACAAGGACCAGCCCCGGACCGTCCACCAGGTCCGCGAGCCGCTTCGCGACGTCGGCCTGCAGCGGGTACGGGTCCTTGATGTCGGGGAACAGGTCAGTGAAGGTCGTGACCGGCTTCCACGCCGGCGCCGCCACCTGGGCGTGCGCGATCACCCATGGTGCCCGTTGCCGGATTCTCGCGGTGTGCGCGGCGAGATCGCCGTTCCACCTGTCCAGGCGGCCCTGCACCTGCTGGGTGTTGGAGGCCAGCCAGTCCGCCAGCACCACCAGCCCGCTCACCACCACCGCCGCCCCGGCGGGCAGCAGGTGCTGCGGCGCCTGCGGGGACCCGCAGACCCCGAGCACCGCCCGCACGTGCTCCTCGCGCTGCTCGGCCCAGCCGTCCACTCCCAGCCCGCGCAGCGCCCTCAGTGGATCGGCCGTGGCCGCGGGCGACAGCGCCTCGCCGAACACGCCGTGGTGGCCGCCAAGGATCTGGGCGAACTGGTGCGCCACGGACCTCCACGGCCGTTCGACCGGCGGCCATCCCAGACCCGTAAGGATCTGCGGCAGCGTCCAGTGGCTCGCCACCTGGTGCGGGATCCACTCGTCGTTCACCCAGCCCGCCGGCGCCGGGAACCGCGGATCGGCCAGCAGGCCGCCGGTCTCCTTGATTCCCCGCAGGAAACAGAAGGTGATCTTCCCGATGTCATGCAGGCCCGCTGCCAGCATCACCAGCCTCCGTGCCCGCACGAGGTCCACCTTCCATCCGCCGGCGATCAGCTCTCGCTGGGAGGACGTCAGATAGGAGTCCCACAGCGCACCCGCGATCACCGCGGTGTCGACCAGGTGGCACACCAGGGGGTACGGGCCGGTCAGGCCGCGGCGCTTACCGGCAACTCTGGTATCGATCACGGAACACCTCCAAGGAGCCGCCACACGGGCGGAAGGTACGACGGGACACCGCCCTCGGACCCGGCGGGTGGCTCCGTCGCGGCGGAGCGGTGCGACGTACAGTCGCTGTGGGCACTACCAGCAGCAGGTCACCTCCGCGCGGGCAGAGGGGATCGCTCGTGGCGGTCGACGGACGCCAGGAACTTCCAGGTCGCCTCCGCGCGGGCGGAGCCGACCCGCACAGCCTCGACCAGAAGTACGCCGTCGCGGGGCCATCCCCGCACGTGCGGGGCCGACCGGTCGAGGATGACGATGTCCCCCGGCGCCCACGGGTCTCCCCCCGCGCAGGCGGAGCGGGCAGCGAGCGGAAGGCCGCCGATCTCGTTCGCGCCGGGTCACCTCCGCCCTGGCGGAGCGGGCCCGTTGCGACCTGCGGTGGGCTGGGGGCTCTGCGAGTTCCCTACTCGCGGTGGGGGGCGAGGCTGAGAAGGCCTGCGCCGTAGGCGAGGCCGCGGCCGATGCCGTCGGTGACGGCGGTGCGGAGCGCCTGGTGGTCGGTGATGGTGGCGAGGCCTTCGAAGCGGGTGAGGGTGTGGCGGATCGGCCCGGTGGCGCGGTGGCCGGTGGCGGGTTCCTGCGGGATATCGAGGATGTCGTGGAGGTCGAGGCCGGCGGTGTGGGCCTTGCGTTCCCACCAGGCGATCGCGTCCTTGCCGTGAAGGGGCACGGGCTTGCCCCGGTTGAGGCGGCCGCCCGCGTCACGGGTGCCGTCGCGGGCGGAGCGGGTGGGTGAGCCGTCGATGCGGTACCGGACTTTGCGGCCGTCGGCGAGCCAGTCCAGCAGCGGCGTCAGGTCACGCTGCTGGCAGGTGGCGTAGTGCTCGGGGAGAGTGGTGGGCTCGGCGGCCAGGGTCGACTGGACGAGGACCGTGGTCGCCTGGGGGGCTCGTTCGATGCGGTAGAGGACGCCGAGACTGCGGCGGGCCGCGTCCCCGCTGGTGAGCGCGTCGGGGTACATGCCCATGATCCGCTGGTGCATGTGGCTGGTGTTGCGCAGGTCGGCTGCGGCGTCCCTGGAACGGGGGTTCAGCCGCAGGAGGGTGAGGCGGGTCACGTGGTTCTCCGGGTCGGTGGTCGGTTCCCCCGCGAGGGGCGGGGCCGGTGGCGTCTGGGCGGTCAGGCCCGGGTGTAGGCGGTGAGGGCGGTGATCCAGGCGGTGCCGGTGCCGGCGTGCTGGTCGTGGGTGAAGGTGTGGCGGGTCTCCCACAGGGGGCGGTCGGCGAAGCGGCGCCCACCGGCGGCGGGGAGCTGGTCGCGGACCTGGGTGACGGGCGGGTGGCCGGTGCCCGGGTCGGTGTCGTGGACGAAGACCACCTCCACCGCCCGCCCCTCGTCGCCCGACCGCGAGCCGGCGAAACCCCCGGCTGGGTCGGACCTGTCGGGTTCCCGGTGCAGCGGCAGCCGGCGCAGCTCCGCCCCGGGATCGTCGACGACGGCCACGAGAATCGGACTGCTGGGAGGGCAGGAGCGGCGCCCCAGGTAGGGATGCCACACCGGTCGGCGCAGACCCTCCGCCACCCGTTCGGTGACGGCGGGCGGGCCGGTGACGGCGACAGTGAACGCCGCGTCGGCCAGATACCAGCGCTCCGACTGCAGGGTCGCCTCATCGACGGGACGCCGGCCGCCGGCCGCCGTGATCACGGTCTTCTCCCGCGGAAACCCACCCCCGACGGTCTGGTAGTCCCGCAGGAGCCGGCCCGGCCGGTCGATACGCACCGTGTACCGCAGCGCGGCCAACTCCCCCACGTCGCAGCCGCGCGGCAGACCGAGCACGCACGCGAACAGCCCCGTCAGACCGGACCTCGTCGGATACGGGTAGGTCAACCGGGTCCCGAACTGCGAAGGGCTGCCCCAGGACTGCATCGGCGCGGCCAGGTGCAGCAGCAGACCGCCGCTCACAGACGCTCACCGATCGCCGTACCGATGCCGGACAGGAGCTTCTCGAGAGACCCGGCGTTGTCGCCGAGGTCGTCGACCGCGTCGCCGGTCAGCACCGTGTGCGCGGAGGCGAGGACGCCGGCCTTCCCGAGGAAGGCGTTCACCGCGCCGGCGTGCGCGGCCAGCCGCTCGATCGACGGCTCCACGAACCCGCTCCCGCGCTCCGCGGTGACCGGCTTCTCGAACGCCCCGCCCAGGTTCACCGGCTGGTCCCCGCGCAGCACCGCGTGCACCAGCGACGGCGGCGTGAACGGCGCCGTCGAGCCCTTGCGCGCGGACGGCACCACGACCGCGAACGCCCGCGCGAACTCCACCGCCAGCTCACGCGCCGCCACCGGATCATCACCCAGATTCCCGGCCAACTCCGGCAGGTTCACCGAGCTGTACCGGTAGTACGTCCCCGACGTGTGATACGCCGTCCCCAGGTGCGCCGACCCCGACTCGTCCTCCTGACCATGCGTGACGTCGTCCACCGCCGTGAAGTAGTCCGGCTGGACCGCCAGCGCGTGGGTCGTCAGCTGGTGCGCGACCTGCACCGCACCGGCCACCGCCGACCCCGGCTCGTTCGCCAGCATCCGCCCGAACGCCGCAATGCTCGACGTCCGCCCCCGCAGGACCTCCAACACCCGCTTCCCCGCGGCCTTCACCAGCTTCGCCTGCGCCGCAGCCTCCGCCTTCTTGTCGACACCGGCCTCGACCAGCTCCCGATACTCGACCGCGACCCCGGCCAGCTCCACGATCCCGCCCTTCGGCAGCAACAGCATGCTGTTCGTGTCGTTGTCCCCGTCCACAGCCACGCCCTTCACGTCCGCCGCCAGGACCACCATCCGCCCGGCCCGCTGCGCCAGCTCCTCCTCCCAGCCCCCGGCCCGCACCAGCTCGCCGGCGATGCACTCCGGCAACCGCTTGGTGCGCACCGCCCACTCCCCCAGCCGGTCCTCCACCTCCACCCGCACGTGCCGCTTCCCGGACTGGGAGGAGATCCGGCCGCGCTGCTCACCGCCGTAGAAGGCGGTCTTGGGGATGTTGAGGTCGTCGCGGTTGAGGCAGGACAGCGGGTAGGAGTGGATGACATGCAGGTCGAGGTACAGGCGGCGCTTCATCAGGAGGTCTCCTCGGTGGTCGCGGTGGCGGTTTTGGTGGTGTGGTCGTACTGGTAGTAGGCCCGGGTCCAGGCGCGGGCGGTGTCGGTCGGGTGGTCGACCCAGCGGGTCAGGTCGCGCAGCAGCAGCGGCCACACGACGGGGACGTCGCCGGCCCGCAGGCGGGCGACGAGGGGCGGCAGGTCGCGGGTGAGGGCGTCGGCGTCCTGGCGGGACATCAGCAGCAGCCTGTCCTTCACCGTGTCCTCGCTCAGAACCTTCCCGTGGACGGCGCGGGCGAGCGACCAGCCGACGTTGCGCCAGCGGTCACCCTCGACGGGGGCGGTCAGGCCGGCGGGGGGCTTCGGCTTCCGGTCGAGGCGCGGGTTGGGGGCCTGCTCGGCGTACATGCCCGCGGTCAGGACGTAGGCGCGCTCGGTGGCGCGGTTCGTCCACCGCGGGATCCGGTTCAGCAGGTACTCGTAGGCGCGGAACGGCTGGTGGGGGTCGATCAGCGCGGAGCGGACCGCGGCGCGGCCGCCGGGCGTGGAGCACTGCTGGTGGACGTGCAGCATGAACGCGCGCTGGTGCTCGAGCGGATCCTGCTCCGCGGCGTTCGGCGATTCGACGGACATGGGCTCCTCGATGAGGGTTGAGAGGTAGGACTCCCGCCGGCGGCGGGACAGAGATCACGAACGAGGGCCGTCTCGCACCACCCGGCCGACTGGCTGGGCCGGCGGGCGGGCGGGGCCAGGGCGAGGGCACGGAAGCGGACCCGCGCCGCACGGACGGAACACCGGCCCGGCCCCCTAACCGCAGGGCACCGGGCGGGTCCGACAGGCACCGGACTCGCGGCCCGGTCAGCCGGGCCGCTGACCACCGTCCGACGGGGCCGCCGACTTCTTCTTTCGCGGCCCCCTCGGCGGCCTGAGCATCGCCGCACGGGCCTCCTCTACCGCCTGCATCCCGCGCGGCGTGAGCGCGGCCGCCTCCGTCACGGCGTCGAACACCCGCGTCGAGACCTTCTGGAACCCGGGCTGCGGCCGCTCCCCCGACCCGTCCGGAACGACCGCCTTCCAGAACTCGGCCTCGGCCTGCGACCAGTACACCGGCAGCGCCGAATCCACCCACGGACACACCTTCGTGTCACCGGTGAACCCCTGCCACGCCGCCCGCAGCGCCTTCGCGAGGCCCCCGGCGACGCCCTCGGCCCGTGACCGGGCCGCCGAGACCGCGGCCGCACCGTCCTCGTCCAGCTCCTCCAGGAAGCCCAGGACCGGCGGCGTGACAGCCGTGAACCAGGCGGTCTCCGGGTCCCGGCGCTCCTGGTGCAGACCGTACGCGCGCAGCCGCAGCCCGGCCGCGGTCTCCCGCGGCAGACGCGAGACCGACGCCAGGACGGCCGGCCGGTGGCGAGGCGTCTTGCCCGGCACCGTCTTCAGCAGCAGCGCGTCCAGGTCCCGCCACGCCACCCGCGCCGAGTTCGCCCGCACCCGACCGCCCTCGTCCCGCCGGATCACGTACGGGTCGTCGGCCTCCGGAAGCTCGTTCTCCCACGCCCACGTGATCCACGTGTCCGTCACGTGCCCGCCGTCGGCGTCGGGCTTCAGCAGCAGCGCATGGGAGGCGCGCGCCGTCAGCAGCGACACCGGCCCGGCCGGGGCCGCGGGCAGTCGCGGGTCCGGCAGCCGCTTGGCCTCCCACGGGGCCTCGTCCCGGCCGGGGTTCGTCGGCCAGGTGTCCGGCGACGGCACCCCCAGGACCAGCGTCTCCGCGAGGCTGCGGCCCGCCGGGAACCACGACACCAGCGCCCGGATCGGGCCGGCCACCGTGTAGTGGCTGTTCTTCCCGTCCGACCGGCGCCGGTTCGCCGCCGTCCCCGATGGCCCCGAGAACAGCCACGTCAACAGCCCGAGCGCGGCCTCCTCGGTGGGCACCGGGCCGCCGAGCCCGCCTTTCTCCAGCGGCCACCACACATGGTTCCTGCCCGACGGACGCGTCATCATCAGCCGCCCGGTCCCGCTGCTGCCCGTGCACTCCTCGGCCAGCCGCGGCTCCTGCAACCACGGCCGCCGCTCGTCGAACAGGTCGAACCGGTCGGCGTGCTGGTCGAGGTAAGCGGCGACGCGGCCCGGGTCCAGACGGCCGGCCTCCAGGACGTCCCACCGGGTGTCGTCCCAATCCTCCGCCACGTCCAGGCCCGTCACCCGGGCCGTGATCGCGACCAGGACCCGCAGCAGCGCGGACTCCGACGCCGGATCCGGGCAGTCGACGTGCTCCAGCAGATGAGCCCATGTCAAGACCTCCGCCAGACCCAGGGCCACGCCCTCCCCCGGCCGGCACCGGACCGGCAGCTCAGCGACCTCCTCAGGGGTCAGGTCGGTACGAACGCGGGCCGTGATCCACGGCCTCACCACCACATCGAACGACGGTCGCGTCACAGAGCGGTCCCCACTACTCGGGCACGGATAGTAGCCACTCGGTGACGCTAGACCCAGGGTCTGACAATCGGGACCTGAACCCTCATCAGAACCCGCGCCCAGCACCCCGGCGGTAGGATCAGCTCCCCGCTCCTTGACACCAAAACAGCCCAACCCCGCCCATGCGAAGGTGCCCCCCACGAGGCTGCGGGGGTGACGGCCCCTTGAGCGCCTGCTGCGGTCGGCCCCTCCTGCGCGGGGGTGGCCCCCGTCACCATCCGCCGCAGACCCCGCGACACCGGTCGGCCCCGCCTGCGCGGGGGTGACCCCTGGGCCGTCGCGAGCCGCGGATGACCCTCTCCGTCGGCCCCGCCTGCGCGGGGGTGACCCCTCGCCGCCCATCACGCTGCCTGGGTGCGGACCGTCGGCCCTGCCTGCGCGGGGGTGACCCCTTCACACCCCCGGAGTTCTACTGGTGCTACCAGTCGGCCCCGCCCGTGCGGGGGTGACCCCTCGTCGAGGGTGATGTCGGGGCGGTGCTGACGATCGGCCCCGCCCATGCGGGGGTGGCCCCTCCAGTTGCAGGCCCGTGAGGCCGGTCTCCTGGTCGGCCCCGCCCGTGCGGGGGCGGCCCCGGGGCGTGATCGGGGGCGCCGGCGATGCGCTGGTCGGCCCCGCCTGCGCGGGGGCCCCCTGACCGCCCGTTCGGCGGGGAGGGGGTCCTCGTCGGCCCCGCCTGCGCGGGGGTGGCCCCCCCTCCGCGCGGGCGACCACGACCCCGACGACGTCGGCCCCGCCCGTGCGGGGGTGGCCCACCAAGGCCCGCACGCGAGCCTTCCAGATCCTGGTCGCCCCGCCCGTGCGGGGGTGGCCCCGCCAAGATCGACTCCTGGCCCGCGGCCAACCTGTCGGCCCCGCCCGTGCGGGGGTGGCCCGCGCTGGGAAGCGGGTGAGGTGTCCCCTACCAAGTCGGCCCCGCCCGTGCGGGGGTGGCCCCGGGCTCGGGACGGTAGGGGCGACATCGAGGACGTCGGCCCCGCCCGCGCGGGGGTGGCCCCGACGCGGAGCTGGAGGCCAAGCGCCGGGCCGCGTCGGCCCCGCCCGTGCGGGGGTGGCCCTCCGGGACCCCCACGTGCGCGCACGGTGCGCGCGTCGGCCCCGCCCGTGCGGGGGTGGCCCCTCACGGCCGCCTCCGCCTCCGCCTTCTCCAGCATCGGCCTCGCCTGCGCGGGGGTGGCCCTCGTCCTCCGGCTCCCGATTACTTTTCTCGGGAATCGGCCCCGCCTGCGCGGGGGTGGCCCGGCGCTGTGGTGGCTGCACTCCCTCTGGGAGCGATCGGCCCCGCCTGCGCGGGGGTGGCCCCCACACGGGGAGGCCGGAGCCGGTCTTCACCTCATCGGCCCCGCCTGCGCGGGGGTGGCCCATGGAAAGGCGAATAAGTGGTGAATGCGGTGCTATCGGCTCCGCCTGCGCGGGGGTGGCCCCGTGGTCTGGGACGTGTCCGACCCGGACGGCGAATCGGCCCCGCCTGCGGTGGCCCGGCGGGCGTCGGGGTTCCGGCGGCACCGCGCGTAATCGGCCCCGCCTGCGCGGGGGTGGCCCCAGTTGCACCCGGGCCTCGAAACCCCAGGGCGTATCGGCCCCGCCTGCGCGGGGGTGGCCCGCTCATGTCGGCCGAGCGCGAGCGCCTGGAGAAATCGGCCCCGCCTGCGCGGGGGTGGCCCCGTACGGCGACAAATGGCCACGCTCACGCCCGGATCGGCCCCGCCTGCGCGGGGGTGGCCCCTCTTCGAGATCGGCTACTCGATCGGTCGGCGCGTCGGCCCCGCCCGTGCGGGGGTGGCCCCGCGATCGGATCAGCCATTGCTACTTCCCTTCGGTCGGCCCCGCCCGTGCGGGGGTGGCCCCGTCCGACTCGACACCCTGGGCCCCTACCCCTGGTCGGCCCCGCCCGTGCGGGGGTGGCCCTCCCGCGCCGATCACGGCGGCGAGGTAGGGCGTGTCGGCCCCGCCCGTGCGGGGGTGGCCCCACTCGGCTGACGGACGGGGCTCTCGACCAGCGGGTCGGCCCCGCCCGTGCGGGGGTGGCCCCGGAGCAGACCGGAGAAGGACGTTCGCCGGTCGGTCGGCCCCGCCCGTGCGGGGGTGGCCCCTCGGGGATGAACTCCTCGAACTCCATCCCCGGGTCGGCCCCGCCCGTGCGGGGGTGGCCCGTACCGGAAGCAGTGCGTCACGCAGCCCACCTGGTCGGCCCCGCCCGTGCGGGGGTGGCCCCCACACCATCGTCGAGGCCTCGGGCTACCTCACGTCGGCCCCGCCCGTGCGGGGGTGGCCCCCGCCACACCCCGCGCGACGCCACCGCGCCCAGGTCGGCCCGCCCGTGCGGGGGTGACCCCGTTTGTCCGGGCTGGCTCGGGTATTCCCACCCATCGGCCCCGCCTGCGCGGGGGTGGCCCCAACGGTTTCCGCCGCACGGGATGGGTCGAGTCATTGGCCCCGCCCGTGCAGGGGTGGCCCGGGACAGCGGTCCATGATCACCCGCGGCAACAAGTCGACCCCGCCCGTGCGGGGGTGGCCCCGCCGCGCACTACGCGATCGTCGGCTCGTCGGATCGGCCCCGCCTGCGCGGGGGTGGCCCCGTGAAGCCGCTCCCGTAGGCCAAGCACGTCACGTCGGCCCCGTCTGCGCGGGGGTGACCGCCGTGCCTGGGCGTTCGGGTCGGGGCTCGGCGCGTCGGCCCCGCCTGCGCGGGGGTGACCCCCAGCCGAACAGGCTGCCGTCACCCTGCTGGACATCGGCCCCGTCTGCGCGGGGGTGGCCCCTGACGGTCGGCCCCGCCTGCGCGGGGGTGGCCCCGGCGGCCTACAAGCAGGCCGTCCGGACAGCGCATCGGCCCCGCCTGCGCGGGGGTGGCCCCAGCTTCGTCACGTGAGGCAGGGGCATCGGTCAATCGGCCCCGCCTGCGCGGGGGTGGCCCCCTGGCGGTGTCGAGGCGCTAGGTCGGGGCTTGATCGGCCCCGCCTGCGCGGGGGTGGCCCTGCGGCCGCGGCACCCATCCCGGCCGGTGCCCCATCGGCCCCGCCTGCGCGGGGGTGGCCCGCCGGGGTCGGCCGCGCTGCGGCAGGCCCGGATATCGGCCCCGCCTGCGCGGGGGTGGCCCGTTCGACGAGGACTTCGAACGGATCGAGGGCCGATCGGCCCCGCCTGCGCGGGGGTGGCCCCGAGATGGTGGCCCCGTTGACGTTGGTGGACGCATCGGCCCCGCCTGCGCGGGGGTGATCCCGCGAGGACGGACATGCCCTCGCGGTCCAGCAGATCGGCCCCGCCTGCGCGGGGGTGACCCAGTGGAGCAGGGCGTGAAGCCCGCGACCCCGGCATCGGCCCAGCCCGTGCGGGGGTGACCCCAAAATCCAGTCCTCGGCCGGGGCACGCTCGGATCGGCCCCGCCAGTGCAGGGCGTGACCTGGGGCTTGGGACAGTGCATCACGGCGGTGATCGGTCGACCCCGCCCGGTGCGGGGGTGGCCCCCTGGTGTACGGGCCCGACCGGCGCCCGTGCGGTCGATCCCGCTCGTGCGGGGGTGGCCCAGACCCGGTCACCGGCCTGATGAACGGTGTATCGTCGGCCCCGCCTGCGCGGGGGTGGCCCCGCGGACGGCCTCTACCTGAAGTGCGCGCAGGTGTCGGCCCCGCCTGCGCGGGGGTGGCCCGGACGGGCGGTGGCTGGCCCCGAGTTCCAGCCCGTCGGCCCCGCCTGCGCGGGGGTGGCCCCAGGGGCTTGCCGTAGGTGTTCTTGCCGTAGGGATCGGCCCCGCCTGCGCGGGGGTGGCCCCGGGCGGACGGCGGCGGTGGGGTTCGCCAGGGTGATCGGCCCCGCCTGCGCGGGGGTTACCCCCTGAGGTCCATGCTCCGGGACCAGGTCCACCTCGTCGGCCCCGCCTGCGCGGGGGTGGCCCCCGCCAGATGTCCTCGGTGCGCCAGTCGTAGATGTCGGCCCCGCCTGCGCGGGGGTGGCCCCCGCCGGCGGACCGACACCCCGATCCCGATGTGGTCGGCCCCGCCCGTGCGGGGGTGCCCCCACGAGGTCCCCGGGCTGGACGCCGGCGATGCCGTCGGCCCCGCCCGTGTGGGGGTGGCCCCGGCTACTTCCAGCGCGTCGACGGCTGGGAGGAGTCGGCCCCGCCCGTGCGGGGGTGACCCGGCAGAGACCGCCGACACGATCGCCTGTGCCCGATCGACCCCGCCCGTGCGGGGGTGACCCCGCGTCGAGGGTCGGCCCGTGCCGGACAGCGCGGTCGGCCCCGCCTGTGCGGGGGTGACCCCGCCGCGGCGCTGGGTGTGTTGCCGCCCGGACCGTCGGTTCCGCCTGCGCGGGGGTGACCCCCGGCCGTAGCCGTGCTTGACCAGGGCCTGGCCATCGGCCCCGCCTGCGCGGGGTGGCCCCGAGTTGCTGTTCGCCCAGCAGGATGCCCAGGCATCGGCCCCGCCTGCGCGGGGGTGGCCCTCCGGTCTCCATCGTGCCGCGGATCTGCTCCAGATCGGCCCCGCCCGTGCGGGGGTGGCCCGGGCGACACGTGCCCTCTGGTCGGCGAGGACGCGTCGGCCCCGCCTGCGCGGGGGTGGCCCCGTGCTCGGACATCGTCTGGTAGCCGTCGCGGGGTCGGCCCCGCCTGCGCGGGGGTGGGTGGCCCCCTTTTTGCTGGAGTTCGGGGTGGCCGTTCTCCGCGTCGGCCCCGCCTGCGCGGGGGTAGCCCCCGCGCTGATCGACGGCCAGCGCTCGGCCCGCAATCGGCCCCGCCTGCGCAGGGGTGGCCCCCGGCGGATGGCTTCCTCGCGGAGCTGGATCGCGTCGACCCCGCCGGTTCGGGGGTGGCCCCCGGGTGGTGGTGCGGATCGGGAACATCGGGATGTTGACCCCGCCCGTGTGGGGGCGGCCGGCCCCTCCTCGCCCGCGCCGACCAGATCACCGGCCAGAGTCGACCCCGCTTGCGCGGGGGTGACCCCCCGTCGGTGTCCAGCTCGTACGTGTCGAGCCGATCGGCCCCGCCCATGCGGGTGATCGGGGGGCGCCGGCGATGCGCTGGTCGGCCCCGCCCGTGCGGGGGTGGCCCCGTGCAGGTCGAGAGCCTGCCGAACGACAAGCTGTCAGCCCCGCCCGCGTGGGGGTGGCCCCGCGACGGCGTACTTCTGGTCGAGGCTGTGCGGCTCGGCCCTGCCCGCGGGGGCCCTTCCTGGCCTTGTCCGCGCCCGAGGTGAAGCCAGTCGGTCCTGCCCCGTGCGGGGTCGACCCCGGTGGCGTGCATTTCGGCGTGAGCGGTGTACAGTCGGCCCCGCCTGTGCGGGGGGTGACCCTACGGCATCAGGGCCTGACGGCTCAGTTTGTCAGCGGGCTTCGAGCTCTTCGGCCTCCTGCGTGAGTTCCGCCGCGATGTTGTCCCAGTCCGGGCCATGCAGCCACAGGTTCTGCGCGGCCTCCCGCAGAAGAGCGGGCTGGCCCGGCCATTGCAGCAGCACGAGCCGATAGGCAAGATTGCGAATCCGCACCGGGAGTTGACCGTCAACCACATGCGGGCAGAGCTCTCGCAGCATCGCGAGGATTGCATCCGCATCGGCGAAGGTCAGCTCTTCAATGAAGTAGTGCTCGTCGTGCTCTCGATCGCACGCCGGTGTCGGATGGTACTCATCTCCCCATAGACACCGGGCGTGCTCGGTCAGCGTACTGTGCATACGCCGAAGCCTACGACGTCATGATCCGCTGGACGGGGCCCTAGCTAGTCGGCCCCCGCCTGTGGCTCACGGCCGGCGAGGGTGAACCGGAGTAGCGTCCGCCCCGCCTGCGCAGGAGTGGCCCCGGGGCGGCCACCACTACCGCGCCAGCGAAGACGTCGGTCCCGCCCTCGCGGGGTACCCCCTCGTGTAGGGCGGGGCTGTCAGCGAGGATCGGCCCCGGCCGCGCAGAGACGTTTCCAGCGAGTGTGAATCGGACCGAATGAATCGGCGTACTCTGCCGTGAAGGACTGCAGGTCAGGAAGTGTCGGCCCCGCCCGTGCGGGGGTGGCCCCCCGTTCTCCAGGTGGAGGCGGCGGGTGAGGAGGTCGGCCCCGCCCGTGCGGGGGTGGCCCCCCGTCCTGCACGCCCAGGCCGCCACGCTTCCAGTCGGCCCCGCCCGTGCGGGGGTGGCCCCGTCGGTGTCCACCAGGTGGCCGTGCTCGCCGAGGTCGGCCCCGCCCGTGCGGGGGTGGCCCGCCGAACGCGACGCCTGCGAGGCCGGCTGGGCCGTCGGCCCCGCCCGTGCGGGGGTGGCCCCCCGAGGAGACCCCATGGACCCCGACCTCGACCGTCGGCCCCGCCCGTGCGGGGGTGGCCCCCGGGCGCTGGCTCCCGCGAGGGCGGCCAGCAGGTCGGCCCCGCCCGTGCGGGGGTGGCCCCAGCAGCATGGCCCCGCCCCTGGAGGCCCTCACGTCGGCCCCGCCCGTGCGGGGGTGGCCCCGCGCCGAAGGCCCGGTGCCCCTCCGGCCGTGGGTCGGCCCCGCCCGTGCGGGTGTGGCCCCTGAGAGCACCTGCCCCACCAAGAACTCCGCCCGTCGGCCCCGCCCGTGCGGGGGTGGCCCCGGCTCGACGTGCGTGAGCGTGCCGGCCCAGCAGTCGGCCCCGCCCGTGCGGGGGTGGCCCCACGGGGGTCCTCCCTGAGGAACGGGTGGGCGTGTCGGCCCCGCCCGTGCGGGGGTGGCCCCGCCGCGCACTACGCGATCGTCGGCCTCGTCGGATCGGCCCCGCCTGCGCGGGGGTGGCCCCTCAGCCTTGCGGATCACCACGACCCCGGTCTCATCGGCCCCGCCTGCGCGGGGATGGCCGCGGGGATGTACAGCACCGTCGATTTGCCGCGACGTCGGCCCCGCCTGCGCGGGGGTGGCCCCGTCCACACGGTCCCGACCCGGGCCCGCCGACGGTCGGCCCCGCCTGCGCGGGGGTGGCCCCCCGGACGTCGGTAGATCATGACCCGGTCACCTGTCGGTCCCGCCTGCGCGGGGGTGGCCCCGTGAAGCCGCTCCCGTAGGCCAAGCACGTCACGTCGGCCCCGTCTGCGCGGGGGTGACCGCCGTGCCTGGGCGTTCGGGTCGGGGCTCGGCGCGTCGGCCCCGCCTGCGCGGGGGTGGCCCCGCGAAGTACTTGGACTGGTCGACGACGAGCGTATCGGCCCCGCCTGCGCGGGGGTGGCCCCTGCGGGGTCCTGCACACCACCGAGGGCGCGTCATCGGCCCCGCCTGCGCGGGGGTGGCCCCTCGGCCGCCTGGGAGGGCGTCCGGCTGACCCCATCGGCCCCGCTCCGCCGGGCACCGGGATACCGAGCCGCGGCAACACCGCCAGGCGCTTGAGGAGCTTCTCGACCGTGTCCAGCTCGCTGGGCCACAGCCCGGCAAGGGCCTGGCTGGCGGCATCGGAGAGGAAGACGTGCAGCGGGGCCGGCCGCTCGGTCTGGTCGGTCACCGGTCGGCGCCGGCCGCGCGCAGCTGGGCGAAGACGTCGCCGGCCGCCGTCCAGCGCTGGCCGCCGATCGGCGCGGCCAGGGAGTTCATGGCCTGCTCGTCGGTGCGCAGGACGAGGCGGTGACGGTAGGTGGCGATCACCTCGGCGACGGCGGCGAGGTCACCCGATCGAGGAGGCGTCGAGGGCGGCGGCCAGGTCCTGCTCGAACTGGTCGCGGTCGCCGGGCAGGCCGTAGCGGGAGAGCGCGGTGCGCAGCTCGTGCAGTGTGCCCGGCCGGGCCGGGGTGGGGCTGTCGTGGTCGGACTGGGTGGTCACCTGGTCCTCCTCCTGGGTGGCGGCCGCCGGGTGGGCGTGCCGCAGATTCGACGTAGCGGTCGGGTGGTGGCCGCGGGCCGGGCGGCGAGGGGCGTCGCGGCCGGGTCAGAGTTCGGGGACACAGACCCGGCAGAGCTTGTAGCTCTTTCCGCCCTTCGGGCCGGTCCGTTCCTTCATCCAGGACAGGGCTTCTTCCCTGGTCATCGCCAGAAGGGCCGGATAGGGATAGTGGGTCGCAAAGTGATCGTCCCGGTCCAGCTCGGGCAGGTGGCTGTAGGTCTGGAGGCAGGACTCGTAGCGACTGCCCACCGGCCGGTGGTGCCCTGCGTCGGTCCCAGCACCGTACATCTCGTGGGCGTCGCTGGAGCACGGCGTGCGGTGGAGCGTGTGCCTGCCAGCAGCGAAGGGATACAGCCCCGGTTGCCCGTACCGGCGGTGGCACTCGTCAACGTCGTCGAAGAACCGGTCGAGCCCTTTGCGGCCCTGCATGCAGACGGGACAGCCCTCGCCAAGGCACTCCCGGCCCTCAATCGTTTCAACCACCGTTGATCCCCTCACAGCCAGGAGCAGAGCAGCCACTGATTGTTCCGTACCAGGCCAACTGGTCATGCGGTATCCAGGAGAGCCGCGGATGCCTCGTTCCTGGGTGTCATCGTCGGCGCGGTGCGCAGCGGGATTGCCCCGGCCCGGGTGGCGCGGGCGATGGTGAGTGCGGCACGGTGGGATTCGCGCAGGCGGCGGGCGTGGGTGTCGTGGGCGGTGGCTTCCTGGGCGGCCTGCTGGTCGACGGCCATCCGGTGGGCGGACTCGGGTTCGCGCAGCCAGCCGTAGTGCTCGCGCAGTAGCTGCTCGCGGCGGGCGAGCTCTTCTTCGCGGGCGGCTTCGCGGGCCTGGAGCTGCTGGCGCATCTGCTGGCGGAGTTCCTGGTAGGAGGTGCTGTCGGGGAGCAGGTTGGGCCGGGGCTCGGACGGTTCCTGGGCGGCGGGGCGGCGGGGGAGGTCCGGGGCGTCGAGTTCGGGCCAGCCGACGCGGACGTCGATGGCGCGGACGCTGCCGGGCGGCAGGTGCTGGTCAAGCTGCTGGAGGAGCCGGCGGGTGTCCAGGCGCAGCTTGGTGGCCCAGGCCGGGGAGTCGGCGACGACGCGCAGGGTGCGGGTGTCGGGGTCGAACCCGGCCGGGGCCCAGTGGAGGGCGTTCTCGGTGCCGACGATGGTCTTCCAGCGGTCGCGCAGGGTGCCGCGTCCGGTGCCGAGCTCCCATCCGCGAGCGCCGGCCATGGCCGGGATGATCGCGGCGAGGCCCGCGGGTTCGCGGGCGATGCGGCCCTGCCGGGAGATCTCCCCGGCAGTGGGCTGCTTGCCCTTGATGGTGGCGTTCCCGGCCGCGCGGGCGGCGCGGCGGGCGGCCCGCAGTGCGATCCGGGCCAGGTCGGCGCCGCTCGGCTGCGGCGCCTGGCCGTCCTGATCCTCGAGGTCGGGGGCCGGCTGGTCGATGGTGAGCATCTGGTCGGTCACCGGCCCCGACCTCCGAGCTGGACGGTCGGGCTGGCCGCCAGGTAGGCGAACCGGCCGACCAGGTCGGCACCGTAGCGGTCGATCGCGGCGTCGGGGTTCGCCTCCATCAGCGCGGCCGCGGCCTGCGGGTAGAAGCACGCCTCGCCGATGCTGGTCCCGGCGGTCTCCACCCGGGGCTCGGCCTCATGGTCCGGCATCAGGTCGAACAGGGCCGTGAGCTCCCGGAACTCGCGCAGCTCGGTGTTGGCCATCGGCTCGACCCGCGCGGCACTCTCCTGCCGGAGCTGCTCGTCCAGGACGCGCTGCTCGGCCTCCTGGCGCAGGGCGTGCGCGATCAGCGCGTGCGGCCGCTCCGGCCGCCAGACCAGACCGCCGATGCTCGGGTACTGAGCCGCGATCTCGCCAAGCCACGCCAGGGCCCGCGCCTCGGACCAGCCCCGTGCCGCGACGTCGTTCAGCACCCACCGCAGCTGGTCGTGCGAGGCCTTGCGGACCCACGGCAGCCGCCGGTAGGCGGCCTTCGCCAGCTTGTCCCCGGCAACCATCATCGCCGCGGTGACGACCTGGCCCAGCACCGTGCGGCGCCCCTGCCCGGCCGCCGGACGGGGCTTCGCCGCCCGCTTCTTCCTGGTGATCGAGTTCTCGACACGGGCCTCGCCCGTAGCTTTTGAATCACCCATCGAGGAAGAGCTGACCTCAGTGGTGATACCACCCCCCATTGGGGTGCAACGCGAGGTTCCCGACGACTGCTGGGCACGGGTCTGACGGACGGTGCGGCGGATGCGGCGGAGCTTCTTCGCGGCCTTGCGGCCGAGCTCCGCGATGACCGACCGCCCCTCCAGCGAGATCCCGGTCATCCGCCGCTCCACACCCTCGCCCGCAGTCCGGATGCCGAGCGCCTGGTCGTAGGAGAGCGGGATCAACCGCTCGTACTCCGACGCCAGGCTCTCCACCCGCTTCTGCCCCTCGGCCATCGGCAGCCGGGTGCCGATCGAGCGCCAGGCCAGCAGGCCGGTCACCCGCAGGATCCCCAGGTGGTACTGCACGGTCCGCTTGCTGGACTTGAGCGCGCGCATCAGGTAGCCGATGGTCGGCCGGCACGGCGTCAGCTGCGCCAGCACCTCGGCCAACTTGATGGTGGTCTCGCCGAACTTCGGGCCGTGGGTCGGCACGTAGAGGCCGGTGCCGTGCAGCCAGTGCACGGCCTGCATCCAGCTGTAGCCGTCCAGCGCGATCCGCCCAGCCGCCCCGGACAGCAGCTGGTGGTCCTGCGGCACCCACGCGACCTTCTTCGCCGCGACCGGCACGGCGACGTCGGCCGGTTCCTGGCGCTGTCCGGGAACCAGCCGGGCGGCCGGAACTACACCCGAAAGTCCGTCCATGGCACCCCCGACACCATCACCCGAACGTGTGATGTCAGTCACAGACATAGGTCTGGCGGCGGCGGCTTCCGACAACCGGTCCGTCAACCGGTCTGCCGCAAATGCCAAGGCAGGGGCGGGGGAGGCGAGATCTCCCCCCTCCCGGATCCCATCGTCCGAGCTCAAACCGGGGACACCACCCGCCGCGACGGGGACACGGCGGGACTGGAAAGGCCTGCTGACCTGCGCCAAAATGACAAAGCTCCCTACAGCTACATGGGGACGCAACGGCGCCCCCTCGGGGGTGTTGGTAGGAAGCACCCCCTGCGGGTGTGAAAGAAGCCCCCTCCGGGGGGTGCCGAACTGCCTCCTCTCCTACGAGTCGCGGTGGTGCGGTGCAGCCGAGGCCCTTGCCGGGGCCCCGACTGCGAGCGGCTCCTGGTGAGGGAGCCGGTTGGTGCGTCCCCTTTCGGGGGGTCGTGCTACGTGCGTCCCTTTCGGGGGTCGTGCTTGGTTCGTGCAGAACCGGTAGTGCCGCTGGTGGTCGGTCGGAAGCCGATCTCCAGCAAGCCCCGCTCAACGGTCGGAAGCCCGAGAGCGAGGTGGAGCAGAAGGCCGCTGGTCCGGGTGGAAAGTTCGGAGAGCGGCGGCGGAGCTTAGACCCTTGCCGGGGTCAGGCGCCGCAGACGAGGGCTAGGTCACGGGACACCCCCGCCTTGGGGGCCGCCGTGGCCGGCCATACACACGACGACGGCACCCCGCCGGAGTGAGACCCGGGAACTCCCGGTCGACTCCACGGCGGGGTGCCGCGCGTATGAGGGGGTGCCACTGCGGGTACCCTTCAACACGTCACCACCCGTTGCGTGGTCGACCGGGACGGACCGCCCCCGGCCAGGGGCGCCGACCCACTTGAACGCCGTCCGGACCTTCGGGTCCGGGCGGCGAAGTTCGTTTTGGATCACTGACGATGACAGCCTACTCCCGTGGACAACGCGCGAGTAGCGGTAGCGAACTCGTCGTGTCGATCAACGATCGGACAAGCTTGCCTCGACGTTCGCTGCCGATCCGTCATGCTGACACCGTTTCACCATAGGGCTGGAGGGCGTCCAGAACGGTCTGCGCCGTCCAATACCCGGCGGCGCCGGGGCGCGTGGCAAGGTACTTCGAAGAGCGCTCCAAGGTCCATCCGTGGGCCTCGGCGAGCCCGGTGGAGAAGTTGGCGAGATAGGCGACGGAAGGTGCGTTGAGTTCCGCGTCGGCCAGGCACCAAGGCGCCGTGAAGGTGAGCAAGGGGATACCGTCGACCTCTCCCGGACAGACCAGGGTCTCGTATCGGCCCGGGCCAAGCTGATCACGTCCGGAGGTAAGAGCCCGGGTCAGGTCGAGATCACCGTTGGGCTCTCGGTGCATCTCCTGAGCGGCGATGTCGGAGAACTGTTGCACGGTGACGAGGTAGGCCCGCACGGGCATCTCGTCAGTCTGGGCAGGGTCGTAGAAGCCCATGCCGCCAGTCCATACGCGTGACTCCCCCGCAAAGTAGAGCAGACCGGGTAGCAACGCGGGGATCTGCTGCTTCGGCAGCCGGCGATCACGGCAACCTGGGTAGGTCCGGGCTCCACCAGGCGGTCGGCCGCCAGCGATGTAGTACGACAGTCGGTTGGCATGCATGTTGGACCCGTACGCCGCGTACCAGACCAGGCCGTGGGAGTTCAGGCCGTTGGTCAAGGGCTCCGCCCGGCGAGCGTGGGGGACCTGTGGCTGGCGAACGCCACTTGCCTGGGTCGACCTCAGCTGTCGGCTTTCGTCTTTGGTGGTCATTAGACCTCCATCTCGTACACGATCAGGTGACGGTCACCAGGCGCGATAGTGACCATGACGCGAACCGGGGCCTCGACCCCGAACCCGATTCGGACATGTTGGAACACTGGGGTTCCCGTCGGGAGCTGGAGTAGATCGGTCTCCTCGGGGGTGGGCATCCGCGTGCTGATCTCGTCGCGGATGCGCACCTGGGGGTGGCCGATATGGCGCAGCACACCGCCAGGAACCGATACCTCTCTGTCCTCGTCCAGCAGGGTCCCTCGGGCGATTGTGCCCGGGAAGTAGCTGGTGGAGAGCTGGAACGGCTCGTCGTCAACCCATCGGACACGGGATCGCTTCACGACCTCGTCGCCGGTCGTGATCCGAAGCCGCTCTGCGATCTGCGGTTCAGCCGGCTCGACCGTCTTGGCTATCGTCTCGCGGGGCTCGCGGCCGGCGTCCTTGATGGCAGTTGCCCAGTCGTCCAACGAGTGGGAGTCACGGCGGCGGCCTCGCTCGAACTCGCTGAGGTTCCACGTGATGCGACGAACGGAACGCACGCGGCGCCGACCGCCCTGCTCACCGATGACGAGACCTTCCCCTTTAAGGATGTCGACGCCGGCAACTGCGGTTTTGGCCGAGACGTTGAACCGTCCCGCGAGTTCGCGACCAGTGGGAAGTGCCTGGCCGGGACGCAGCACGCCGGACCGGATCTGCTCGCGCAGGGCGTCGGCGACACCCCGGGCGGTTCCCCGTCTCGTCTGATCTGTCGCAGTCATGGGGCAAAAGGTACCTGATGCTGCGTGACTTTGGTACCTAACTCTCTCGACTTGGATGCGTGTCGGCCTGCTTGAGGGCCCTCTTTCCCGCCTAGCTGTTCTGTCTTTGGTGCCTATGCAACAGACTTGAGTACCAAAGAGCTTGACGGAGGGTCATGAACTGCGTACGGTCATGGATGTCGCCAAGACTTGGGTACCAAACTCCAGGTCTTTGGTGGTGAATGAGCAAGTCCGGCCTGACGAAGGCCGGAGAAAGACATGCGGTTGTCACCCGTCTTCGGGCGGTGGCGAGGTCCAGGGGTTGATGCTCTAGCTCCCCCAGCGCCGGGCGGCCGTACCTGATATCGAGCAACACCAGTTTGAGCAGCGTGCTGCGCTGCCTGTCCGCCAGGGCTCCCGCTATAGGGCCGGCCCTGGCGGGCGGAGAGAGCAGCAGCCTCTCCCCCTTTCCCCCTCGACCGTTCCGGGAGGATCCCGATGTCGACCCGTACCCGCTCCCGCCGCACCTACGGCCGCGAGCCCCTCCAGCTCAGCCAGCTCAACCCTGCCGACATCGACATGCTGCCCGGAGTGCAGATCTCCATCGTCTGCCGCGAGTGCCACAGCTGGCACCGCGTTGCCGGCAGGACCGACCTCAGGGTGGTCCAGCACGGACGCGGTGGCGGAGAACGGTGCCCCGGCAGCAACCGGCAGGTGCAGGCGGACCTCACCCCCGAGGGGTGGCTGGTCCGGCGTCGACGCCAGCAGCAGGACGCGCTGCGGGCCGAGACCCGCCGCCCGACCACCGTGCTGAAGAAGGTCCCGACCCCGAAGCCGCCGGCCATCCTCCACATCGCGCAGCCCCGCCCGGCCGTACCGGCGCCGACCGTCGCGGAGCGCACCCAGCAGTGGTCCAACGTCATTGAGGCCGTCGAGGAGACCGACGCCCGACGGGCCGAGCCGCTGGAGGGCGCGCGCGGCCCCATCGTCCCGCTGGCCTTGCCGGCCGGGGCCCGGCCGATCGGGCAGAGGACCACCGCAGACGAGGTTCTCGCAGCGAGTCCGTTGCGCAAGCGCGACGT
Source organism: Kitasatospora sp. NPDC015120 (assembly GCF_043080305.1). Classification (NCBI taxonomy): domain Bacteria; kingdom Bacillati; phylum Actinomycetota; class Actinomycetes; order Kitasatosporales; family Streptomycetaceae; genus Kitasatospora; species Kitasatospora sp. NPDC015120. The sequence continues at coordinate 27,881 of NZ_JBIBVJ010000028.1, read as the reverse complement.
TGCCTGACCTGCCGAAACCTGAACGAACGACCACGGCCCGGCGCCCCCCCCCCCCCCCGGGGCGGGGGCGGGGCCGGGGGGGGGCGGGCAGCCCCCCCCCCCACCTTTAGGGCCCCCGGCGCGCCCCCCCGGGGGCGGCGCCGGTCGCGCGCCAACCCACCAGAGCAGACGAGAGGAACACGACCGTGACGACCATTCTGGCATTCCCCGTCGACACCACCCCGGTCACCGCCAGCACCCTCGACGACCTGTACACCCGCTACTCCTGCCGCCTCCTCGCCGCCGCGACCGAACGGCTCGCCGCGCTCGGCCCGGCCGGCGCCGACCTGGACGAGGACGCCACCCAGGACGTGTGGCTCCACGTCGCCGAGCACGGCCTGCCCGACCACCTCCGCGGCCTGGACGCGCTCCTCGCGATCCTCGACCGGATGGTCGCCCGGATCCGCGACCGCCGCAGCGACCTCCCCGCCGGCATCGCCCACCCCGCCCGCCGGGTCGCCGCCCCGGTCGACCTCGACGCCCTGGCCGACACCATCGACGTGACCCGGGCCCCGGCCCGCCCCCTGAACCCCGCCACGAGCAGCTGCGCGTTCGACGGGCTCCTGCGCACGCTCCCCCTGGCGGGCTGACCCATGGCTGACACGCTCCTCGAGCTCCTCATCGCCAAGGCCGCCGCGAAGGCGGCCGCCCAGGCCGCGAAGGCCGCGGCAGCCGCGCTCAAGAAGGCCACCCCGGGAGGCGGCAAGTGATCATCGACCCCGCGCTATGCCGGTCTTTCATCGGCGGCGGCACCCCCGTCCCCACCCCGACCCCCACCCCCGCCCCGCCCGCCCCCGCCTCCGGAGGTGCCCGATGAGCAGCCCCGAGGACCAGGCCTGGAGCCAGCGGCAGATGGACGAGCTGCTGCGGCGGGCCCGCGAGATGCACCAGCGGGCCGAGGCGGAGAAGGCGAGGGCCGGGAAGTGAACGGTGCCCCGATCCGCGACGTCCACTCGGTGTTGGCCGGCGACCTCGAGTTCGCCGCCGTCAACGCCGACGCCGGAGCAGCCGCCAGCCGGACCGTCGCCGCCGACCCGGCCGCCCCGCGCGCAGCGCGGTCGGCGGCGCGGGCCGCCGCCGTGCTCCTCGCTGACGAGGCCGCCGGCCTGCGCGCCGACGCCACCGCGATCCGGGAGGGCGCGGAGCCCGCGTCGCTCGGCTACGCGGTGGCCGAGGCCCCGGCCGCCGGGCAGTAGCCCCTCCCCCTGATCGACCCACCCCCGTTTGCGCCGCCGGCTTGTCCGGCGGCGCCCCACCCGGAAGGGCAGTTCGTGATGACGACCGAGGAGTACGCCGCCTGGCAGGCCGGGCTGGAGCAGATGAACCGCGACTACGAGGAGGCCGACCAGGCCGAGTACGTGGCCTGGATGGACGAGCTGGACGCCCGCGACGTCGCGCGCTGGGCCGACCCGCTCCTGGAGCAGCCGGCCACCGACGGCGCGCTCCTGGAGCAGCGGCACGTCCTGGACGAGGCCGCCCACCCGGACCAGGTCGCGGCGCTGCGGCGCCTGGCCGTCCAGGCCTGACCGCCGCGCCGGTTGCTGTCGTTCGCCGCCGCGCCCCGCCCCCGCACCAGGGGCGGGTCGCGGCGGTGTTCGTCGGTGCCCGACGACCGAGCGCCGGATCACGGCCGGGACCGTCCCGGCCCCCACCGAGGAGGCATAGACCCATGGCGCAGCAGGAGACCAGCAACACTGTGAGCGGTTCGAGGACGAGCGGGCCGGTCGTGCAGATCGGGACCGCGTCCGGTCCGATCAACATCGGGCCGGGCCCGCAGTACAACGACCTGCGGGTCGGCGGCGTGCACGTCCACGGCGACGGCGGCGGCTACGTCGAGTACGGCACCAGCACCGTCATCGACGGCCGGCCGGTCAGCAGCATCCCGCTCGACCTGCTCTGACCACCACCCGCCTGCCCTGCAGACCGCCGCGCCCCGCCCCCGGACACCGGGCGGCGGGGCGTGGCGTCGCTGTCCGACGCCCACTCCGCCCCTCAGGGAGGACTCCGTGTTCCGTTTGATCCGCACCAGCACCTGGACCGCGACCCGGCGCCGCCTGGACGCCACCGAGTACGAGCTGGCCGCGGCGAACCTGCTCCTCGCCGTGCAGGACGCCGGCTGGACGCCGCCGGAGCCGCCGGCCGACGGCGACCTGGCCGCCGTCCTGCGCCATGTCGATGGCGGTGTTCGTGAGGAGGCCGAGGTCCGCGCGGCCGACCATGCCGAGCAGCACCTCGACCCGACTAACTCGCTGGGCCTGGCCATGGCCGAGCGGTGGACCAGCTACCCGGACGGCACGGCCGTCCACTACCTCGGTGGCGGCTGGTGGCTGCACCACCACCCCGGCCACGCCGCGTTCTACACCCGCCGCTCCGCCCGCGATGGTGGTGAGGCGCGGACCGTCCTGGTGCACAGCGGCACCCGCCACCCCGAGGAGGTCCGCAGCCTGGCCGGCCTGCTGCAGATGCTCGGCGCCTTCTACATCGACTACCTCGGCCGCCCGTCCTGACCCGCGCTTCCCCGCACACCCCTATATAGAGGAGGAGCCCGCTGTGGCTGCCCGCACCCGCACTCCCGCCCGCCGCCCGGCGCCGACCAAGCCCACCACGACCAAGCCGGCCCCGACGGACACCGTCCCGGCCCCCCGTGAACCGGCCGCCGACCAGGCCGCCGTCGACGCGCTGCTGGAAAGCGCCCGCACCGAGGCTGACCAGCTGCGCACCGCCGCGCGGGCCGACGCGGACCAGTTGCTCGCCGACGCCCGCCAGCGGTTGGCCGATGCCGAGGAGCACGCCGAGCAGGTCCGGGCCGAGGCTGGCACCGTGCTGGCCCGGGCCGAGGAGCAGGCGAGGTCGGCGGCCGCCGACCTCGACGGCCGGTTGGCGGCCGCCCGCGAGGAGCTGGCCGAGGCGATTGAGCAGCGCACCGCCGCCGAGCAGCGCGTCGCCCGGCTCAAGGTGCTGACCGAGCAGCAGATCGCGGCCGCCGAGGATACCGTCGCCCGCGCCCGCGCCATCGCCGACGGCGACCTCGCCGCCGCCGAGCAGACGGTGGCCCGGCGCCGGGCGGCCGCCGAGAAGCTCGGCGCCGAGGCCGAAGCCGAGTACGACCGGATCCTGGCAGCCGGCCGCGACCGGGCGCAGCAGATCCTCGCCGAGGCCGAGCAGGTGCGGGCGCAGGCGGAGGAGGAGGCGCGGGTCACGGCGGAGCAGGCCGAGCACCTGGTCGCCGAGGCCAAGCAGCGCGCCGAGCACCTGGTCGCCGTCGCCGAGGCTGATGCGACCGAGCGCCGGGAGAGCGCTGCCCGGATGCGCGAGGAGGCGGAGACGGAGGCCGCCGAGCTGCGCGAGCAGGCCCGGGGCGAGGTCGACGATGCGAAGGAGATGGCGGCGCGGCTGCTCGAGGACGCCCGCGGTCGCGCCGACGAACTGACCTCCGAGGCCGAGGCGCAGGCGCAGGAGCGGCGGGCGCAGGCGGACCAGGTGGTGGACGCCGCCCGGGCGCAGGCCGAGGAGGACGTGGCCGAGGTGATGGCCCGGGCGCAGGCCCGGGCCTCCGGTGTGGTCGCGAAGGCCGAAGCGGAGGCCGGCGAGCGCAGGGCGCAGGCCGAGTTCGAGGCTGGCTCCGTGGTGGCGCGGGCCGAGGATCGGGTGCGCGAGGTGCTGGCCGACGGGGCCCGCCGGCACGCCGAGGCGCAGCGGCGGCTGAAGGACTGCGAGGCGGAGGCCGCCGAGGCCGAGTCGCTGATCGCCAAACAGCGCAAGCGCGAGGACCTCACCGACCGGTGGGGTCCGAAGGTCGCGCTGGCGGCGGCGGTCGTGCTGACCGCGTCGGGGGAGTTCGCGCTCGCCAAGCTGGCCGGCTGGCCGGCGGGGGTGGCGTGGGCGCTGCCGCTGGCGATCGACGTGTACGTCGTCCAGGCGTTCCGCCGTCACAAGGACGTGCCCGGCGCGATCGTGCTGATGATCCTCGCGAACGCGGTCTATCACGTCGCGAACGCCGGCCTGTTCGGGGTGGTCAAGTCCGGCCCGCACAAGGGTGACGCTCTGTGGTGGCTGATCGTCGGCGTCGCCGCCATCGCGCCGTGGGTGATGTGGCGCCTGCACCGGATCACGGACACCTCGGACGGAGAACACGGCGGGAGCGGAGGCGGTGAAACCGCCCCGCCCGCTCCGGCCGGTGAGAACGCATCCGGCGCCGGGGCCGGTTTCACCGGCCCCGGCGTGGCGGTTTCACCGCTCTCACCGGCCGATCCGTTCGGCGCGCGAGAGCCGGGTGTCTACGAAACCGACCCCCGTGAAAGCGCGGGCGGTGAGAACGGCCGTTCGGTGAGGCTCGTTGAAAGCGGCCCGGCCTTCGGTGATAACGCCAGGCCGGAGCGTGAAAGTGACCGTGAAAGCGGCGGCGGCGCAGCGCTGGTCAAGCGCGGCGGTGAAAGCAGGAAGCGCCCCTCCACCGGGGACGCGGAGATCGAGGCTCAGGTCACCTCGCTGCTTGCTCTCATGATCCGCCGTGAGGGCGCCGACCGGGTTTCGCTCGACGAGGCGATGAGGGTCACCGGCAAGAGCCAGGCCACCGCCTGGCGGCGTCTTGAAACCGCCCGCGAGCGCTTCGGGCAGACCGGCTGAGAACCGGGACCGCTCCCCCGGCCGCCAGCGGTGCCGAGCACGCTTCCGGCCCGCAAGGCCGGTGACGGAGAGCAACACATCGTCGGTCTCTCCGGTGGCCACCAGGGCGAAGTCAGCGCCCTGGTGACCGCCGAAGGCGCCGACAGCGCCGAGCACCACCGTAGCGACCCGGACATCCGGCCGGAGCCCGGGTCGGCCAACTCCCCTGGAGGACCCCCATGAACCAGCACCACAAGAACGGATGGACGTCGGAGCACCTGCTCAGGCCGCAGGGGACCAACCTCTACGCCGCCCAGCAGCGCGAGCGGCTGCGGCAGATGGCCAACGAGGTCCAGGCGCTGCTGAGCGAGTACCGCTCGGCCCTGGAGAACATCCGCATCGACGGCGACAAGCCGCTGGAGGCGAAGGTCCGCGCATTCCGTGCGACCCGGCCGATGGCCGCGCTGGAAAAGCACCTGCGGGCCGCGGTGAACGAGGCCGGGAAGATCGACAGCGCCTACAACAGGCTTTATGTCGAACTCCCGGTCAAGCGCGAGAAGCGCGCGACCGCGAAGGCGCTCCAGAAGGCCCACAAGGCCGGGCTGAAGAACGCGCAGGGAATGCACGCGGTGAACACCGCGGCGAGCCTTCACGGAATCTCGTCCGGAATCTCCGCCGACCAGAACGGAAACGGCGGAGAGGACGGCCAGGAAAAGCCCGTGCCGACGTTCCTGGATTTCCTGAAGGAGGCGTGAACCCGTGCCGCTCACACCGGGCCAGGCCGCCCACTGGAATCGGCGTATCGCGGCGACGGCGACGAATGCCGACCGCGCGCAGGCGATGTGGGACCTGGCGCGTGCGATGGCCGGCCGGGACGAGGCGGCGTGGGCCGACCTGGTGCGGATGCTCACCGCGTGGACGCAGGCCCGCGCCGGCTCCTGACGGGCCGCGTGGCGGGGTGACTCTTCGCGCTCACCGAATCCGCCGCGATGCCGCCGGCCGGGGTCTCCACGTGCGCGCACAGTGCGCGCACGCGAGGGGCCCCGTTCCGGTGACTGACAGTGACGACCGATTGGAGGCGGCCGGATGGCCGACGACACCACGGGGACCGTGCTCGGCTTCCCCGGCCTGACCCTGCCCGGGGTCGTGGGCGAGGACGGCCCCGGCGACGGTCTGCCGACCCTGGCCCCGCTGACCACCGAGTTCGCCCCGCCCGCGTCCCTCTCGGTTCCCGAGGCGCCCGCGCTCGGCGGGAGCGGGGAAATTGCCGCCCACGGAATGGGGGCCGTTCCCGACGCCGGGTCCGGCTCGCTCTCCCAGCTGGCCCCGATGTCCGCCGTGCTGGCGGCCGGAATCACGGTCGCCGCCCTGCGCGGCGCCTACCACGCCGTCGGCTACCTGAAAGCCCGCGCGGAACACTTCAAGGCCGTGCGGGACCAGCAGAAAACGCCTGCCGGAAAAGCCGGGAGCGAACTCGAAAGGGCCCGCTCGGCCGCCCTGGCCGGCCAGCAGAGGGGCCGTATCCAGTCCGGCCCGGAATTCGGAAGAAACTCGCTCGGGTCGGGCCGGACTTCGTTCCCCAATTCGGGGCGGCCGAGTGGTCAGGTGCCCTCGACTTTCCGTTCCGCCGCGCAGGGCGGACCCGGCGGCACGCCGCCGAAGAAGCCCGGCACGGGACGTGGAGGCGGCCAGGACGGCCGCCCGGCCCCGGCCGGGACCACCAGGCCCCGGCAGGTTCAGGAGGCCCGTAGGAGGGCCCTGGAGGACTCCGGCCGCAGGGGCCGCCCGGCCGGCAATTCCGGGGACCGGAAAGGCCGTCAGAACAACGGCGGAAACGGCCCGGAGGACAGGAGGCCGGGGCCGGAGGGGAAGGATGCGGCCGATCGGCGCGGCACGCCGCGGCGGCAGCCGACCTCCCCGGACACGATCCGCGGCGCGGCCCGCCAGCGCGCCGCCGACCGGATCCTGAACGGCCGCAACAAAGACCAGCAGTCCGGCCCCAGCCGCAAGGCACCGGAGGGTGGGCCGGGCAAGCCCGGACGGACCCCGGCCGGGCCGGACACCGTCCGCGGCGCGGCCAGGCGCCGGGTCGCCGACCGGATCAGCACCGGCTCGTGGAAGCCGACCGGCGCCCACGGCAGTGGGGCCGCCCCGGACACCGTCCGAGGCGCGGTCCGCAAGCGGGCGGTCGACCGGATCCTGAACGGCAGGAAGCCCAAGGACGCAGCGACGGCGGACGGAGGCACGACGGACACGCCGAAGCCGCCACCGCCGGACACCGCCCTCGCCCTGCGGCCCGCGGCGGCGGGCGGCGGGAGCGGGACGGGCACGGCGGACACCGCCGCGGCCGGGGCCGGCACCCGCGCCAAGCGCAGGGCCCGGCGGGTGTTCACCCCGGGCGGGGCGACCGGCTCCAGGCCCTGGCGGCTGCGCAGGCCCGGCACCACCGCCCCGGGCAGCCCGGACAACGCCCGGATCCGAAAGGGCCGGCAGAAGGAACGGCGGGCCCGGCTGGCCCGCGAGCGTGCGCAACGCAAGGCCCACGCGCGCCGGGAACGGCAGGAACACCGGGCGCGACAGGCACGCGAGCGGGCACAACGCGCGAACGCACGCCGCTCGCAGCGGGCCAGCTGCAGCGACAACTACGGCACCGGCCATACCGCCGGGGCAAGCGCGGACGGGTCCGGCCCGCCGCCCGGCTGGGTCCACAGCGAGAGCATCAAGGTCCGCCGCGCGGACCAACCCGACCCCGACGCGCCCGCCCCGGCCATCGGCCGCGGCCAGGCCTCACTGCCGCGCGCCCCGTACAGCACCCCTCACACCCGGCCCGGCACCACCCGCCCGCTCCCGACGCCCCCGGTCCGATCCGCTCCTGGAGGACAACCCGTGACCACCCCCGCGCCCAGACCGGCGCACGGAACCCAGTACGCCGACTCCGAGCTGACGATCTACGACGTCATCGAGGCGGACGCCGACATGGCGGAGGAGATCCTCCAAGGGGCCGACGAGGCGCGCGCGTCGGCCGACGCCTGCGACCGGCTGCTCGCCCGCCTCTCGGACATCCACGCCCACGTCATCCGCCTCAAGGTGCCCGGCGTCCTGGAAGGCCTGATCGCCGCACTGATCGAGCTCGCCGAGAACGTCAAGGCGAGGGCGGACGCCGTCGCCCAGACGATCCCCGCCGCCGCCGAGGCCATCGCCCAGGCCGGCGAGAACGCAGCCCGCCGCGACCAGCCCTACGCCGACACCGTGCGCGACATGGGCCACGCCGCCCCCGCCGAACGCGAATACCACGGAAAGTAGAAAGTAAGGAGAGGGCCGATGTCCGACACCGACCTCGAGCCGGTCACGCGCACCACCCCGGCCGCCACCCACGAAACCCCTGCCGACCCGCCGGAGAACGCCGCGGTGGAACCCGCCGCCGACGCGGAGGCCCCGTCCACCCACGAGACCCCCGCCGACGTCGGCGAGGTCCTGTACGACGCCGTCCAGTACGCCGTGATCGTCACCCAGCTCGCCATCGCGGCGGTCCGCCTGGGCTGGCTGTCCGAGCAGGTCACCGGCACCTACCAGTACGTCGAGAACTGCGCGAGGTCCGTGCAGCGCCTCGCCGACCAGGCCGCCGGGATGAACGTCGACCGCGACACCATCGCCGAGCACCGCGACGCCGCCACGGTCATGCTCTCCGTCCTCGACGAAGCCGAGGCCCTGGCCGCCGCCACCAAAGACTTGGCCACCGCCTTCCAGGCCACCGCCGACGCGCACGAGGCCGACTACGGCCCGGTCGACGAAGCGGCCGCCAACAAGGAAGGCGAGATGGCCGCCCGCGAGTTCTACGCCAACCGCTGACCCACCCCCGAAGGGGCGGCGGTCGTCGCCCCCTCGGGGCCGACGACCGGCCGCCCCTTCGCACCCCCGCCCCGCATCCCCGCCGCCCGGCGGCACCCGCGAAGGAGCACCTCCCGATGATGTCCCTCGGCCCGCTGCGCGGGCGCATCGCCGTCGCCCGCGGCTACGCCGGCCGCACCGCTACCCTCGCCACCACGGCGGGACTCGCGGCCGGCGCCCTCACCACCAGCCCCCTCCCCTATGCCGTCACCCTCGTCGGCACCGGCGCTGCCACCGCATGGGGGCTGATGTGGTCCGCGACCCTCCCGAGCGGCCGCATCCGCGACGCCGCCACCGCCCTCTACCTCGTGGCGCCCGCCAGCGCCGCCGCACTGCTCGTCACCGAGCGCCTGGTCCACGGCCTGCACTGGTGGGAACTCGCGCTGGACGGCGCCTGGACCCTGACCGTCTGGAAGCTGCGCCCGGCCCGCACGGCCCGAGTCCTGACCGGCCGCGAGCGCTCCCTCACCCCCCAGGCCGTCCAGCAGGCCCAGGAACAGCAGGCCGCCTCCCTGCTCCCGGCCGGCTCCACCCACCCGATGTCGACCTGGTGGGCGCAGCGGGTCTCCGTCGAGGGCGGTGTCGCCCCCGGCACCGTGCTGACCGACGTCGAGCGCACCGGCGGGAAGGCGATGACGGCACTGATCCGTGCCGCGGTCCCGGGCACACCGGTCCCGACCATCTCCATCACCGCGCTGTCGGCGCTCCTGGACTGGGACGAGGAGGAGATCAGCGTCGAGAAGGTGCCTGGCCGCGGCGCTGGAGTGCGGCGCCTGAGGGTGGGCACCGCCGAGCAGGCCGTCCTCGACCCGTACGCGCACTGGGTGAAGAACATCGCGCCGAAGGGCATGCCCGGCACGGTCATCACCGGCATCCGGGTCATCGACACCGACACGAAGGAACTGCACTGATGGGGCTCGTCTACGAGCTGACCGTCCAGGCCCCGCCCGGCGACGTCATCGGCTACGACATGGCCCGCCTCGCCGACGCCATGGACATCAAGGACCCCGCCCGCCTTGCCGTCGAGACGAGGGGCAGCAAGGGCCTGGTCACCATCTACCCTGAAGACCCCCTCGCCGACGTCATGCTGCCCGACCCCGAGTACCTGGCCATGGACTCCACCGGCCGGATCTGGGTCGGCCTGCACCACAACGGACGCCGCACCAAGGTGCGCCTGTACGACCCGAGGGCCGGCTCGGCGCAGCGCATGCTGCTGTTCGGGACCACCGGCGCCGGCAAGTCCACCGGCGGACAGATCATCCTCGCCGGGATGAAGCGCTCCGGGGTCGGCGTGTTCTACGCCGACCTCAAGGGCGGCCAGTCCGCCCCGGAGGCGCGCGGCAACTGCGACTGGTGCGTCTACACGCAGGAAGGCTCCATCGCGCAGCTGCGGACCTTCTGGAACGTCATGAAGGCCCGCGAGATCAGGTACGCAGCGGCGGGTCGATCGAAGTTTCTGATGGACCGCCCGGACCCGCTGATGTACATGGTCGTGGACGAGGCGAACCGGCTGCTGGAGAAGGGCGCCCCCTACCGGGACGAGGCCACCTTCTACATCAAGGACATCGGCCGCACCGGCCGCTCCCTCGGGATGGGCATCGCGCTGTTCGCCCAGGCAGGCCACCTCGAGGAACTCGGCGGCTCCGACACCCTGCGCTCCATGCTCAAGGAGGGCGAGGTCATCCTCCTGCGCTGGACATCGAACCTGATGCGCCAGCTGGTCTCCGACGGCCTGCTGCCCGCCGGGCAGAAGCTCGCCCAGATCCCCAAGTACGCGGGCGCCGTCGAGCTCGTCTCCCAGTTCGACGATACCGAGGCGGACGAGGACCGACCCGGCACCCAGGGCAGCGGCTACCACCTCTCCGGCCTGCACCCCACCGCCCGCATGCGCTTCTTCAGAGTCGGCTCGCCCATACCGACCGAGGGCCTGGACCCGGAGATCCTCGCCCTGTACGGCGACGGCCCGCACGCCACGCTCGAGAAGGAGTCCTGGGAGCCGGCGGGCGAGGCCTATGTCGAGAAGCTGGACGGCATGGAGGCCTACCAGGCCGCGTGCCCGGAGAAGTTCGAGGAATCGGAAGCCGGCGGCCGGGGCCGGGGCGGCGGCGGGATGGTGCGCAGCACACCGGTCCCCGCCATCCCCGTCTCCGCCCCCGGGCCGCGGACCGCCTCCCGTCTCAACCTCGGCGACCGCGTGCTGGCGGTCCTGGAGAGCACCGACGGCGAGGACCTGGACGACCTGGAGGTCCTCGCCGCTGTCAACGCCGACGGCGGCCGCAAGGTCAGCCTCGGCGGCGTCCGCAACGCTCTCACCGGCCTACGCGGCTGACCCACAGCAGTACCGGCGGGCACGACGGCGTTCAGTCCTCACAGAAGTTCTCCGCGTCGCAGTCCCAGCAGAACCACGACTCCGGCACCTCCACGACATCACAGCAGTCGCAGCCCTCGCCGTACACACGGTTGTTCGCACCGCAGTTCCAACAGTTGTAGTGCACGTGCGCCATCGCCACCACCTCGTCTCCCGGCCCCGCACCGAGCGGCGCCGGACGCAGCCCGAACCTGACGTGCCGCCAGGCCAGGACAGCAAACACCAGCTCCGGTCTGCCAACGACCCGCCAGGAGCCAACCGTGGCCGTCACCGTCTCCCTCGCCGTCCTCTTCGGCATCATCACCGTCGTCCTCTACCGGGGCCGCGCGGTCGGCTTCTGGCCCGCTCTGACCCTCGTGCTGTTCGGCTTCACCCTCGCCAGCACCGGCCTGGGCCCGACCATCAACCAGCTCCTCACCAACCTGGTCACCGCCCTCAGCAACGCCGTCTCCTGACCAGCCACGCTCCCGGAAGGACCCCGTCGTGAACACCCCACCCGGCCCGGTCGACCTGCTTCTCGCCGAGGCGGCCCGCGACCCGCGAGTACGGCTCCGCCCGCCCACCACCATCGAAGAGGCGCTCACCGCCCTGCGCGCGGCGATGGAACTGCGCCACCGCAGGGCGCTGCCCGCCAAGCCCCGGCGCCCAGGGCTGCCGCCCGGCCCGCCCCGTCGGGTCGTCTTCGTCGCCGACGAGGCCGCGTACCTGGCCGGGCAGACCCGCACCGGCAAGCAGTCCCCCGAAGCGGCCCGCCTGCTCCGCGAGATCCTCGCCGCCGGCCGCACCACCCGCCTCCCCGACTGACCACCCGCCACCCCGACCGTGCCCGCCGCCCCGCACCGAAGCGGCGGGCACGCCCGTCTCCCGAAGGGAACAGCCATGACCTCCGCCACCGCCGCCCAGCGCTACGCCGACCTGACCCGCGACCACCAGGAGCGGGCCCGGCTCGCCGACCCGGCGCCCCGCCCGCCGGCCGACCAACTCCTCGACCCCGCGACCGGCACCATCGCCATCGGCCGCTACGCCGACGGCACCGTGGCCCTCGCGCGGCTGTGGAACACCGACGGCGCCGCACACTGCCAGATCGCCGCCGAGACCGGCGCCGGCTCCAGCACGCTGATCGACCACCTCCTGGCCGCCGAGCACGCCAGCGACCTCACCCGCTCCTGGGCCGCCCGCGGCTACGGCATCCGCGACGGTCTGACCGAGCGCACCGCCACCACCCGCGGCGAGACCCTCGACCTGCTGCGCGACGCGGCCTCCCTGATGCACGAGCGCCTCGCCGACCCCCACGACGCCTCCGGCCCATACGTGCCGACCCCCGAGCGCCCGCTGATCTCCATCACCCTCGGCCACGGGTCCTACTCGGCCGCCGGCTCCTCGCAGGCCGCGCGCCTCGTGATCGAGATCGCCACGGCCGGCCGCCCGGCCGGGCTCGCCCTGCGCGTCGAGGGCAAGGGCTCGCTGCCGTGCTCGATCCCCCTGCCGCAGACCGTCGACCACGCCCAGGTGATCGTCCTCGGCTCCCGGTCCATGCCGGGCCGGGGCCTGACCGTCGAGAACCGCACCGTCTCCGGGGGCCCGACCTTCCGCACCTGGGCCCCCACCGAGCAGTAGCCCGCCCGCTCCCGGCCTCTCCGGGGGCCGCCGGACCCGCCCGCCACCCGGCGGCGCGGGGGCCGGAGGCCCCAGAAGGCGCCCGGCGCCCCCCGATCCGAACAGACCCTCTCCCCGCCATCCCTTGGAGCACTCTGTGGACAGCATCTACACCGGCCCCGCCACTGCCGCCGACACGGCGGTCGACCTCAACGCCTACCTCCTCCAGGACGGCTTCGTCCCGGCCTCCCTCGACGGCCAGGTCGTCGCCGTCCCGCTCCAGCTCTCCCCCGCCACCCCGGCCCTGATCCCGGCCCTGGTCGACGGCAAGGTCATCGCCGTCCCCGTGCACAACCCGCTTGCCACCGCAGCCGCGGCCACCGCCCGGCAGCAGCCCGACCCGGCCCCGGCGCGGCCGGCCGCCGACCCGGGCCTGCCGCTCGCCCTGCGCCAAGGCCTCCGGTACGGGGCGGGCGGCCTGCTCGCCGCCGGCGCCGTCACGTGGATGGTCGGCGCCGGGATCGGCGAGGTCGCCCCGCACGCCGACCAGATCGGAAAGATCCTCATGTGGGCGACGATCACCATCGCCACCGTGGCGATCGGCGTCGCCGCCCTCCTCGGCAAGCTCCGCGCCATCACCTCCGGTTCGGCGTCCGGGACGCCGACGACCGCCGACGACGGCTCCACCGCGGCCGGCACCGTGCTCGCGATGTTCCACCGGCACACCGAGGTCACCATCGGCAAGCAGTCCGCCGGGTGGAAGGGCACGGTCAACAACGACGTCCGCTGACCGGCCGCCCGGTCTCGCTCCCGGCCGCACACCGCCCGCCCCGCCGAACCCCGGCCGGGCGGGCGCGGCGCGTCCGGGGGCGTTGCCGGCCGACCTCACCTCCTCCACCAAGCCCGTCCTGGTCCTCGGCCACTCCGGCTCGGACACCGGCGGCGACTACCAGCACCTGCTGATGCCCATCCGCCTCCAGGGCTGACCCCCTCGCACCACCCCGGCCCGCCCCCGGAAGCCCATCCCGGGGGCGGGCTGGCCCCCGCACACCCCTCGACCACTCAGGAGCAGCACCCGTGACCCAGCACACCGAGCCCACCACCCACCAGGAGCAGCCGGAGCAGCAGGGCGTCAGCGTCCGCGCGTCGGTCCGGCGGCGCGTCCTCGCGCTGACCGCGCCCGGCGGCTGGCTCGACCGGCGCCGCCTCGAGCTGGCCGCCGGTCTGGACGACTTCGCCGGCGCCGAGCCGTGGGTGCGCGCCGGGGCCTACCTCGTCGCGGCCGCCCTCGCCGTCCTGCTCCTGGGCACCGCCGGCGGCATCCTGCTCAACGCGGCCGGCGCCCTGATCGGCGCCGTCCACTTGCCGCAGGACCTGCCCGCCGGCGGCGACAACCTGCGCACCGCCGTCACCGGCCCCGTCCACACCTACCTGATCGCCCACCAGGCCTACCCGCTCACCGCGGCCGCCGCCTACGGCGCGTGGAAGACCGTCGGCCTGGTGGCCGCGCTGCTCGCCTTCCTCACCCGGGGCGCCGTCGCCCGGCTCGGCTGGACGGCCTGGTCCTGCGCCACGCTCGCCATGGTCTGGTCCGCCGCCCCGCCGAGTGGGCGCCCGGTCGCCGTCGGCCTGACCGCCACCGCCCTCACCGTGATCAGCCTGTTCGCGCTGCGCGGCCTGTCCTTCAGCCTGCGCCCGGTGGTGGTCACCCGCGCCGACGTGCAGCCGCAGATCACCATCCAGACCCCCGAGCCCAAGACCGCGAGGCCCCGGGCGTCCGTCCCGGCCCCGGGCTCGCCCTTCGACCAGCGCTGACCCACCCGAGCGGGCCGGTGCCCCGGCGCACCGGCCCGCTCCCTTCTCCTGTTCTGCACCGCCGACCGAGAGGCACCCTGCCGTGGCCCTGGCCGTATCCCGCGACGCACAGATCGCGGCCCTGTACGAGAAGCTCCAGCACCGCTCGGCGATCTTGGCCGGCCTCACCCCCGGAACCCCCTCCCATACCGGGATCCAGGCCGAGTGTGACGCCATCCATGCCGAGATACGGCGTCTGCAGACCACCACCAGCGTCTCCCCGAAGGCCGTCCTCATCGGGATCGCCGTGATCCTGCTGATCGTCTGGAGCGCCGTCCACTGACGACCGGGCCCTGACGCTGCCCACCACCGCGTCCACCTTCCCCGTGCCGGCCAGGCCGGGGCGGTGGACGCGGTGGTGCGCGGCGCCGGGCCGCCCGGCCGGACCCACCGCCTGATCGGAGAACCTGAGATGACCGAGACCTTCGAGCCGATCCGCCACACCGCCGACGTCGTCGCCATCACGCCGGACGGGCGCGTGCTGCTGATCGAGCGGGGCTGGCCGCCCTTCGAGGGGGCGTGGGCGCTGCCCGGCGGCCACGTCGACCCCGGCGAGACCAGCCGCGTCGCGGCCGCCCGGGAACTGGAGGAGGAGACCGGGGTGCGGGTGGACGCCGCCGACCTGCTCCAGCTCGGCGCCTGGGACACCCCCGGCCGTGACCCGCGCGGCCGCTACGTCACCGCCGCCTACCTCGCCGTCGTCCCCGCCGACACCCCGGCCACCGCCGGCGACGACGCCCGCACCGCCCGCTGGTGGCCGTGGAACCAGCTCCCGGAGCTGGCGTTCGACCACGCCGCCATCCTCGCCACCGCTCTGCGAGGCCGGCCCACGCACACCGACCCCGCCAGCACCACGGCCTGACCGGGCGCTGACGCTGCCCACCACCGCGCCTGCCGCCTCCGTGCCACCCAGGCCGGGGCAGCGGGCGCCGTGGTGCGCGGCGCCGGCCGCCCGGCCGAACCGAAAATCGGAGGACACCTTGACCACCGACACCACCACCAAGTCCGACCGGACCGTCTTCATCACCTACGCCGCCAGCTCGATCGACTACGTGCGCTGGTCCCGCCGCCCCGAAGCGCTCACCGGACGCCGCCCCTGCCGCACCACCTCGGCGACGTCCTGATGGCCGCCGAACTCGCCCTCGCCCTGGTCGGCGTCGGCGGCACCATCGCCGCCACCCTCACCACCACCCTCCTCCAGCACCGCACCGCACGCGTCGGCCGCGCCGACGCCACCGCCCAGGAACAGCGGCGGGAGCTGATCGGCGCGGTCACCGCGCTGATGGCCGCACTCGCCGCACACCGCCGCACCATGTACGCGCGGGAGCGGCTGCGTCTGGCCGGCGCGCCCGAGGACGTCGTCGCGGAGGCCCGTTCGGAGAGCCACCGCACCCGGGGTGAGATCACCGCGCCGGTGGTCACTCTGGCGATCCTCGCCCCCGCGCTCGCCGACCTGGCCGCCGCCGCCGAGCACGCGACCTACGCGATGCGCGGCGCCGCCGACCAGGCCTCGCTCGACAAGGCCCGCACCGCCGCCACCGCCGCAGCCTCTGCTCTGGTCACCGCCGCCGCCGGGCACCTGGCCTGAGCGAGCAGGGCCTCGAACACCCCCGCCCGGGTGCTGACCCTGCCCACCAGCACGCCTCGCTTCCCCGGTCGACCAGGCCACAGGGGGCGGGACGTGCTGGTGAGCGGTGCCGGCCGCCCGGCCGACCACGACCGCGAGAGGACCACCGCCGTGAAGAAGTCCGCCGTTCCGATCTACTACCTGGCTGCCCGCCCGGACGGCACCGTGCTCACCGGCAACACCGGCCCGACGCCGGTCGACCTGCTCACCCCCGACGCCGACGGCATCGTCCACCACCCCGCCCGCGCCACGGACGGCACCTGGTACCCCGGCACGCGCTTCACCCTCACCACCCAGCCCGGCGAGGCCGTGGCAGGCCTGTGGAGCTGGCCCGCGCGGCCTCCAGGTCCTGGAACACCTGGAGGACCTGCCCGGTCTCGCCCGCCGGTGGTCCGCCGCCTGGGCGGCCGACCCTGCCAGCGCCGCAGAGGCGTACGAGAACTGGCGGCTGTGCACCCACCACGAGCAACCAGCGGCCGCCGTGCCGTCGCCCTGGTCGGCGCCGCCGCCCGTCGCGCCCACCGCGAAGCCGCCGACACCACGCTGGACCGCATCGTCATCGACCGGGCCACCGACGCGGCGCGGGCCGCCGACGCCGACCGGTCCGCCGCAATGGAGGACCGGCTCACCGACTACGTGCTCACCGCCCTGCGCGGCGGCGCCCTCGACCGCACCCCGACCGCCGCGGCCTGAACGGCCCGGCGAACGTCCCTACGAGACGTCAGGAGAGAAGTGGACAGCAGCACCCTGACCATGGAGGAGCAGCTCGCGCTCGCCACCGAGTTCCGCGTGCCGATCCCCCAGGGACCGGCCGGCGGGTACGGCGCGATCGTCGTGCGCCGCGACGAGACCGGCGCCGGCTGGGCAGTGACCGACGGAGCCCTGGTCGGCCTGCGCACCTGGGCGGAGGAGGAGGGCTGGCGGCCCGTCCGGGACACCGGCCGCGCCTCCGCCTACCGGCACACCCGCGAGAACGCGCTCGTGCTCGCCCACCGGGTCGCCGAGATCGAGGCCGCCAACTACCAGGCGCTGCTCGCGGTCGCCGCCGACCCCCTCGGCCACGCCGTGCGCACTAGGCGGATCACCTGCCCGCGCTGCCACACGCCGGGCGCCGAGGAGTACGGCGAGCCGATCACCGGCACCGACGACTTCGCCGACTGCGTCCGCTGCACCGCCTGCGGCCTGGAGTGGGCCCTCGACCCCGGCGCCGACGCCTCCTGCACCGCCTGCGGTGGCAGCGGCATCCCCGGCGCCGGCCCCATCGGCCGGCGCACCCCGGACGGCTGGGAGCCCGCCCCGAACTGCGAGTGCCACGAGTCCGGGCACTGACGCTGCCCACCACGGCGCCCGCCGCCCCCGTGCAGGCCAGGCCTGGGCGGCGGGCGCCGTGGTGCGCGGCGCCGGCCGCCCGGCCGCCCCGACACCGGAGGAACCCCGTGCACACCGTCCGCACCGCCCGCTTCGCCGCCGCCTACGCCCTGCTCCACGCCGGAGCGGACATCGGCGACCACCTCGTCCAGTCCGACCACTGCGCCCGCATCAAGGGCGCCACCGACGCCGCGCCCGTCCAGGTCCTCGACGACGACGGACGGGTCATCGCGACGCACGGCACCGCCGCTGGCCGCCGTGCCTGCGCCTTGCACTGCCTGACCTACACCGGCACCCAGGCCGCGGCCCTTCTGCTCGGCGCCCGCGCGCTCGGCCTGCGGCTGCGCCCCGGCCCGGTCGCCGCCGCCCTCGCGATCAGCGGACTGACGCACTTCGCGATCGACCGCCGCGTCCCGGGCGGCCTCCTGGAGCGGTTCGCGGACGCCACCGGCAAGGGCGCGTTCTACAGGCTCGCCGACCACGGCATCAACGGCGCGGCCCGCATGGACGCCGCCTGCCACCACGGCTTCGAGACCCTCGCCGCCGCCATCCTCGCCCGATGACCCGCCAACCCACACCACCCGGGAGACCACCAACATGACGACCACCCACCCCCGAGCCCTGGAAACCGTCCGGACCGCCGGCGACCTCGTCGCCGTGATCGGAGCCAGCGCCTCCGGCAAGACCACGCTGCTCACCGCCGCCGGCATCCCCTCCCACCGGATCGTCTCCCTCGACCGGCTGCGCGCCGCCGTCTCCGAACCGGGCGACCAGAGCGCCACCCCCGACGCCGTCCTCCTCCAGCACCACATCCTCACCATGCGGCTGCGCCGGGGCCTGACGACCTACGTCGACAACACCTCCGTCGAAGCCGCTCACCGGCTGCAGCTGGTGGGGCTGGCGCACCAGCACGGCTGCCGGGCCGTCGCGATCCACCTCGATCTCCCCCTCCCGGACTGCCTTGCGCGCAACGCGCGGTGCGCCGCCGAGGCGCGGGTGCCCGAGGACGTCCTGCGCTACCAGCACCGGATGGCCCGCGACGCCCGCGACCTCCTCCCTCGCGAGGGCTGGGACGAGATCCGCCACCACCGCACCGGGCACTGACGCTGCCCACCACCGCGCCCCGCTCGCCCGGCCATCCACGCCGCGGGGCGGGGCGCTGTGGTGCGCGGCGCGGCCGCCCGGCCGGCACCCACCCCGCTCCCCCATCGGAGGCACCCGTGAGCGACACCCTGCGCACCCGCCTGGCCCGCACCCCCCTCGACACCGCCGACAGCATCGCCACCGTCACCGCCGGCGCCGCCGCCGGCCTCACCACCTACCGCACCCTCACCACCCGCACGCCCGAGACCCGCATCACCCTCGCCCTCGCCGCCGGCACCCTCGCCGCCGTTCTCACCGACCACCACGCCTACAAGGCCCTCACCCCGCTGCGCCGCCGCCTCGGCGCCGAGCACCGTGCCCCGGCCCGCCAGCCGGCCTTGGCGCCGACCCGCGAGCAGCTGGCCGCCGATGCCTGCGCCGACGCCGCGCACCGCGCCGCCTCCGACGCGGCCCGCCTCGACTACAGCCACGGCGCCCTCACCAAGGCCGAGAACTGGGAGGGGCAGCCGGACGGCATCGCGACGTGCGAGATCACGCCGACCACGCGCCTGCTGGCCGTCCCCCGCCCGACCGACCGCGACGGCTACAACAGCCGCATCTATCTGCTCGTCCAGGACGGCCGGCAGCCGGTCCCGGTGCACACCCTCGGCGAGCTGACCGCGCTCCTGGAGTGCCCCACCGCAGACACGGCGCAGCCCGTCGACAGCGAGGAGCGGGACAGCACCTCGTGGGCCGCCTTCGGCGAGGACCTCGCCATCGCCGAACTCCGCGGCCCGGCCGACGACGGCGACGACCAGGCCGACGAGGACGACTACGTCGACCAGGAGGTCGAGGACCACGCCGCCGGCCAGCTGTAGCCGACCGCTCCCAGCGGGGGGCCACCTTCGCCCGATGACCAGCCCGCCGCACGAGCCTGACCACCCGCGACCAACCCGGCCCCGGCCCGCACCACCAACGGACCGGGGCCCACCCGCCGGACACACCGCAGATGACCCGCACCCACCCCCCGGCCAGCCGCCGAGGCCTCTTCACCACCGACCCCGCCGACAGGCTGCACCCCGGCACCCCGGACCAGGCCTGGGAGCTCTGGCTCACCGGCCTCGACACCCTCCTGCCGATGCCCGACCTCGACGACGGTTCCCCGCTCCAGCCCGTCACCCACGCCCTGGTCCTCCACCACCGCTACGGCTGGCGCCCCGAGGGAGCGGCCTGCTCGGAGGCCGGGATCGCGGCGCCGTCGCTGTGCTGGACCGCCAAGTGCAGCGTCTGCGGCGACGTCGTCGAGGACGAGTTCATCCCCCACTCCGACTCCCCCGAGGCCGCTGCCGACGACGCCGTCGGCAGCCACGAATGGGAAGAGCTCCCCGACGGCCGCCTGGTCTGCGACCGCACCGACGACGCCCACGACGAAGCGCGCGCCCAAGCCCGCACCGGGAACGCCCCCGAGCCGGACGAGAACCAGCTCACCTTCCTGTAACCCGCTGACCTGACGGAGGACCACATGCACCGACCCGTCATCGCACCCACCCCCGACAGCCCCGCCAGCCAGGCCGTCGGCGTAGACCTGGACGGCACGCTCGCTGACGCCTCGGCCGGCTGGATGGGCGGCCGCATCGGCCTGCCCCTGCCCGGCGCGATCGAAGCGCTGCGGCTGCTCGCCCGGCACCGCGCGGTCTTCGTCTACACGGCCCGCCCGCAGCACTGGCTACCCGAAATCGCCGACTGGGTCACCTGGTTCTCGGGCCTGCCGGCCTTCGTCGACCCCGATCCCGCGAGGGCGTACTGGACCGTGGTGGGCGGCCCCATCCTGGTCACCAACACCAAGCTCGGCGCGGCCGCGTACGTGGACGACCGCGCTGTTCACCACGCCGGTGACTGGGACGTCACCCTCGCCGTCGTCAGCCGCGCGATCGGCCTCGACCGTAAGGGCATTCCCGCCTCGGTCTGATCGCCGGCGCAGCGAAGGGCCCGCTTCCTCCCAAGAGCCGGAAGAAGCGGGCCCTTTTGCATTTCCGGCGAGCCCGACCAAGAGGGGCTCGCATGCGGCCAGGTGCTGTGCCGGGCATTGCGGACGCCGGCGGCGATGCCGGGATGGAGGGCACCGTCGCGTCGCAGCGCAGGGGCCGGTTGCCGATGGTCGCTGGCCCCGCTTGGTGTCTTGCTGGTCAGTACAGTGCCGTGCCCATGGGGGAGTCCTCGCCGGTGACGTAGGCGCGGATCGCGGCCAGGTACTCGTGGCGGTGGATGCGTCCGTCGACGTCGCTGTCGAGGGCCTCGAAGGCGGCGTCGGCGTTGCCGGTCGGGTTGCCCAGGGCGTGGCGCAGGGCGGTGAACTGCGCTCGGTCCAGGGTGCCGTCCTGGTCGGTGTCGGCGAGGTCGAACAGGGCGCCGAGAGCGTACTGGCAGACGGTGTCGAACTTCTCGGCGTCCACCCAGGCAGCGTATTCCTGGTAGGTCATCAGGCCGTCGCCGTTGGCGTCCATCGCGGCCCATGCCCGTTCGCCGAGGGTGCGTGCGGTGATGACGAGGGGGTCGTCGTCGGTGCGGCCGGTGGCCTGCCGGGCGCGCTCGATGCGGACGAAGTAGTCGTGGCGGGAGGCGATGCCGTCGCCGTCGGTGTCGAGCATGGCGTAGATGCGAGCCTTGGGAGTGCCGGGGGCGGCCGTAGCTGGGCGTGCAGTGATCTGGGGGAGCGGCATGTCGGGCGTGTCCTTCGCGGGGTACGGGATGGGGGTGGGGGTGGTCAGTGTGTGAGGCGCAGGACGAGGGTGGAGTCGAGGGCGGTCTCGCCTGCCGGGGTGCCGCAGCCAACCCCGGTGCTGGTGCCCACGGCGTTGACGGTGTCGCCCGCGAAGCGCGTGCTGTCGGGGGTGACGGCTCCGGTGACGACGAGGGAGGCGGTGCCGTTGACCTTCACCACGTCGGTGTGGTCGAACCGGAAGGTGGAGGTGGTCTTGTCGGCCCAGTGGACCGTGGTAACGGAGGTGTCGCCGTGTTCGTCGCCGGTGCACTCGGCGGCCGGCATGGTGACGGTGCGCTCGAAGACGCCGGTGGCTGTGGCGGCACCAGCGGAGTCCACGCACTCCACGGTCCCGGTCATGGCCAGGGTGTTGCCCGCAGGGAGGCCGATGCCGCCGGGGTCGACGGCGGTGGCGAAGATGCCATGGCCGTTCATCACACAGGTGGCGTCGGTCGTGGGTGCGGCCGGGTCGGCGGGGGACGCGGCGCCGATCAGGAGCGGCGCTGCGACGAGCAGCGGCGCGGCGGCCAGCACGGCGCCGCGGCACGTGGTCTTCATGGGTGTTCTCCCTCTGTCACTGAGCTGAAACGGGTGTCCACGCTCGCGCCCGGACCGAGGTGCGGTCTCGTTCCCTCCGGCGCACCCGATCATGATCGGGTGCGCCGGGCCGTTCGTGTTCTGACGACACGCCAGCTCGGCCGTTGTGGCGCCAGCTCCGATTCTCTGGACGTGGGCGACGTCGTCATGATCGGCGCCAGCGGCTCGGACAACTCCACGGCAAGTGCTCGGCCCCGCCTAGCCACTGACCTCAGCGGCGACGAGATGGAACACCTGCATGCCACCCATGGGGGTGCCATCGGGATTCCGCCCGAAGGCGGCCGCCAGAACCGCGGGGAGATCGGCCTCGGGGACCGTGACGCGCAGCTCCGCGAGGACGCCGGGAAAGTCGTCGTCCTGGATGAAGCCCACATACTCCTGGCGCAAGCGGTGGATGACCTCCACCAGCTCGGGCCTCAGCCGCATCCAGGCGCGGGACGTCCGGATCTCATCCGCGACCCGGTCCATGAACCAGCGCATGACCTCGTACGGGATGTCCAGGTGCCGTCCTCGGGGATCGAAGCACACCGTCGGCTCGCACGCTGGGTCCTCGTCGGGGACGACCGCGGTCACCACGGCCCGTTGCTCCCGGACGAGATCCAGCTCCACATACCAGGCGTCGTCAGCCACGGAGTACATCGCGGTGATCGCGTAGTCGCGGCTGGGGTGCGTGACCCTCGTTCTCAGACCCTCGGGTCGATCGGCGGTGTGGTGTGGACCTCGGCGTCCGGGGCCAGCCTCAAGCCGGCCATACCGAGGAAATCGGTGAGTTCGATCTGGCCGCTGTTGGTTCCGTCGTCCCAGCTGGTCCAGAGCCTCGACTCCTCGCCGTCCCAGGTGGCGACGTCCTCGCTCGGATGCTGCTCGACAGTCCCTTCGCCGTGCCGGTACCGCAGGTACAGGTACTGGCCCCTGGTCGTCCACGCGTCCCATTGCGACGGGCAGCCCCCGGAGGTCTGCACCACCCGTGCGAGGGTCACGTCCTGGTGCAGGTGGGCCTCGCCAGCGCCCAAGTCCTGGTCGTGGGTGATGAGGAGATCGTCCACGAGACCGAACAGGCGGATGCTGCCGCTGGGGAAGTGGAGCGTGAGGCCGGCCACGAAGGCGACACGGCCGTTTGAGTGCGCTGCCAGGGAGGGTCGTCGAGACACCCTTTGCGGGGGACTCGGCACCGCGGGAGAAAGGACCACCTGGGCTTGATTCTGGTGACGAGCACCAAGCTCGGCGTGGCCTGCTACGTAGAGGACCGCGCCGTTCATCACGCCGGCGAGTGGGCCGACACCCTCACGACCGTCAGCCGAGCGATCGGCTTCGGCCACATGGGCCCCCTCCCGGCCTGACCCCCGGCACAGTGAAGGGCTCGCCTTCCCGGCTTCACGGCTGAGGAGGCGGGCCCTTTTTCGTTTGTCAGGACACCTTCGCCGCAGGGCGGCATCGCCCTCAGGGGGTAAACGCCGTTTACTCCTCAGATGAGCAGAACGAGGGGACACACCGGGCCCGGATGTGCCGAAATGACCTCGACGCCACTATGGTGACGCCATGGCATCTCAAAACTCCGGAGGCGATCGGGAAAAGGTGGCGTCTAAGCTTCCTGTGTCCCTCCGTCAGGAACTCAAGACCCGGGCGGCCCAGCTCGGCATCGACATGCAGGACGCCGTGGCCCAAGCGGTCGAGCAGTGGCGTGCCCGCCCCGCCGGCGACAACCCCGTGATCGACACCTCCGGCGCCGAGAGCTGGAACACCTGGCTGCCCACCGGCCTGTACGACGCGTTCAAGGCCGACTGCGCCGCCCGGGACATCTCCTTCGTCCAGGGCCTCGCCCAGGCCCTGCGCGTATGGATCGACTCCCACGTCGTCGCGCTGTCCGAGCTGACGATCCCGCGCTACACGCGCCGGATCGTCGTCTGCAACCAGAAGGGCGGCGTCGGCAAGACCACCGTCGCGGCAGGTGTGGGCCAGGCCATAGCGCTGGGCCTTCCCGCCACCACCGGGGCCTCCAAGCTTCCCGCCCTGCCGGGGCTGCGCACGCTCCTTGTCGACTACGACCCTCAGGGGCACCTCACGTCGCAGCTCGGGGTCAAGCAGGTCCCGCCGGGCGAGGAGAGCCTCGTGACCCACATGGTCGACCGCGACCGTGTGGCCGGCTCGCTGCTCGACCAGGTCGTCGCGATCGAGCCGGACCACTTCGACGGGCGCCTGAGCCTGCTTCCCTCCAGCTTCGACGCATTCCTGCTCGACTCCCGCCTCGGCTCCGTCCGAGGCCCCCGGGAGACCAGCCTGCAGCGAGCCCTTGCACCGCTCGAGGAGCACTTCGACGTCATCGTCATCGATGCTCCCCCGAACCTCGGCCTGGCCATGGACGCCGGTCTCTACTACGGCCACCGCCGCAAGAACGAACCGGCCGGGGCCTCCGGCGTCCTCGTCCCCGTGGAAGCCGAGGACTCCTCCGCAGACGCCTACGCCATGCTCGACAGCCAGATCCGCACCGTCAGCCTCGACTACGAGGTGGACATCGACCGCCTCGGCCTCGTCGTCAACAAGTACGACAAGCGCAAGGGCTACGTCGCCACCCACTCGCTCAAAAAGTGGGACTCACTCGGAACGCCCCCCCTGCTCTCGGTCGTCCCCGATCTGAAGGAGCAGCGCGAGGCCGTCCACGTCAAGCAGCCCCTGCTCATGTACGCACCCACTGCGACCCAGGCCCAGCGCATGCGCGAGATCCGACGGAGGCTCGCATGAGCATCGCCAAGAAGCTCCAGGGCGGAGGCGGATCCTTCGGGGCGCTGGCCCAGGGTGGCGCACGCGGGGGAGAGGTGCTGGCGCGCAGCGAGGCACTCGACGCGACCGGCCGCGTGCGGCGCGCCTCCTCCGCTCCCGTCTCGGCGATCGTCTTCAACCCGCTCAACCCGCGGCGGACCATCGACGACGAGTCGATCGCCGAACTCGCCGACAGTCTGCAGCGGCAGCAGATCGTCCCCGTCACGGTGGTCAGCCGGGGGGCCTTTCTCGACGCGCACCCGGATCAGGCGGAGGCAATCGGCGACGCGGACTTCGTCGCGCTCGACGGGAACCGGCGCCTCCTCGCCGCACAGCGGGCCGGCCTCGAATCTCTGCGGGTGGACCTCAACGACGACCTGGTCTCCACCGCGTCGGACATGGTCGAGGCCGCGCTGATCGCGAACGCCCACCGCGAGGACGTGTCGCCACTGGAGGAGGCCCAGGCGATCGAGCAGCTCCTGAAGACCGTGTATGACGGGAACCAGGCCGCAGTGGCGCGGAAGCTCGGCAAGTCGAAGGTCTGGGTGGGACAGCGGCTGGCTCTGCTGCACCTGACCACGGAACTCCAGGAGCAGGCGAGCAGCGGTGAGCTGGCCATCGCGGACGCCCGCCGGATCGGAGCCGAGGCACGGGCCGGGAAGCTGACCGCTGCCGAGCAGTCCGCGAGGGCGGAGGCGGCAAAGAATGCGGCGGCCAGCAGGCAGGCGGCGAGGACCGCGGCGAAGGCCGATCGGGCGGCGGTCAGTCCAGTCGTCGACCAGGCCGGACCCCCCGACGTGACCTTGCCGCGCAGTGGAGTGAGCGAGAGCGAAAACGCTCGTGAGGTAAACGCCGTTTACCCCTCCAGCGTTCCGGACCAACGGGAGAGCGGCGTCGACGAGACGCAGGCGGTTACAGTCCGCCTCCTGCCGTCCGACCCCCGGACAAGCGCGCAGATCATCCTCGAAGCGATGGATCACCGCCAGGCAGTGAAGGTCGCCTCTGAACTGCTCGAGCTCCTGAGGCTCCGCACTGAGCCTCAGCCAGCCTGATCCGCGATCATCTCGATGCGTTTCGCGTGCGGCGCCCGGCACACCTGCCGGGCGCCGCAGCCGTTCGGCCTTGGCCTGCTGCTGCCGCCCGGTCCACTCGGCCGCTGATCCATCACAACTCGTCCGGCGCGGCGCGAAGTTGCCGGAGCCGGTCAGGCGGCGAGGCACTCAGAGCAATCTCTAGTAGGCGTTTATCAATGTCTTTTGTCTTAAACGGTTGCCGTGTGGGACAGTGCGGTTCGTGAGTACGGACATGACGATCACGATCTCGGTCACGAACCCGACCCCCGAGGTGCTGGAGCACCTGCTCGCCATCGCCTCCGCTCCCGGTGCGACAGTGTCGACCGTTCCGGACGACCGCTGGACCCCGGAGCGAGCACGCGCCTACTACGACCGGCTGCCACCTCGCGCCCGCGACATCCTGCATGCTGCGGTCCGAAAGGGCGGCCGGGTGCAGGTAGACGAAGTCCGGGTCGAAGGCAAGAGCCTGCGGGGCACCACCGGGCCATTCCGCCAAGTCCTTCGCGAGGGAGCAAGGACCGATCCGCCCCTGTGGCCGGCTGCCCTCCCGGTTCCGGTGCGCTCGGTCCGGGTCGGCGCAGCAGTCGTCGCCTTCGACATGATCGGGGGCACCGACGAGGAAGACCCAGTGATGGTCTTCGGTAAGGTCTTGGGTTTTCGGGTGGAGGGGTTCCGTGCCGATGGGACACCGGTGTTCTCCCCCGCAAAATGAAACACCCCGTCAGGGAGGTTCACAGCAGGCGACGGCCCGCCGACCGTCGACGCCACCTACGGTCCGGCCGGCTGGGCGGGGGGGGCGAGGACGACGGCTGGTACGGGCTGGCTGCCTCCGCACACCTGGAGCGGGCGAGCTTCCTGCGGCTCGCCGACGGTTCGTGGGCGATCACCGCCACAGCGGCCGGCGACTGGACCGCCTCCGGCGTCACCATGTCGCGGGCGCAGCACCAAGTGCAGCTCATCACCGGCCCTGGCGGGCAGATCAGCGGCGAAGCGCTGCACGCGGCCTTCGGCGGGACCGGCGTCCTCACCTCGCCGCGCGGGCGCCAGGTTACGGCGGACGACGTCGACGCCGTGCTGGAGAACACCGGGGCGCGCACCGCGGCGGTCGGCGACCCCGACACCGACGAGGGTTTAGTCATCACTCCGAGAAGTCGGGCGACTTCCTGATCCGGGTGACCCGTGCCCGGCCGCGCGGCGCCACCCTTTTGGCGATGCCGGCCTACAACCGGGCCCGGATCGTCCTGGACCCGGTCGAGGAGGCGGCGGCGTCCGCCGCTGTCGACCCCGCCTCGTCCACCGCGATGGCCGATGTTGAACTCGTGCGGTAGACCGAGCCCTCCGTCCCGGGCCGACTCGGCCCGGGCGTGCCCTCGCGTGTACTCCATACCGCCCGGCACGAACACCACCCACGGCCCGTGCACAGCCCGGCTGCCGAAATCCCCACACGCCGACCGCCGGCTCGCGCCAGAATCGCTGCACAGTCAGAGAGGCGAGGACGGGTACGGCATGGACGAGTTGAGGTTCGGCGGCGGCATCGGGACATTCACGGTGGATGTCCCGGAGAACAGCCTGATGATCGACCGGGCGCTGGGTACCCACAGCCTGCAAATGCAGCTGGTGGTCGGCGTCGCGACGGGCGGAGGCGCGGGCCGGGTGCTGCAGCTGGAAACGGACCTGTTCGCTCCCCGTGATGCTGCCCCGAGGGCCTGGCTCGGCTCGGCATCTCGCGTGCTGGCCTTCGCGCCCGACACCGGGCTGGAGCGTCCGACCTTGCGCTTCCTGCTGACCGGTGCTCAGGTCCTGGCACTGGAGCAGCACCGCAGTGCTGACCTCCGCCTCGAGCTGGAGATCCGTGCCGTCCTGCCCCAGGCCACCGGGTACCCGGGCGCCAGCCCGGCCACCGTGCACATCAGCGTCGCGGAGAGCCGTTGGCGCCAGCAACTGGCCGCGCTCGGCCGCAACCTCGGCGTGGAGATGACCATCCCCTTCCCCGAGGACGACGGGCCGGGCCGCGGCGCCGCCGACTTCCTACGGGACGCCCAGCGCCTGCTCGGCGCCAGCGAGATCGACCCCGCGATGCTCATGGTGCGCAAGGCCCTGGAGACCATCGAGAAGATCACCGGCTGGAACCGGCCGGGCAGCAAGAAGGACAAGGGCCAGATCACCGCGCACGAGCGGTGGGCGCTGATCCGCTGCGCGCTGGAGGACCAGGCCAGCGGCGCCATGCACGTCGACCCCGGCACCAGGGACTACCGCTACAGCCGC
>NZ_JBIBVJ010000027.1:34349-84311 GCF_043080305.1 Kitasatospora sp. NPDC015120 | reverse complement strand
TGACTTTTGGCACGCTGTTGAGTTCTCAAGGAACGGACGCTTCCATCGGGCGGCTTTCACACCGGCCCTCCGGGCGCTTCGTTCTTTCGTGTTTCGAGCTTACCAGATCCGTTTCCCGGGCTTAACCGGTGCTTTTCGCATCCGAAATCTGGTGTTAACCGCCGACTCGCGGCGACCCGACCAACCATAGCGGGTCCCCGGCCGGAGCGCGAATCGAGCCACGCCGGGGGTCACCCGCCCGGACGCGTGATTTGTTGCTCTCGCGAGCATATACAGCAATGGTCCCGATTCGCCAAGATGCCTGTAGAGTGCGGCGCATCGGCCAAGAGGACTAGACCACCAGCAGTCGGCGAGATGACCGGCCGGTGAGGCCGGACGGTGCGGCCGATTGCCCGGGAATGTCAGCGGATGTCCGAAGTTGACATGATTTAGGCTTCAGTCGATCGCCCTGCCGCGTTCGCGGCCGCTCGCCTGTACTGCGCACTTGGGAGGCTCAACCATGACCACTGTGACGTCGCCGCTGACCGGCAAGGTCGTCGGGCTCGCCGGCGTGCCGGACCCCGT
Source organism: Kitasatospora sp. NPDC015120 (assembly GCF_043080305.1). NCBI lineage: Bacteria > Bacillati > Actinomycetota > Actinomycetes > Kitasatosporales > Streptomycetaceae > Kitasatospora > Kitasatospora sp. NPDC015120. The sequence goes on along the minus strand of NZ_JBIBVJ010000027.1, from coordinate 83,747 downwards.
GTTCTCGGGTGCGATGGTCGGCCCGGGCACCGCGATCGACCCGGTGCGCGAGCAGACCGAGGCCGTTGCCCCGGTGGACGGCGTGGTCGTGTCCATGCACCCGCACGCGTTCGTCGTCGTCGACGCGGACGGGCACGGTGTTCTGACCCACCTGGGCATCGACACCGTCCAGCTGAACGGCGAGGGCTTCGAACTGCTCGTCAGCAAGGGTGACACCGTCACCCGCGGCCAGGCCGTCATCAAGTGGGACCCGGCCGCCGTCGAGGCCGCCGGCAAGTCGCCGATCTCGCCGATCGTCGCGCTGGAGGCCTCGGCCGAAGCGCTGGGCTCGGTTCTGGAGACCGGGGAGGTCGCCGTCGGCGACGCCCTGTTCAACTGGAGCTGACCGCTCCCCTCTCACCCGACACATCCGGCCCACCGCTCCGGTCGGGGCGGCCCGGCACACAGCGGTACCCGGCGGGGCCGCCTCTCTCACGGAGACAGACATGGAGAAGACGCTGCGCGGCGTGGGTGTCAGCCACGGGGTCGCGATCGGCCAGGTGCGGCACATGGGGACGGCGGTGCTGGAGCCCCCGGCCACCCAGATCCCGGCCGAGGACGCTCCGCGCGAGCAGGCCCGCGCCCAGGCGGCCGTCGAGGCGGTGGCCGCGGACCTGATCGCCCGGGGCAACCTGGCCGGCGGTGAGGCCCAGGCCGTGCTGGAGGCCCAGGCGCTGATGGCGCAGGACCCCGAGCTGATGGCCGACGTCTCCCGCCGGATCGCGGTCGGCAGCACCGCCGAGCGCGGTGTCTACGACGCCTTCGCCGCCTACCGGGCGCTGCTGGCCTCCGCCGGGGAGTACCTGGCGGGCCGGGTGGCCGACCTCGACGACGTCCGGAACCGCATCGTGGCGCGGCTGCTGGGTGTGCCGATGCCGGGCGTGCCGGACAGCGACGAGCCGTACGTGCTGTTCGCCCGGGACCTCGCGCCGGCCGACACCGCGCTGCTGGACCCGACGCTGGTGCTCGGCTTCGTGACCGAGGAGGGCGGGCCGACCAGCCACAGCGCCATCCTGGCGCGGGCCATGGGCGTGCCGGCCGTGGTCGCCCTGCCGGCGGCGACCGAGGTCGCTGAGGGCACGGTCGTCGCCGTGGACGGCAGCTCGGGTGAGGTGCTGGTCGAGCCGGGCGAGGAGAAGCAGGAGGAGCTGCGCCGGATCGCCGCCGATCGCAGGGCGGCGCTCGCCGCCTCCTCCGGCCCCGGCGCGACCTCGGACGGGCACCGGGTGCCGCTGCTGGCCAACATCGGCGGCCCGGGCGACCTGCCGGCCGCGCTGGAGGCGGGCGCCGAGGGCGTCGGGCTGTTCCGCACCGAGTTCCTCTTCCTGGACGACTCCGCGAAGGCGCCCAGCGAGGAGAAGCAGGTCGAGGCGTACCGCAAGGTGCTGGAGGCGTTCCCGGAGAACCGGGTCGTCGTGCGGGTGCTCGACGCGGGCGCGGACAAGCCGCTGGACTTCCTGACCCCGGCCGACGAGCCGAACCCGGCGCTGGGCGTGCGCGGTCTGCGCACCCTGCTGGAGCACCCGGAGGTGCTGCGCACCCAGCTGCGGGCGCTGGCGCGGGCTGCCGAGGGTCTGCCGGTGCACCTTGAGGTGATGGCCCCGATGGTGGCCGACCGCAAGGACGCCCGGGAGTTCGCCGAGGCGTGTCGCCAGGCCGGGCTGAGCGCCAAGTTCGGTGCGATGGTGGAGATCCCGTCGGCCGCGCTGCGGGCGCGCTCGATCCTCCAGGAGGTCGAGTTCCTGTCGCTGGGCACCAATGACCTCGCCCAGTACGCCTTCGCGGCCGACCGTCAGGTCGGTGCGCTGGCCCGGCTGCAGGACCCGTGGCAGCCGGCGCTGCTCGACCTGATCTCCGCCGCCGCCGAGGCCGCGCAGACCGAGGGCAAGAGCTGCGGCGTCTGCGGCGAGGCCGCTTCGGACCCGCTGCTGGCCGTGGTGCTGACCGGTCTCGGTGTCACCAGCCTGTCGATGGGCGCGGCGTCGATCCCCTATGTGCGGACGGCGCTGGCCACGTACACGCTGGCGCAGTGCCGCCGGGCCGCCGAGGCGGCGCGGGCGGCGGACAGCGCCGAGGAGGCGCGGGCCGCCGCGCAGCAGGTGCTGTCGGGCGAGTAGCCGCCGGACGACCGTCGGAGTACGCCGGAGGGGCCCTTCCACTGTGGCTGTGGAAGGGCCCCTCCGGCGTTCCTCCGGGCAGGCGGCCTACGCCTGCCGGCCGGCCTCGCGGTCGCGGCGCAGCTGCTCGAACCAGCGGAGGTGGTCGAGGTTGTCGACGGAGCCGGGGTTGACGGCCTGGTCGAGCGGGGTGCCGGAGAGCAGGCGCTTGACCGGGACCTCGATGCGCTTGCCGGTCAGGGTGTGCGGCAGTCCGCGCACGGCGATGACCTCGTCGGGGACGTGCCGCGGGGAGAGTTCGGTGCGCAGCGAGGTGCGGATGCGGCCGATCAGGTCGTCGTCGAGTTCGGCGCCGGGGGTGAGGACGACGAACAGCGGCATCCAGTAGCCGCCGTCGGGCTCCTCCAGGCCGATGACCAGGGACTCGGCGATCTCGGGGAGGCGTTCGACGACCTCGTAGATGTCCGAGGAGCCCATCCGGACGCCCTGGCGGTTGAGGGTGGAGTCGGAGCGGCCGTGGATGACGACGGTGCCCCGGGAGGTGACGGTGATCCAGTCGCCGTGGCGCCAGGTGCCGGGGTAGGTGTCGAAGTAGCTGTCGTGGTAGCGGGTGCCCTCGGGGTCGTTCCAGAAACCGGTGGGCATCGAGGGGATCGGCTTGGTGACGACGAGTTCGCCGACCCGGTCGGTGTGCGGTCGGCCGTCGACGTCCCAGGACTCGACGGCGGCGCCCAGGCAGGGGGCCTGGATCTCGCCGAGGTGGACGGGGAGGGTGGGGACGCCGCCGACGAAGCAGGAGCAGACGTCGGTGCCGCCGCTGACGGAGGCGAGCCAGACGTCCTCCTTCACCTCCTCGTAGATCCAGCGGAAGCCGTCGGGCGGCAGCGGGGAGCCGGTGGTGCCGATGCAGCGGACGGCGGAGAGGTCGAGGTCGCGGCCGGGGTGGAGTTCGGCCTTGCGGCTGGCGATCACGTAGGCGGCGGAGGTGCCGAGGACGGTGGCGCCGGTGCGGGCGGCCGCGGACCACAGGGCGCCGGTGTCGGGGTGGCCGGGGCTGCCGTCGTAGGTGACGACCGTGGACCCGGTGAGGAGGCCGGCGAGGAGGAAGTTCCACATCATCCAGCCGGTGGAGGTGTACCAGAGGAAGCGGTCGCCGGGGCCGAGGTCGAGGTGGAGGCCGGCCTGCTTGAGGTGCTCGACGAGGATGCCGCCCTGGCTCTGCACGATGGCCTTGGGCAGGCCGGTGGTGCCGGAGGAGTAGAGGACCCAGAGCGGGTGGTCGAAGGGGACCGGCTCGAAGACCGGCGCGGTGTCGGCGGCGACCAGGTCGTCCCAGGCCAGCGCGCCCTCGGGGGCGGGGGCGCCGAGCAGGGGGACGTGCACGACGGTGTGCAGCGAGGGGAGTTCGCGGCGGAGCTCGGCGACGACCTCGGTGCGGTCGTGGTCCTTGCCGCCGTAGTGGTAGCCGTCGACGGCGAAGAGGACGACGGGCTCGATCTGCTGGAGGCGGTCGAGCACGCTGCGGGCGCCGAAGTCGGGAGCGCAGCTGGTCCAGACGGCGCCGACGGCGGCGGCGGCGAGGAGGGCGACGGCGGCCTGCGGGATGTTGGGCAGGTAGGCGCTGACCCGGTCGCCGGGGCGCACGCCCCGGGCCCGGAGGGCGGCGGCGAGGGAGCCGACCTGGCGGCGGAGCTCGGCCCAGGTGAGGACGGCGGGCTCGTCGGTGGTCTCGTCGAGGTGGAGGATCGCGGGGCGGCCGGCGTTCGCCTCGTCCTCGGCGGCGCGAAGGGCGTGCTCGGCGTAGTTGAGGCGGGCGCCGGGGAACCAGCGGGCGCCGGGCATCGCGGGGTCGGCGAGGACGGCGTCGGGGGCCTCGGTGAAGCGGACGTCGAACCACTGGGTGACGGCGGTCCAGAAGCGGTCGAGGTCCTCGACCGACCAGGCGTGCAGGGCGGCGTAGCGGGCGGCGGCCTGGTCGTCGTCGGCGGCGGGGGCGAGCGGGGCGGCCGGGGCGCCGTGGTGCTCGGCGGCCCAGGCCTGGAAGGCCACGATCCCGGTGCCGGCGGCACGAGCGGGATCGGGGCGCCAGAGTGGCTGGTCCTGGGATGGGGTGCTCACGGTGGTGGTCTCCCGGCCGGTGATGAGGGCGGACGGGGATGCTTGTGGCAGGGCCCGCGTCCGGTTGGGGGCTGTCGGTGCAGACCCTGCCATGGGATCGGCCGGGGCGCCAGGGTCTGCCCGGCCGTCGGGCCGTGACCGGGTTGCCTGGTCAGAGGCGGGAGAACTCGCCGTTGAACCAGGAGCGGGAGACCCGGGTGTGGAAGGGGAAGGCGAGCGGGGTCTCGGGGGTGGCGACCTGCCAGCCGTCGGTCTCGTCGGTGGGGACGGAGGGCGGGAGGGTGGCGAGCGGACGGGCGGGGAGCAGGCCGAAGAGGCAGAGGAAGCCGCCGTGGGTGTCGGAGTCGGTGGCGACCAGGGTGATGTCCGCGGCGTCGGCGAGGATGCCGGTCTCCTCGCGCAGTTCGCGCACGCAGGCCTGCTGCCAGCTCTCGCCGTAGTCGATGTAGCCGCCGGGGAGGGCGAGTTCGCCGTAGCCGGGTTCGATGGTGCGGCGGATCACCACCAGGCCGGAGGCGTGGCCGGCGCCGGTGGTGACCGGGAGGAGGGTGACGACGACGGGCAGGGGGTTGCGGTAGCTGATCTCGGTGCAGCCGGGGCAGGTGCGGGGCCAGGCGGAGGTGCCGGCCGGGTAGGGGGTGCCGCAGAAGTGGCAGTGGGAGTTGGCGTGGTGGCGCACCGTGCCGGCCTCGTGAGTCGTCATGGCCGGATGGTAGTGCGGTCGGGCGCGGCCGGGGCGGGGGTCGCCGGATCCGGCGGCGGTTCGCTGCGGGTGGGGCGGAGCAGCGCGGGGTGGAGGAGCGTGGCGTCGCCGGCGTGGTAGGTGCGGGCCCGGGGGCCGCCGCGGGCGCCGCCGCGGTCGGTGGTGGTGCCGGTGCCCTCGACGAAGCCGGGGACGGAGAGCACCTTGCGGTGGAAGTTGCCGGGGTGGAGCTTCTCGTCCCAGACGGCCTCGTAGACGGCGCGCAGTTCGGGGATGGTGAAGTCGTGGTGGAGGAAGGCGGTGGCCAGCGGGCTGTACTCGATCTTGGCCCGGGCGCGGTCGAGGCCGTCGGCGAGGATCCGGGCGTGGTCGAAGGCGAGCTCGATGGGGGTGGGGTCGCCGGGATCGGCGGGTCCGGTGGTCCCGGTCGGTCCGGTGGTCCCGGTCGGCCCGGTGGAGCCGGTGCGCCCGTCGACGCCACCCCCGTGGGTGTCGGCGGGCGCACCGGCGGTCTCGGACCGGCCGGCGGGCCGGAGGTCGAGGGCGGTGACGGGGTGCCAGGCGGCGTGCGCCGCGTCGGTGCCGGCCCGCGGGTCGGGCAGGTCCGGGGCGAAGGCGAGGTAGGCGACGGAGACCACGTGCATCCGCGGGTCGCGCTCGGGGGTGCCGTAGCTGCCGAGCTGTTCGAGGTGGATGCGGCTGAGCGCGGCCTCGGCCCCGACGGTGCCGTGCAGGCCGGTCTCCTCGGCGAACTCGCGGGCGGCTGCCTCGTCGAGGCTCTCCTCCCCGGCCCGCAGGAAGCCGCCGGGCAGCGCCCAGCGGCCCTGGTAGGGCGGGAGGGCGCGCTCGACGAGCAGCACGTGCAGGCGGCCCTGGCGCAGGGTGAGGGCGACGACGTCGACCGTGACGGCGACCGGGGTGTAGGCGCGCGGGTCGTAGGAGGCGAGCCACTCCTGCTCGGTGGTGTCCACGGTGCGCGCTCCTCTCCTCCCGGTGGCGCCGGGCTGTCGTCCTTCTCGGACTGAGCACAACGTAGCGACCCGTTGACTCTGCGGCAAATGATTTTCCCGCCGCTCCCCCGCCCACCGGATCCTAGGCTGTGACCAGGACGTTCACCCGAGGAGGCGGTCATGGGCGCACCCGGCGCGCCGGACTTCGCCGCCGCGCTGGCGGCCGGTCCGCTGGTGCTGGACGGCGGGCTGTCGAACCAGCTGGCGGCGGGCGGCCACGACCTGGCGGACGCGCTGTGGTCGGCGCGGCTGCTGCAGGACGCGCCGGAGGCGGTGCTGGCGGCGCACCGGGCGTACTTCGCGGCGGGCGCGCAGGTCGCGATCACCGCGAGCTACCAGGCGAGCTTCGCCGGCTTCGCGCGGCGCGGGACCGGCCGGGACGCGGCGGCGCGGCTGCTGGCCCGCAGTGTGGAGCTGGCGCGGGAGGCGGCGCGCGGGATGCCGGGGCCGCGCCGCTGGGTGGCGGCGTCGGTCGGGCCGTACGGGGCGGTGCTGGCGGACGGTTCGGAGTACCGGGGCCGCTACGGGCTGTCGGCGGCCGAGCTGGAGGCCTTCCACCGGCCGCGGCTGGAGGTGCTGGCGGCGGCGGGGCCGGACGTGCTGGCGCTGGAGACGGTGCCGGACGCCGACGAGGCGCGGGTGCTGCTGCGGGCGGTGCGCGGGCTGGGGGTGCCGGCCTGGCTGTCGTTCGGTGCCGCGGGCGGGCTGACCCGGGCCGGCCAGCCGCTGGCGGAGGCGTTCGCGGCGGCCGGGGAGGCGGACGAGGTGGTGGCGGTGGGGGTGAACTGTTGCACGCCCGGGGAGGCGGACCGGGCGGTGGGCCTGGCGGCCCGGGTGTCGGGCAAGCCGGTGGTGGTGTACCCGAACAGCGGCGAGGGCTGGGACGCGGCGGCCGGGGCGTGGTGCGGCGATCCGACCTTCTCGGCGGGCCGGGTGGCCGGGTGGCTGGCGGACGGGGCGCGGCTGGTGGGCGGCTGCTGCCGGGTCGGGCCGGACGCGATCCGGGCGGTGGCCGCGGAGGTGGGCGCGTGGGCGGCGGCGAGGACGGCGGATCCCGCGGGCGCGGCGGACGCGCCGTCGAGCAGGGCCGCCGGGCGCCCGGACTGACCGCCCGGCCGGGCGCGCGGGCGGCACGGAGGCGGTGCGGGGGCGCACGACCGCCCGGCTGGAGCGGGGTTACCCAGGGGGAAGGTGCACGGACCGGCGACGGCCTGGCAGACTCGTGCCGTCACCACTGCGGTCGACATTGTCGACCGCCTGTCAGCGCGGAGGTTCCCATGCCCGGCCCGATCCAGTCGCTCTCCCGGGCCGCCGCGATCATGCGCCTGCTGGCCGGCGGCGAGCGCCGCCTCGGCCTTTCGGAGGTCGCGACGGCGCTGGACCTGGCCAAGGGCACCGCGCACGGCATCCTGCGCACCCTCCAGCAGGAGGGGTTCGTGGAACAGGACCCGGAGAGCGGGAAGTACCAGCTGGGCGCCGAACTGCTGCGGCTCGGCCAGAGCTACCTGGACGTGCACGAGCTGCGGGCGCGTGCCCTGGTGTGGGCCGACGACCTGGCCAGGGCGGCCGGGGAGACCGTCTACCTGGGCGTGCTGCACCAGCGCGGGGTGCTGATCGTGCACCACGTGTTCCGCCCGGACGACACCCGCCAGGTGCTGGAGGTCGGCTCGATGCAGCCGCTGCACTCGACCGCGCTCGGAAAGGTGCTGCTGGCCTACGACCCGGTGGCGCGCGGCGAGCTGGGCGAGGGCCCGTTCGAGTCGTACACCGCGCGGACGCTGACCGAGGCGGCGGACGTGGACGCGGAGGCGGCGCTGACCCGCGAGCGCGGCTGGGCGGACTCGGTGGAGGAGACCTGGGAGGGCGTGGCCTCGATCGGCGCGCTGATCCAGGACCGCCGGCGCAACCCGGTGGGCGCGGTCTGCATCAGCGGTGCGGTCGAGCGGGTCTGCGAGGACGGCTTCGTGAAGCCCTCGCTGGTCGCGTCGGTGCGCAGCGCGGCGCGCGCGATCTCCCGGGACCTGGGCGCCGGGCGGTTCTGAGCGGCGGGCCGCGGGCCCGCCGGGAGCCCGGCGAAACGTTCACGCACAGGCGCGGACGGGCGAAAAGCCTGTCCGCGCCTTACCGTTTTGTCCGAAATTCCGATGATCCACCCGATGACATCGAGTAGCGCGACGAGCCGAGGGTCACAGCTGCGTAACCCGGCCTTGACGAGAGGGCGACCCGGGGAGGAAGCTTCCGCATGACGGTCGACATTGTCGAACGATGGCCGTGCGAATCACACCCACAGAGCGCTCACCCGCCCGACGGTCCGCCCGGCCCCTGCCCCCACCCTCATCTCCGGGCCATATGGACAAGGGAGTCTTTGTGTCCGCGTTCTCCAACGGCGACGTTTTCGTCGGCGAAACCCTCGGCACCGCCGCGCTGATACTCCTCGGCGGCGGCGTCTGCGCCGCCGTGACGCTCAAGAAGTCGAAGGCCCTCAACGCCGGCTGGCTGGCGATCACCTTCGGCTGGGGCTTCGCGGTCCTGATCGCCGCCTACATGTCGGCTCCGAAGTCCGGCGCCCACCTCAACCCCGCCGTCACCGTCGCGCTCGCCGTGAAGAGCGGCGAGTGGGGCCAGGTGCCGCTCTACCTCGGCTCCCAGATGCTCGGCGCGATCATCGGCGCCGTGCTCGTCTGGGCCACCTACCTCGGCCAGTTCCAGGCCAACCAGGAGCCGACCCTCGGCATCTTCTCGACCGGGCCCGAGGTCCGGAACCCGGCCCAGAACGTCCTCACCGAGGTCATCGGCACCTTCGTGCTCTGCTTCGCGATCCTCACCATCGGCACCAACAACGGGCTCTCGCAGTCCGGCACGGGCACGCTGATGGTCGCCTTCACCGTGGTCGGCATCGGCCTCTCGCTGGGCGGCCCGACCGGCTACGCGATCAACCCGGCCCGCGACCTCGGCCCGCGCATCGCGCACGCGCTGCTGCCGATCCCGAACAAGGGCGGCTCCGACTGGTCCTACGCCTGGGTCCCGGTCGCCGGCCCGATCATCGGCGGCCTGCTGGCCGGCGGCCTCTACAACGCCATCTTCTGAGGCCGGGTTCGAACCCGCCGCGCACGGGGACTGACCACGGAGTCAGGCCCACCCACCCCGCCAACCCCCAGAGACCCGAGCCGAGGACCCTCATGACCTCCACTGGCAGCTACATCGCCGCGATCGACCAGGGCACCACCTCCAGCCGCTGCATCATCTTCGGCGCCGACGGCCGCATCGTCGCCGTCGACCAGCAGGAGCATCGGCAGATCTTCCCCCAGCCCGGCTACGTCGAGCACGACGCCACCGAGATCTGGACCCGGGTGCAGTCGGTCGTCCGCGGTGCGCTGGAGAAGGCCGGCCTGACCAGGGACGACATCCGCGCCATCGGCATCACCAACCAGCGCGAGACCACCGTCCTGTGGGACCGGCACACCGGTGAGCCGGTGCACAACGCGCTGGTGTGGCAGGACACCCGCACCGAGGGCCTCTGCCGCGAGCTGGGCCGCAACGTCGGCCAGGACCGCTTCCGCCGCGAGACCGGCCTCCCGCTGGCCAGCTACTTCGCCGGCCCGAAGATCCGCTGGCTGCTGGACAACGTCGAGGGCCTGCGCGAGCGCGCCGAGGCCGGGGACATCCTCTTCGGCACCATGGACACCTGGGTCATCTGGAACCTCACCGGCGGTGTCGACGGCGGCAAGCACGTCACGGACGTGACCAACGCCAGCCGCACCATGCTGATGAACCTGCACACCCTGCAGTGGGACGAGAAGATCGCCGAGTCGATGGGCGTGCCGATGGCCGTCCTGCCGGAGATCCGCTCCTCCGCCGAGGTGTACGGCGAGGCCGTCGGCGACCTCGCGGGCGTGCCGGTCGCCTCCGCGCTCGGCGACCAGCAGGCCGCGCTGTTCGGCCAGACCTGCTTCGACGAGGGCGAGGCCAAGTCCACCTACGGGACCGGCACCTTCCTGCTGCTCAACACCGGCGAGAAGGTCGTCAACTCCTACCACGGGCTGCTGACCACGGTCGGCTACCGGATCGGCGAGCAGAAGCCGGTCTACGCCCTGGAGGGCTCGATCGCCGTCACCGGCTCGCTCGTCCAGTGGCTGCGCGACCAGCTCGGCATCATCTCCACCGCCGCCGAGATCGAGACCCTGGCCAACACGGTCGAGGACAACGGCGGCGCCTACTTCGTCCCGGCCTTCTCCGGCCTGTTCGCCCCGTACTGGCGCTCCGACGCCCGCGGCGTGATCGCCGGCCTCACCCGGTACGTCACCAAGGGCCACCTCGCCCGGGCCGTCCTGGAGGCCACCGCCTGGCAGACCCGCGAGGTCGTCGACGCCATGCAGAAGGACTCCGGGGTCGAGCTCACCGCCCTCAAGGTCGACGGCGGCATGACCAGCAACAACCTGCTCATGCAGAACATCGCCGACGTCCTGGACGCCCCGGTCGAACGCCCGTACGTGGCCGAGACCACCGCGCTCGGCGCCGCCTACGCGGCCGGTCTGGCGGTCGGCTTCTGGCCCGACCTGGACACCCTGCGGGCCAACTGGCACCGCGCCGCCGAGTGGACGCCGCGGATGGACGAGGCCACCCGGGAGCGCGAGTACAAGAAGTGGCTCAAGGCCGTCGAGCGCACCATGGGCTGGGTGGAGGAGGAAGAGACCGACTGACCGCGACGCCGGCCGGGGCCCCGCCCCGGCCGGCCCGTCCCGTTCCACCGGCCCGCCGCACCGGGCCGACCGGCCACGTTGCAGGGGCCGTACGCACACCGAGAGGAGTAACGGCGCCGCCCGACCCGCGCGCCGTACACACACCATGGCAACCATCCCGACCCTGGGCGCCGAGCTGACCGCCGGCCGCACCGCCTCCCGCGCCGAGACCCGCGAACTGCTCGGCAAGGCCACCTACGACCTGCTGGTGATCGGGGGCGGCATCCTCGGCACCGCCGTCGCCTGGACCGCGTCCCAGGCCGGCCTGAAGGTCGCCATGGTCGACGCCGGCGACTTCGCCGGCGCCACCTCCAGCGCCTCCTCGAAGCTGGTCCACGGCGGTCTGCGCTACCTGCAGACCGGCGCGGTCAAGCTGGTCGCCGAGAACCACAAGGAGCGCCGCGCGCTCTCCACCGACGTCGCCCCGCACCTGGTCAACCCGCTGACCTTCTTCGTGCCGGTCTACAAGGGCGGCCCGCACAGCGCGCCCAAGCTCGGCGCCGGCGTGTTCCTCTACTCGGCGCTCTCCGCCTTCCGCGACGGCATGGGCCGGGTCTCCACCGCCGCGCACGCCGCCCAGCAGGTGCCCGCGCTGCGCACCGAGGGCCTGCGCTCGGTGGCCGTCTACGGCGACCACCAGATGAACGACTCGCGCGTCGCCGTGATGACGGTGCGCGCCGCCGTCGAGGCCGGCGCGGTCGTGCTCAACCACGCCGAGGTCACCGGCCTGCGCTTCACCGGCGGCCGGGTCACCGGCGCCGAGCTGAAGGACCGCATGGACGGCACCGAGTTCGGCGTCGACGCCCGTCTGGTGCTGAACGCCACCGGCCCGTGGGTGGACCACCTGCGCCGGATGGAGGACGCCGGCGCCGCGCCGTCGATCCGGCTGTCCAAGGGCGCCCACGTGGTGGTCAAGCGCCGCTCGCCGTGGCGCGCCGCGCTGACCATCCCGATCGACAAGTACCGCGTCTCCTTCGCCATCCCGTGGGAGGACCACGTCCTGCTCGGCACCACCGACGAGGAGTACACCGGCGACCCGAAGGACGTCCGCGCCACCGAGGCGGACGTCGACCAGATCCTCGGCGAGGCCGGGCACGCGATCCGCGACGAGCACCTCGACCGCGACCTGATCACCTACACCTTCGCCGGCCTGCGGGTGCTGCCCGGCGGCCCGGGCGACACCGCCGCCGCCAAGCGCGAGACGGTCGTCACCGAGGGCAAGGGCGGCATGCTGTCGGTCGCCGGCGGCAAGTGGACCACCTACCGCCACATCGGGCGCACCGTGCTGGAGAAGCTGGCCCACGTGCCCGGCACCTCGCTCGGCGAGGACATCTCCCCGATCGCCCCGACCGTCCCGCTGCCGGGCGTCGGCGCGCCCAACGCGGTGGCGCACCGCCTGCTGATCGACCGCGAGCCGGGCTCGCGGATGGAGCCGCTGGTCGCCAAGCACCTGGCCGGCCACTACGGCACGCTGTCCTTCGACATCGCCCGGATGATCGACGAGAACCCGGAGCTCGGCCGGCCGATCCACGAGGACGGCCCGGACGTCTGGGCGCAGGTCGCCTACGCGGCCGACCACGAGTGGGCGTACACCGCGGACGACGTGCTGCGCCGCCGCACCACGATGACCGTGCGCGGCCTGGACACCCCGGAGGTCCGCGCCGAGGTCGAGGCCTTCCTCGCGAAGCGCGGAGCCAAGTAGGCGGGCACACCGGTACGCGACGGGCGGGCACCCCGGGGCCGGGGTGCCCGCCCGTCGGCCTGCCCGCCCGGGGCGCGTCCGGTGGATCGGCGCGGGGCCGCGAGGGCCCCCGGACGGTCCGCCCCGGGAGCGTCCGGTGGCGCGGGTCCCGCTCCCCCGGTGCCGCCCCGGGAACGGCGGACGGGCGGGCGCTCCCCGAGGGAGCGCCCGCCCGCCTGCGCGTGCCGCGGAGGCTAGATCACCAGGCTGAGCGGCATGATCAGGGCGATCGCGACCACCGAGATCACCGTCTCCATCACCGACCAGGACTTGAGCGTCTGGCCGACGCTCATCCCGAAGTACTCCTTCACCAGCCAGAAGCCGGCGTCGTTGACGTGCGACAGGAACAGCGAGCCGGCGCCGATGGCCAGCACCAGCAGGGCCGCGTGGGTGGAGGACATGTCCGCCGCCAGCGGGCCGACGATGCCGGCCGCGGTGATGGTGGCGACCGTCGCCGAGCCGGTGGCGAGCCGGATCAGCACCGCGATCAGCCAGCCGAGCAGCAGCGCCGAGATGTGCCACTTGGACGACCACTCGCTGACCGCGGTGCCGACGCCCACGTCGATCAGGGTCTGCTTGAAGCCGCCGCCGGCGCCGACGATGAAGACGATGCCGGCGATCGGGCCGAGCGACTTGCCGACGGTGTCGGAGATCCGGGCCTTGTCGAACCCGGCGGCCCGGCCCAGGGTGACCATGCCGAGCAGGGTCGCGGCGAGCAGGGCGATCAGCGGCGAGCCGACGAAGTCGAGGACCCGCTGCGGCATCGCCTTCGGGTCGTCGATCACGACGTCCGCCAGCGCCTTGCCGAGCATCAGGATGACCGGCAGCAGGATGGTCACCAGGACGGCGCCGAAGGACGGGGTGTGCTTGCGCTCGGCGGTCTCCACCGGGGCGGCCGGCTTCGGGACCTCCAGCGGGCCGACCCAGCGCTCGGCGAAGCGGGCGAACACCGGACCGGCGACGATCAGCGTGGGGACGGCGATCAGCAGGCCGAGCGCCAGGGTGATGCCGAGGTCCGCCTTGAGCGCGTCGACGGCGACCAGCGGACCGGGGTGCGGGGGCACCAGGCCGTGCAGCACGGACAGGCCGGCCAGCGCCGGAATGCCGATGCGCATCAGCGGGACGTTGCCGCGGCGGGCGACCAGCAGCACGATCGGGATCAGCAGCACCACGCCGACCTCGAAGAACAGCGGCAGGCCGAGCACGGCGGCGATCAGCGCCATCGCCCAGGGCAGCGCCCTCGGGCCGGTGCGGGACAGCACGGTGTCCGCGATGATGTTGGCGCCGCCCGAGTCGGCGAGCAGCTTGCCGAGCATCGCGCCGAGGCCGATCAGCAGGCCGACGCCCGCGACGGTGGAGCCGAAGCCGGTGGAGAAGCTGGTGAGCAGCTTGTCGAACGGCGCGCCCGCGACGGCGGCCAGCAGGCCCGAGCCGAGGGTCAGGGCCAGGAACGGGTGCAGCTTGAGCTTGGTGATCAGCAGCACGATGGCGCCGATGCTGAGCAGCACCGCGATCAGCAGCTGGGTGTCGCTGCCGGTGTGCGGGAGGGCCGGTGGGGCGGCCGCGAGCACGGTGAGGGTGGGGGACGGGGTCACGCGAGGTCTCCATTGACGGGCCGCAGCAGGGCGACGGCCTTCTCGACGAGTTCTTCGGGGGTCGGCCCGACATCCAGGACGGCGCCGCGCTCGTCCGGACCGAGGGGTTCCAGGGCGGCGTACTGGGAGCCGAGCAACGACGGCGGCATGAAGTGGCCGGTGCGGTGGGCGAGCCGGTCCTCGACCAGCTCGGTCCGGCCGCTGAGGTGCAGGAACCAGGCGTCCGGGCAGGACTCGCGCAGCAGGTCGCGGTAGCCGTGCTTGAGCGCCGAGCAGGTGACCACGCCTCCGGTGCCGGCCTCGCCGTGCTCCTTCAGCCAGGCGCCGATGGCGCGCAGCCAGGGCTCGCGGTCGCGGTCGTCCAGCGGGACGCCGGCCGACATCTTGGCGATGTTGGCCGGCGGATGGAAGTCGTCCGCCTCCGCGAAGGGGAGTCCGAGGCGGTCGGCCAGCAGACGGGCCAGGGTGGTCTTGCCGACACCCGAGACGCCCATCACCACGATGGTGAGGGGCGCGTGGGGGGTGTCGTGGTTCTCGACGCTGAGAGCCATGGGTGGTGCTCCTTCGTTGCCTGGCGCCACTATCGCCTCAAAGATATGACGTATTCAAGTGGCGGAAACCAAATCGTCATACTTTTATTCCGATCGCCCGGGGTCGGGACGGACCCCCGGATACCCGGCGGATCCGGGCGCAAGCGGGGGCCGCCGGGGCGGCGGCACCGGGCGGACCGGCGAGGTCTAGGCTGGCGGGATGGAGATCCAGGGGCTGCCCGGCCGACTGCTCGCGGAACTGGGGCCGGCCATCGCGTCCGGGGAGGTCCCCGAGGGCACGGTGCTGCGCGCCGAGGAGCTGGAGGAGCGGTTCGGGGTCTCCCGGACGGTGGTCCGCGAGGCGGTCCGGATCCTGGAGGGGATGCGCCTGGTGGCCTCCCGCCGCCGGGTCGGCATCACCGTGCAGCCCCGGGCCGACTGGGACGTCTTCGACCCGATGGTGATCCGCTGGCGGCTGGCCGGCGCCGACCGGCCCGCCCAGCTGCGCTCGCTCGGCTCGCTGCGGGTCGCCGTGGAACCGGCCGCCGCCGCGCTCGCGGCCCGGCACGCCACCGACGACGAGCGGCGCCGGCTCAGCGCGCTGGCGGTCGAGTTGACGATGACCGCGCGCGCCGCCGACCTGGACACCTTCCTCCGGCACGACATCGAGTTCCACGCCACCGTGCTGCGGGCCTCGCGCAACGAGATGTTCGCCCACCTCAGGGAGACCGTCGGCGCGGTGCTGACCGGCCGGACCGAGTACCATCTGATGCCCCATCAGCCGGAGCCGTACGCGATCCGGCTGCACCGCGAGGTCGCCGAGGCGGTCTGCGCGGGGGACCCGGAGCGGGCCGAGCAGGCGATGCGGACCATCGTCGAGGGCGCCCTCGCCGAGCTGGACGAGCAACTCGGCTGAGCAACTCGGCTGAGGAGCTCGGCCGGGCACAACGGCCGAGCACGACGGCTGAGCAACTCGGCCGACGGCAACCGGGATCCGCCGGGCCGTTCGGCACGGTCCGGGCCGGATCACACGATTTGGTGTCGGTTCGGGGGATTCGCGCGCATGGTCCGGGTACGAGGGGGCAGAGTGGGTCACGGGGGCGTAGACTCGGCGCCCGCCCCGCCCGTGTCCGCCGCCCGTCCGCGCCTGGGGGTCGCCCGATGCCAACCGCCCGCCGTCGCCGCCGTCTTCCCGACGAGGTCCGCAGGGCCGTCGTCCGCGCGGTGCTCTGCCTCGCCTTCACCATGGTGGGCATCGTGGTGGCGACGCTGTCCTCCTACGCCGACAGCTGGCTGATGACGCCGGCCCTGATGGCGATGGGGGTGGGGGTGTTCGGAACGATGTGGTGCCTGCTGGAGATCCTGATCTCCCGCCAGGTCGCCGCGCAGCGGATGCGCGCGCCCAACTCGGCCTCGCCGATGGCGGGCAGCCGCGTGCCGGCGGCCCGCCCGCAGCCGTACCCGCAGCGGCCCCAGCAGCCGCGCCCTCCCCACCCCCAGCAGCAGTACCCGCCGCGCCCGCGCCCGCCGCAGCAGCCCTACCAGCCGCCGGCCGCCCCGCCCCACCCCGGCGGCCCGGCGCCGCGTCAGGCGGGGCTCACCACCCGGTAGTGGGTGGTCAGCCGGCCGTCGTCGTCCAGCAGGTGGAAGGCGATCAGCGGCGGCTGCTCGAAGGTGATCTCCGGCGAGCCCTCGAACGGCAGCATGACCGTGGAGACCACGCCCGGCGCCACCAGCAGCGGCCGCCCGGCGAAGCGGGTGGCCGCCCCGGTGTGCGCATGGCCGCAGAGCAGCGCCCGCACCCGCGGATGGCGGTCCAGCACCTCGGCCAGCCGGTCCTCGCCGAACTGCCGGATCGGGTCCACATAGGCCAGGTGCAGGATCACCGGCGGGTGGTGGAAGGCCACCACCGCCGGGCGGTCCGCCGGGCCCTCGGCGAGCGTGCGGTCCAGCCAGCCGAGGGTCTCCTCGTCCAGCAGGCCGTCGTGCCGGCCGGGGACCGAGGAGTCCAGCATCAGCACGTCCGCACCGGGCAGCGCGTGCAGCCGGTTGACCGGGCCGCCGGACGGCGCCTCGCCGAGCAGCACCTCCCGGTACGGCGCGCGCACATCGTGGTTGCCGGGGCAGAGCAGCACCGGGTGCCGGGAGGCCAGCACCTTGGCGACCTCCCGGTACTCGGCCGGCAGCCCGTGGTCGGCGAGGTCCCCGGTGACCAGCACCGCGTCCAGCGGGCCCGGCAGGGCGTCGAGGTACGCCACCACCTGCTCGGCCCGCCGACGGGCGCGCTCCCCCGCGTCACCGTGGTGGTCCTGGCCCAGGTGGATGTCACTGAAGTGAGCGATCGTCAGCATGGACCCCACGCTACGGCGGTCACTGCGGGGCGGGAACCTCCGCCGGGCGCTTGAACATCCGGGTGGCGGTGATCTCGCCGTGGACGGCCGGGCCGTCCGGGTCCTGCGGGGCGGGCAGGCCCGGCCGCAGGTGCTCCTCCACCGAGATGTACTTGAGGCCGGCCCGCAGGTCGGCGTCGTTGCGCAGCCGGATGACCAGGGGGAACTCGGCGAGCGCGGTGGTGTCGAACAGGCCGGTGGTGTAGATCAGCTGGACGCCGAGGGCGTCCGCCACCGCGCGCTGGAGCTCCAGCAGGTAGGTGGCGTTGGCACGGCCGATCGGGTTGTCCAGGAACAGCGTGCCCGCGTGCCGCAGCTGGGACTGGCCCCGGTCGTTGGCGCGCAGCGCGGCCATCGTGCAGTAGAGCGCGATGGCGGCGGTGAGCAGCTGGCCGCCGGAGAACACGTCGGACATCTGGCCGACGCTCACCCGCTCGGCGCGCAGCACCGCGTCCGGCTTGAGGATCTCGACCGTCACGCCCTTCGGGCCGATCGCGGCGGCGACCCCGCGCAGCAGCAGCGACATGCCGTCGCGGCGCAGGTCGCTGTTCTTGCGGACGGCGGCGCGGGTGGCCTCGTCGATGACCTCGCCGAGGCGCTCGACCAGGCCGGCGTGGTCCGGGTCCTCGAAGCGGATCCGCAGGAACTCCTGGCCGGACCACTCCCCCAGGCCCTCGGGCAGCCGGGAGAGCCGCTGCGCCGCGCGCAGGGTGGCCAGCGAGGACTCGACCAGTCCGCGCAGCCGGTCGACGATCGAGCCGCGGTTGCGCTCCAGCTGGGTGAGTTCGTCGGTGAGCACCCGCAGCCGGGGTGCGAAGGCGGCGGCCCAGTTGGCGGCGTGGTCGGGGAGCGCGGAGGCGGGCAGCTCGCGGATCTGCTGGCGGGCCGGGGTGCGGACGGCCTCGTAGCGGGCCGCGTTGGCGTGCCGGACCAGCGCGTCCGAGGCGTCCCGGACGGCGAGTTCGGCGGAGGACAGCTCGCCGGCGGCGGTGCGCAGGGCGCGCCGGGCCTCGGCGGCGGCGGTGCGGGCCTCGGCCAGCGAGCCGAGGTACGGCTCGACCGGGGTCTCGGCGTCGTCCTGCTGCTCGCGCAGGCCGTCGCGGAGCTGGCCGGCGTGCTCGTCGAAGTCGGCGGCGGCGGCCTGGGCGGTGTCGAAGGTGCGCTGGAGGTCGGCGTGCGCGGTACGGGCGGCGTCGACGGCCTCGCGGCGCTCGGCGAGCCGGCTGGTGGCGCTGCGCAGCAGGGTCTGCGCGTGCTCGGGGTCGGTGGGGACGAGCTCCTCGGGCAGCTCGGTGTGCGCCTCGCCGTCGGCGGGGGCGGAGCGTTCGGCCTCGCCGCGCAGCCGGCCGAGCTGCTCGCTGGCGGCCGCGGCGCGGGCCTCGATGGTGGCGACGAGTTCCTCGGCGCGGGCGGCGGCGGCCTGGCGGGCCGGGCCGTCGGCGCCGTCGGGGCTGTCGAGCAGTTCCTCGGCGCGGGTGCGGACCTTGTTGGTGAGCCGGTCGAGTTCGGCCGCGGCGGCGGCCTCGTCGCCCTCGGCGCGGGCCTGTTCGGCGCGCAGGTCGGCGCCGACGCCGACCTTCTCGTAGAGCTGGGAGGCGGCGCGGTAGGCCTCGCGCAGGGCGGGCAGCGCCGCGGGGGCGGCCTCGGCGGGCTCGTCGGACTGCTCGGCGGCGGAGATCTCGGCGCGCTCGGCGCGCAGGGTGCGGGCGGTCCGGCGGGCGTCGTCGGCGGCGCGCTGGGCGGCGCGGCGGTCCTCGTCGCAGGTCCGGGCGCGTTCGGCGCAGACGGCCCGGCGGCGGTCGCACTCGGCGGCGTCCTCGGCGAGTTCGCGCTGGCGCCGGCTCCAGTTGGCACGCTCGCGCAGCCGGAAGGCGAGGCCGGAGAGGGCGTCGGCGCGGCGGCGGGCGCGCTGGGCGGCCTCCCGGTGCTCCTCGTGGGCCGAGGCGGCGGCGGCGTGGTCGGTCTCGGCCTCGTCGTGCTCGGCGCGCAGGGTGGCCAGGGCGGCGGCGGCCTGCTCGGCGTGTTCGCGGGCGGCCTCGGCGGCGTCGGCGAGTTCGGCGAGGGTGCCGGGCGGGCAGCTGGCGTGCCAGGAGGCGAGGCGGGCGGCGAGCGCGCGGTCGCCGCCGAGGCGGGCGGCGAGTTCGCGGATGTGCTCCTCGCGGGCGGTGGCGCGGGCGCGCAGTTCGCGGCGCTCGTCGTCGGCGGCGGACTCGTCGTGCATGGCCGGGTTCGGCGGCACCAGGAAGAACGCGGGTTCGCCGGTGATCGGGGCGATCAGCGAGGCGGCGGCGCCGACGGCGACGGTGGAGCGGGGCAGCAGGGCGGCGGCGCGCAGCGCCTCGCGGGCCCGGTCGAGGGACTGCGGGTCGGTGACGACGACGCCGTCGACGAGTTCGGGGCGGGCGGCGAGGATCGCCTCGTGGTCGGCCGGGTCGACGGACTGGGCGAGGTAGCGCCAGCCGGGCAGGGCGGGGATGCCGTGCTCGGCGAGGTACTCGACGGTGGCGAGGACGTCCGGGCCGGGCGGCAGCAGGCCGCCGTCGCCGAGCGCGGCGAGGATCCGGGAGTCGTCGGCGGCGGCGGTGCGCAGGTCGAACAGGGTGCGTTCGGCGGTGGCGATGGCCTCGTCGAGGAGTTCGCGCAGGTACTCGGCGTTGCGGTCGAGGACGGCGGGGGTGAGGAAGCCGGCGTCCTCCTCCGCGGACTCCTGGTACGGGGTGAGCGAGAGCAGGTCGGCGAGCCGGGGTTCGGTGGCGAGCAGGGCGGCGGTGCGCTGCTCGGTGGCGAGCGCCCGGGCGGCGGACGTGCGGGCGTCGGTGGCGCGGGCGGCGGCGAGTTCGGCGCGGCCGGTGGCGGCGGCGGCCTCGCGCAGCCGGGCGGCAGCGGCCTCGGCGGCGGTGCGGGCCTGGCCCAGGGCGGCCGCGGCGGCCTTCTCGACGTCGGCGGCGTGCAGGGCGGCGCGCGCCGGGTCGACGTCGCCGTCGGTGTCGATGAACCCGGCCTCGACGGCGGCGGCGGTCTCCTGCTCGACCTCGGCGAGGCGCTGGCGCAGGTGCTCGGCCTCGCTGCGGGCCTTCTGGCCGGCGGTGGCGGCCTCGGTGGCGTCGCTCTGGGCCTTGGCGCCGTCGGCCTGGAGTTCGGCGGCGCGCTGCTCCTCGGTGTCGGCGCGGTCCTCGGCGGCCGCGGCGGCGGCCTCCAGGGCGCGGGCGAGGGCGGTGGCGGCGCGGGCGCGGGCGGCGAGCGCGGGGGCGGCGTCCAGCTCGGCCTCGCGGATCGCGGCGGCGACCCGGCTGACCCGGTCGGCGGCGGCGCGGTGGCGCAGCACGGCCTCGGCGGCCTGCCAGGCGGAGTGCAGGGTGCGGGCGTCGGTGAGTTCGCGGCGCAGGGCGGCGGCCTCGGTGGTGGCGGCGGCCAGGGCCAGCGAGGCGTGCCGGTGGGTGAGTTCGGCGGCGATCAGGGTGTGGCGGGTGCGGTCGGTCTCGGCGGCGGTGACGGCGCTCGCGGCGGCGGCGACCTCGACGGCGAGGTCCTCGGCGCGGTCGCGTTCGGCGGCGGCGCGGGAGGCGAGGGCGTGGGCGAGCCGGCGGGTGCGGCGTTCGGCGGTGCGGTGGGCCTCGCGGACGCTCTCGCGGGCGGTGGTGGCCTCGGCGATCCGTTCCAGCAGCTCCAGGGAGCCGGCGGTGAAGTCGCGTTCGGCGGTGAGTTCGGAGCGCAGGCCGAGCTTCGCGGCGAAGCCGTGGACGAGGTCGGCGAGGCCGTCGGTGTCCCGGGTGTCGGTGACGGCGCGCAGCAGCAGGTCGGTGAAGTCCTTGTCCTGCTTGACCGCGAAGAGACCGGCCGCCTCGCCCTCGTCGGCGTTCATCTCGCGCTGGTAGCGGAAGAGTTCGGGGTCGAGGCCGAGCTCGCCGAGGTGTTCGGTCCAGCGGTCGTGGCCGTCCTCGAAGACCAGGTCGAGGTGCGGGTGGGCCTTGCCGGCCTCGGTGAGGGCGTCGCGGAAGCCCTTCATGGTGCGGCGGCGGCCGCGGGCCTTCTGGTCGCCGGCCAGGCTGACCCGTTCGGCGACCGGGAGGGAGTCGAGGGTGAGGCCGGGGCCGGGGCGGAAGGAGTACCAGGTCTCGGCGAACTTGCGCGGGTCGGAGGAGACCTGACGGCCGCGCCACTCGCTGACCTTGCCGACCACGATCAGCTCGCCGGTGACGGTGTGCTGCCACTCCAGGGCGACGTGACCGCAGTCGTCGGCGAGCAGGAACTTGCGCAGCACGCCGGAGCTGGCGCCGCCGAGGGTGTTGCGGTGGCCGGGGAGCATGACCGAGAAGATCAGCTTGAGCAGGACGGACTTGCCGCCGCCGTTCTCCAGGAAGAGCACGCCGGCCGGGGCCGGGCGGCGGACCGGGCCGTCGCCCTCCTCGCCGAACAGGCCGATCTGCTGGGGCGCCGGGTCGGCGACGGGCTCGCCGACGCCGCGCAGGTCGAGCACCGTGTCGGCGTAGCGGGCGCCGGCCGGTCCGATCGAGTACAGGCGGACCCGGTTGAGCTCGTACATGTGCGGCGGTTCTCCAGGAGGCGGGTGGGTCGGAGTCGGAGGGGGCGGGGGCCCCGGCGGGGCGCGGGTGCGGCGGGCGCGTTCCGGTCAGAGGGAGTGGAACGGCAGGCCGGCGTCGGCGACCAGGTCGTCCCCGGTGTCCGGGGGCAGCAGGGAGGCGGTGCCGTCGGAGACCGGGACGACGCCGAGGTCGAGCAGTTCGGCCATGGCGGCGGTGCCGGCCAGGTCGCGGACCTGGAGCTGGTAGCGGGCGGTGGTGCGGTAGGTGCCGCCGGCGTCGTCCGAGACCTTCTGCAGGAAGCCGGAGTCGACCAGGAACAGCACCGCCTTCGCGACGATGCCGATGGTGGAGCCGGAGAGCCGGCGGGCGTCCTTGGTGGCGCCGGTGGCGGTGCGCCGGGCCCAGACCCGCCAGGCGGCCTCCAGGCCGGGGGCGTCGCTCTGCGGGTCGGTGTTGTCGCCGTCGGCGGCGGCCTGCTCCTCCAGGCGGCGGCAGGCCTGGCGGACGAAGGAGTCGACGCCGTTGACGGTGATCCGGCCGAGGTAGCCGTCGTCGGCGAGGTCCTCGGGGCGGGGGAAGGCCATCGCGGCGACGGCCAGGTGGGCGAGGCCGTGCAGGAAGCGGTCGGTGGACTCGGAGGCGGCGCGGCGCGAGTAGTCGCCCATCCGGACGGCGAAGACGGAGTCCTCGGCGGCGGCGACGGCCATGCCGGCGCGCGGGGAGACCTCCAGGACGACCAGGCCCATGCCGGTGGCGACGGCGTCGGCGAGGCGGGCGAAGGGCGGGTCCTCGCGGTGGCGGCGGACCAGTTCGGCGTATTCGGCGTCGCGGGCGGGGAGCAGCTTGGCCTGGAGGCCGAAGGAGACCAGCCGGGCGGCGTCGGCGACGTCGGCCGGGGTGATCGGCGCGGGGGCGGCCGGTTCGGTCTCGGGTGCCCAGGACGTGTCGGTGTGGGTCGTCACGGGCGGTGCTCCTCGGGGGCGTTGCGGGGGGTGCGGGTGGGGGTGATCGGGCCGGGGCGGACGGGGGTCAGCCGGCGTCCTTGCGGTCGGCGGCCATGCCGGCGGCGTCGAGCAGGGCGCTGCCGACGATGAGGTCGGCGCCGCCGAACTCCGGGTCGCGCAGCGGGGTTCCGTCGTCGACGGCGAACAGCAGCCGCTCCTCGCCCTGCCGGTAGGCGGTGCCGACCGGCGGGCTGGCCGCGTGCACGGCCAGCAGGGCGACCAGGTACGGGAGTTCCGGGTCCTGCCCGCGGGCCTCGGCGAGCAGGCCGGAGAGCCGGCGGGGCGCGTCGGCGGGCAGGTCGAGCAGGTCGAGGGCCGCTTCCAGCTGGGCCTCGGAGAACCGGCTGTCGTCGGGGGTGGCGACGAGGTCGGGGTCGGGCAGCTCGGCGCCGAGGTGCTCGCGCTCGACCGGCGGGGTGAGCAGCAGGTCGACCAGGTCGCAGACGCGGACCGAGACGGGGGTGCGCAGGCCGGTGCCGCGGGCGAAGAACGCGCCGGTGGGGTGGACGGCCTGCGCTATCGGCAGCCGCAGCACCGGGGCGAGCAGCTGGCCGTAGAGGTCGATGCCGCTGCTCGCGCCGGGGGTGGCGAAGGCCTGCCGGTCCTGTTCGGCGCGGAACAGCGGGCCGGCCTCCAGGAGGCGGGTCTGCAGCTGGGTGTGACGGCGGATGCAGTCCTTGACGATGTCGACCAGTTCGGCGGCGCGGCGCTTGTGCTCCGGCTCCTCGGCCTCGTCGCGGGCCTTGCGGATGTTGGTGAGGATCGCGTTCTCGTGCCGGTAGCGGTCGGCGATGTGGTCGAGCGCCTCGTCGATGAGGTCCGGGACGGCCCGCATCCAGTCGACGGCGCGCACATTGCGGCGGGTGGCCTCCAGGGCGCGGCGCAGCGTCTCGGCGTACTGGACGGTGCGGTAGCGGGCCTGCTCGGCGGCGAGCTGGGCGTCGGCCAGGCGGCCGCGCCGGATCAGCACCTCCAGCTTGACCTCGGCGGCGATCTGGGCGGAGGTGACGTCGGTGTCCAGGGCGCCGACCAGGACGTTGACCGCCTCGTCGGTGGTGCGCAGGTAGACGCCGCCGTCGGGGCCCGGGACCTCCTCGATCAGCTTGAAGTCGTAGTCGCGGCGGACGTACTCGCCCTCGGCGCTGAAGGTGCCGTAGACGGCGCGGAAGCCGCGGTCGACGCTGCCGACGTTGATCAGCGACTCCAGCACCCAGCGGCCGACCCGCTGGTGCTCGGCGGCGGAGCGGCCGGGCGCCTGCGCGGCGACCCGGGGCAGCAGCCGGGCGAGCACCAGCTCGCGGTCGGCCCCGGTGTCGAAGTCCATGTTGAGGGTGACCAGGTCGATCGCGGCGAGCCCGACCTCGGCCATCGCGTAGCCGCCGTACTCGCCGGCCAGCATCACCTTGCGGCTGTCCAGGTCGTGCAGCGGGGCGGTGCAGGCCAGCGCCTTGAGCCGGCGGGCCAGGCCCTCGTCGGCGGCGGGGCCCGCCGCGGGCCGCGCGGCGGCGACGGCGGAGCCGGCGGGCGGCCGGGGGCCGTGCTCGGTGGGCTGGTCGGCGATGAGGGTCACGGGGGACAAGACTAGAGGCAGGGGCCGACATCGACCGAAACGGACCTTTCGGACAGCCGCCCGGGCGGGACCGGGCGCAGGGCGCAGGCGGGACTGGGGGCCGGACCCGGGCGGGGCCGGGCGCGGGGCCGGCAGGGGCGCGGCGACCGCGGAGGGCGGGTGGAACGCGTCCGCCCTACTGGCGGTTTGTCGACATGTCGCTCGGGATCACGGGCGTCGTCCCGTTGCTCCCCGTGCTGCGCGCGCTGCGGCCGCCGGTCGGCCCGCGCAGCCGGACGGACCAGCGGCGCGAGGCGGGCCCCGGGACAGGCCCTACCATCTGGCTCAACAGCTGCTGGAAGGCGGACCGGCGTGGCCGATGCGGTGATCGATCTCAATGCGGACCTCGGCGAGGGGTTCGGACGCTGGACCCTGACCGACGACGAGGCCCTGCTCTCCGTCGTCACCAGCGCCAACGTCGCCTGCGGCTTCCACGCCGGCGACCCCTCCACCATGCGCCGGGTCTGCGCGCTGGCCGCCGAGCGCGGCGTGCGGATCGGCGCCCAGGTCTCCTACCGGGACCTCGCGGGCTTCGGCCGCCGGGCGATGGACGTGCCGCCCGACGAACTGGCCGACGAGATCGCCTACCAGATCGGCGCCCTCCAGGTCTTCGCCCGCGCCGCCGGCTCCCGGGTCTCCTACGTCAAGCCGCACGGCGCCCTCTACAACCGGGTCGTCGCCGACGCCGAGCAGGCGGAGGCGGTGGTCGCCGGGATCCTGCGCTCCGGTGCGGTCAGCGACGGCCCGCTGCCGGTGCTCGGCCTGCCGGGCTCCCGGCTGCTGACCGTCGCCGAGGACGCCGGACTGCCGGTGGTCACCGAGGCCTTCGCCGACCGCGCCTACACCTGGGCCGGCACCCTCGTCCCGCGCCGCGAGCCCGACGCCGTCGTCCACGACCCCGGGAAGGTCATCACCCGCGCCGTGGGCATCGCCCGCGACGGCTCGGTGGAGGCCGTCGGCGGCGAGCCGGTCGCCGTCGCGGCGCGCTCGCTCTGCGTGCACGGGGACACCCCCGGCGCCGCCCAGCTCGCCTGGCGCATCCGCGGCGCGCTCGCCTCGGCCGGCGTCCGGGTGGAGGCGTTCACATGACCGGGCCGGCGGCGGTCGTCCGGCCGGTGGGGGAGCACGCGCTGCTGGTGGAGCTCGCGGACACCGCCGAGGTCACCGCCCTCTACGGCTGGCTGCGCGCACGGCAGGCGTCCGGCGGGCTGCCGCCCGTCGGGGAGATCGTGCCCGCCGCCCGGACCGTCCTGCTGGACGGCGTGGCGGACGTCGACGCGCTGGCCCGGGTGCTGCGGGCGGCCCGCCCGGGCCCGGCGTCCGCCGCCTCCGGCCCGCTCGTCGAGGTGCCGACCGTCTACGACGGCGCGGACCTCCCCGAGGTCGCCCGCCTCTGGGGCGTCTCCCCCGAGGCGGCCGTCCGGATCCACGCGGAACCCGAGTACGTCGTGGCGTTCTGCGGCTTCGCGCCCGGCTTCGGGTACCTCACCGGCCTGCCCGCGCGGTACGGGGTGCCGCGCCGCGCCACCCCGCGCAGCAGCGTCCCGGCGGGCTCGGTGGCCCTGGCCGGCCCCTACACCGGCATCTACCCGCACCCCTCCCCCGGCGGCTGGCAACTCCTCGGCCGCACCGCCCTCCCCCTCTGGGACGCCGCCCGCACCCCGCCCGCCCTCCTCGCCCCGGGCACCCGCGTCCGCTTCACCCCGCTCCGGGGGGACACCCCGTGACGGGCGCGGCGGGCCGCCGCGGCCTGCGCCCGGAGGCATCACGGCCGCCGGACGGCAGCCGCCAGCTCCAGCACCCCGAAGGGCACGTCAGGCCGACGACCCCGGCGGCCGGCGTGGCACTGCGGAGCCAGCCCGGGAGCCAGGCCGTGACCGACACGACACGAGCGGCGGGGGCCCGCCGGCCACCCGCGCAAGGGACCGGCCCGGAGGGGCGGGGCGGTCACGGAAGCCCCCGGGGCAGCCGGCCGGCGGCCGGCGGCGCCAGGCGGCGCCCGTCCCCCGGCGCCGAGGGCCGGAGGAACGACCTGACCGACGCCACGACACGGACCGGGCCGCACAACGCGCCGACGCCACCGGCGGGCGACGCGCCCACGACGGCCCCCCTCGGCACCGCCCGACGCCCACCCCACCCGACCGGGGCCGGAGGAACGACATGACCGACGCGATGATCGTGGTGCGGTCCGGGCCCTTGAGCACGGTGCAGGATCTGGGGCGGCGCGGGGTCGCGCACCTCGGGGTGCCGCGCGCGGGGGCCTTGGACGAACCGGCGCTGCGGGCGGGCAACCGGCTGGTGGGCAATGAGCCCGGGGCCGCCGCCGTCGAGGCCACGCTGGGCGGGATCGCGGTGCGCGCGCTGCGGCCGCTGCTGGTCGCGGTGACCGGTGCGCCGTCGCCGGTGCGGGTGGACGGCCGGCCCGCCGCCTGGGGTGCACCGGTGCTGGTGCCCGCCGGCGCGGTGCTGGACGTCGGCGCCGCGGCCACCGGGGTGCGCGCCTATCTGGCGGTGGCGGGCGGGATCGCCGTGCCGCCGGTGCTCGGCAGCCGCTCGGCCGACCTGCTCTCCGGGCTCGGCCCGGCCCCGCTGGCCGACGGCGACCTCCTGCCGGTCGGCCCGCGCCCGCCGCTCGGGCCCACGCCCGAACTGGTGCCGCTGCCCGCGCCCCCGGCCGAGCTGGTGCTGCGGCTGCGGCTCGGCCCGCGCGCCGACTGGTTCGCCCCGGACACGGCGGACCGGCTCGCGCGCACCCGCTTGCGGGTCGCCGCCGCGAGCAACCGGATCGCCCTGCGCACCGAGGGCCCGCCGCTCGACCGCGCCCGGGAGGACGAACTGCCCAGCGAGGGCATGGTGCTGGGCGCCGTGCAGGTCCCGCCGGACGGCCTGCCGGTGGTCTTCCTCGCCGACCATCCGACCACCGGCGGCTACCCGGTGGTCGGGGTCGTGCCGCCCGCCGACCTGCCCGCCGCCGCGCAGGCCCGCCCGGGCACGCCGGTGCGCTTCGTCGTGCTTCCGGATCGCTCCCCGGCCCTTCCCGGGCCGCGGACCTAGCGCCACGACAGGGCCGAGGCGATGGCCCGTTGGCCCTCGTCGATGGCGCGTCCGCCGTCCTCGACGGCCCAGAGGACGTTCTGCAGGACCCGGGCGAGGGTCCAGCGGACGGCGCGGGCGCGGTCCAGGGCGAGGCGGTCGGTCATCAGGTCGAAGCGGCGGCGCAGGGCGCGCGGGAGGTCGCCGGTGGCGATGAGGTCCGGCCGGCGGTTCTGCAGGGCGGGCAGGAGCTCGAACCCCGGGTCGCCGGCCAGGGGTTTGGGGTCGATGGCGAGCCAGGGGGCGCGGGCACCGGGGGCGGGCGGGGCGAGCACGTTGCCGTAGTGCAGGTCCCAGTGGAGCAGCCGGTCGCCGGGTTCGGGCCGGACCTCGCGCAGGGCGGCCGCGAGGTCGGCGAGCAGCCGGCGGTCCCCCTCCCCGGCCAGCCGGTCGCGCGCCCGCGGGACCTGCGCCAGCATGGCGTCCGCGACCGCCGCCAAGGTCCTCACTCCTCGCGGTGCCCGATGCTGCGTCAACTCCGCCAGCAGATCGGCGAGGATGCCGGTGGCGGCCAGGTCGTCGGGAACGGCGTGCAGGGAGCGCGCGGGGTCGAGGCGCTCCAGCAGCAGGGTGCCGGTGGCCGGGTCGTGGTCGAGCAGCCGGACGGCGCCCCGGCCGCCCCAGGCGCGCAGCGCGAGCGGTTCGCCGGCCGTCTCCTCGTCCACGGGCTGGAGCTTGAGCACGGCGCCGGTGCCGTCGGCCCGCCGGACGGGCAGCACCAGGCCGGCCACGCCGTGCGCGGGCGCGCCGTCGATCCGCAGCTCCCACCGGTCGGCCGACTCCGAGGCCAGCGCGGGCAACCGGCGGACCCAGGCCCGCCCCTCCTCCCCGAAGAGGTCGACCAGGGAGGCGGCCAGCGCCTCGGGGACCGGGATCGGCACGACGGACACGGGAGGACCCTACGCCAGCGCGGCGGCGACGGCCCGCGCGAAGCCCTCCGGATTGTCGATCATGATGTTGTGCCCGCAGTCCGGCACCGCCTCCAGCACCACGCCCGCCGCCCGGAGCCGGTCCGCGCCGGGCAGTTCGCCGTCGGCCGCGGGGTGGAGGAAGGTGCGCGGCAGGTCCAGGGCGTGGAGCTGCTCGCGCAGGGACGGCACGGTCGCCCGGCAGCGGTGGACGGCGCTGCGGTGGAGCGCCTCGGGGCCGGCGAGCCGCATGGTGGCCCACCAGAACGGGCCCGCCCACTGCTCGGCCTGCTCCCGGCCGCCGGCCAGGAACTCCTCCTCGGTGAAGGTGGCGATGCCGCTGCTGCCCGGGCCCCGGCTCGGGGTGAGCGGGTCGATGACGGCGTCGACCAGCACCAGCCGGGCGACCAGCCCGGGGTGCCGGTGGGCCAGCGCGATCGCGACCGCGCCGCCCAGGCTGTGGCCGATCACCTCCACCCGCTCCGTGCCCGCCGCGCGGACGGCGGCGGCGACGGCGTCGGCGTGCGCCTCCAGGGTGTAGGGGAAGTCGGCGGGCCGGTCGCTGATGCCGAAGCCGAGCAGGTCCAGCAGGAGCGAGCGGTGACCGGTGAGCAGCGGGTGGGCGGCGGCCGGGGCGTAGTAGACCGGCGAGCTGGCGCCGAGGCCGTGCAGGTAGAGGCGGACGGGCTCGCGGCCGGGGATCTCCACCCAGCGGATCCGGTCGCCGTTCGGGGTGACGGTGGCGTCGCGCACGGTCGTGCTCCTCCTGCGGTCGTCGGGGCGGCGCCGGGGCCGTTCCCCGGGCGCCGGGAAGACCATACCTCGAATCCGAGGTATCTCAAGAGCGAGATATCGGCGCCCGGATCTGAGAGAGTGGCCCCATGCTGAAGCTCGCGATCCTCGGGTTCCTCCACGACCGGCCCCTGCACGGCTACGAACTGCGGCGCCACCTCGCCGCGCTCACCGGCCACGTGCGGCCGATCAGCGACGGCACGCTCTACCCGGCGATCAAGCGACTGGAGGCCGACGGCCTGCTGGTGCGCGCCACCGAGCCCGGCGCGGCGGCCGCGCCCCGGCACACCCTGCGGCTCACCGACACCGGGCGGGCCGCCCTGCTCGACCGGCTGCGCACCCCGGACGAGCTGGACATCAGCGACGAGAACCGCTGGTTCACCGTGCTCGCCTTCCTGCGCCACCTCGACGGGGAACCGGCCGCGCAGGCCGCGGTGCTCCGCCGCCGCCTCGCCTTCCTGGACGAGCCGGCCAGCTTCTTCTACGACGGCGACCGGCCGGTGGGCGCCGAGCAGGCGGCCGATCCGTTCCGCCGCGGGATGCTGTTGATCGCCCGCGCGACCACCACCGCCGAACGGGACTGGCTGCACGCCACCCTCGCGGAGCTCGACCGCGCGGCCTGAGCGCGCACCGGCCGGGCGCACGCCCGCCGAGCGCGCCCCGGGAACGCCGCGGCCCGCGCCGGCCCCCTGCGGAGGGGGCGGGCGCGGGCCACGGCGTTCGGTGCGGGCAGCGCGGGCCGACCGGTCAGTGCTGGTGGTAGGCGTGGACCACGGCGTGACCGCGGCCCTTGCCGATCATCCACTTGTTGACCGGGACGGTCAGGACGAAGGCCAGGGCGAGCGAGCCGGCCAGCGCCAGCCAGAACAGGACGTCGGCGAGGCCCGCGTCCATCGCTCCGGGCACGGTCATCATCACGGTGTTGTCGATGATCTCCATGACGATGATCGAGACGGTGTCGGCGGCCAGCGCGACCTTGACGGCGGTGCGGACGTCGAGGCCGGCCCTGAGCACGCCGCGCATGGTCAGCGCGTAGCCGAAGACGAAGGCCAGCAGGATCGAGAGCACCACGGTGGCGCCGTTGCCCAGCCCGAAGGCGGTGCCGAGCACCATGCCGAGGATCTCGCCGATGGCGCAGCCGGTGAGGCAGTGCAGGGTCGCCTGCGCCGCAGCCGCCCAGGTCACGGCACCGCCGCCGTGTCCGTGGTGCGCGTGTTGCTCGTGGTGCCCCGCGTGACCGGCGTGACCGGCATGGTCCGCGTGACCGGCGTGGCCGGCGTGGTCCCGGTGCTCGCCGTGGTGCTCGTGCGACTGGTGCGCGTGGGGGCCCTGGTGCTCGTGGCCGGCGTGCTGCTGGTGGTCGTGCTGGGCGGGGTGTGCCATGTCGTCCTCCACGTGCTCGTTGCCTCGGTCGTGCTGCCCGGTTCGTCGATGACTATATACCCCCCTGGGGTATCTGCCAAGCATGGATCCCCGCACCCCCTTCCCACCCCGCCCCCGCCGTGCTCGGATGGTTCGCATGGCTGACGAAGGACACGACGGATTCCGCGAGGGCTACCGGGGCACCGGCCCCGGAGCGATCACCCCGGACGGCTGCGCGGTCGACATGTACGCGCGGCTGCCGGTCAACGACGAGCCCGAGGTGATCGCCGGCGCCGTCCCGGCCGGTGCGAGCCTGCTCGAACTCGGCTGCGGCGCCGGCCGGTTGACCCGCCCGCTGGTGGACCTGGGCTTCCGGGTGACGGCGGTGGACGAGTCCGCCGAGATGCTGGCACGGGTGCACGGGACGCGCACCGTGCGCAGCCCGATCGAGCGCCTCGACCTCGGCGAGCGCTTCGACGTCGTCCTGCTCGCCTCCTTCCTGGTGCACGCCGGCAGCCTGGACGTCCGCCGGGGCCTGCTGGACGCCTGCCGCCGGCACGTCGCCGAGGACGGCTGGGTGCTGATCCAGCGCGAGGGCGAGGACTGGCAGACCAACGTGCCGCGCGAGCGCCCGCTCGGGACGGACGGGCTGGTGCGGGTGGCCTCGGCCACCCCGGTGGCCGAGGGCGTCAACCGGGTGCACGTCGAGTACGAGTTCCCGGACGCGCGGTGGACCCAGACCTTCCTGTCCCGCCCGATGGGCCGGGCGGAGTTCGAACAGGCGCTGGCCGAGGCCGGTCTTGCGGTCGACGCCTATCTGACCGGGGACCGGGTCTGGGTGCGGGCCCGGCCGGTGGCCGCCTGACCGGTCCGCAGCCGCCGCGGCCGGCGGTGGCGGGAACGGCCCCCGGGGGTGGGGGCGCGCGACAGGCCGTCACCTGAACGGCGTAGCATCAGGCGGACGCCGGGCCCGCGCGCGGCCCGAGCGCCGGGCGGGACCGGTGGTTCGCCTGCCATCGGACCGCGCCACTGGACCGCGCCGGCCGGTTCGCAGGGCCGTTCCCGCACCGACCAACAAGGAACGCTTCATGCGCATCGAGCGACGGATACCCCGGGCGGGTGTCCGGTGATCGAATGGTTCCACGGGGCCGTCCTCGGCCTGATCCAGGGACTCACCGAGTTCCTGCCGATCTCCTCCAGCGCCCACCTCCGGGTCTTCCCCGCCCTGCTGGGCTGGAAGGACCCGGGCGCGGCGTTCACGGCGGTGACCCAGCTCGGCACCGAGACCGCGGTGCTGATCTACTTCCGCCGCGACATCGCCTCGATCGTGAAGACCTGGACGCTCTCGCTGTTCCGGCCCGCGCTCCGCTCGCACCAGGACGCCCGGATGGGCTGGTTCGTGATCATGGGGACCCTGCCGATCGGCATCCTGGGCAAGCTGTTCCAGGACACCATCGAGCAGGACCTGCGCGACCTGCGGATCATCGGCACCACGCTGATCCTGTTCGGCGTGATCCTGGCGGTCGCCGACCGCACCCGGGCCGTCCGCTACGCCAAGCCGATCACCGAGCTGACCCTGCCGCACGCGGCCGGCTACGGCATGGCCCAGGCGCTCGCGCTCATCCCGGGCGTGTCGCGCTCCGGCGGCACGATCAGCGCGGGCCTGCTGCTCGGCTACAGCCGCGAGGCGGCGGCCCGGTACTCGTTCCTGCTGGCGATCCCGGCGGTGCTGGCCTCCGGCGTGCTGGAGCTGTTCAAGATCGGCGAGGGGCCCGCGCCGGCCTGGGGGCCGACCCTCCTGGCCACCGCGATCGCCTTCGTGGTCGGGTACGCGGCGATCTCCTGGTTCCTGAAGTACATCTCGCACAACAGCTTCATGCCGTTCGTGATCTACCGCATCGCGCTCGGCATCCTGATCATCGTCCTGGTCTCGGTCGGCACCCTGGCCCCGGACGCCGGCGTGGTCGCCAAGTAGCGGCGAACGAGAACGGCGTTCCACCGCGGAGCGGGCCGGTCCACCCCCGAAGGTGGACCGGCCCGCTCCGTCGTCCTCGAAGGCGGCCGCGGACTCCGCGGGCCGCCGGCCCTCAGCGGCGGCGCTCCCGGGCGGCGGTCAGCCGGCCCCGGACGGCGGCGTGGACCTCGGCCTCCTCGGCCGGATCGGCGGCGAGGCGGCGCAGGCGCTCCAGCACCCGGGCGTCACCGGTGGTGGCGACGTGTCGCGCGGCGAGCTCCCGGGTCGACTCCTCGCAGTCCCAGAGGCACTCGACGGCGGGCCCCTCGGGGAAGTGCACGTCGGTCGCGGCGAGCGCCCGGGCGGCGCGGCCGCGCAGTTCGGAGGAGACGGCCTCCCCGTAGATGTGGCGCAGGACCGGGACGGCCCCGGCGGCGGCCAGCCGCCCCGCGCCGTCGACCAGCGTCCCGAGCCCGGCGTCGGCCCCGGACACCCCGTGCAGCGAGACCCAGCGGCGCAGCCCGGCCACCACCAGCGGGCCGTCGGCGGGCTCCCCGGCGTCGGCCAGCAGCCGGACGGCGGCCTCGCCGAGGGCGCTGTCGGCGCCGCCGGTGGCCGGGTCGGCCCAGCGGCGGGCCTGGGCCAGCGCCTCCGGGCCGCGCATCCGGCCGAGCAGTTCCAGGGCGAACCGGACCATCCGGTCGTCCACGTCGGCGGCGGCCAGCTCGATCAGGCCGGCCGCGGCCGGGTCGCGCTGGTCGACGAGGTAGCGCAGGGCGGCCCGGCGGGCGCCCGGCAGGCCGGTGCGGGCCGCCTCCAGGACGGCGGGGCGGTCCTCGGGGCGCACCACGGCGGCCAGGCAGCGGGCGGCCGCGGCGGCGCGGCGGTCCACGCCGTCGGGGCGGGCCGGTGAGCCGGCGTCGCGGGACGCCTCGGGGCGGACCGGGCCGCCGGCGAAGGCCGCGGCGCCGAGGCCGCCGAGGTCGCCCTGATCGGCCCAGGCCAGCACGTCGGCGGTGGACCAGCCGGGGGTGACGCCGTTGCGGTTCAGCTGGCGCTGCCACAGGTCGAAGGGGGACTGCTCGCTCGCCGCCGCGACTCTCGGGTGGTAGGCGGCCCACAGCCGCCAGGGCCGGGGCTCGTAGGCGCCCCGGATGGTCTCGCGCAGCTCGGCGTCGCCCTCGGGGCCCGGCGGGAAGCGGTCCAGTACGGCCGTGCCGAGCAGCAGCAGGCCGCGGTCGTCGTCGCGCAGCGCGAGCTCGTCCAGGGCCCAGGCCCAGTTGGTGCCGGTGGCGGCGTACTCGCGGAGCATGAGGAGGGCGTCCCGGCGGCCGTACGCGGCGAGGTGGCCGAGGACGGAGAGCGCGAGGCCGGTCCGGGCCTCGTCCTCGTCGAGGAGGTCCTCCGGGGAGTGGAGGTGGTCCTCGATGCCGTCCAGCGACGCCTCCAGCTCCATGTAGAGGCGCGCGTAGTAGAGGGAGCGGTTCTCGACCTGCCAGTCGGCTCGCGGATCCCTGGTGACGCACTCCTCCAACGCGGCGATGGCCTCGGTGCGGTCGGCGGCCAGCGCATGGAGCTGCCCGTCACCGCGACCTCGCTGCAGGAGGCCGAGGAGGCTGGCACTGGGTGCTATCACTGGCTCGAACATGAGGTCAGCATCCGTTGCGGCGGTCGTAGTGGCAACGGGATTTCCGTCGCCGGGGTCTCTGGTCGGTACTGCGCGGGCGCCCGGGCGCCGGAATCACCGAAGGTTACCGCCTCGGACAGCCCGTCGCACACAGGGCGACGGACCCTTTGTGCGCACTGGCATATGCCGGGGGCCCTTTGTCGGCGTTCTGTCCAAATCGCCGACGGGTGTCGGACCGCTGTGCGACAGTCGTTCCCACACCCGCCGGCCGACCCCCGCGAACGGACGAGTGGACCTGCCATGCCCATGACACCGACG
The DNA here is from genome assembly GCF_043080305.1 of Kitasatospora sp. NPDC015120. Classification (NCBI taxonomy): domain Bacteria; kingdom Bacillati; phylum Actinomycetota; class Actinomycetes; order Kitasatosporales; family Streptomycetaceae; genus Kitasatospora; species Kitasatospora sp. NPDC015120. The sequence continues at coordinate 49,554 of NZ_JBIBVJ010000027.1, read as the reverse complement.
CCCGGCCGCGACACGGTCGCCGCGGCCGAATGGGATCTGCGCACCGACGACGTGCGCTGGTCCGCCGAGGCCTACCCGCTGCTCGGCTGCGACCCCGGCCACGGCCCGCTCAGCCTCGACCGGCTGCCCGACCGGCTGGCCGAGGCGGACCGGCCGCAGCTGCGCCGGATGATGACCGACGCGCTGGTGCACGGCCGGTACGCCGTCGGCACCCTCCGCGTCCGCCACCCCGGCGGCGGACACGGCACCGTGGAATGCGCCGGCGAACCCGTCCTGGGCACCGACGGCACCGTCACCGCCCTGCGCATGCTGCTGCGCCCGGCGGACCCCGACTAGCGGCCGGCGGACGACCACCCGGCGGCCCGCGGACGGCTGCCCCGCGGACGGCGCCCCGGCCCGCGGACGGCTGCCGCGGGCGCCGACGCCTCAGACGGGCTGCGGCCGGTACTTCGCCCCCGCCGACCTCAGCTCCCGGCCCAGCTCGTCCCGCAGCTCGTCCACCACCGGCACCCCCCGGTAGCGCGCGGTCAGCCGGTACATCTCCCGCAGCCGGTCCCACGTGCGGTGCGAGGAGTTCTGGCCGATCAGGTTCAGCACCAGCTTGACCTGGGTGTCCGCCGCGTCCGGCTCCCCGGTGAGCCAGTGCACCGAGGCCAGCGTGATCCGGTCGAACAGCGCCGAGCGCAGCCGGCCCGTCCCCTCCCGCAGCTCGATCACCCGCTCGGCGTGCCGGCGGGCCTGCCCGGCGGCCGACAGGTCGTGCTCGGCGAGCGTGCGCAGCACCAGCGCCTGCATCCCGCGCAGCTCCGCCTCGTCGAAGACCTGCATCCAGGACGGCGACGGCCCGTCCGGGTCCTCCGCGAAGAGGTCCTCCGCCTCCCCCAGCAGCCGCCAGGTCGTCTGCGACTGCCCGATCGACGCGAAGGCCCACGCCTCGACGGTGTTCAGCATCGCCCGCGTCCTCGGCAGCATCCGGCCGCCGCTCGCCCGCGCGGCGGCCATCAGGTCGATCGCGTCGTCGGCCCGCCCGAGGTGCACCATCTGGCGCGCCGCCCGCGAGATCGCCTCCCCGGCGCGCGGCCGGTCACCGGCCTCCTTCGCCGACTCGGCCGCCAGCATGAAGTACTTCTGCGCGGTCGGCTCCAGCCCCACGTCGTGCGACATCCAGCCCGCCAGCACCGCGAGGTTGGCCGCGACCAGCCACAACCGCTGCTCCACGGTGCCGCCGTGGCGGTGCGTCAGCAGGCCGCCCACCTCGTTGAGCTGGCCGACCACCGCCTTGCGCTGCAGGCCGCCGCCGCGCGCCGCGTCCCAGGCCCGGAACACCTGCACCGAGTGCTCCAGCGCCGCCACCTCGTCGGGCCCCACCGGGCCCGCGTCGTACAGGTCCACCACCGGCCGGACACCGCCCTGGGTGACCACCCGGCGCGGGCCGGGCGCCGAGGCCGCGTACGCGACCGCGTCCCCGCCCAGCCAGCCCTTCAGCGAGTCGGCGATGACCGCTCCGGCCGTGAGCGCGGCACCCGCGCCCACCAATCCACGTCGGTTCAGCATGAGGTCCATTCCCGTGAACTCGGTGAGGACCGCGGCCGTCCGATCCGGTTCCCACGGCGACGAGGTGGCGGACTGCGCCGCTCCGGTCCGGGTGGGCCGGTGTCGTTCCAGACCGAGGTCCTCAGTGGTGACGACACGGCCGAGCCGCTCCGTGAACACGGCTGCCAGTACCCTCGGCACCGGATCGCGCGGGATCTCCCCCTGCTCGATCCACCGCCGCACCCGCGAGGTGTCGGTGGACAGCTGCTGCTGCCCCATCGCGGCACCACGCCTGTTGACCAGCCGCGCGAGCTCGCCCTTGGACCATCCGGTCAGGACGAACAGATCGGCGAGTCGGGTGTTGGGTCCCCTGCTCACGTGAAGCCCCCAGGTTCCTCGGCTGATCCGAGGCTAGGGCTTCCGTCATGTGCCGGGCGAGCATTCGCCAGGCTTCGCCAGGGTCCGCCACATTACCAACCACCGTCCTGCGGGTGTCATGTAGAGGTGCGCCACCTCGCCCCCGGGTCGGGCGGCGTCCCAGACCGGTCCGGGGGTTCCCCCGGGCGGGTCGCGGGGCGCTCCCGGTCCTCACCCGAGGGGGTGGCGCGGCCGGGTGGCGCGGGGGCGCCGGGCACGGCCACGGCAGAACCGGCCATCCGCATTCCCCAGGGTGCGGAAGGCCGGTCCACCGCCGCAGCACGGGGTTCCGGCCCCGGCGTCCGTGCCCGGCGCCCGCGCACCACCCACCGGACCGCAACCGGGCCGGCCACCGGACCAGGAACCCGGCGGCACCGGCCCCACCCGCCCCCGCGGGCCTCCGAGACGGACCAGGAAGGGACTTCCCTCACCCCATGTACTCCTCAGCGACCTCCCCGACGCCGACCGCGCCCCGGACCGCGCTGCGCCCGCCCACCGCAGCCGCCGGCCGTCCCGGCCCGAAGCAGGTCCCGCCGCCGTCCCGGCCGGCCGCCCCCCGCGGTGCCGTCGACGGCCGGCCCGTGGACCCCCGGGGCCAGGCCGCGCGGACGGCACTGGGGCTCCGCCCGCCCGAGACCGCCGCCCCGGCCGGCCCCCGCCTCCCCGGGGCCCGGATCCCCGCCGCCCGCCCCGGCGACGGCCGGCTGCTGCGCCCGCCGACGCGGCCGGGCCAGCCCGCGGTGCAGGAGCGGATCGACCCCTCGGCGCTGCAGACGCCGTCCGTGCGGGCCGCGCTCGCCGGCGTCTCGCGGATATGTCCCGCGTTCACCCCGCGCCAGGTGCTGCGCGAGGGGAGCCGCCACATCCTGGTGGCGGGCACCATCGGCCGGGCCCCGGTGGTCGCCAAGTGCCTGGCCCCGCAGGCGGTGCGCAGCGAGTACTTCGACCAGCTGGTGGCCGACTTCCACCACGAGGTCGCGGTCTACCGGGCCTTCGTCCGGCACCGCCCGCCGGTGCGGCTGCCCCGGCTGGTGGCGGCCGACCACGACCGCTGCGTGCTGGTCATGGAGCGCGTGCCCGGGCGGCCGGCCGCCCGGGAGCGCCACCCGGCCAACGCGCCCACCCCGGGCGAGGTGCGGGCGCTGCTGACCGCAGTGCGCACGCTCAACCTGTGGCGGCCGCCGACCGACGTGTTCCAGCCCCGGCTGGACTACCCGTTGGAGATCGCCCGCTACCACTCGGTGGGCCAGCTCACCGACCGGGACGCCGGGGACCTGCGCGGCCTGCTGCACGGCCTCGGGCCCGCCCCGCTCCAGCTCTGCCACGGCGACGCGCTGCTCAGCAACATGCTGCTGGCGCCGTCCGGCCCGGTGCTGGTCGACTGGGAGCAGGCCGGCTGGTACCTGCCCGGCTACGACCTGGCGGTGCTCTGGAGCGTGCTGTCCGGGGACACCGCGGCCCGCCGCCAGATCAGCCAACTCGCCCAGAGCGGCGGCACCCTGGCCCGGGACGCGTTCCTGGTGAACCTGGTGCTGGTGCTGATGCGGGAGATCCGGCTGTACGACGTGCCGGGCGCCGGCGAGGAGCAGCGGATCATGATCCGCCGGCTCTACGACGACGCCGCGCTGGCCCGCCGCGCGGTCCGGGCCGCCGTCGGGACGCGATGAGGCCGCCCGGCCGCCGGCACCCGGTCAGGGCCGGGTGCCCCGCTCCAGGGCGGCCCGGCCCGCGGCCTCCAGGACGGCCTCGTCGGGGGCCAGGTGGACCCGGCTGCTGAGCACGTCCCGCAGGTAGCGCTCCAGCGGGTGACGGCGGCTCAGCCCCGGGTTGCCGGTGAGCGACACGGCCTGCTGGACGGCGGCGATCGCGGCCCGGGTGGCCAGCAGGTGGGCCGGTCCGGTGCGGGCGACCGCGTCCGGCTCGGCCCGGTCCACCCGGGGGGCCAGGCCGTGGACGAGTTCCTCGGCGCCGATCAGCTGGGCCTCGATCTCGCCCAGCGCGCCGCGGTAGCGGGGCAGGCTGCCGAGCGGCTCGGTGAGATTGGCCGGAGTTCGCTGGTGCAGGAACCGGACCAGCCAGTCCTGGGCCGAGCGGGCCACCCCGACGGCCACCGCGGAGAGCGCCAGATCGTGCCAGGCCCGGGCCAGTTCGGCCGCCGGGACGGCCCCGGCGGCGGCCGGCGCGGTGGCGGAACCGGGGCGCGCGGCCGCACCGGACGCGCCCTTTCCGGTGCCGCCCTTCGGCGGGTTCAGGCCGAGCGCGAGCTCGGCGGGCACCCGCACTCCGTCCAGCACCACGTCGTGGCTGGCGCTGGCCCGCAGGCCGAGCTGGTCCCAGGTCGGGTCGACCTCCAGGCCCTCGCTCTCCCCGCGCACCAGGAACGTCCCGCTCCGGGGCTCCGGTTCGTCGGTGCGGGCGGTCACCGCCATCCAGGCGAGCGCCTCGGCGCCGGTGCAGTAGGTCTTGCGGCCGGTGAGCCGCCAGCCGGTGCCGTCCCAGCGGGCCAGCGTGGCCGGCGGCTCGCCGCTGCGTCCGCCGGGCTCCGCGTGCAGGGTGTTGACCAGGGCCGGCCCGCGCCGGGACTCGTTGAGCAGCCGCCGGTAGCCGGCGGTCGGCCAGTTCGCCGTCCGCGCCTGTTCGGCGTGCTGGAGCAGGGTGAACGCGGTGACCACGGCCACCGAGGCGTCCCCGCGCCCGAGTTGGGCCAGGACCTGGACGGTGTCGGCGAGCGTTCCGCCGGGGCCGCCGTAACGCCGGTCGACGGTCAGGGTGAGCAGTCCGGCGTCGTGGACGGCCTCGATGCCCTGGTAGGGGAAGGTCGCGTCGCGGTCGTGCTCCTCGGCCCGGGCGGCCAGCAGGTCGACGACCCGGGGCAGCCCGGCGAGGGCGGCCTCGACCAGGGACGGGGCGGCGGGCGAATGGTCGGCAGCGGTGATGCTCATGGGGCAGGTGCCTCCGGGCGGCAGCGTGGGCTCGGGCTCCTCGGCACGCCGGGACGGGCGCGCGGGACGGGCAGGCGACCCCGGAGGTCGGTGGAACACCCGCCCCCGGAACCCGGGCTCGGCGGAACACCCGCCCCCGGACCGGCGCCGGCCGCTCGGCCGGCCGCCCGCCGCCTCGGGGACGAATCCCCCTCAGTGACCCGGACACACCGCGCTGGCGGTGCGCCGCAGGTCGAGGTAGCTGCGGCGGGTCAGCAGCGGGAGACGGCACGGCATGTCCGCGACTGTACGAAGCCGTGATCGAGGCCGTCAAGCAGTGCCCGAGGCCCGGAACGAACGGGGTGACGGGAGCGCCGCGAGTACCGGAACGGGAAACGGAACCCTGCCCTCCGGGGCACGGTCGCGGCGCCCGTTCAGCCCTGTTGGAACATGTCCGCGGGCAACGGCTTGAGCAACTGGTAGAGGTCGTCCGAAATCGGTCGGTCCCAGGAGGCGATGGTGACCTGCACGCCGTCACTCCGGCCGAACTGGGCACAGAAGACCCGGCCCTCGCTGACCTTGACCTTCTTCACGATCAGCAGGTCGTCCCCGAGCATGACCGGGAAGTCCTCCGCCGAGACGAACTCGACCGGTTCCTCGTCCCCCAGGGCGGCGAGCAGCTGGCGCACCTCGAAGGGCACGCTGTCGCCGGTCTCCCGGGCCGGCGAACCCTCGGGGAGGTTGCCGATGAACATCGCCGGGCCTCTGCCGCCGAACAGGTCGTAGCGCAGGAAAATCCCCTGGCAGGAGCCGTCCGGGCCGGTCATCATGGCCGCGCCGAAGTCGCCGGGCCAGTCGCTCGGGTCCATGGCGAGCACGTCGAAGTCCGGGCCGGTGGGCTGACCGGAGCGACGGCGGAGAAAAGACATGGGAACATCGTACGTGCCCGGCAGACCCCGCTCGCGGGGTGGGTGGGGCGCCGGACGGAGATCCACGCTCAGAGACCAATGTTGACTCTGAGCAACCGTCCGGGCTACGTTCGGTTCAGCACGACAGCCGTTCTGGGTTTCACCCTTCGGGGGGACGGCATGTCGCGAACGCGGCCCTACACGCGTTTCCCTCACTGTGCACACCGTCGTGCCGATCCGCCGAGCACCCAGCTCCGACGTCGCACACCGCACAGCACACAAGCCAACAGTTCCATGCACCACAAGCAAGGTCCGCGGGGCCCCGGCCCGTCGCTCCCGCGGATCTGCTCGGGACGCCGCCGCGTGGGGGCGTGCGGGTCCCGGGCAACGGCGCCACCTCCCGAGTCGCTCTCGGGTCCGGCGCCATCCTCCCGGCGACTGCCGGCCCCTCCGTGGGGCCGGGACCGGCCGACGCACCCCCGGTGCGCAGGGGATGACTGGGAGGAGACTCGGCAGCGCTGCCGGGTTGCACAGCAGGCGCCGTGTCTGGCCGCGTGGGGGCGGTGGGCACGGCGTCTGCCTGTGCTCATACTCTGAGCTGCGTTTGTCCAGCAGTCAACAGAAATTATGACGGGGCACGTTCAAATGTGATCGGAACGATGGCCCCCGGAGACCTTCGGGCCCGACCGGGCGCCCCGCGCGGGACGTCCGGCCGGATCCGGTCAGGTGAGGTCGAACTCGCCGTCCCGCGCGCCGAGCACGAAGGCCCGCCACTCCCCGGGCGTGAACACCAGCACCGGGCCGTCCTCCTGACGGCCGTCCCGCATGCCGATGTAGCCGTCGACGAACGCGATCTGCACGTCGCCGACGCCCTGGCTGCTGCACAGCCAGGTCGCCCCGGTGAAGTCCACCTTCGGCTTGCCGTTCGCGCCGAGCTGCGCCGGCCCCGCCTCGACCGGCTCCACCCCGGTCCCGCTGTTGGCTGTCACTGCTGGTCTCTCCTCCCGACGGCCTGAACGGCCCCAGCCTAGTCACCCGCACGGCCCCGGTCAGCGGGATCGGGCGGACTCCCCCGGCTGCGTCCGACGACCCGTCCGACGACCGTCCGACGGCCCGTCAGCCGCCCCGGCCCGCCCCGCCGGGCGCGTGTCCCGCGCGGCGGGCGGCCGGCGAACTGCCAGAGTGTGGGGAGCCCCCACCGGGCCCCGCCGAGTCCCACCCACCCCTGTCCCGCCCCCCACCGAGCGCCCCGAGGAGCAGCCGATGAGCCGCCGGGACGGCACCCGCGCCGATGTCATCCCCATCTCCGAGGCTCCCTCGGCCCACCCTCCGGCGCCCCGCACCCCGCCCGCCCCGGCCCCGCTGCCCCGGCCCGTCCCGGGCCGCCCGCCCGGGCACGGCCGGGTCGGCGTCGTCCTGGTCTCGCACAGCCAGGAACTCGCCACCGCCGTACGCACCCTGGCCCTCGCGCTGACCGGTGAGGACTCCGCCGCACCGGTGGCCGCGACCGGCGGGGACCTGGTGTCCGGCCCCGGCATCAGCGCCGTCCTGGTCGCCGCCGCCACCCGGCGGGTCGACCAGGGCCACGGGGTGGTCGTGCTGGCCGACCTCGGCGGCGCGGTGACCACCGTCCGGGCCCTGCTCGCCGACGCCGACGAGCACGGCCTGCCATTCCCGGTCCGGTTCGCCAACGCACCGTTCGTCGAGGGCGCGGTGGCCGCCGTCGCGACCGCCACGGCCGGCGGCGACCTCGCGGCGGTGCTGGACGCCGCCGAGGAGGCCTACCGCCAGCCCAAGGGCTGACCACCGGTCCGGGGGCCGCCGCGGTCCGCCGGTGGCCGCTTCCGGCCGTTCTGCGGGTTCGGGTCCACGGCGGGTGACCGCGCGGCTACCATCGGCACAGGGCCGGCCGCGGGGCCGTCCGGTCAGGAGAGGGGAGCCTCGGCCGTGCGCGTGGTCGTCACCGGCGGAGCCGGACGCATCGGGGCCGACCCGCCGACCGGTCACCACGTCGGTGCCGCCGGCCCCCCGGAAGTGTTGAAAGGGACCGCCGTGCGGGCGGCCCGGACGGGGCCGCGGCGTACGCGTCCTCGTTCGCGGTCCACGGCGCCGGCCGCGTACGCCGACCGGGTGAGCCCGGCCCTCGGCCCCCGCACCCGCCGGTCCCGGACGTCCGTCCGGCCGGCCGGCCGGCCGCGGGAGGGTCCGGTGGGGGCCACGGAGCGGTTCCACGGCCCCGGGGCCGGGAGCCGCCGTCAGGGGCGCGGCGCGCCGTTCCACTCGAAGCCGGCCTCGGCCTGGCCGGCCACCGCCCGGTGGATCCAGGCGAGTTCCTTCTCTGCCATCGGCGGCAGCGCGTCCAGCGCGTACCAGCCGACCGCGAGCGTCTCGTCCTCGTCCACCCGCGCCTCGCCGCCCACCGGGCGGCAGCGGAAGATCAGCTCCAGGTACTGCGTCATGTCGCCGTTGGGGTAGGTGACCTCCGGCGAGACGGTGACCGCCACCAGCCGCTCCGGGACGGCCACGACTCCGCTCTCCTCCAGGCACTCGCGCACCGCGCCGTCGGCGGGCTGCTCGCCCGGGTCGAGGATGCCGCCGGGCGGCGTCCAGCAGCCGTCGTCGGCGCGCTGCACGAGCAGCACCCGGCCGTCGTCGTCCAGGACGACCGCCACCACGGCGCTGAGCCAGAGCATGCGGGAGCCGACCACGGCGCGGAGGTCGGCGAGGAACTCGGGAATGGCCATGGCCCGCACCCTATCCGGGCGCGGGACCCGCCGGCCGGGGCCGGTCGGCCCCGTCCGGACGGGCCGTCACCCGCCCGGCGGTCCCGGCCCTACGGGCCGGTCCGGCCGGCGCAGGCCGCGGCCGTCACCAGGGCGGTGAAGGCCGCCTCGGAGGCCGGCCGCCCGGCGGAGTCGTACGGATTGCGGGAGAGCACGACCTGGCGCGTCCCGGTGTCGTCGCCGAGCATGATGCTGCTGTAGCCGATGCTGTCGCCGCGGTGGCCCCAGAAGGTCCCGCAGGGGGTGGGCGTGCGCTCCAGGCCGAGGCCGTAGTCGGCCCCGCGTCCGAGGCCCGTGGTGCGCTTCATCTCGGCGAGTTCGGCGGGCCCCAGGAGCCGTCCGCCGAGCAGGGCCGACACGAAGGCGGCGAGGTCGGCGGTGGTGGAGATGCCGGCGCCGGACGCGCCCGCGACGCTCGGGTTGAACAGCGTGACGTCCACCGGCCCGCCGGGCAGGCTGACGTAGCCATGGGTGTGGGGGCCGGGCACGGCGGGGTCGTTCTCCGGCATGGTGGTCTCGCGCAGGCCGAGGGGCCGGATGATCCGCCGTTCGACCTCCTGCTGCCACGTGCGGCCGGTGGTCTTCTCGATGAGCATGCCGAGCAGGATGTAGTCGGTGTTGGAGTAGTGCCAGTCCTGACCCGGCGGGAAGTACGCCGGGTGGCTCCCGGCGACGGCGACGAGTTCCGCCGGCGACCACGACTTCCAGCGGTCGGTGCTGAGCCAGGTCCGGAACGAGGCTTCGTCGTCGTACGCGAAGGCCGGGTCCGAGGTGTAGTTGTAGATGCCGCCCGTGTGGTTGAGCAACTGGCGCAGGCTGATCGCGGCGCCGTTGTGCACGACGCCGGGCAGGTGGGTCTCCACCGGATCGTCCAGGCCGATCCGGTGCTCCGCGACGAGTTGCAGGACGACCGTCGCCACGAAGGTCTTGGTGGCGCTGCCGATCCGGAAGCGGTCGCGGGCCGCGGCGGGCCCGCCGGTGGCGAGGTCGCCGGTTCCGGCCGCGCCCTTCCAGAGGGTGCGGCCGTTCTCGCTCACCCGGCCGAGCGCGGCGGTGGCGCCACCCGGCGCCACGACCGCTTGCAGACCGGCGTCCAGCGCCGCCCGGTCGACCCGCCGCACCGCGTCCGGCACCGCGCGTGCCCCGACGGCGCCGGCCGCGTCCTGCGCGTACGCCGCCGGGACCGCGCCGGCCACCAGGCCCGCCCCCGCCAGCGCCACCGCCGCCCGGCGGACGGCACTGCTCCTTGACATCCCCACCGTTCCGACCTCCGCTTGATCCGCCGGAAGTCCTGTTCAACTTCCGCCGTCCGTATGGTTGTTGGAACTCTCGCAGCGCCCGGGGGGCAGATCGTCACCCTGGGGTCCCGCCTCGTGTCCCCATCAGGTCGCACCCCGCTCGCCGGAGCACTACGACTCGGGGAGGGGGCAGCCCCTGACGACTCCCGGGGTTGCGACCCCCGGGCGGCCGGTCCGCACGGGAGAGGGGAATGCGGGGCCGCCGCCGTGGAATTGTGAAAGAAACGAGAAAGAAACGAAAAAGAAGCGGGAAGGAATGGGTGGACGGGCCGATAACCCGCCGATCCGATCGGATGAACGCGATCGGGCGACCGGTGATCGAGCCGTTTCCCGGTTCGCCGGGATCCGCCGCGGCGGCCCGCGCTCAGGCCGCCGCGCGGCGACGGCGGAACAGCGCGAATCCGATCCGGCCGAGCAGCAGCACACCGGCCGCCAGGCAGCCCGCCACCGCCATCGCCCAGGCCGGACCGTCACTGTCCGGAACCACGACCGCCACCACGATGCCCAGCGCGAGGCAGGCCAGGCCCACCAGCGCGAGCGGCACCTGGTGCGTGACCAGCGGACCGCCGTGACAGTACCGGGCCATCCGGGTCGCTCCGTGCGGGTGGAAGTGATCACGTTCCGCATCTGCCATGAGCCCAAGGTACCCCGGCGCCGCCGCGCGGGCAGCATGCGGGACGCGATCGGGCGGACACCCTCGGTGAGGGCCGCCGACGGTCGCCGACGCACGTCCGGGACAGTGTCGCCCTACCGTCCCGAAGCCGTTCCGGGCTCGTCCCGGAATTGTTCCCGATCTGCGAAAAAACCTTGTCGGTCCGGTACAACCATCAACGAGGCGTAGCTGTCTCCCTTACATTGAGCGATCCAGGAGCCGTCCGCGGTGCGGGTTGGGAGTCCCCGCCGCGGACCGGACATACCCAGGGGGCGGAGCCGCCGCGCCCTGGAGTCGGAGGCCGGGCTCCGTCCTCCGGCGGTACCGCCACGCCGCATCGGCGACCGAGGGGGAACCGTGCCGCAGTCCCGTTCCACGACATCGACCTCCAGCCCCACGGCCCGGACCAGGGCCGTGGTGACCGCCCTGTCGGACCTGCGGCCCCCGCCGACCACCGCCGCCCCGCCCGTGCCTCCCCGCCCGGCCGGACCACCGGGGCCGGGCACCGTGACGACCGACGGGCAGCCGGTCGTCACCCCGCCCGCCGGGCTCCAGCCCGCCGTACTCCCGCCCGGCGTGCACCCGGCCGGCGGCCGCGCGCTGCGCTCCGCCGCCCCCCTGACCTGCCCCCGGCCGGTCCGCCGGCCGGCCGAGCCCGAGCGGGCCGACCGCCACGCCGACCGCCACGCCGGCCACCGTGCCGACGCGCGCGGCGAGTGGCTGCGGTTCGCCCCCGTCCAGCCGCTCTTCCGCGCCCGGGCGGCGCAGCGCCTCGCCGTGCTCGCCTACCACGGGGTCACCGACCCGCGCTCCTTCGGCGCCCAGCTGGACCGGCTGCGAAGACTCGCGACCCCCGTCTCGCTGGCCGCCGTGCAGCAGGCCGTCGCCGAACGGCGCCCGCTGCCCGCCCGCAGCGTGCTGGTGACCTTCGACGACGCCGACCGCAGCGTGCTCACCCACGCGCTGCCCGCGCTGATCGAACGCGCCATCCCCGCGGCCGCCTTCGTCATCTCCGAGCTGATCGGCACCGAGAAGCCGTTCTGGTGGCACGAGGCCGACTTCCTCGCCCGGCACGGCGGCCGGGCCCGCTCGCTCGACTGCGGCCACCCCTCCCAGCTGCTCCGCCGGCTCAAGGCGATGCCCGACCCGGACCGCCGGCGCAGCCTCCAGGAGCTGCGGGTCAGCGCCGACCGGCGCCCGCCCGGCCAGGAACAGCTCACGCCCGCCGACCTGCTCGCGCTCCGCGAGGGCGGCGTCGCCGTCGGCAACCACACCCAGGGGCACCCGTGCCTGGGCCGCTGCGACGACGCCACCGTCCGGGCGGAGATCACCGGCGCCCACGAAGCCCTCACCCGCTGGCTCGGCGAGCCCCCGATCGCGTTCGCCTACCCCGACGGCGGCCACGACGTCCGGGCCGAAACCGTCCTACAGGAGCTGGGCTACCGGCTCGGCTTCCTCTCCGACCACCGCCTCGGCCCCCGGCTGCCCTCCCACCCCCTCCAGATCAGCCGGCTCCAGGTGGACTCCACGACCAGCACCCGGCGCTTCGACACCATCCTCTCCGGCCTCGAACCCGCCTACCGCCGCTGGCGCGGCCACGCCGCCTGACCCTCCCCCGCGCGGGAAGCCGCCCCACCGGCTTCCTGCGCGCACCACCCGGCCCCTCCCTCCGGGCCTCACCCGGCCGTGCCCCGCCGGGCACCGCCGGGCCCCCGGCCGGTGCCGGAACCCGGAGGAACGACTCGGGGAGAACCCCGAGGAACCCGGCACTCCCTCAGGGTTCTTCCGGGGTCGGTGACCATGGCGGCCCGCCGCCCGCCCGTGGTCCCATCGGGAACCGGGGGGCGAGCCAGGAGACTCCGTCGTATGAGGAGAGGCCAGGCCATCGGATGAACCCTCGCACCGCCCGCCGGACCAGTCGCACCGCCGCCGTGCTCGCGGCCACCGCCGCACTCACCCTCGCCGCCGTCCCCGGCCCGGCCACCGCGGCCACCGCCGGGGCCGCCGTGCCGCAGGACACCGCCGACCCCCAGCTCCGGTCGCGCTACATCACCATGCCCGACGGCGTCCGCATCGCCGTCGACGTCTACCTCCCCGCCGGTACCGCTCCCGGCGCCGGCCTGCCCGCCGTCCTGACCGTGCAGCGCTACTGGCGCGCCCGGGCGGAGGCGGGCCGCAGCGGCGGCATCACCGAAGCCGCCCGGCGCTGGACCGCCCGCGGCTACGCCTACGTCACCGCCGACCTCCGCGGCACCGGTGCCTCCTTCGGCACCCTGACCTCCGAGCCCAGCGACGAGGCCGCCGCCGACGCCGGCCCGCTCAGCGACTGGATCGCCGCCCAGCCCTGGTCCAACGGCCGGGTCGGCACCACCGGCGACTCCTACGGCGGCGACACCGCCATGCTCGCGGCCTCCCTCGGCAACCACCACATCGCCGCCGCCGCGCCGGTCTCCTACGACTTCGACGCCTACGAGGACCTCGCGCGCCCGGGCGGCGTGCTCATCGAACCCCGGCTCGGCCCGTACGCGATGCTGCTGCGCATCCTCGACGGGACCGGCGGCACCACGTGCGAGACCGACGAGGAGACCCGCAGGATCTGCGACCTCGCCGGACTGCACGGTGTCACCCCCCGCCCGGTGGACGGTCCGGACGGCCCCGCCCTGCTGGCCGCCGCCCGGGCCGAGCACGCCGGCAACGTCAACCAGACCGAGATGGCGCGCGCCGGCGTCCACCGCGACTACCGGGACGGGCTCAAGGCCTGGAGGACCGGCAGCATCGCCGAACGCACCGGGGCCATCGAGGCGGGCGGCGTCCCGGTGTTCACCATGGCGGGCTGGCTCGACGCGGGCACCGCCAACGGGGTGCTCTCCCAGTTCAGCGCCCTGTCCAACACCCAGGACGACTGGATCGGCCCCTGGAACCACAGCGCCACCTGGTTCGCCGACCCGTTCCGCCCGGCCCGTCCGTCCACCACCGCCGAACGCGAGGAGAACGACCGGCGCGTCGTCGCCTTCTTCGACCACTACGTGCGCGACGGAGCCCGCCCGGACGGCCGCCGCCGGGTGCACTACTACACCTTCAACGAGGGCACCTGGCGCACCACCGACCGCTGGCCGGTGGCCGGCACCCACACCCGCCGGCTCCACCTCGGCCAGGACCACACCCTCGACCGCCGCCGCCCGGACCGCGCCGGCACCGACCACCTGGTCCTCGACCCGACCGCCGGCACCGGGGAGTTCGACCGCTGGAACACCAACCTCAGCGGTGACCAGGTCAGTTACCCCGACCGCGCCGCCGTGGACGCCAAACTGCTCAGCTACACCACGGCCCCGCTGACCGAGGACACCCGGGTCACCGGCAACGGCAAGGTCACCCTCGACGTCACCGGCCTGGCCGGATCCGACCGGGGCGCACTGCACGTCTACCTGGAGCACGTCGCCCCGGACGGCCGCGTCACCTACCTCACCGAGGGCCAACTCGCCCTCACCGAACGCGCCGTGGCCGACCGTGGCGACAACCCCGACTGGCGCCGACTGCGCACGCCCCGGACCTACGCCGCCGCCGACTCCGCACCCTTCCCGCAGGGCCGCGCCCAGCGCGTGGTGATCGACCTCCAGCCGGTCTCCGCGCTGTTCCGCGCGGGTGACCGGATCCGGCTCAGCATCGCCGCCGCCAACCCCGACTCCTTCGAACTGCTCCCGGCCGACGGCCGCGCCGCCTACCTGATCGGCCACGGCGGCGGGCGGGGCTCGACGCTGGACCTGCCGGTGGTCGGCTGACCCCGCCGGTGGCGGGCGGGTTGCACTCGTAGAAGCCCGCCACCGCCGCGCGTCCCGGACCTCCTCCCCCAGGAGGCCCGGGACGAGATCCGCCGCCACCGCACCGGGCACTCACGCGCCCAGCCCCCACGCCGGCCAGGACCGGGGCGGCGGGGCGCCGCGGTGCGCGGCCCGGCCGCCCGGCCGGTACCCACTCCGCTCCCCCGTCGGAGCCGGCCGCCCGGCCCGCACCACCACCGGCACCGCCGACAGCTCGCCACCGTCCTCACCGACCACCACGCCTACGAGGCCCTCACCCCGCTGCGCCGCCGCCTCGGCCCGGCCCGCCGGACGGCCCCGACGCCGGCCCGCGACCAGCCGGGCCCCGCGAGCCCGCGCCGCCCCCGCCCGCAGGAGGTCAGGACGCCGCGGCGGTGAGCCGCAGGGCCTGGGGGTAGGCAAGCGCGACGGAGACCGTCACCGCGCTACGCGCCGGGACGCGGGGCCGTGAGAGCCGAGACCTGACGCCGGCCGGCGCAGCGAAACTCGCCGCCCTGCCGGGACGGACCCGCTCGGACAAGAAGCCGGGCCCCGCGAGCCCGCGCCGCCCCCGCCCGCAGGAGGTCAGGACGCCGCGGCGGTGAGCCGCAGGGCCTGGGGGTAGGCAAGCGCGGCGGAGACCGTCACCGCGCTACGCGCCGGGACGCGGGGCCGTGAGAGCCGAGACCTGACGCCGGCCGGCGCAGCGAAACTCGCCGCCCTGCCAGGACGGACCCGCTCGGACAAGAAGCCGGGCCCCGCGAGCCCGCGCCGCCACCCGCAGGAGATCAGGACGCCGCAGCGGTGAGCCGCAGGGCCTGGGGGTAGGCAAGCGCGACGGAGACCGTCACCGCGCTACGCGCCGGGACGCGGGGCCGTGAGAGCCGAGACCTGAC
>NZ_JBIBVJ010000027.1:28192-34249 GCF_043080305.1 Kitasatospora sp. NPDC015120 | reverse complement strand
GCCGGCCGGCGCAGCGAAGCTCGCCGCCCTGCCGGGACGGACCCGCTCGGACAAGAAGCCGGGCCCCGCGAGCCCGGGCCGCCCCCGCCCGCAGGAGGTCAGGACGCCGCGGCGGTGAGGGGCAGGGTCTGGGGGTAGGCGAGGGCGGCGGGAGGGAGGGTGGTGGGGGTGCCGGCGTGGAGGACGGTGAGGGTGGCGGTGCCCTTGCGGGTGGGGTCGAGGACGCGGCGCAGGGCCTGGGCGGCGACCGGGTCGGCGGAGCCGTGGAGGGTCAGCGTGGGCAGCGCGGTCGGGGCGACGGCGGTGCGGATGCGGTCGGCGACCAGTTCGTAGTGGGTGCAGCCGAGCACGACCGCCGCCGTGCCGGCCGGGGTGCGGGCGGCCGCGTCGGCGACGGCGGCGTCGATGGCCGCGTCGTCGCCGTGCTCGACGGCGTCGGCGAGCCCGGGGCAGGCGACCTCGGTGACCGCGGCCGTCCCGGCGAAGTCGCGGATCAGCCCGCGCTGGTAGGCGCTGCCGGTGGTGGCGGGAGTGGCCCAGATGGCGACCGGGCCGCCGAGGGCGGCGGCCGGCTTGATCGCCGGGACGGTGCCGATGACCGGCAGCGCGGGCTCCAGTTCGGCCCGCAGTGCGGCGAGCGCGTGCACCGAGGCGGTGTTGCAGGCGACGATCAGCGCGTCCGGCCGGTACGCGGCGGCGGCCCGGGCGCAGCCGAGGGCGAGTTCGGTGATCTCCTCGGGCGTCTGCGGTCCCCAGGGCATCGAGGCGGGGTTGGAGGAGAGCACCAGATCGACGTCCGGACGCAGTGCCCGGAGTGCGGCGGCGGCGGCCAGCAGGCCGATTCCCGAGTCCATCAGTGCGATCTTCACGGGTCAAGACTTTAGTCGATGCCCCCCGTCGGGCCCCGGGTGCGGCAGACTGCCCGGGTGACCGTCCTGCTGTGGATCGCCGCGTTCTCCCTGCTGGTCTGGCTCTGGCTGGCGGGCTGCCACGGGTTGTTCTGGCGCACCGACGTGCGGCTGCCGCCGCGCCGGCCGCCGGCGCGCTGGCCGCAGGTGGCGGTGGTGGTGCCGGCCCGGGACGAGGCCGGGGTGCTGCCGCTGTCGCTGCCGGGCCTGCTGGCGCAGAAGTACCCGGGGCGGGCCCGGGTGGTGCTGGTGGACGACCACAGCTCGGACGGGACGGGCGCGCTGGCGCGCTCGCTCGCCGCCCCGGGGGGCCTGGAGCTGACGGTCACCACCCCTCCCCCGCTGCCGCCGGGGTGGACCGGCAAGCTGTGGGCGCTGCGGCACGGGGTGGAGCTCGCCGGGCCGGACGCGGAGTACCTGCTGCTGACCGATGCGGACATCGCGCACGGGCCGGACTCGCTGGCCGAGCTGGTGGCGGCGGCGGAGAGCGGCCGGCTGGACCTGGTGTCGCAGATGGCCCGGCTGCGGGTGGAGACCGGGTGGGAGCGGCTGATCGTGCCGGCCTTCGTGTACTTCTTCGCCCAGCTGTACCCGTTCCGGTGGAGCAACCGGCCCGGGTCGCGGACGGCCGCGGCGGCGGGCGGCTGCTCACTGGTGCGGCGCGAGGCCCTGGAGCGGGCGGGCGGGGTGGCGGCGATCCGGGGCGCGGTGATCGACGACGTGTCGCTGGCCCGGGCGGTGAAGGCGGCCGGGGGCCGGACCTGGCTGGGGCTGGCGGAGCAGGTGGACAGCGTGCGGCCGTATCCGCGCCTCGCGCAGCTGTGGCGGATGGTGTCGCGCAGCGCGTACGCCCAGCTGCGGCACTCGCCGGTGCTGCTGCTGGGGACGGTGCTGGGGCTGGCGCTGGTGTACCTGGTGCCGCCGGTGGCGTCGGTGGCGGGGCTGGTGGGGGGCGCGTGGCCGGTGGCGGCGGCGGGCGGAGCCGCGTGGGCGCTGATGGCGGGGACCTTCGTGCCGATGCTGCGCTACTACGGGCAACCGGCGCCGGCCGCGCTGCTGCTGCCGTTCACGGCCTCGCTCTACCTGCTGATGACGGTCGACTCGGCGGTGCAGCACTGGCGGGGCCGGGGCGCCTCCTGGAAGGGCCGCACGTACTGAGGCCGGGCGCATCGCACCGGCCGGACGGACCGTCGGACGGCCGCCCGGGCCGCGCAGGCGCGTCGCCCGGGCGCCGCGCCGCGCCGGTCTTCGCCGCGCCGCTCTTCGCCGCGCCGGGACCGAACGCCCCCGGTGCGCGCGCTCCTGCCCGATCCGGGTGAGGAAGCCGTCGATCAGCGGGGCGATCCCGGGCAGCCTCTCCTCCAGAGCGAAGTGCCCGGTGCCGCCCTCGTACTGGGGCGGGTGATCTCCGGGCTGAGGACGGCGCGGGCGCGTTCGGCGGCGCCCTCGACGCCGGGGCGGGCGGGTCCGCCCCCGCCGCACGCAGGGGGCGGGCCGGCCTCGTGCGGCCGGCCCGCCGGGACCGTCTGGAAGGGGTGACGCGGGATCAGAACAGCGTGTGGGCGCGCGGGTGGCGCTGCTGGTCCTCGGCGACCAGGCGGTCCATCACCCCGGTCATCGCCTCGACGCTGCCGGCCTTGGACGGCGAGGTGCGCGCGTCGCCGTGCACGACCACGGTCGGCAGCTCGTTGATGCCGTGACGGACGAACAGCTCGGCCGCCTCGTCCACCGCCTTGGACACCTGCGGCGAGCCGTAGGTCTCGCGGAAGCGCTGCTGGTCGACGCCCTGGCGCTGCGCCCAGGCGGTGGCGGTGGCCTCGGTGGTGAGGTCCTGGTCCTCGGTGCGGACGGCCCGGAAGGCGCCGGCCTGCAGCCGCTCGACCAGGCCGAGCCGCTCCAGCGTGTAGTACAGCCGGGCGTGCCCGCGCTGCGCGGTCTCCTCGCGGCTGCCCGGCCAGATGGCCGGCACCCGGCGCAGGTCCACGTCGGCGCGGTGCCGCTCGGTCCAGGCCTGGAGCGGCTGCTCCAGCGCCTGCGAGTGGCTGCAGTCGTACCAGAAGAACTCCAGCGCCTCGGTGCGGGCGCTCTCCCGCACCGGCTGGATGGTGTTGAGGTGGGAGAACGGGGTGCCCTCGCGGGGCGGCTGGTGACTGGCGGCGGCGGCCTGGAGGGGGGACGCGGCGATCCCGGCGGCGACGGCCAGCAACAGGGAGGTTCGAAGGATCGGCTTCACACCGGGAGTGTGGCCCGTGACGGGGCGTCAACGGCCAGTCGTCCCGGTGCGTCGGGCCGGGATTCGCCTGAACAGCGCACCCGGCCCGGCGCACCGGGACGCATCGGCCGTGTCAGCCGCGCCCGCCCGGTCCGCCGCGCTCGCAGACCTCGCGGAACAGGCGCTGCCAGGCGTCGGCCACCACGTCGAGGTCGCAGTGGGCCAGCGCGTGGGCGCGGGCGGCGGCGCCGAGTCCGGCGCGGTCGCCGGCCAGCACCTTGGCCAGTGCCTCGGCGAGGGCGAGCGGGTCGCCGGGAGCGACCAGCGCGCCGGTGACGCCGTCCCGGACCACCGACCTGACCCAGCCGACGTCGGTGGCGACGGCCGGCAGGCCGGCCAGCGCGGCCTCGATCAGGACCCCGGGCACCCCCTCGCTGTCACTGCTGAGCAGCACGGCGTCGGCGGCCCGGTAGAGCGGCGCCGGGTCGGCGAGGGTGCCCAGGAAGTGGGCCCGGGCGGCGGCCGGATGTCGCTCCAGGGCGGTGCGTTGCGGGCCGTCGCCGGCCACGGCGAGCCGCACGTCGGGCAGCCGGTCGAGGGCGTCGAGGGCAAGGTCGAGGCGCTTCGCGGGGGTGATCACGCCGAGCCAGGCGACCAGCAGGCCGTCCGGCGGCAGGCCCAGCGACTGCCGGGCGGCGCGCCGCTCGGCCTCCCCCTGCGCGGGCGGGTAGCGGTCGGCGGCACGGGCGTTGGGGATGGTGCGGACGGCGGCGGCGGGCAGCCGGAAGTGTTCCACGAGCAGGTCGCGGGCCCCGTCGGAGAGGGCGGTGACGGCGGCGGCGCGGTGCAGCAGGGCGCCGGTGCGCAGCCTGCGGACCGGTCCGGCCGTCCAGTTCCGGGGGTCGCCGATGGAGACGTAGACGAACGGGGTGCGGGTGCCGGCGAGGGCGAGGGCGCAGGCGGAGAGGGTGGCGGCCCCGTGGGCGACGACGAGGTCGGCGGTGCGGGCGGCGGTGCGCAGGGCACCGAGGGTGCGCGGATGGAGCCGGCCGGGGCCGAGGACGGTGGTGGCGCGGGTGTCGGGGGCGTCCGGGTGCGGGGCGAGCGCGCGCAGGGCGGAGGCCTGGCCCCGGCGGCGCAGTTCGCGGTGGAGGTCGTGGGCGAGGTTCTGCGGGCCGCTGCGGCGTGGATCGGTGATGAGGTGGAGGATGCGGGGGCGGGTTCCGGTCACCTTGACCGGTGTCGCGTCAGGCATGGGAACGACCTTGGCACAGCCTCCGGCCAGGGACGACCCCTTGGCGCAACCCGGCGGTGGTCCGCGCGCCAGCGCGGGTACTCCCGAAAAGCGCCGCACGGGAGCCGTCGTGCGCCCTTCGAGGGGCCAACGCGCCCTGCTGCGCGCTGTCGTCCGCCCCCGGACGGTTCGCCACCGGCCCTCCGGCACCGCTCCGGGTGTGACCTAATCGCTGGCGGGCGCCGGGCGCGACCTGCGATGCTGAGCGGCAGTCAGGGCGCCGTCCCGGCACGGGAGAACGGGCGCGCCCAGGAGGGCGGGGGTTGGCCTGTGCATGTGCTCTATGTGATCGACAGCGTGAGCCGGGCCGGTGGGGCCGAGCAGGGCCTGATGGCGATGGCCCCCCAGCTGACACGGGCCGGGGTGAAGCTCGACGTCGCCTACCTCAAGGACTCCCCCGGCGGCTTCCAGCCGGAGCTCACCGCGGCCGGCGTCGAGGTGTTCGGGGTCGGCCGGCCGACCCGGGGGCGCACGGCCGCCGCCCTGCACCGGCTGGTCCGCGAGCGCCGCCCGGACCTCGTGCACACCACGCTCTACGAGTCGGACGTGCTCGGCCGGGCCGCCGCGCTGGCCGCCCGCACCCCGGTGGTGACCAGCCTGGTCGACGCCTCGTACGGCCCCGAGCACCGCGGCACGCGCGGACTGAGCCCGTGGAAGGTCCGGGCCGCGCAGACCGTGGACGCCGCGACCGCGCAGGGCACCCGGCGCTTCCACGCACTGACCCGCTACGTGGCCGGGGCGATGGCGCGCCGGCTGCGGGTGCCGTACCAGCGGATCGACGTGGTGCCGCGCGGACGCGACCCGGAGCGCCTCGGCACGGTGACGCCGGACCGGCGGGCCGCGGTGCGCGCCGCGCTGGAACTGCCCCCGGAGGTGCCGGTGGTGCTGGCGGCGGCCCGTCAGCAGTACCGGAAGGGCCTGGACGTCCTGCTGGAGGCCTGGCCGGAGGTGCTGCGCGCGGAGCCGGAGGCGGTGCTGCTGCTGGCCGGCAGCGAGGGCACCGAGAGCGAGCGGCTGCGGGCACTGGCCTCGACGACGGCCGGGGTGCGCTTCCTCGGACCGCGCGACGACGTGTTCGACCTGATGGCGGCCTCCGACGCGTTCGCCGTGCCGTCCCGCTGGGAGGGGCTGGGCAGCGCGGCGCTGGAGGCGATGGGCGTCGGCGTGCCGCTGGTCGCCGCCGACGTGCCGGCGCTGCGCGAGACGGTGGGCTCGGAGGACTACGCGCGGCTGGTGCCGCCGGAGCGGCCCGCCGCGCTGGCGGAGGCGCTGACCGACACCCTGCAGGACCGGGCCTCGGCGCGGGTGCGGGCGAAGGCCGCGCGGGCACGGTTCCTGACGTCCTTCACGCTGCACCGGGTGTCGGCGCAGATGGTGGAGTTCTACGAGCGATCGCTGCGCCTGCGGGCGGTCTGACGCCCGCCGGACGAGCGCCGCCGCGGCGCCGCGGCGCCTGTGCCGCCACAGCGCCACAGCGCCGCACCGTCGCGCCGCCTGTGCCGCAGGCCGGTGCTCCGGGGAAGCGGCGCCGGGCCCGCTTCGGCGGGCCCCCCCCCCCCGCCCCCCCCGGGGCCGGGGCCCCCCGGGGGGGCCGCCCCCCCCGGGCGCCACCCCCCCCCGGCCCGGGGGGGGGGGCGCGCCCC
>NZ_JBIBVJ010000027.1:0-28182 GCF_043080305.1 Kitasatospora sp. NPDC015120 | reverse complement strand
GCCGGGGGCGCCGGGGACGCGGCGCGGGGCCCGCGGCGGCGCGCAGCGCACCGGCGCGCGCCGGTGCGCTGCGCGCCGAGGGCATCGGCTCGCGCCGTTGCCTCCACCCCGTCGGCGCGGTGCCGGCGCGCCGGCACCCGTCCCGGGCAGGAGCAGGCGGCGCGAGGGATCCGGCCGCGGGCGGAGCGTCCGCGCCGTCCGACCCGCCGGCACCGTTCCCGCGCCCCGTTACGCGGTTCGGGTGACGCCGGTTGGACCGCGGGCCCGCCCGGTCGGCAGGATGTCCGGCCGGGACCCGTGGTCCCGCCCCACCCTCCCCCGTACCGTTTGGAGTTCCCGGTGTTCAAGGGATTCCGCAGCTTCCTGCTGCGTGGAAACGTGGTCGACCTGGCCGTCGGCATCGTGATCGGCGCGGCCTTCACGGCCGTGGTCACCGGGTTCGTCACGGCGTTCCTCACCCCGTTGGTCGGGGTGGCGACGGGCGCGGTCGGCGACTTCACCGAGAAGACCTTCGAGGTGGCGGGCGCCCGCTTCCCGTACGGGGTCTTCGTCAACGCGCTGATCAGCTTCGTGCTGGTCGCCGCGGTGATCTACTTCGTCGTGGTGGTGCCGGTCGGCAAGCTCCAGGCGAAGCTGGAGGGCTCCACGCCGGAGCCGGTCGCCAAGGAGGACTGCCCGGAGTGCCTGAGCAGGATCCCGGTCGCGGCGGTGCGCTGCTCGTTCTGCACCGCCGAGGTGGCCGGCCGCCCGGGCTTCCCGGCCCAGCGCGGACCCGTCGAGCCGCCCGCCGCGAAGACCGCCGGCAAGAGCGCGGGGAAGACCGCCGCGAAGGCCGCCGGCCAGACCGCCGGCCGGACCGCCGGGCACGGTGGCGAGCAGGAGGGCGAGCCGGCGAAGGAGCAGGCCGCCGAGCAGGCCGCCCCGGCGCGCTGACCGGTCTCCGGCCGCGCTGACAGCGGCCGGTAAAAGACCTGACGGGGAATTTATTCCCGAAACATTCACGAGCCCCCGCCGCGCCCCCGGCGGGGGCTCGAATGCGCCGGTGCACGCCCCGCCCGCAAAAGTTTCTTCGACGGTCCCCGAACCGTCCACCGGCCCGTCACCGCACGGGCCTTCGACACCCCCGTCCGGGCCGCGTTCGAACCCCCGGACCCACCGGACCGTGGCCGGAAGTCGCCGCCGGAATGTCCGTTCTTCCCACTTTCGAAACTTTTGTTCGAGCGAAGCTTGTGTAAACACTCGAACTGCTCCGCCTCCCAGTCTCCTCAGCAGGCGCGTTGTGGGCTTACCGTATGCCCCATGACCTCGCCCCGCTCCTACGACGGAGTCGGCTACCCCCCTCCGTCCTTCTCCTCCGGCACGCCCATCTACGACAGCCTCGTCGCAGAGCGCGGTGTCCCGCAGATCGCGCCCATCAACGTGCCGGCCGCCCTGCCGCCGGCCCTGTCGACCGGTTACGGATCCGGCCTGTCCGGCCCGTCCTACGAGAACAACCGGTACGGCACCGGGTACGACGCCCCCGGCGGCAACCTCCCCGCTCTGCCGCCCGCCCGCCTCGCCCTGGGCCCCGGCCCGAGCAGCGCGCCGTCCTCCGGCCCGGCCACCACGTACATCCCGGCGCAGCCCGCGCCCGCGTACGCCGCCGCGCCGCAGCCGCCGGTCCCCGGCTACGGCGGCCCGCAGCCGTACCTTCCCGGCCAGCGCCCGCAGACCCCGGCCCCGGGCTTCACCCAGGCCGCCACCGGCGGATACCAGCCGTCCGGCGGCCAGAGCTTCGGCGGCCAGAACACCTTCGTCGGCGGCCACGGCGGCCCGCAGACCTTCGGCGCGCAGCCGGCCGGCGGCCCCGCCGGTCCGCAGGGCGCGGGCCAGCCCCAGGGCCCGCAGTCCTTCGGCGGTCCGCAGGGCTTCGGCGGCCACGGCGGCCAGCCCGGCGGCTTCGGCGGCTCCGGCGCCTCCGGCGAGCAGTCCTTCGGCGGCGCCCAGCTGCGCCCGGCGGTCACCCCGGTCGCCCCGGTCCGCCCGATGCAGCCGCAGCGGCCCGGCCCGTACGGCGAGCCCGGCCAGTTCCAGCAGGGCTACCAGCCGCAGGCGCAGGGCTACTGACGCCTTCCGGGCCGGCCCCCTCCGGCCCGCACCCGCACCACCTAGCACCACCCGGCGCACCCACATCCGCCGGGCGTACGGAGAAACGGGTCATCCACGGACCGCCCGGAACGCCGCCCCACCGGCGTTCCGGGCGGTCCGTGCGCATTCGGGCACTCCCGGAGGGCGCCCCGGGGCGTTCCGGGCCGCGCCGGAGGGCATGGGACGGCATCGGACGGCATCGGACGGCGACGCAGCGCGTCGGTCCAGGTCGGGCGCGTCGGGGGGCACGTAGGGGGCGCGTCGGGGGGCGCGTCGGCACGCCGACCGCGGGCGCCGGCGGTCCGCGCACGGCTGGCAGGATGGGGGCATGCAGCTCACCGGACTCCACGTCTACCCCGTCAAGTCCATGTACCGCCTGAGCCCCGAGAGCGCCCGCGTCGAACCGTGGGGCCTGGCCGGCGACCGGCGCTGGATGCTCGCCGACGCCACCGGCCGGTTCGTCAGCCAGCGCGAGAACGCCGCCCTCGGGCAGGTCCGCGCCGAGCTCACCCCCGCCGGGACCCTCGTGCTCACCGCCGCCGACGGCTCCCGCGCCGAGATCCCCGCCCCCGCCGTCGCGGCCGGCGACCAGCTCGCCGACGTCGAGGTCTGGGGCACCCGCTTCCACGCCGTGGAGGCCGGCAAGGAGGCCCAGCTGTGGATCGCCGAACACGTCGGCGACTACCGGCTAGTGCACCTGGACGACCCGCGCGCCCGGCCCGCCGACCCCGCGTTCTCCTCCCCCGGCGACACCGTCTCGATGGCCGACGGCTTCCCGCTGCTGCTCACCACCACCGCCTCGCTCGCCCGGCTCAACGCGCTGATCGCCGCCGAGCACCCGGACGGCCACGAGCAGCTGCCGATGGAGCGGTTCCGCCCCAACGTCGTGGTCTCCGGCAGCGAGCCCTGGGCCGAGGACGGCTGGCGGCGGATCCGGATCGGCGAGCTCACCTTCCGGGTGGTCAAGCCGTGCGGGCGCTGCGTGGTCACCACCACCGACCAGGAGAGCGGCGAGCGCCGCGGCCCGGAGCCGCTGCGCACCCTGGCCCGGCACCACCGGCTGCTGAAGAAGGCGGCGTTCGGGCAGAACCTGATCCCCGAGCGCCCGGCCGGCGTCGAGGACGACGTGCTCGGCACGCTGCGGCTCGGCGACGAGGTCGAGGTGCTGGAGGACGGCGCGCACTGGCCGGCCGACCACAAGGTCTGACGGCGGGCGCCGCCCGGTGCGCTCCCGTTCCCGCACCCCCGTCCCGGAACCGGACGTGTGCGCGCTCGTTGAAGCAGGTATTGGCGCACGCGGCGGAGCCGCGGCGCCCGGCCGCCCCGCCCGGCCCGCGCGGCCGGATCACCCGCGCGGGCGCGCTACGGTGGGCGGACGACCCGCGCACCCCGGTGCGCCGCGTCCGGGCGCGCCGCGTCCGCGTGCGTCCGGTCCGCAGATCACCGGCTCGATGAAGGTGGGGACGACAGACCGTCATGGCTGAGCACAGGGTCCGGGTCACCCAGGACAGCGCATCACGCTGGCGGCGCCGCGCCGGCGAGTACGACACGCTCACGGAGGCCCTGGCGGCCGCCGAGCCGGGCGACACGGTGACCGTGCGTCCGGGCACCTTCCGGGAGAACGTGGTCGTGGACAAGGCGGTGACGGTCGTCGCCGCCCAGGGCCCCGGCAGCGTCCGGATCGACCCGCCGGGCGGGGTCCCGCTCACCGTGACCGCTCCGGCGGTGGTCCGTGACCTGGTGATCGAGGGCAGCGACCGCTCGGTGCCCGCCGTCCTGGTGACCGGGCAGGACGCGACCGCCGCGTTCACCGGCTGCCGGGTGGAGACCCGCTCGGCCGCCGGCGTCGAGGTGACCGACGGTGCCCGGCCGACCCTGAAGGGCTGCGTGGTGGCCAACCCGGACGGCCTCGGGCTGCGGCTGCGCGGCGCGGGCACCGCCGCCGCCTTCGAGGACTGCGAGGTCGCCGTCGCCGGGCAGGCCGGGCTGGCGGTGCTCGGCGGCGCGACCGCCGCGCTGGACCGCTGCCGGGTGCACCACGCCGCCGGCGCGGGCGTCCTGCTCTCCGACCCGGGCAGCGCGGCCGAGCTGACCGGCTGCGAGATCTACGAGATCCGCGGCAGCGGGGTGCAGGCCGAGGCGCAGGCGGGCGGGCGGCTGGTCGACTGCGACATCCACCGGGTCACCGGCAACGGGCTCACCCTCGACGGCGAGGCCGAGCTCGTGCTCACCGGCTGCCGGGTGCACGACGTCCCGGAGAACGCCGCCGACCTGCGCGGCCGCGCCCGGCTGAGCCTCGCCCACTCCACCGTGCGGGACTTCGGGCGCGGGGCGCTGTCGGTGTGGGACCAGGGCACCGAGGCGAGCGCCGAGTCCTGCCAGATCCACGGCTCGAACGGCGAGTACCCGGCGCTCTGGGTGAGCGACGGCGCCCGGCTCACGCTCACCGACTGCGCGCTGCACGACCTGCCGGACGCGCTGTTCGTGCTGGACCGCGACTCCGCGGCCGTCGCCGAGGGCTGCTCGTTCAGCCGGATCCGCAGCTCGGCGGTGTCGGTCAGCGGCGGCGCGACGGTGACGCTCACCGGCTGCCGGGTCCAGGAGGCGGGCACCGGGCTCTGGTTCCGCGACCACGGCAGCGGGGGCGTGCTCACCGGCTGCGAGATCTCCGACGTGGCCACCGGGGTGATCGTCACCAAGGGCGCCGACCCGGTGCTGCGGGACTGCACCGTGCGGGCCGGTTCGGACGCCGGCGTCTACGTCTCCGCCCAGGGCCGGGGCACCTTCGAGGACTGCCGGGTCTCGCACGGCAAGGGCTTCGGCTTCCACATCATCGACGGCTGCCGCACAGTGCTCACCCGGTGCCGGGCCGAGCAGAACGAGCGGGCCGGCTTCGAGTTCTCCGAGCCCGGACCGGTCGTCGAGGGGTGCACCTCGGACGACGTTCCGGCCGCACCGGCCGCGGCCCCCGAGATCCCCACCCCGCGTACCCAACCGGCCGCCACCACCGCGCCCTTGGCGTCCTCCGCGCCGTCCGCCACGGCCGCCGCGGCGGTGATCGGCCCGATCCCGGACTGCCGGCCCGCCGACGAGGCGCTGGCCGAACTCGACGGGCTGGTGGGCCTGGCCACCGTCAAGCAGGAGGTGCGCACGCTGATCGACCTCATCTCGGTCGGCCGGCGGCGCCGGCAGGCCGGGCTGAAGGCGCCCTCGCTCCGCCGCCACCTGGTCTTCACCGGCGCCCCCGGCACCGGCAAGACCACGGTGGCACGGCTGTACGGCGAGATCCTCGCCTCGCTCGGGGTGCTGCAGCGCGGCCACCTGGTCGAGGTGGCCCGGGTGGACCTCGTCGGCGAGCACATCGGCTCCACCGCGATCCGCACCGCCGCCGCCTTCGACCGGGCGCGCGGCGGCGTCCTGTTCATCGACGAGGCGTACGCGCTGGCGCCGGAGGACGGCGCCCGGGACTTCGGGCGGGAGGCGATCGACACGCTGGTGAAGCTGATGGAGGACCACCGGGACGAGGTGGTCGTCATCGTGGCCGGCTACACCGCGGAGATGGAACGCTTCCTCTCCGCCAACCCCGGGGTGTCCTCGCGGTTCTCGCGCACCATCACCTTCCCCGACTACTCGGCCGAGGAGCTGCTGGAGATCGCCCGCGCCCAGTGCGCCGAGCACGAGTATGCGCTCTCCGACGCCACCGAGCACGCGCTGCTCGACCACTTCGCCCGCATCGAGCGGGGCCCCAACTTCGGCAACGGGCGCACCGCCCGGCAGGTCTTCGAGACCATGGTCGAGCGGCACGCCATGCGGGTCGCCCAGCTTCCCGACGCCTCCACCGAGGACCTCCAGCTCCTCGTCCCCGCCGACCTCCCGGCGCAGCGTCTGCCGTAGCGCGGCGGGGCCTGCGGCTCGGGCGTGCCCGGCGGGTGGGGAACTCCCGCCCGCCGCGGGACGGTTGGACCTGCCATGAGCACTCTTCTCACCGGCGCGGCGGGCGGCCTGCTGCTCCCGGCCTTCCTCGTGGCGGTCTTCTTCCTCGGGGCGGCCGGGCGCCGGCTGCTCGGCCGTCGGGGCGGGCGCGGCGCGGGCGCGACGGCCACCGAGGAACTGCACGCGCTGCTGTACCCGGGAAAGCGGGCACAGCTGGAGCAGCGGCGGGTCGAGCTGGTACTGCGGGAGGACGGGCACGACGGGGCGCCGCGGCGGACCGGGGTCGACCTAGCGGGCGGCCGGGCGGTGATCCGGGGCGGCGCCCGCCGGTCGTCGTGGTGAGGGCGGTCAGACGCGTTCGCCGGTGAGCATCAGGGCGATCAGGAGGTTCAGGCGGTCCTCCGCGAGGTCGGGGCGCAGCCGGCCGCTGCGGGTCAGGGTGACGAGGCCGTGCAGGGCCGTCCAGACGACCTCGGTGAAGGTGTCCGGATCGTGGGGGCCGGACACCTCGGCGACCGGGGCGGCCAGGGCGGCGAAGGCCTCCTTGAGCTGCTCGGGGGCCTCGGGCCGGCCGAAGGGGAGGCCGGTGGCGAGGGTGAACATGGCGTCGTAGAGGGCGGGGTGGGAGGCCGCGAACCTCGCGTAGGCGCCGACGACGGCGGCGAACGCCTCGACCGGGCCCTCGGCGTTCCGGGGCGCCTCCCGCAGGTCCGCGGCGAGTTCCTCGAAGCCCTCCAGGGCGACGGCGGCGATGATCGCGTCCCTGTTGGCGAAGTGGCTGTAGAGGACGGGCTGGCTGTACTCGATCAGCGCGGCGAGACGGCGGACCGTCACCGCCTCCCAGCCCTCGTCCTCGGCGAGGTCGCGAGCGGTCCGGATGATCAGCTGATGCCGTTCGGCGCGTTCGCGCTCGCGGCGGTCGTAGGTGGTCACGCCAGGGATACTAGCAGTGCTAGATATTCGAGCGATGCTCGTACTGTTGTTCCCTCAATCCTCTGGCGGCCGCTAGAACTTCTGGCGGCCGCCGGAAAGAACCGCGACGGCGCTCGCTACGGCGCGTCAGCCCGTCCACTCACCGCCGGCCAGGAAGGACTCCAGGCCGGCCAGATGGGGCGCGATGTCGATCCGCTCGCCCGCCAGCCAGTCGTCCGAGTAGTACCTGTCGAGGTAGCGGTCACCCGGGTCGCAGATCAGGGTGACGACGCTGCCGCGCTCCCCCGCCGCGCGCATCTGCGCGACGATCCGCAGCGCACTCCACAGCCCGGTCCCGGTGGACGCGCCCGCCTTGCGGCCGAGCACCTGGTCCAGCAACCGCACGGCCGCGACCGAGGCGGCGTCCGGGACCTTCATCATCCGGTCGATCGCCCCGGGCACGAAGCTCGGCTCCATCCGGGGCCGGCCGATCCCCTCGATCCGCGAGCCGCTCTCGCACACCGCCGCCGGATCGTCGTGCACCCAGCCGTCGAAGAAACAGGAGTTCTCCGGATCGGCGACACAGATCCGGGTGTCGTACTGCATGTAGTGGACGTACCGGGCAATGGTCGCCGAGGTGCCGCCGGTACCGGCGGTGGCCACGATCCAGGCCGGCTCGGGGTGCGGCTCCAGGCGCAGCTGGGCGAAGACCGACTCGGCGATGTTGTTGTTGCCCCGCCAGTCGGTGGCCCGTTCGGCATAGGTGAACTGGTCCATGTAGTGGCCGCCGGTCTCCTCGGCGAGCCGGGCCGAGGCCTCGTAGACCTCGTCCGGCCGGTCCACCAGGTGGCACTCCCCGCCGTGGAACTCGATGAGGTCGATCTTGGCCTGGCTGGTGGACTTGGCCATCACCGCGATGAACGGCACCCCGACGAGCTGCGCGAAGTACGCCTCGGAGACGGCCGTGGAGCCGCTGGACGCCTCGATGACCGGCTTGCCGGGGCGGATCCACCCGTTGCAGAGCCCGTAGAGGAACAGCGATCGGGCCAGCCGGTGCTTGAGCGAGCCGGTGGGGTGGGTGGACTCGTCCTTGAGGTAGAGGTCGATGCCCCACTGCGCGGGGAGCGGGAAGCGCAGCAGGTGGGTGTCGGCCGAACGGTTGGCGTCGGCCTGGACCTTGCGGACCGCCTCCTTGAGCCAGCGCCGGTACGCCGGGTCGGAACGGTCCACGTCGGCCGTCGGGTCGATCCCCATGTGTGCCACTCTCCTCGTGCGGTTCGTGCGGGTCGCGCGGGCCCTCGGAAGGCCCCCTCGACCCGCTCACAACGAGTGTACGAGTGTCACGATAAGTAACATTATCTGAAACCCCAGGCTCCGCTTATCCCCGCGCCCCGGGCCGCCCCGCCTACCCGGCGGTCACCGACTGCGGGTCCGCCAGGTACGGCATCCAGCCCAGCTCGGCCGCCCCGGCCAGCGCGCTGTGCTCCAGCTCGGCCCCGACGATCGGCACCCGGCCGCTGCGCCCCCACAGGCTGCGCTCGGCGACGACCGCGCGCAGCCGGTCCGGCGCGGCCTCCAGCAGGTCCAGGTGCAGCCCGCTGAGCACCACCCGGTCCGGGTTGAGGATGTTGGCGACTCCGGCCAGGCCGAGCCCGAGCCGGTCGATGACGTGCTCCACGGCCGCCCGGGCCCGCTCGTCGGTGGCAGCGGCCCGGCAGAGCTCGCCGGCCTGGTCGAGCGGCGGCCGGGCCGGATCCGGCGTCAGGCCCGCGGCGGCGAACAGCGCGTCCGGGTCGGTCTCCGCGTTGAGGCAGCCCCGGTTGCCGCACACGCAGGGCCGGCCCTGCGGATCGACGGTCAGGTGGCCGACCTCCAGGGCGAGCCCGGCACTGCCGGTGTGCAGCCGCCCGTCGATGACCAGCGCCCCGCCGACGCCCCGGTGGCCGGAGGTGACGAGCAGCAGGTGCCGCGCGCCGCGCCCGGCCCCGTGCCGGTACTCGGCGAGGGCGGCCAGGTTGGCGTCGTTGGCGATCGCGGTGGGCAGCGGGTCGAACGCCCGCGGGCCGTGGTCGGCGCGCCGCACCTCCACGTCGTACAGGTCGGCCACCGGCGTGCCGCTGGGCCAGGCGAAGTGCAGCGCGGCGAGCGCGGTGCCGTCCGGCTCGGTGACCGGGTTGGGCAGCGCCAGCGCCGCACCGAGGCAGCGCCGTTCGGTGCCGCGGGCGAGTTCGGCGCCCGCCTGGGCGACGGCGCGCAGCATCCGCACCGGGTCGGTGGCGGCGGGCAGCGGCAGGTGGACCGGCGGGTCGAGCAGACCGCCGAGACCGGCCAGGGTGACGCTCAGGCCGTCGGCGTGGATCTGCCCGGCGACCACCACGGGGCCGGCGGGGTCGATGGCCAGCCGGTGCGAGGGGCGTCCGCGGCCGCCGCCGGCCGGGCGGGAGTCGACCGTGATGAGGCCGAGCGCCTCCAGCTCGGCGGTGACGGCGCCGGCGGTGGCCCGGGTGACGTCGAGCGCGCGGGTGAGCGCCGAGCGGGTCGGGGTCCGGCCGGTGTGGATCAGCTGGAGCGCGGGGCCGAGCAGCGTCCGCCCCCGGTCGGGAGCCGCGCGGCGGTGGGCGTCGCGCTGCGCGTCGTGGTCGGCCCCGGTCCCGGGCTTCGGGCTTGAAGGTGAGAGCTGCACGGACCTATTGTGACTTTGTGCCGCTCCGAAACAAAATCCGTCCCCACGGCCCCGCCCGGCGGCCGTTCCCCCAGTCTCGCAGGACCACGGCGAAATCCCCCAGCCCCTCCGCGCACTTCCGCACCTCCTGGGGAACCGCCCGGCTCGCCCTCACCGTCTTCTTCGCCGTCGACGGCCTGCTCTTCGCCGCCTGGGTCGTACGCATCCCGGACGTCCGCAGCCAGGTCAGCGCCTCGCACAGCGCCCTCGGACTCGCCCTGCTCTGCGTCTCGGCGGGCGCCGTCGCCACCATGCCGGTGGTCGGCCGGCTCTGCGTGCGGTACGGCTCCCGGCCGGTCACCGTCGCCTCGCTCGCCGTGCTCGCACTCTCCGTCCCGCTGCCCGCGCACGCCCACTCGGTGGCGGCGCTCGGCGGCTGCCTGCTGCTCTTCGGGGCCGGCTACGGCGGGGCCAACGTCGCCATGAACAGCGCCGCCGTCGAGATCGTCGGCGAGCTGGGACGCCCGGTCATGCCCAGCTTCCACGCCGGGTACAGCCTCGGCGGCCTGCTCGGCGCGGGCGTCGGCGGGCTGCTCGCCGGTCCGCTCACCGCCGCGCAGTGGCTCGCCCTCGCCGGACTCGCCGGGCTGGTGGTCACCGCGGCGGCGGGCGTCGCACTGCTCCGCTGCCCGGCGGCCCGCCCGGTCACCCCCGTCACCGCCGCCTCCGCCACCCCGGCCGCCGCCTCCGCCGGCCGGCTGCTCGTCCTGCTGCTCGGCCTCACCGCGCTCTGCACCGCGTACGGCGAGGGGGCCGTCGCCGACTGGGCCACCCTCCACCTCACCGACGACGTCCACGCCGGCGCCCGAGTGGCCGCCGCCGGCTACGCCGCCTACGCGCTCGCCATGACCACCGGGCGGATCAGCGGCACCTGGCTCTCGCTGCGCCTCGGCCAGCACCGGGTGATGGTCCTCGGCGGCCTCGCCGCGGCCGCCGGGATGCTGCTGGCCGCACTCGCACCGCTGGTGCCGCTGGCCCTGGCCGGCTTCGTCCTGACCGGGCTCGGACTGGCCAACATCTTCCCGCTCGCCATCGCCCGGGCCGGTGCCACCGGCGGCCCGCGCGGCGTCGCCCTCGCCTCCACGCTCGGCTACGCGGGCATGCTGATCGGCCCGCCGGTGATCGGCTTCCTCGCCGACGCGACCAGCCTGCCGCTCGCCCTCACCACCGTCGCCGCCGCCGCGTGCGCCGCCGCCGTCCTCCCCCTGGCCGCCCGCCGCCACTGAAGCTCCGCCGCGCGCAGGCCCCGCTCCACGCCGGACCGGTGCCGTGCGAGGATCACGCCATGACGAACAGCACCGCCCCGGTCCGGCACCTGCGCGCCGCCGGGCGGCCGGCCACCGCCTGGCGGAACGGGGGCGGGGTGACGAGGGAGGTCGCCGGGCACCCCGAGGGCTCCGGGCCGGACGACTTCGGATGGCGGGTCAGCCTCGCCGACATCGCCTCCGCCGGGCCGTTCTCCGCGTTCCCGGGCGTC
The DNA here is from genome assembly GCF_043080305.1 of Kitasatospora sp. NPDC015120. Taxonomy (NCBI): domain Bacteria; kingdom Bacillati; phylum Actinomycetota; class Actinomycetes; order Kitasatosporales; family Streptomycetaceae; genus Kitasatospora; species Kitasatospora sp. NPDC015120. Next base: position 17,011 of record NZ_JBIBVJ010000027.1, on the reverse strand, counting down.
GACCGGGTGATCACCCTGGTCGAGGGCCCGGGCATGGCGCTGACCGTCGACGGCGCCGAGCACGTGATCGACGCGCCGTTCCGCCCGTTCGCCTTCCCGGGCGACGCGGCCACCGACTGCCGGCTGCCCGGCGGACCGCTCGTCGGCTTCAACGTGATGACCCGTCGCGGCCGCGCCACCGCCGGCCTCGTGCTCGCCGAGCGGCCGGGCCCGGTCACCGTCCCGGCCGGCGCCACCGTGCTGCTGGTCTGCCTCTCCGGCACCGCGGCCCTCGACGGCGCCGCCCTCGCCCGCTACGACGCCGCGCTGCTCACCGCCCCGGCCACCCACGTGCTGCACCCCGACGGCGTCACCGCCGTCGTCACCCTCCGCGGCTGACCCCCGGCCCGCCCGCCCGGGAGGCGCGGGCCGGAACCCGCGGCGCACAGCCCGGGCGCCCCTCGGCGGTCAGGCTCCCGGCTCGCCCGGCATCCGCAGGTCCCACCCGGCCAGCTCGCGCAGCTGGGCGACCGTCATGTCGTCCGGCAGCGGCCGCGGCGGCTCGTTGCGGAACGGCGGCTGCCAGCCCTCCTCCGCCGTCCAGCGGCGGACCGCCTTGGCCGGGGCGCCCGCGACCACCGTGTGGTCCGGCACCTCGCCGCGCACCACCGAACCGGCCGCGACCACCACGTTGCGGCCCAGCCGGGCGCCGGGCAGGATCACCGCGCCGGTGCCGATCCAGCTGCCGGAGCCGATCTCCACCGGCTCGTTGCGCGGCCACTGCTTGCCGATCGGCAGGTCGGTGGCCCGGTACTCGTGCGCCTGGTCCGATATGTAGACGCCGGGTCCGGTCCACACGTCGTCGCCGAGCACGATCGACTGGTGGCCGACGATGTGGCTGTCCCGGCCGATCACACAGCCGCCGCCGATCCGCACGATCGGCTCGGGCCCGAGGTCGAGGCCGGGCAGGAAACCCGCGCTGATGGTCACCCGCTCGCCGATGATCGAGAACGGGCCGATGGTGATCCACTGTTCGTTGAAGACCGCGCCGAGCGGGAAGGTCAGCTTCGTCCCCGCGCCCAGCTCGCCGAACCGGTACGGCCCGGGGTTCTCGCTGGACACCGCGCCGGCCCGCTGCACCCACCGCCAGCCCCGGTGGACGAGCCGGCCCGCGGCTCGCCGGCCGCCGGCCCGGGCGGCGCTGAACAGGGAACGCGTGATCGACATGCGCTCACGCTACCGGCCCGTAGGGTCCGCCCGGCGCGAGGGCGGCCAAGGTCACACGAGCCGGTCGGCCCGCACCTCCGCCGGAGAAACGGTGGGCAGAATTCCGCTCCGCTGCCAGACTCGGGCCATGGAGATCACCGCGCACATCGACGCGCTGCGCCGCGAGGGCACCCTGCTCGGGGACGCCGCCGCCCGGACCGACCCCGACGCTCCCGTGCCGACCTGCCCGCAGTGGCGGCTGCGCGACCTCGTCCTGCACATCGGCCAGGTGCACCGCTGGGTGACCGCCACCGTGCGGGACCGCCTGCCCGTCCGGATGGACGCCGAACGCCGGCAGGCCGCGCGGGGGCCGGAGCCCGACGACGCCGGCCTGGTCGCGTGGTTCCGCACCGGCCACGCCACGCTGGTCGACACGCTCACCGCCGCCCCGGCCGACCTCGCCTGCTGGACCTTCATGCCGGCACCGTCCCCGCTCGCCTTCTGGGCCCGCCGCCAGGCGCACGAGACGGCCGTGCACCGCATCGACGCCGACGCGGCCGCCGGCGCCGAGGGGCCGCCCACCGACCCCCGGCTCGCCCTCGACGGCATCGACGAACTGCTGGGCGGCTTCCTGACCGCCAGCCGCTCGACGGTCCGCAGCGAGCGGCCGCGGACGCTCCAGGTGAGCCCGGACGACGGCCCCGGCCGCTGGCTGCTGACCATCGGCCCGGAGCCGCTCACCGTCGAACGCACCGAGCGGCCGGCCGACCTGACGCTCACCGGCCCGGCCCGCGACCTCTACCTGCTGCTCTGGAACCGCCTGCCGGCCGGCACCGGCCGGGTGGCCGCCGACGGGGACGGCTCGCTGCTCGACCTGTGGCGCGAGACGGCCACCATCGGCTGACGCCCCCGGCGCGCGGCCCCTGGCGCCCGGCGCCCGGCCCCTGGCACCCGGCGCGCAGCGGGCCCGGGCGGCGCATCAGCGCACCCAGCGCGCCGGGCGCTTCTCCAGGAACGAGCGCATGCCCTCCTGTGCCTCCTCCGAGGAGAACAGCCGCGCCGACAGCTCCACCAGTGCGTCGGCGTCCCGCTCGAAGGAGCGCACCACCTCGGCGTTGGCCAGCCGCTTGGACTGCGCGAGGCCCTGCGGCGACCCCAGCCGCAGGGCGTCCAGCAGGCCCTTCAGCGCGACCTCGGCCGCCTGCGGAGCGTCGACGGCCTGGGTGACCAGCCCGATCCGGGCGGCCTCGGCGGCGTCGAAGACCTCGCCGGTCAGGTAGTAGCGGGAGGCCGCCCGCGGGTCCAGCTTGGGGCGCAGCGGCAGCGAGATGACGGCCGGTGCGAGCCCGAGCCGGACCTCGGTGAACGCGAAGGTGGCGCCCGGCCCGGCGAGCGCCAGGTCGGCCGCGCCGACCAGCCCGAGGCCGCCGGCCCGGACGTGCCCGTCGATCACGGCGATCACCGGCTTGGCGCAGTCGACGATCGCCCGCTGGAGGTCGACCAGTCCGCGCGGCCCGACGGTGGGGTCGGCGCCGGTCGCCTCGGAGAGGTCCGCCCCGGCGCAGAACACCTTGCCCGCGTGCGTCAGCACCACGGCACGGACCTCCGGGTCGGCGGCCGCCGCGGCGAGTCCGGCCGTCAGTTCGGCCATCAGCCTGGTGGAGAGGGCGTTGCGGTTGTGCGGCGAGTCGAGCGTCAGGGTGGTGACGGCGTCCTCGGTGGTCACGCGGACGAGGGGCGCTTCGCTGGTCATCGGTGCGGTCCTGCTTTCCGGCTGAGGGTGGGTCGCAGCGGGCGCCCGCCACCGGTGGGCCGCGGACGCCCGGACCGACTCTGACATGCCCGCCCTCCCCACGGGAAGTGCCCGGCCCGCCGCCGGGGTCCCCCGCGCCGGGCCGGATCAGAGCCGCGAGGTGTCGAGCTCCAGGTCGAACGGTTCCGGGAGGCGGACCGGCGGCCCGAAGGGGTGCGGCCCGTCCTCGACGGCGTGGCCGAGCCGGGTGGGGCCGCTGAACGGCGTGCGGGTGCGGGCCTGCCGGTCGGCCGGCGGGTACAGCGGCGCACCGTACTGGCCGTAGCGGCGGCGTTCGACCGTCCGGCCGGTCTCCGCGTTCGACGGCGAACCGACCTCCGCCACCGGCAGGGTCTGGTCGGGCAGCAGCGCGCGCAGGTACGGGATCGGCGCACCGACCGTAAACGCCTGGTGCGGTGACCGGCCGTCGGCCACGATGGGCGCATGACCATGGAATCGCAGCGCAGGCCCGCCCCGCTCACCCACATCGCGGAGCCGCCCGGGGTCGCGCCGGGGACGGGGTACACGCAGGTCGTCACGGGGAGCGGGCGGCTGGTGGCGGTGTCGGGGCAGGTGGCGTTCGACGAGGAGCGGCGGCTGGTCGGGGTGGGTGACCCGAAGGCGCAGGCGCGGCAGGTGTTCGAGAACCTGCGGCGGTGTCTGGCGGCGGCGGGGGCGGACTTCTCGCACGTCGTCAAGCTGACGTACTTCCTCACCGATCTGGGCGACCTGCCCGCCGTGCGCGAGGCCCGGGACGAGGCGCTCGGGGACCTTCCGCTGCCGGCTTCCTCGGCGGTGCAGGTGGCGGCGCTGTTCCTGCCGGAGGTGCTGATGGAGATCGAGGCCTTCGCGGTGGTGCCGGAGTAGGGGCCCTCAGGGCGCCACGGCCGCCTCGCCCCGTCGTGCGGCCCAGCGGACGGCGGGGCCCATCGCGAGGCCGGCGGCGGCGAGCAGGGCGCCGAGGGCGGCCCAGCCGAGCAGGCCGTGGCCGATGACGGCGGTGGACACGACCGCCGGGCCGATCATCAGCGCGACGGCGCTGCCCGCGTTGAAGACGCCCTGGTAGGCGCCGTGGGCCCGTTCCCCGGCCAGGTCGTAGCTGAGCGCCCAGGTGCCGGCCTGGCCGAGGACCTCGCCGGTGGCCTGGAGGGCGACTCCGACGAGCACCACCACGGCGGCGATCGCGGCGGGTGCGCCGTGGGCGAGGCCGACGACCAGGCAGGAGGCGGCGAGGATCAGTCCGGCCCGGCCGCAGGCCCGGGCGGCGGCGGCCGGGTGTCCGGTGCCCCGGGTGGCGCGGACCTGGAAGGCGATGACCAGCACGGTGTTGACGACCAGGGTGGCGGCCACGGTGATCCGGGGCGCGTCGGTCTGCTGGACGATCCACAGCGGAATGCCGACCTCCAGCACGGCGAACTGCAGGGCGAGCACCGAGCTGAGCGCGGTCACCAGCAGGAAGGGGCCGTCCCGCAGCGCCGGGTTGCGCTCGCGGACCGGCCGGGGCTGCGGCCGGCCGCCGGCCCGCATCTCGTGGCCGGCACCGTCCGGGCCGGCCTTCACCCCTGCTCCCGCTCCTGCTCCCGGCAGCCGGTGGAACATCACGGCGACCACCAGGTAGGAGGCCGCGTCGGCCAGGATGGCCGTCAGGTACCCGGTGCGCGAGTCCATCTGGAGCGCGATCGCGCCGACGCCGGTGCCGAGGCAGAGCCCGACGTTGGTGACCACCCGCAGGTAGGCGCGGCCGGCCACCCGCGTGTCGGCGGGCAGCACCTCGGCGTACAGGGCGTTGCGCACGGCGGCCGAGCCCCGGTCGGCGGCGGCGACCAGGCAGGCGAGCGCCACGAAGGCCGGGTAGCCGCCGACCGTGGTGTAGCCGGCGGTGCCGAGGCCGGTGAGTGTGACCAGGACGACGAGCACGGGCCGGCTCCCCCAGCGGTCGGCGGCCCGCCCGGCGGGGACGCTGGCGAGGACGCCGCACAGGCCGGCGGCGGTGAGCGCGAGGCCGAGCCGGGTCGCGCTCAGGCCGAGGCAGCGGGTGAAGAACAGCACGCCGACGGAGAGCGAGAGTCCGCTGCCGAGGGTGTTGAGCAGGGTGATCCGGGCGAGCCGGCGCACCGTCGGGTCGGGGTGCAGCAGCCGGGAGGCCCTGGACGCGGGCAGCACGGAGTTCGGTGCGGCCTTCGCCGCCGGTGGGGTGGTCATGCCCACGATTCGACCCCGGCACCGCCGCCCGGCCGTACTGATTTAGGCTGGGCCTGAAAGGTCCGGGGGGGGGGAGGCGGCGTGCACCGGTTCAAGCTCGACCTCGGCGATCTCGCCACCACCTGGTTCGCCTGCTCGCCGATCCAGGAGGCCGCGCTCAGCCTGCGGATGTGGACCCACCCGGGCCACTACTCCCTGCAGTCCGCGGCCTTCGAGCGGCTGCGGCCCTCCTTCGAGCGGCTGGACTCCTCGCTGCTGCTCTCCCTGGTCGCCGCCAACCGCTGGATCCCGGACTTCCTGACGCCCCGTCCGGCCTCCCCGTGGCCGGACTTCCGCACCGAGCTGGCCGTCGTGCGGGCGCTGCCGCCGGAGCGGTTGCGGGGGGAGCTGGAGCAGACGTTCCTGCCGCACCACCAGGCGCTGCCCGCGGTGCTGGCGGACGGGCTGGCCGATCCGGCGCGGTTGCTGGCGCGGATCGCGGACGCGCTGGAGGAGTACTGGGAGCGCTGTCTGGCGCCGGCGTGGTGGCCGCGGGCGCGGGCGGTGCTGGAGGCGGATCTGGTCTACCGCTCGCGGGTGCTGGCGCAGCAGGGCGCAGCGGCGCTGTTCGCCGATCTCGACCACCGGTTGCGCTGGGCGGACGGGATCCTGTCGATCGACCGCCGCTGGACGCAGTGGGACGGCGAGATCACGGTGGACGGGCGGGGGCTGGTCCTGGTGCCGACCTTCTTCGCCCGCGGCGCGGTCACGATGATCAGCAACGACCGTGCGCCGCAGATCGGTTACCCGGCGCGCGGGCAGGCGGAGATGGCCGGTCCGCGGCCGCCGGCCGTCCCGCGCGCGCTGGAGCGGCTGGTCGGCGCGCCGAAGGCCCGGCTGCTGGCGCTGCTGGCCGAGCCGGCCTCCACGACCGATCTCGCCTACCGGCTGGGGGTGACGCCGGGGGCGGTGAGCCAGCACCTGGCGGTGCTGCACACGACGGGCCTGGTGACCCGGGCGCGGCACGGCCGTTCGGTGCTGTACCGCCGCAGCCCGCTCGGCGACGACCTGTGCGGCGGGCCGCGGCTCGGCTGACGGGCCGGCCGGCAGCGCGGCCGACGACACCGCCGACGGCCGCGCCGACGACACGACCGGTCAACTCTTCAGTGGTACAGACCTGTTGACGCATTGGTCTGTACCTCCTACAGTGCCCATGCCCCCGTCTCCCCACGGCGGTGGGCATGTCACACACCCGAAGCACCTCCGGCACCACCCCGTACGGTTCGGCGTCACCCTGTCCAACCCCCACAGTCGCAGGGAGAACCATGTCCGTTCGATCCCGCACGCGCCGAGGCCGCCACCGGCTGCTCGCGCTGCTCTCCGTCCTGCTCCTCCCGCTCGCCGCGATCACCGCCATGGCCACCCCGGCCAACGCGGCCGGCAAGCTCACCGCCGCCTTCACCAGCGAGAACAGCGGCTCCTGGTGGAAGGGCACCTACGTCGTCAAGAACGACAACACCACCGCCGTCAACGGCTGGACCCTGGAGTTCGACCTCCCGACCGGCGTGACCATCCAGAACAGCTACAACGGCACCGCGACGGTCAACGGCCGTCACGTCACCGCGGTCGCCGCGTTCTACAACGCCAACGTCCCGGCCGGGAAGACCACCGAGCCGTACAGCTTCTGGTTCGTCGCCAACGGCCCGATCGGCACGCCGACCGGCTGCCGGATCAACGGCGACAAGTGCGACGGCAGTTCGGACGTCCTGCCGTCGGCCCCCGGCACCCCGACGGTGACCGACTCCACGGCCCACAGCCTCGCCCTGAAGTGGCCCGCCGCGACCGCCGGCGACTTCCCGGTCGCCTCCTACGAGGTGCTGAACGGCACCACCGTGGTCGGGACCAGCACCACCACCGACGCCCTGGTCACCAACCTCACCCCGGCGACCAGCTACACCCTGACCGTCCGCGCCAAGGACACCCGCGGCAACCTGGGCCCCGCCAGCGCGCCGGTCACCGCCTCCACCTTCGACCCGGCCACCGACCCCACGCCGCCCACCGCGCCCACCAACCTGCGCACCACCGCGGTGGGTTCGAGCGACGTGACGCTCGCCTGGAACGCCGCCACCGACAACCTGAAGGTCGCCGCCTACGACGTCTACCAGGACGGCACGCTGGTCAAGACCGTGACCGGCTCCACCCTGACCGCCTCCGTCGGCAGCCTCTCCCCGTCCACCTCCTACACCTTCACGGTCAAGGCCCGCGACGGCGCCGACAACGCCTCGCCCGCCTCCGCCGCGCTCAAGGTCACCACCTCCGACCTGGTCGGCTCCGGCAAGTACGCCCGGGTCGGCTACTTCACCCAGTGGGGCATCTACGGACGCCAGTACTTCGTGAAGAACCTCGACACCTCGGGCAGCGCCGCCAAGCTCGACGTCATCAACTACGCGTTCGAGAACATCGACCCGGTCAACCTCACCTGCCAGGCGGGGGTCACCCGCGGCACCACGTCCAACCCGCAGGACCCCGACCAGGGCACCGGCGCGGGTGACGCGGACGCCGACTACGCCCGCCCGATGAGCGCCGCCCAGTCGATCGACGGCGTGGCCGACGACGGCTGGGGCAAGCTGCGCGGCAACTTCAACCAGCTGAAGAAGCTCAAGGCGAAGTACCCGCATCTGAAGATCGTCGCCTCGCTCGGCGGCTGGACCTACTCCAAGTACTTCTCCGACGCGGCGGCCACCGACGCGTCCCGGCAGAAGTTCGTCAAGTCCTGCATCGACATCTGGATCAAGGGCAACCTGCCGGCCTACAACGGCGCGGGCGGCGACGGCGTCGCGGCCGGCATCTTCGACGGCATCGACATCGACTGGGAGTGGCCCGGCTCGCCCGACGGCCACGCCGGCAACCACTACAGCGCCAACGACAAGGACAACCTCACCGCGCTGCTCGCCGAGTTCCGCAAGCAGCTGGACGCGCTCGGCGGCTCGCACAAGCTGCTGACCGCCTTCACCCCGGCCGACCCGGTCAAGATCAACCAGGGCTGGGACCTCTCGAAGATCTTCAACTACCTGGACATCGCCAACATCCAGGGCTACGACTTCCACGGCGCCGGCAGCGACAACTCGTGGGAGCCGAACCGCGCGGGCCACCAGGGCAACCTCTACGTGGACGCCCAGGACCCGTACACCACGCACTTCAGCGTCGAAGGGGCCGTCAAGCCCTACCTCGACGCCGGCGTCAACCCGCGCAAGCTCACCATCGGCCTGGCCTTCTACGGCCGCGGCTGGCAGGGCGTCGCGGACGGCGGGGTCAAGGGCGAGTGGCAGAGCGCGACCGGCGCAGCCCCCGGCCAGTTCGCCGAGGAGGCCGGCACCCGCGGGTACAACAACCTGATCACCACCTTCCCCAACCTCTCCGTCTACCACGACGAACAGTCGGTGGCGACCTTCGGCTACACCGGAGCGGGCGGGCAGTGGTGGACCTTCGACGACGCCTGGTCGATCGGCAAGAAGACGGCCTGGCTGAAGTCCAAGGGCCTGCTCGGCGCGATGATCTGGGACATGACCGGTGACACCCCGGGCGGCACCCTGATCAACGCACTCGACGGCGGACTCAAGTAGCACCACGGCAAGCCGAAGGGGCCGGTCCGGCGGACCGGCCCCTTTCCGTGCGCCCCGTACCGCCGGGGGACGACGGCCGGCTCAGCGCGAGGCGAGGGCCCCGGTCAGCGCGAGGCGACGGCCGGCTCAGCGCGAGGCGAGGGCGGCGAGGCGGCGGGCGGAGCGGTACTGGCGCAGCACCTGGGCGAAGGTGGTGTGGCCCTGGGTGGTGCGGGCGAAGGCCCGCCAGGCCGGGTCGACCAGGCAGACCGCCGCGTGGAACAGGTACGGGCGGCGCTCGAAGGCGTCGAGCATCTGCTTGCCGGCCCGCATCTCCACCCCGAGGCCCGCCTTGATCGCGAACGCGTAGTTCAGCGCCTCGCGCCGGACCTCGGCCGCCGTGCCGGCCTCGGCCAGCTTGACCGCCCACTCCCCGGCCAGCCGGCCCGAGCGCAGCGCGTAGGAGATGCCCTCGCGGGTCCACGGCTCCAGCAGTCCGGCCGCGTCGCCGGCCACCAGCACGCGGCCGCGCGACAGCGGGGAGTCCTCGGCCCGGCAGCGGGTCAGGTGCCCGGACTCCACGCTCGGCGGGAAGCCCGACAGGCCCAGTCGGCGGATGTAGTCGGCGAGGTACTGCTTGGTCCGCTCGCCGTCGCCGCGCGCCGAGATCACCCCGACGGTCAGGCTGCTGGACTCGGTCTTCGGGAACACCCAGCCGTAACTGCCGGGCAGCGGGCCCCAGTCGAGGTGGATGCGGCCCGCCCAGTCGGCGGCGACGTCCGCCGGGACGGGGATCTCCGCCTCCAGGCCGAGGTCGATCTGGTCGAAGGAGACGCCGACGTGCCGGCCGATCCGGCTCGCGCTGCCGTCCGCGCCGACCACGGCGCGCGCCTCGAAGCTGCGCCCGTCGGAGGCGGTGACCAGCGCCGTCCGGTGGTCGCCGCCGCGCTGCTCGACCCCGGTGACGGTCACTCCGGTGACCAGCACCGCCCCGGCCTGCTTGGCCGCCTGGACCAGGCGCTGGTCGAACTCGTCCCGGTTGACCAGGCCGAACAGCATCCGCCGGGAGCGCCTGGTGCGGGTGAAGCGGCCGCGGTAGGCGAAGGTGACGGCGTGCACCCTGTCCTGGAGCGGCAGTCTGAAGTCCGGCGGCAGGCTGTCCCGGGAGGGGCCGATGATGCCGCCGCCGCAGGTCTTGTAGCGGGGGTGCTCGGCCTTGTCGAGCAGCAGCACGCGCCGGCCCTGCACGGCCGCGGCGTGCGCGGCGGAGGCACCGGCCGGCCCGGCGCCGACCACGACGACGTCCCAGACGCCGTCCAACGGGTCCGGCCGGTCCGGCCCGGCGGCCTCGGCATCGAGCGGGCTGGGGGAATCGGGGCTTCCGGAGTCAGTCACGGGCAGCAATCCTATGCCGCCGCCCCCGCCGCCGTCGGCCGCACCACCCCGAACGCGCGACCGAATTCCCGGCCGGGCCGGGCCCGGTGCGGCCCTGGACACGGGCCGGACCCGGGCCCGTGCCGACGTCCCCGGGGCCCCGCGCCCGGCTCGGCCTATGATCGGCCGTACCCACCGTCAACGCCGTTCGCCCGCACCATCCCCTCGGACGGACCAGCCCTTCCCGGAGCACCCGATGCCGCAGCAGCCCCTGGCCGACGCCGTGCGGTCCCTCATGGACCGCGCCCGCGCCGACCTCGCCGACCTGGTCGCCTTCCCCTCGGTCGCCGACCCGCGCCAGTTCCCGGTCGAGGAGTGCGAGAAGGCCGCCCGCTGGGTCGCCGACGCCTTCGCCGCCGAGGGCCTGACGAACATCCGGCTGCTGGACACCCCCGACGGCACCCAGTCGGTCTACGGCGAGCTCCCCGGCCCGGCCGGCGCGCCGACCGTGCTGCTCTACTCGCACTACGACGTCCAGCCGCCGCTGGACGAGGACGCCTGGCTCAGCCCCGCCTTCGAGCTCACCGAGCGCGACGGCCGCTGGTACGGGCGCGGCGCCGCCGACTGCAAGGGCAACATCCTGATGCACCTGACGGCCCTGCGGGCGCTGCGCCAGGTGGACGGCGGCTACCCGGTCGGGCTGAAGGTCGTCGTCGAGGGCTCCGAGGAGCAGGGCACCGGCGGCCTGGAGCGCTACGCCGAGGCCCACCCCGAGCTGCTCGCCGCCGATGCCATCGTGATCGGCGACACCGGCAACTTCGCCCCCGGCCTGCCCACCGTCACCGCCTCGCTGCGCGGCATGACCGTGGTCGACGTCTCGGTCCGCACGCTGGCCGGCAACCTGCACTCCGGTGCCTTCGGCGGCGCCGCCCCGGACGCCCTGCAGGCCCTGGTCAAGGTGCTCGCCTCGCTGCACGACGAGAACGGCGACGTCGCGGTGGCGGGCCTGGCGACCGATCAGCGCTGGGACGGCGTGCAGTACTCCGACGAGCAGTTCCGCGCCGACGCCAGGGTGCTGGACGGCGTGGCGCTCACCGGCACCGGCACCGTCGCCGACCGGCTCTGGGCCCGCCCGTCGGTCACCGTGCTGGGCATCGACGCCCCGCCGGTGATCGGCGCGACCTCCTCGGTGCAGGCCTCCGCCAAGGCCTCGGTCAGCCTGCGGGTGCCGCCGGGCATGGACACCGGCGCCGCCCAGGAGGCGCTGGTCGCCCATCTGGAGGCCCGGGTGCCGTTCGGCGCGCAGGTCACCGTGGAGCGGCTGGGCAACGGCGCCGCGTTCCGCGCCGACACCTCGGGCCCGGCCTACGAGGCGATGGGCGAGGCGATGGCCGAGGCCTTCGGCACCCCGATGGTGGCCTCCGGCGAGGGCGGCTCGATCCCGCTCTGCAACACGCTGCGCACCCTCTACCCGCAGGCCGAGATCATCCTGATCGGCGTCGAGGAGCCGACCACCCAGATCCACGCGGTCAACGAGAGCGTCGACCCGCTGGAGCTGGAGCGGATGGCGCTCACCGAGGCGCTCTTCCTGCGCCGCTACGCGGAGCTGCGCTCCGTCTGACGGCCCGTCCGGCGGACCGCTGCCGGGCCGCGCCGTCCCTCACGACGGCGCGGCCCGCCCGCACCACCGCACGCCCGCGCGGGCCGGGCCCCGCGCGCCGCCCGCCCGTCCCCACGCCCGTCCCCACGCCCGGCGCCCGCCCGTCACGCCCGCCGGGCGCCCGCCGGGCCGGCCGCGCCGCCGCGGGCTCCCGCCACGGCCGCCCGGGCCAGCGCCCAGCCGCTCGCGCCGACCGCGAGACCGGCGCCCGCCCCGAAGCACAGTTCCGCGAGCGGCCCGCGCCGCAGCGGCACCAGCCGGTGCACCGCCCCCGCCGCGGCCGCCGCCCCCAGCACCGCCGCCCCCGCCCGGCGGGCCCGGTCCGACGGCCCGTCGGCCGGCCGGACCGGCTCCACCGCCCGGGCCCGCCGCACCGCGTGGCGCGCCACCGCGGCCAGCGCCGGCACCGAGGTGCCGTACTGCAGCACCTCGTACAGCGGCGGGCCGCCCGCCACCGGCCGCTCCAGCGCCGGCACCAGCCGGGCCCCGAACCGCCCCGCGTGGGTGAAGCCGTCCCAGCCGACGTGACTCGCGGCACCGACCGCCGCCGAGAGCGCGAACCACCCGACGTCCGCGCCCGACGGCCGGCCCCGCCCGGCCCGGCGGGCGGTCAGCGCCTCGGCCGCGCCCGCCCACCGGCCGGGGAGCAGCGCGACCAGCGGCCCGCGCACCAGCCCGTGCCAGCCCGCCACCAGACCGGCCGCGAGCGCCACGTCCAGCGTCGGCACCGCCCACCAGCGGTGGGTGGCGCCGCCGTACCGGTACGCGCCGGGCAGCAGCGACTCGGCGAAGAACGGCACGTCGGGCGCCAGCGATCCGGCGACCAGCGCCGACGCGACCAGCGGTCCGCGCCCGCCCGCCGCGCGCAGCAGGGGCAGCACGGCGGCCGGGTGGCTCAGGGTGAACGGCATGCCCTCATCCTGCCGCCGCCCGGCCGGGCCCGTCACCCCTGGGCGCCGCCGCGCCCGGGGCCGCGCCCGGGGTGGGCGCGGGGCGCGGGCCGGGCGGGCTCACGCCACGTCGGCGGTCCGCGTCAGCCCCACCCCGGCCCGGCGCCCGGCCTCCAGGTAGCGCAGTTCGCCGCTGCGGCGGGCGTCCAGCGCCGCCGCCAGCCGGCGGTGGCGGCCCGGGGACAGCAGTCCGGCGGCCTCGTCCAGGCTGGCGAACCGCCAGCCGCGCAGTTCCTCCTGCTGGAGCAGCAGCCCCTGCCGGGCGGTGGCGTCCAGCAGGCCGCCGTCGTAGACCAGGCGCAGCCCGCCGCGGCGCGGGCCGGTGCGCGGCTCCCAGTCGACGGCGAGCAGGCGCAGCGCAGCCGGGTCGAGGCGCAGGCCGAGCTCCTCGGCGGTCTCGCGCAGTGCGGCGTCGGTGGGTGCCTCGCCGCGTTCGACGACGCCGCCGGGGAACTCCCAGTCGGGTTTGTAGACGGGGTCGACGAGCAGCACCCGGTCCTGTTCGTCGAAGAGCAGGACGGCGGCGGCCACGGTGTCCCCCGTCGGGTCGGGGGTCTGCACGATCGGGCAGCGGGCGGAGCCGTCGCCCACCAGCTGGGCGAGCCGGGCGGCGGTCTCGCGCGGGGTGAGGCCGGAGGTGTCGACGAGCCGGGCGTCGCGGCGCAGCCAGCGGCGGGCGGAGCGGTAGCGCGGCAGGTGGTCCAGGCACCACTGGCGGATCCGCTCGTTGCGTTCCGGGTCGTCGGGGATCTCCTCGCGCTGGGCGATGCGCTCGCGCAGGATCGTTTCTTCAGCGTCCAGGACGAGGTGGTGCACGGCGATGCCGTTCGAGGCGAGCGCTCCGAAGATCTCGTCCCGGTAGTCCTCCCGCAGCAGCGTCATCGGGACCACCAGCGGTCCCGGCACCTCGCCGAGCAGGGCCGCCGCCGTCTCGGGGACGAGCCGGCGCCAGGCCGGAAGGTCCTGGAAGTCCGACACCGCCGCCATCCGGTCGGCCGGCAGCATCGCGCGCAGTCCGAAGCCCACCAGCTCGGGATCGAAGAGCATGCTGCCCGGCAGCAGCTCCACCAGCTCGCGGCAGGCGCTGGTCTTGCCCGCCCCGAATGTGCCATTGACCCAGACGATCACTCACGCCCCCATGTTCTCGACCTCCCCCGGCGCCGTTCGCACCGGGCGGCGCCCCCGTCAGCCGTGCCGGCGCCACCCGAGGTGGTACCCCTGCCGCGCCGGTCCCCATACCTCCACGTGCGTGCCGCTCCTGACGGTTCCCCCTTCCGCTTGACAGGGGCATGTGCCCAGGTCGGAGGGCCTGCGACGGTTCCGGTACGACCCCCGGCGCGCCGGAGTGCGCCTCCCCGCCGCCGTAGTCCGGCCGAGTCGCGCGCGCCCCTGCCGCACCTCTCGCGCCCCGCAGGGCGCGGGTCTCCGGCCGCCGCCGTCGGCCGGGCCGGAACGCCCCGCCGGCGCCCGGGCCGCGGGGGCCCGGGCGCCGGCGGGGCCGTGCGGACAGGTCTCAGGGCCGGCCCATGTGGGTCGGGTAGTAGCCGCTGCTGATCCGCGAGACCCGGATCGAGGTCCCGGGGCGCGCCGCCTCCACGTACTGGTTGTCGCCCAGGTAGATCGCCACGTGATGGATGCCGCGCGCGGTGCCGTCGTCCGACCAGAACAGCAGGTCGCCGCGGCGCAGCTGGCCGGCCGTCACCGGCGTGGTGGCCGCGTACTGGTCGTTGGCGACCCGCGGCAGGGAGATGCCGCCGCGCCGGAAGGACTGCTGGACCAGGCCCGAGCAGTCGTAGCCGTCCGGCCCGTTGCCGGCCGTCCGGAACGGTTTGCCGCGCTGTGCGAGCGCGAACTGCACCGCCGTCTCGACGTCACGGTCCGCCGCCGGGGAGGACGCCGAGTCCGCCGAGGAGGAGCCCGAGCCGGAGCCCGACCCGCCGGTGCGGGCCAGGTAGACGTCGTAGTGCGAGGTCCAGCGCCACTGGCCCTGGCTGTTGCGGAACCAGTACCGCGAGCCGTCCCACCCCTGGGTGATCCCCCCGGACGAGCCGGCCGCCCGCGTGCCCGACGTCCCCGAGCCCGCCGACCCGCCGGTGCGCGCCCGGTAGACGTCGTAGTGCGAGGTCCAGCGCCAGTGGCCCTGGCTGTCCTTGAACCAGTACCGCGAGCCGTCCCATCCGGCGTGGGCCGGGGCCGGCTCGGCCGCCGCGGTCCCCGCCGAGGTGCCGAGGCCGATCACGCCGGCGCCGGCCGCGATCACGGCCACCAGGCCTATCCCCCGGCGGAGCCGCGCCGCACGGGAAGGACGGCCGCCCGCCGCCGGGCGGGGGGAGGGGTCTGCGGTGTGCTGCTCGGTCGCGTCGTCGGCGGCACCCGGTGCGCCGGTGTTGACGGTCGTCATGCTGCTGTCTTCCTTCGCTGATCGCGCCGGTCGCCTCGAACGCGCCGGACGCTGGGAGCTGAACGCTGGACGCGGTGCGCGGGGCCTCGCCGGCCCCGGCCGCGCCGCTTGTCACGTTACGCACGCGTTCGCTCACGGCGCGCAGTGGAGTGCGCCAAAGGAAGGCTCACGGAAGGTGAGCGACCGTCATCCGACCCGGCGCCGGATGACCGCCCGTCACCCGTGTGCCGACTCCGCGGGCAGCTGCTTCTTCAGCACCTTTCCCAAGGCGTTCCTGGGCAGTTCGGGCACCAGCACCACCCGCCGGGGCCGCTTGTGGACCGAGAGCCGCTCCGCCACAAAGGCCGTCAGCTGTTCGCCCGTCACGGAACCCTCCGCGACGACGTACGCCACGATCGCCTGGCCGAGGTCCTCGTCCGGCACGCCGACCACGGCGGCGTCGGCCACTGCCGGGTGGTCGCGCAGCGCCGCCTCCACCTCGCCGGCGCCGATCCGGTAGCCGCCGCTCTTGATCAGGTCGACGGAGGCGCGCCCGACGATCCGGTGGAAGCCGTCCGGGCCGATCACCGCGACGTCCCCGGTGCGGAACCAGCCGTCGGCGGTCCAGGCCTCGGCGTCGGCGTCCGGCCGGCCGAGGTAGCCCCGGAACAGGGTGGGCCCGGCCACCTGGAGCTCGCCGACGCTCTCGCCGTCGTGCGGCACCGGCGCGCCGTCCTCGCCGACCAGCCGGGTGCGCACCCCGGCCACCGGCAGGCCGACGCTGCCGGGGCGGCGCTCGCCGTCGGCCCGGGTGGAGACGGTGATCAGCGACTCCGTCATGCCGTAGCGCTCGACCGGGGCGTGGCCGGTCAGCGCGGCGATCCGTTCGAACACCGGGACGGGCAGCGGGGCGCTGCCGGAGACCAGCAGCCGGGCGGAGGCGAGCCGGGCGGCGGCCTGCGGGTCGCCCGCCACCCGGGACCAGACGGTCGGCACGCCGAAGTAGAGGCTGCCGCCCGCCGCCGCGTACCCGGCGGGGGTGGGCCGTCCGGTGTGCACCAGCCGGCTGCCGGTGCGCAGCGCGCCGAGCACGCCGAGCACCAGGCCGTGCACGTGGAACAGCGGCAGGCCGTGCACCAGGGTGTCCTCGGCGGTCCACTGCCAGGCGTCGGCGAGCGCGTCGAGGTCGGCGGCGACCGCGGAGCGCGCGATCACCGCCCCCTTGGGCGCGCCGGTGGTGCCGGAGGTGTAGAGCACGAAGGCGGTGGCCGCCGGGTCGGGCTCGGCGTGGGTGGCGGCGGAGCGCTCGCGCAGGTCGACCGGGAGGCCGGCGATCCCGGCGTCCTGCGGCGGGGTGTCGGCGGCGGCGTGGGCGAGCAGCGCGGCGCCGGAGTCGCGCAGGATGTGGGCGCGCTCCTTGGGCCCGGAGTCGGGCGGCAGCGGCACCACCGGCACCCCGGCGAGCAGGCCGCCGACGACGGCGGCCACGGTCTCGGCGGTGGGCCGGGCGAGCACCGCGAGGGCCGGGGCGCCGGCCACCCGGTCGGCGACGGCGGTGGCCGCGCCGAGCAGCTGCTCGCGGGAGAGCCCGGGGCCGTCGGAGATCCGCAGTGCGTCGCCCGAGTCGTCCGGGCCGCCCTGAAGCGCCGTCAAGAGTGTCATCCGTCTGCCCTCGCCCCTGTCCACGATGTCCACGATGGTGGCGGCGCGCGACGGTCCGCGACCGCGCGCCGCCGACCGACTCTACGGGCCGCCGGCCACCGGGCGGTGTCGGGGCGAAGGACGGCGGGGGGGGGGCCCCCGGGGGGGGGGGGGGCCCCCCCCCCCCAGGCCGCGCGCCGCGGAGCCGCGGTGGGGGGCTGTGCCACGGCGGGGGGGGGGGGCGCC
>NZ_JBIBVJ010000026.1:91650-92130 GCF_043080305.1 Kitasatospora sp. NPDC015120 | reverse complement strand
ACCCCCCCCCGCTATCTATTTTTTTGTTTGTGGTTTTTTTTCCCCCCCCCACACATTTCCTCGGTTGGGGGGGGTGTGGGGGGGTTTTCGGCGGCGCCCCCCCCCCCCCCCGCCGAGGTTCATGGCGTGGTGGGGACAGGAAGTCGGCCCCACCGACTTCCTGCTCCGCTTCCACCGGTGGCCCGTTGCGCGAGACAAGGGGCCACCAGGGCCTGGCTCAGCTCCGTCCTGCCACCGGGAGTAGGAAGTCGGACGGGCCGACTTTCTGCTCCGGCCTCGGTTCGGTGGGGGTGCGCAGTGGCCCTCGCTCCGGCCGAGTGGGGGCCACTGCGGTTTTCCGGTGGCCCCTTACGCGAAGCAAGGGGCCACCGGGGGAGTTGACGCAGTGTGCCCTGGGAGTGGGAAGTCGGTACTACCGACTTCCCACTCCGCACCGGGCGCCCGTAGGACGTGAGGCAGGTGCAGCCACTGAGCAACCGA
>NZ_JBIBVJ010000026.1:13410-91552 GCF_043080305.1 Kitasatospora sp. NPDC015120 | reverse complement strand
GAAGCCCCCGGGCAGCGGCGAGGCGAAGCCGAAGCCGCCCGGGCGAAGCCCCCGGGCAGCGGCGAGGCGAAGCCGAAGCCGCCCGGGCGAAGCCCCCGGGCAGCGGCGAGGCGAAGCCGAAGCCGCCCGGGCGAAGCCCCCCGGGCAACGGCGAGGCGAAAGTCGTGGAGTGGAAAGTCGGACCGACCGACTTTCCACTCCGAGCCCGGCCGGGTGGCTCAGGGTGGCCACGGGAGCGGGAGGTCGATGGGGACGACCTCCCGCTCCAAGGGTTCTCGGGGTGGGGGCGGGCTTCGGGTGGGTCAGCTGACGGAGGAGTAGGCGATGATGCCCCGGCGGAGGCCGTCGACGGCCTTGCGGGCGGTCTTGCGGAGGTCCGCGTCCTCGCCGGCGGCGTCCTGGATCTGGCCGAGGACGTCGATCAGCTGCTTCGTCCAGCGGACGAAGTCGCCGGCCGGCATGTCGGCGTCGCGCAGGACGGAGTCCAGGGAGTGGCCGAGGGCCCAGCGGTAGGCGGCCCAGGCGAAGCCGAGGTCGGGTTCGCGCTGGCCCACGCCCTCGGCGGTGTTGATGCGGTGCTGCTCCTCCAGGGCGTCGAGGTGGCCCCAGATGCGGACCATCTGGCCGAGGGCCTCCTTCGCCGCGCCCTCGGGGACCCGGGGTGCGGTGGCGTCGTCGGACTGGCGGGCCTCGTAGACCAGCGCGGAGGCGCAGGCGGCGAGTTCGGCGGCGGCGAGGCCGCTCCAGACGCCCTCGCGGATGCACTCGGAGGCGAGCAGGTCGAGTTCGCCGTAGAGCCGGCCGAGCCGCTTGCCGTCGTCGGTGACGGTGTCGCCGCTGAGGTAGCCGAGGTCGGTGAGCAGCGCGCAGACCCGGTCGAAGGTGCGGGCGATGGTGTGCGTGCGGGAGCGCATCTTGCGTTCCAGCAGCTCGGTGTCGCGGTGCAGCCGGTGGTAGCGCTCGGACCAGCGGGCGTGGTCCTCGCGCCGGTCGCAGCCGTGGCAGGGGTGCTGGCGCAGGGCGGTGCGCAGCCGGCTGATCTCGGGGTCGTCGGCGGCGGCCGCGCGGCCGCGCCGGAAGCGCTCGGGCTCCAGGTGGCCGGCCTTGGTGCGCAGGGCGGAGGCGAGGTCGCGGCGGGACTGCGGGCTGCGCGGGTTGAAGGACTTGGGGATCCGCACCCGCTCGATCGCGGCGACGGGGTGCGGGAAGTCGATCATCGCGAGCCGCTTGACCTGCCGTTCGGCGGTGAGCACCACCGGGCGCGGCCCGTCCTGGTAGTCGGGGTGGCGCGGGCCGCCGCGCGGGGAGCGGTTGACGGGCGGCAGGCCGGGGTCGAGGACGAGGGCGAGGCCGGCGAACTTGCCGGTCGGCACGTGGATGACGTCGCCGGGCTTGAGCTGCTCGATGGCTTCGACGGCGGCGGCGCGGCGCTGGCTGCTGCCCTCGCGGGCGAGTTCGTTCTCGCGGTCCTTGAGCTGCCGGCGCAGCGCCATGTACTCCTCGAAGTCGCCGAGGTGGCAGGTCATGGACTCGCGGTAGCCCTCCAGGCCCTCCTCGTTGCGCTGGACCTGGCGGGCGATGCCGACCACCGAACGGTCGGCCTGGAACTGCGCGAAGGAGGTCTCCAGCAGCTCGCGCGAGCGGTGCCGGCCGAACTGGGAGACCAGGTTGACGGCCATGTTGTAGGACGGCCGGAACGAGGACTTCAGCGGGTAGGTGCGGGTGCCGGCGAGGCCGGCCAGGGCCTCCGGGTCGAGGCCGCGCTGCCAGAGCACCACGGCGTGGCCCTCGATGTCGATGCCGCGCCGCCCGGCCCGGCCGGTGAGCTGGGTGTACTCGCCGGGGGTGATGTCGGCGTGGGTCTCGCCGTTCCACTTGACGAGCTTCTCCATGACGACGGAGCGCGCCGGCATGTTGATGCCCAGGGCCAGGGTCTCGGTCGCGAAGACGGCCTTGACCAGGCCCTTCACGAACAGCTCCTCCACGACCTCCTTGAACCGCGGCAGCATGCCGGCGTGGTGGGCGGCGATGCCGCGCTCCAGCCCGTCCAGCCACTCGAAGTAGCCGAGGACGTGCAGGTCCTCGTCGGGGATGTCGGCGCAGCGCTCCTCGACGATGGCGCGGACCCGGGCGCGGTCGACGTCCTTGTTGAGGCGCAGGCCGGAGGAGAGGCACTGCTGGACGGCGGCCTCGCAGCCGGCCCGGCTGAAGATGAAGGTGATGGCGGGCAGCAGTCCCTCGGCGTCGAGCCGGTCGATGACGTCGACGCGACCCGGGGTCCAGACCCGGCCGGGGCGGCCGTTGGGCATGGAGCGGCCCCGGCCGCGGCCGAAGCGGTCGCGCGGGTTGCGGTCGAGTTCGCTGCGGGCGAGGCGGACCAGTTCGGGGTTGACGGCCTTGCCGGGGTTGCGGAGGCTGCCCTTGGGCCGGCCGTCGCGGTCGGGGCTGGCGAACAGGTCGTACATCCGGTTGCCGGCCATCACGTGCTGCCAGAGCGGGACGGGCCGGTGCTCGGAGACGATGACGCGGGTGCCGCCGCGCACGGTGTCCAGCCAGTCGCCGAACTCCTCGGCGTTGGAGACGGTCGCGGAGAGCGAGACGAGGGTGACGGACTCGGGGAGGTGGATGATGACCTCCTCCCAGACGGCGCCGCGGAAGCGGTCGGCGAGGTAGTGGACCTCGTCCATGACCACGTAGCCGAGGCCGTCGAGGGTGCTGGAGCCCGCGTAGAGCATGTTGCGGAGCACCTCGGTGGTCATCACCACGACCGGGGCGTCCCCGTTGACGGAGTTGTCGCCGGTGAGCAGGCCGACCTTGGCGGCGCCGTAGCGCTTGACGAGGTCCCCGTACTTCTGGTTGGACAGCGCCTTGATCGGCGTGGTGTAGAAGCACTTGCGCCCGGCCTGGAGGGCGAGGTGGACGGCGAACTCGCCGACGATGGTCTTGCCGGAGCCGGTGGGCGCGGCGACCAGGACGCCTTCGCCGTTCTCCAGGGCCCGGCAGGCCTCCAGCTGGAAGTCGTCCAGCGGGAAGTCGTAGAGCTGCTGGAAGCCGTGGAGGGCGGTGGCCTGTTCCTTGGCCCGGCGGCGGGAGGCGGCGAAGGCCTCGGCGGGGCTGAGCTCCCGCTCGTCGGAGGGCTCCCGGCCGTCGAGGGGCGCGCGCTCAGGGGTGTTCATCGCCGTCCGGGGGTCGCGGGGGTCGGTGGTGTGATCTCGCATCTCAGCGAGAGGTTACCCGGCGGGACTGACATCGATAGCACCGTTTTTCCGGGCAAGGGATCGATTCTCTCTCACATCCATAGTTGCAAATGTCTTCAAGCGGTCACGAAACGACCGGCTTCGGACGACTCCGGTCATCCGTGGTGACACGCCGTGCGGCCTGCCTACATTCGGTGCCACGCCCCGGTGACCCCCACCGGGCCCACGGGAGGAGCGGACGATGGCGAACCTGGAGACCTCGCTCAAGGAGGCCATGGCGATCGAGGGCGCGATCGGCGTCGCCCTGGTCGACTACAGCAGCGGGATGGCCCTCGGCACCCTCGGTGACGGCGGCGAACTGGACCTCAACGTCGCCGCCGCCGGGAACACCGACGTGGTGCGGGCCAAGATGCGGGCGATGGAGCACCTCAACCTGCTCGACAACGAGATCGAGGACATCCTGGTCAGCCTGACCAGCCAGTACCACCTGCTCCGGCCGCTGACCACGCAGAGCGGCCGGGGGCTGTTCCTCTTCCTGGCGCTCAACCGCGCCCGCGCCAACCTCGCGATGGCCCGCCACCAGCTGAAGCGGATCGAGACCGCGCTGGAGATCTGACGGCCGGCAACGCCCCCGGGGAGGGGAACAGGGAGGGAGCGCCGTGGCGGTCGTGCTGTACCAGGCCAAGGCCGAGTTCTTCCGGATGCTCGGCCATCCCGTCCGGATCCGGGTCCTGGAGCTGCTGCAGGCCGGCCCGACGCCCGTGCGCGAACTGCTGGCGGAGCTGGAGGTCGAGCCCTCCCGCCTCTCGCAGCAGCTCGCGGTGCTGCGCCGGTCCGGCATCGTCACCGCCACCCGTGAGGGCAGCACGGTGGTCTACGCGCTGGCCGGCGGGGACGTCGC
Source organism: Kitasatospora sp. NPDC015120 (assembly GCF_043080305.1). Lineage (NCBI taxonomy): Bacteria > Bacillati > Actinomycetota > Actinomycetes > Kitasatosporales > Streptomycetaceae > Kitasatospora > Kitasatospora sp. NPDC015120. The sequence continues at coordinate 87,454 of NZ_JBIBVJ010000026.1, read as the reverse complement.
CGACCTGCTGCGGGCGGCGCGCCGGATCCTCACCGGGCTCATCGCGGACCAGCACGTGCTGCTCGCCGAACTGCGCGCCGCCGCGGACTGACCCCGCGGCGGCGCCGACCGGCCCCGGCCGGAGGGCCGGACCCCCGGCCGCGCGGGCCGCTACTCCAGCAGCCCGGCCAGCCCGGCCGCCAGCACCTCGTACTCGGGAGCCCGGTTGTACAGCTGCGCGCACACCCGCAGCACCCCGCCGCCCGGCCACGGGCGCGCCACCGTCCGCACGGCGTGCCGCCGCCACATCGCGGCCATCAGCTCCTGCGCCTGCGGCAGCGTCTCGGCGACCCCGGGCGGCAGCCGCAGCGCGCGCATCGACAGCCCCGCCGAGGCGGGCAGCGGCGCCAGCCCGGCCCGCTCGGCGACCAGCGCGGCACCGTACCCGGCGAGCCGCTCGTTGTGCGCGCGCACCGCTCCCGGGCCGAACGCCTCCAGCAGGTCCAGACCCGCCGGAGCGGCCAGGTAGGGCGTGTAGTCCAGGGTGCCGCGCCACTCCACCGAGGCCGGGTAGCCCTGGTGGTCCTCCCAGGAGAGGATCAGCGGGCGGATCTTGCCGGCCCACTCCGGGCGGACCACCAGGACACCGGTGGCCCTCGGGGCGAAGGCCCACTTGTGCAGGTTGCCGAACCAGAAGTCGGCCTCCGCGGGGACCGGCCCGGCCAGCATGCCGGGCTCGTGCGCCGCGTCCACCACCGTGGTCACCCCGCGCCCGCGCAGGGCGTGCAGCAGGTCCGGGGTGGCGACCCGGCGGGCGGTCGGCGAGGTGATGCCGTCCAGGACGGCGAGCACGGTGCGGTCGGTGACCGCGGCGAGCACGGTCTCGCGCACCGCCTCCCCGTCGGGCAGGTCCAGCGGCAGCGCCACCGTGCGCAGCTCGGCGCCGGCGTCCTCGGCGCGCCGCCGGACGGCCTCGGTGACCGTGCCGTAGCCGTGGTCGGTGACCAGCACGTGGTCCCCGGCGGAGAGCGGCACATTGGCCAGGGTGACGGCGATCGCGTCGGTCACGTTGGGCACCAGGGCGAGCAGCTCCGGTTCGGTGCCGAGGGCGGCGGCGATCCGGGCCCGGGCGCCGGCGACGCGGGCGGGCAGGTCGGCGAAGAAGCCGTCCGGGTCGGCCTCCTGCTCCTCGTGCAGCCGCCGCTGGAGCCGCTGGACGGTGACCGGGACGGCCCCGAAGGAGCCGTGGTTGAGGTGGATCACCGCCGGGTCCAGCGAGAACAGCGTCTCGGTGCCGGCCAGCGGCTCGGGCGGTCCGGCGGTCCGCGGGGCCTCGGTCATGCTCTCCTCCTGTTACCTGGGTCACGTGATGTGTGACATTTCACATGTCGTCCCACTGGTCGGCGAGCCGTTCCCGCAGCGACCATCGGGCGGTGACCATCACCGACTCCTACCTCTCCCTCAGCGCCCGGACCGGCCGCTTCGGCTTCGGTGCCCCGCGAGCGATCTCGCTCCACCAGGACGGTACCCGCCTGCTGCTGCTCCGCTCCAGCGGCCCCGAGGACGCGTTCGACCGCCTGCACCTCCTCGACCTCACCACCGGCGAGGAGCGCGAGGTCGCCGACCCCGCCGCGCTCGCCCCCGGCCGCACCGGCGCGACCGGCGCCCTGCCCGCCGTCGAACGCCGGCTGCGGGAGCGGAGCCGGCTCACCGCCGCCGGCATCGGCACCTACGCCGCCACCCCCGACCTCGCCGTCGCCGTCTTCGCCCTGGACGGCCGGCTGTTCCGCACCGAGACCGCCACCGGCCGCAGCACCGAGATCCCCACCGCCGGCCCGGCCTTCGACCCCCGCCCCAACGCGACCGGCGAGCTCGTCGCCTACGTCGCCGACGATGCCCTCTACGTCGCCTCCGCCGACGTCCCCGGCCGCCAGCGGCTCAGCCCGGACGACGGCGCCCGCTGGGGCGTCGCCGAGTTCGCCGCCGCCGAGGAGCTGGGCCGCCACCGCGGCCACTGGTGGCGCCCGGACGGCGGCGCCGTGCTCGCCGCCCGGGTGGACGAGTCCGCCCTCCCGCCGCGCCACTTCGCCGACCCGGCCCACCCCGAGCAGGCCCCCGAGCAGTTCGCCTACCCGCAGGCCGGCGGCCCCAACGCCGAGGTCCGGCTCTGGGTGCTCGGCCTGGACGGCACGCGGGTCGAACTCGACTGGGACACCGCCGCCTTCCCCTACCTGTGCGCCGCCGAGTGGGCCGGCGACGAGGAACTGCTGCTCACCGTCGCCGACCGGCTGCAGCAGAACGTCCTGCTGCTGAGCGCCGACCCGGCCACCGGCACCACCGGCGAACTCTCCCGCACCACCGACGCGTTCTGGGTCGACGACCTGCCCGGCACCCCTGCCCGGCTGGAGGACGGCCGGCTGCTCACCGTGCTCGACACCCCCGAGGCCCGCGGCCTGGCGCTGGACGGCAAGCCGCTGGACACCACCGGCCTGCAGATCCGCCGGGTGGTCGGCCGGCTGCGCGGGAAGCTGCTCTGCGAGACGGGCGAGGGCGACCCGTTCGACCAGCACGTCCACCTGGTCGACCCGGACGGCGGCGCCCCCGAGCGGCTCTCCGAGGGCCCCGGCGTGCACAGCGCCCAGGCCGCCGGCGAGACCCTGCTGCTCACCTCCGCCGGCCCGGACGGCGTGCGCCGCGAGGCCCTCACCCCGCAGGGCGTCACCGCCCTGACGGACCGCTCGGCCGCCCTTCCCCACGTGGTCCGGCCGCAGCTGGCCCGGGTCACCGAGCGTGCCCTGCCGAGCGCCGTGGTCTACCCGCGCGGACACGTCCCCGGCCGCCGGCTGCCCGTGCTGCTCGACGTCTACGGCGGCCCCGGCCACCAGGCGGTGGCCAACGAGCCGCGCCGCTGGCAGCTCAAGCAGTGGTGGGCCGACCAGGGCTTCGCGGTGGTCACCGTCGACAACGGCGGCACCCCGTTCGTCTCCCCCGCCTTCAGCCGGACCATCTTCCGCCGCTTCTCCCGGGTGGCACTGGACGACCAGGTGGACGCGCTGCTCGCGCTCGGCGCCGCCCACCCCGACCTCGACCTCGGCCGGGTCGGCGTGCGCGGCTGGTCCTACGGCGGCTACTTCGCGGCGATGGCCGTGCTGCGCCGCCCGGACGTCTTCCACGCGGCCTGCGCGGGCGCCCCGCCCACCGACTTCCGGCTCTACGACACCGCGTACACCGAGCGCTACCTCGGTCTGCCGCAGGAGAACCCGGAGGGCTACGCGGCCGACTGCCTGCTGGACGACGCGCCGTCCCTGACCCGGCCGCTGCTGCTGATCCACGGCCTGGCCGACGACAACGTGCACCCCTCGCACACCCTGCTGCTCTCCCAGGCGCTCACCAGGGCCGGCCGCCCGCACAGCCTGCTCGCCCTGCCCGGGGTCACCCACATGACCCCGGGCGGCGTGAACGAGCAGCTGGCGCAGGCCGAGCTCGCCTTCCTGCGGGCCTCCCTGGGCTGACCGGCCGCTCCCGTCCCCGCCCGCCGGGCGCCGCGGGGCCCCGCCCGGGCCGTGCGGCGTCCGGCGGACGGGGCACGGGCGCCGGGCCCCGCGGGAGCACGGGCGTCCGGCATTGCGGGCAAGGGCGTCCGAAGTCTTCCGTGTGACCCATGACATGTGAAATATTACCTGCGCTCACCCGACCACCCCCGTCCGGAAAGGACCGGTCAGTTGCGCAGACTGTCCGCGGCGTTCGCGGCCGCGCTCACCACGAGCGCGATAGCGGCCACCCTCCTCGGCTCCCCCGCCCAGGCCGCCACCCCCTCCCCCGCGCCCGCCCTCACCGCCGGGAGCGCCGCCGGCGCCGAGGCCGGCGGCCTCGAAGCCCCGCCCGCCCCGCTCGCCCCGCAGGAGCGCGAGCGCCAGTCGCTGCGCACCAAGGCCCTGGAACAGGTCAACAAGGGTGCCGTGGCGAAGAGCGCCGGCCGCCGGGCCCCCGCCAAGGTGCGGATCGGCAACGACTACGTCCAGCTCGCCCAGCAGCGCAAGGACAAGGTCTTCGTCATCCTCGCCCAGTTCGGCGACCAGGTGGACAACACCACCCTCCACAACGGCCTGCCCCGCTACGGCGGCACCCCCGGGCCGCAGCACAACGCCATTGCGAAGCCCGGCCGGAGCGACAACCACACGCTCTGGAACCCGGACTTCAGCCGGCAGTACTACCAGCAGATGTTCTTCGACGACACGCCCGGCGCGGTCTCGATGCGCAACTACTACCGCACCCAGTCCTCCGGCCGCTACGACATCGAGGGCACCGTCAGCGACTGGGTCACCCTGCCCTGGAACGAGGCCCGGTACGGCTCCAACAAGGGCCCGCAGGGCTCCGGCGCCTGGACCCAGGGCCAGGAGTTCATCCGGGACGCCGTCAAGGCCTGGTACGACAGCCAGCTCGCCGCGGGCCGCACGGCCGCCGACGTGAAGGCCGAACTGGCCCAGTACGACGTCTACGACCGCTACGACCACGACAAGGACGGCGAGTTCGCCCAGCCCGACGGCTACCTCGACAACGTCGTCGTGGTGCACGCGGGCGTCGACGAGACCTGGGGCGGCGGCGCGCAGGGCGCCGACGCGCTCTGGGCGCACCGCAGCTGGACCTTCCCCGACCCCACCGGCCAGGTCGGCCCGGAGGGCAACCGGATCGGCGGCGCGCCGGTCGGCGACACCGGCCTGTACGTGTACGACTACGTCCAGGCCGGCGAGAACAGCGGCGTCGGCCTGTTCGCCCACGAGTACGGCCACAACCTCGGCCTGCCCGACCTCTACAGCACCAACGGCGGCGACAACAGCGTCAACTTCTGGTCGCTGATGTCCTCCGGCTCGTACCTGGGCAAGGGGAAGAACACCACCGGCGGCTACCCCGGCGACCTCGACGCCTGGAGCAAGCTGCAGTTCGGCTGGCTCGACTACGACGAGGCGCAGGCCGCCACCCGCTCCAGCCACGCCCTCGGCGTCAGCGGCTACCACACCGACCAGGCGCAGGCCCTCCTGGTCCACCTGCCGGACAGCACCACCAGCACCGACCTCGCCGACCCCCGCGAGGGCGCCAGGCAGTGGTGGAGCGGGACCGGCGACGACCTGGACAACGCGCTGGCCCGCGACGTCGACCTCACCGCGGTCACCGGCCCGGCCGCCCTCGACGCGGCGGTCTGGTACGACGTCGAGCAGGACTACGACTTCCTGACCGTCGAGGCCTCCACCGACGGCGGCAAGCGCTGGACGGCCCTGCCCGGCACCGTGGACGGCGCCCCGATCGGCAGCACCAGCGCCAACGTCCCCGGCCTGAGCGGCACGTCCGGCGCCTACCGGCAGCTGCACATCCCGCTGGACGGCTACGCCGGGAAGAACGTCAGGCTCCGCTTCCACGTCACCTCGGACAACAACACCCACGGCAAGGGCGTCCTGGTCGACGCGGTGCGGATCACCGCCGGCGCCACCGAGCTGTTCGCCGACGGCGCCGAGAACGGCACGGCCGGCTGGGTCAGCACCGGCTTCACCGTCATCACCGGCCGCACCCACGTCCAGCAGCACCCGCGCGCCTACCTGGTGGAGAACCGCCGCTACGCCGGCTACGGAGCGTTCCTGAGGACCGGGCCGTACAACTTCGGCTACACCGGCGTCGACGGCAAGAAGGACATCGTCGACACCTACCCGTACCAGGAGGGCGTGCTCATCTGGCTCTGGGACACCGCCTACGGCGACAACAACACCAAGGACCACCCCGGCGGCGGTCTGATCCTGCCGATCGACGCCCACCCGGCGCCGATCCGGTTCGCCGACGGCACCCTGGTCAACGGCCGGGCGCAGACCTACGACGCGACCTTCTCGCTCAAGCCGACCACCGGCTTCACCCTGCACAGGGCGGGCGTCCCGGTCCGGATCGGGTCCAGGCCCGCCGTCCCCGTCTTCGACGACCGCACCGGCGTCTACCGGGACCCGGCCACCCCGCAGCTCGCGGTGAACGTGCCGGACACCAACACCAGGATCGAGGTGGTCCGCGAGGCCCAGGGCGGACGGATCACCACCGTCCGGGTCGGCCCCGCGTCCTGACGCCCCCCGCACCCCCGGTGTCCTGAGCACCGGGTCTCCCGTGGAAGACAGGGACCACGGAAGGAACGGACGCCCCGGCCCTCCCCTCGGAGGCCGGGGCGTCCGCGCGTCCGCCGCGGCGCACGCCCTCGCGCACGCCCCCCGGTGCATGCCCTTCAGTGCCCGCCCGGGCGCCGCAGGCTCATCGCCGCGGTTACGGTGCCGGACACGGTCAGCGCCCCGAGCCTGACGACGGTCACGCTTCGGCACACCAGTGGTTCAAGAGGACGTGAAGTCAAGGAGGTCGCCGAGCGGGCCGACCCGGCCACCTCCGCGGTTGCGGTTCCCCGAGGAGTTCCCCGAGGAGCAGGGGCTGACCGCCTCCGAGCGGACCTCCGGCGACCAGCGCCGCCACCACCGGCACGTGCTGCGCCGGCTCTCGCTGGTCCTGGTCGCCGAACGGCTCGGCGTGCGCCGTCCGAGGTGGCCGAGGTGTTCGCGGGCCTGCCCGCCGACCGGATGCCGGACAAGCGCGACCGGGAGCGGATCTCGCGCCGCTGGGCGGCGCGGCTCGCGGCCCGCCGCCGGGAGATCGAGCGGCCGGAGCGCGAGCTGACCGGCTGCATCGGCTGCGGCTGCCTGTCGCTGCGCCGCTGCCGGGTGCCGGGCCCGGGTGACGCGCTCGGCGCCGACGGCCCCGGCCCGCGCCGGCCGCCTTCGAGGAGCCCGGACCCGGCTGAGCCCCGGACGCGCGCGGGCCCGCCGGGACCGACGACCCAGGTCGGTCCGGGCGGGCCCGGCGGGCCGGCCGCCGGATGCGGCCGGGCGGAACCCGGTCGGACGCGGCCCTCATCAGGCTCCCCGCCGCGTCCGACCGGGCGTTCTCGGCGCGCGAGCAGGAGCGCTGCTCGCGCGGTGTGGTGCCGTACCGTCCGCGTGGGGGTGGTTCGGACGGTACGGCGGTCGAGCCGCGGCCGGGGGCGCGCCCATCGGCGGACGCCCACGGCCGCGAGAACGGGCCCGGGTCAGTTCTCCGGGAAGTGGCAGGCCGCCTCCCGGCCGCCGGTCCCGGCGATCCGCAGCAGCGGCCGCTCGGTGCGGCAGATCTCCTGAGCCTTCGGGCAGCGCGGGTGGAAGCTGCACCCGGACGGCGGGTCGGCCGGGCTCGGCGGGTCGCCGAGCAGCACGATCCGCTCGCGCTCCCGCTCCGCCGCCGGGTCCGGCAGCGGCACCGCGGAGAGCAGCGCCTTGGTGTACGGGTGGGCGGGGTTGCCGTACACCTGGTGCTTGTCGCCGATCTCGACGATCCGCCCCAGGTACATCACCGCGACCCGGTCGCAGACCCGCTTGACCACCGAGAGGTCGTGCGCGATGAAGATGTACGCCAGGCCCAGTTCGTCCTGCAGCCGCTCCATCAGGTTGACCACCTGGGCCTGGATGGAGACGTCCAGCGCGGAGACCGGCTCGTCGGCGACCACCAGCCGGGGCGAGGTGGCCAGCGAGCGGGCGATGCCGATGCGCTGCGCCTGGCCGCCGGAGAACTCGTGCGGGTAGCGGTCGAGGTGCTCGGGGATCAGGCCGACCAGCTCCATCAGCTCGGCCGCCCGCTTGCGCGCCCCGGCCGCGCCGCTGCCCTGGACGAGCAGCGGCTCGGAGATGATCCGGGCCACCGTCTGGCGGGGGTTCAGCGAGGAGTACGGGTCCTGGAACACCATCTGCAGGTGCCTGCGGTGCGGGCGCAGCTCGGCCTGGCTCAGGCCGCCGATCTCGGTGCCGTCGAAGGTGACGGTGCCGGAGGTCGGGTCCAGCAGCCGGACGATCATGCGCCCGGTGGTGGACTTGCCGCAGCCGGACTCGCCGACCAGGCCGAGCGTCTCGCCGGCGCCGACGTCGAAGCTCACCCCGTCCACCGCCCGGATCGGGGCGCCGGCCTTGCCGGTGCGCGAGCGGCGGCCGGGGAAGGCCTTCACGAGGTCCCGTACGGACAGCAGGGGCTCGGTCATCCCAGGGCTCCTTCCGGCACCAGCGGCAGGTGGCAGGCGGCCTGGTGGCCGGGGGCGAGCGGACCGAAGCCGGGCCGCTCGGACAGGCAGCGGGCGTGGTCCTCGGCGGTGGCGGCGGTGGTGCGGGCGCAGCGCGGGGCGAAGGAGCAGCCGGGGGCGGGGGCGATCAGCGACGGCGGGCTGCCGGGGATGGCCCGCAGCGGGGCGTCGTCGGTGTCGTCCAGGCGGGGCAACGAGTCGAGCAGCCCTCGGGTGTAGGGGTGCGCGGGGGCGGCGAACAGCCGTTCCACGGGCGCCTGTTCGGCGGCGCGGCCGCCGTACATGACGAGCACCTCGTGGGCGACCCGGGCGACCACGCCGAGGTCGTGGGTGATCATCACGACGCCGAGGCCGCGCTCCTGCTGGATCCAGGCGATCAGGTCGAGGATCTGGGCCTGGACGGTGACGTCGAGCGCGGTGGTCGGCTCGTCGGCGATCAGCAGCTCGGGCTCGCAGGCGAGCCCCATGGCGATCATCACGCGCTGGCGCATGCCGCCGGAGAACTGGTGCGGGTACTCGTCGACCCGGCGGGCCGGTTCGGGGATGCCCACCTCGGCGAGCATCTCGACCGCGCGCCGGCGCCCGGCCTTGCGGGAGGCCTTGAAGTGCACCCGGTAGTGCTCGGCGATCTGCTCCCCGACGGTGTAGAAGGGGTGCAGGCTGGACAGCGGGTCCTGGAAGATCATGGCGATCCGCCGGCCCCGGACGGTGCCGAGCTCCCGCTCGCCCAGGCCGTTGAGCTCCTGGCCGTGCAGCCGGATCGAGCCGGTGACGGCGGCGCCGCGGTGCAGGCCCATGACGGCCAGCGAGGTGACGGACTTCCCGCTCCCGGACTCGCCGACCAGGCCGAGGGTCCTGCCGGCCTCGACGGTGAAGTCGATGCCGTCGACGGCCCGCACGACGCCGCGCGGGGTGGTGAAGGAGACCTTGAGGTCTTCGACCTCCAGGAGGGCGGTCATCAGTACCTCACTCTCGGGTCGACGAATGCGTAGAGCACGTCGACCAGCAGGTTCGCGACCACGATGAAGAAGGCCGCGAGCAACGTCACGCCGAGGATCACGGGCTGGTCGGAGCGGAGCAGCCCGTCGTAGAAGAGCCGTCCGATGCCGGGCAGGCCGAAGATCGACTCGGTGATGACGGCGCCGGCCAGCAGGCCGCCGAGGTCCATGCCGAAGATGGTGAGGATCGGCGTCATGCCGGAGCGCAGGCCGTGCTTGACGGTGACCGTGCGGGACGGCAGGCCCTTGGCCCGGGCGGTGCGGATGTACGGCTCCGCCATCGCCTCGATCATCGAGTTGCGGCTCTGCCGGGCGTACTGGGCCGCGTACAGCAGGGCCAGCGCGATCCAGGGCAGCAGCAGGTTGGAGCCCCACTCGAACGGGTTGTCGGTGAACTCGTGGTACGAGGGGTAGGGCAGCAGGCCGGCGCTGCGCACGACGCCCCAGATCAGCATGACCGAGGTGAAGTAGACCGGCAGCGAGGCGGTGCCGACCGAGAGCACCATGAGGATCTTGTCGGCCGGCCTGCCCTTGCGCAGGGCCGAGGTGACGCCGGCGCCGAGGCCGAGGAGCAGCCAGAGCACGGCCGCGCCGAGGGCGAGCGAGACGGAGACCGGCAGGCGGTCGACCAGTAGGTCCCAGACCGGCAGCGAGTACTCGTAGGAGTAGCCGAGGCAGGGGAAGCCGCAGTGCACGGCGCTGGGGCCGCTGCCGTAGTCGCGGCCGGCCACGAGGCCGGCCAGGTAGGCGCCGAACTGCTCCCAGACCGGCTTGTCCAGGCCCATCGCCGCCTTGACCTCGGCGAGCCGGTCGGGGCTGCAGGTCTTGCCGCAGGCGGCCGCGGCCGGGTCGTTGGGCAGCAGGTAGAAGATGGTGAAGGTGATGGCGCAGATGGCCAGCATGATGCCGGCCACGCCGATCAGCCGGCGACCGAGGTAGAGGATCACGACCGGCCTCCCCGGGGGTCGAGGATGTCCCGCAGCGCGTCGCCGAGCAGGGTGAACGCCAGGACCGCGATGAAGAGGAAGGCCGTCGGGATCAGGAAGTACGTCGGGTCGGTCTCGTAGTGCACGATCGACTCGGCGATCATCTGGCCCCACGAGGCCGTGGGCGGCCGGACGCCGACGCCCAGGTAGGAGAGCGCGGCCTCGGTGGCGATCATGCCGGGGATCAGCAGCGTGGTGTACGCGATGATCGGGCCGGAGACGTTCGGCAGGATCTCCCGGGTGAGGATGCGCCAGGAGCGCGCGCCGCCGACCTTGGCGGCCTCGACGTACTCGCGGTGCTTGAGCGACAGGGTCTGGCCGCGGACCACGCGGGCGATGCCGGGCCAGCCGAACAGCCCGATCACCGCGGTCATCAGCAGGATCCGGTTGACGTCCTTGGCCACCGACATCATCGCGATCATGAAGATCAGCGAGGGGAAGGACATGGTGAGGTCCATCAGCCGGGAGAGCAGGGCGTCGACCCGGCCGCCGAAGTAGCCGGCGGCGATGCCGGCCAGGGTGCCGGCGATCACGACCACGGCGGTGGCGATGAAGGCGATCAGCAGCGAGACCTGGCCGCCGTGCAGGACCCGGGCGAACAGGTCGCGGCCGGTGACCGGCTCGACGCCGAGCCAGTGCCGGGCGCCGATGCCGCCGAAGTCGCCCCTGGGCACGCCGCCCAGGTAGGGGTCGATGGCGCGCTTGTCGAACTCCTCGGGGGACCAGCCGCCGAGGGCGCTCAGCGGGCCGGCCAGGACGGCCAGCAGGACGAGGACGGCGACGGTGATCAGGCCGAAGCGGGCGGAGCCCTTGGCCCAGAGCTGGTCCCAGACCAGCCGCCAGGGCCCTCGCCCGGCGGCCTTCGGGGGGCCCGCCGCCGCGACGGGCGCGGCGGCGGGCTCGGTGGAGGTGCTAGTCATGGCGGAGGCTCCCTCAGCCCTGGCTCTTCGAGGGGTCCTTGAGGCCGATGGTGGCCATGTCGATCATGCCGGAGTAGCCGGAGTTGCCGAACGCGCCGGCCACGTTGGTGCCGATCAGCAGCGCGCGGCGCTGCCACATCAGCGGCACGGCCGGGAAGGACTTCGTCATGAGGTCCTCGTCCAGCTTCTTCCAGGCCTTGTTGGCCTCGTTGACGTCGGTGAGGGTCGCGATGCGGTCCATCTCGTCCATCGTGGCCTGGTCGCGGAACTGGCTGAGGTTGCCCTGGTTGCCCTTCTCCTTGATGGTGCGGCCGTCGAAGATGAAGGGCAGGAAGGTCGCGCCGGACGGGTAGTCCGGGCACCAGCCGCTGATGGCCAGGTCGGGGGCGTTCTTGGTGTCGCCCAGGGTGTCGGTGAAGGCGGACGGGTCGACGGTGTTGACGGTGACCTGGACGCCCACCTTGGAGAGCGACTGCTGGATGGCCTCGCCGCGGGTCTTGTCACCGAGCGAGACGGTGAGCGAGACCTTGAGGTCGGTCTTGCCGGCCGCCTTCAGCAGCTCCTTGGCCTTCTCCGGGTTGCCGGTGGCCGGGATCTTCAGCGGGTCGGCCTTCTCGCCGCCGGTCAGCGACGGCGGCTGGTAGGAGGTGGCGACCTCGCCGAGCGCCGGACCGCCCCACGCGGTGACCTGGGCGTCCTTGTCGACGGCGTACATCATCGCCTCGCGGACCTTCGGGTCGTCGAACGGCGCCTTGGAGGTGTTCATGTACAGGTTGTCGGTACAGCCGGTGCGCTCGGCCACCATGCGGGCCTTGACGTCGGGCTTGGGCAGCACCTTCGGCACCGACTCCGGGCGCATCCACGGCATCTCGATCGAGGAGGCGTCGGCGCCCTCGCTGGCGATGATCCGGTCGTCGACCTGGCCGCCCTTGAGGCCCTGGGTCACCACGATCCGGTCCGGGTAGGCCTTGCGGACGGTGTCGGAGCCGGCGTCCCAGTTGGCGTTGCGGACCAGCACCAGCTGCTTGCCGCGGTCGTAGGAGTCGATCTTGTACGGGCCGGAGGAGAACGGCCGGGTGTCGTACTGGGTGCCCTTCTCCTGGGCCGGCGGGACCGGCGCGAAGGTCGGCAGGGTGGCCGTGTAGGAGAACTCGGCGACCGGGCGCTTGAGGTGGAAGATGATCGTCTTGTCGTCCGGCGTCTCGATGCTCGGCAGGTGCTCGCCGGTCAGCGGGCCCTTGTAGTTCTCGCCGCCGGCCAGGTACTGGACGGCGTAGTCGGGGCCGCCGGTGAGGTCCGGGGAGAACGAGCGCTCGACGTTGTACTTGATGTCGGAGGACTTGATCGGGGTGCCGTCCTCGTACTTCAGGCCGTCCTTCAGGGTGAAGGCCCAGGTCTTGCCGCCGTCGGACGGGCGGCCGACGTCGGTGGCGAGGTCGGGGACGATCTCGCTGCCGGCGGCGCCCGGCTCGGCCTTGAAGGTGACCAGGGTGCGGTAGATCAACCGGGTACCGAAGTCCATCTGCGGCAGGGTCCAGTTGCGGGCCGGGTCGAGGTGGGCGAAGTCCTGGTTGGTCAGCACGGTGAGAGTGCCGCCCTTGACCGGCGTACCGCCCGCGATCGTCCCGTTCTCGGCGCCCGGGCCCTTGGTGGAGGTGGCGGCGGTGTCGCCGTCCGAGGTGTCGCTCTTGTCCTTGTCGCCGCAGGCCGCGAGCCCGAGGGAGAGTGCCGCCGCGATGGCCGCCGCGATGGCCGTCTGGGTACGCCTGTTCATATCTGACTCCGCAGTGGGGGGCCGCCGTGAAGGCCCGTCGTCCGCCCCGGGGGTGGATCCGGGACCAGCCTCGGAGGGCGACCTCAAGGGGTCTAGCCGCTCCGCGGTGTGACCCGTAACATAGTAATGTGAAATTGCACTGCACAAGAGGTGACGCGACCCGTTACCGAGCTGTGTCCGTGCCGCCCCCGTCTCCCCCTCATCCGCACCGCCCGCTTAGGAGCCACCCGGTGACCTTCCGTCAGACCGGCCTCAACACCGGAAGCCACGACCTCCCCGTCTCGGCCGCCCTCAACGCCTTCATGGGCACCTCCTGGGCGGCCACGCCGCTCCCCGCCGAGGACCGCGTCCCCGGGTACGCCGTGACCCCCGGCCGCCGCAGCCGGCTGTCCGCCGCCTTCCCCGGCGAGCGGCTGATCGTCCCGGCCGGCCAGCTCAAGGTCCGCAGCAACGACGTCGACTACCGCTTCCGCCCGCACAGCGCCTACGCCTGGCTCACCGGCCTCACCGGCGAGGACCAGGTCGGCCACGTCCTCGTCCTGGAGCCCACCGGCCCCGACGGCCACGAGCCCGTCCTCTACCTGCGCCCCCGCTCCCCCCGCGGCGGCGACCCGGTGCGCGGCGCCGAGTTCTTCCGCGACCGCCGCTACGGCGAGTTCTGGGTCGGCCGCCGCCCCGACCTCGACGAGGCCGCGCGGCTCACCGGCGTGCGCGTCGAGCACCTCGACGAGCTGGAGAAGCTGCTCACCGGCCCGCGGCCCGCCACCCGCGTCCTCACCGGCGTCGACCCCGCGCTGGACGCCGCCACCGGCCGCCCCGGCGCCCCCGAACTCGCCCGGGGCGACGGCCTGTTCGCCGCCGTGCTGTCCGAACTGCGGCTGGTCAAGGACACCTGGGAGGTCGAGCAGCTCCAGCTCTCCGTCGACCACACCGTCCTCGGCTTCGAGGACGTCGTGCGCGCCCTTCCCGCCGCCCTGCGCCACCACCGCGGCGAGCGCTGGATCGAGGGCGTGTTCAACCTGCGGGCCCGCGCCGAGGGCAACGGCATCGGCTACGAGACCATCGCCGCCTCCGGCGCCCACGCCTGCGTCCTGCACTGGATCCGCAACGACGGCGCCCTCGACCCGAACGCCCTGCTGCTGCTCGACGCCGGCGTGGAGACCGACACCCTCTACACCGCCGACATCACCCGCACCCTGCCGCTCAACGGCACCTTCAGCCCCGTCCAGCGGCAGGCCTACGAACTCGTGCTCGCCGCCCAGCAGGCCGGCATCGATGCGCTGCGCCCCGGCGCCCGCTTCCGCGACTTCCACAGCGCGGCCGCCCGGGTCATCGCCGAGGGCCTCGCCGACTGGGGCGTCCTGCCGGTCGGCGCCGAGGAGGCGCTCGCCGAGGACAGCGGCCTCTACCGCCGCTACACCCTCTGCGGCACCGGCCACATGCTCGGCCTCGACGTCCACGACTGCGCCCGGGCCCGCGCCGAGACCTACCTGGACGGCGTCCTGGAGGAGGGCCACGTGCTCACCGTCGAGCCCGGCCTCTACCTCCAGCCCGACGACGAGACGCTGCCCGCCGAACTGCGCGGCCTCGGCATCCGGATCGAGGACGACCTCGTCATCACCGCCGACGGTGCGCGGCTGATGTCCGGCGCGCTGCCCCGCACGGTGCCGGACATCGAGGCCTGGATGGCCGGACTGCTGGGCTGAGCCCGCGCGTGCGACGGGCCGCCGGGCCTCACCGCCCGGCGGCCCGCTCCCAGAGCTCCGTGACCAGCTCCGCCGCCGGGCCGCCGCGCGCCGCCCGGTGGCCCGTGCCCGCCCACAGGTGCATCGCCTGCGCGTCACCGCGCCGGGCCGCCGCCGCGCGCAGCGGCTGGGTCAGGTGGTGCACGTCCGGGTAGGCGGCGGGCGCGTACGGCTCGAACCGGTCGATGAAGTCATTGCGCAGCGCCCGCGCCGGGCGGCCGGTGAACACCCGGGTCACCGTCGTCGCGTCGAACTCCGTCAGCGCCGCCCGGTGCGCGGCCGAGGTCCCGGCCTCGTCGGCGCGCAGCAGCGCCGTCCCCAGCTGCACCGCCACCGCCCCGGCCCGCAGCGCGGCCGCGACCGCCGGACCGTCGGACAGCCCGCCCGCCGCGATCAGCGGCAGCCCCGTCACCGCCCGGACGGCGGGCAGCAGGTCGAGCAGCGGCAGCTCACCGGGGCGGTCCGCCGCCGCGTGGGTGCCGCGGTGCCCGCCGGCCTCCGGCCCCTGCACGCACAGCGCGTCCATCCCGACCGCCTCGGCGCGGCGCGCCTCCTCCGGCGTGGTCACGGTGCCGACCTGGAACGTGCCCGCCGCCCGCAGTGCCCGCGCCTCCTCGGCGGAGGGCAGCCCGAAGGTGTACGAGACCACCGGAACGGGGTCGGCGAGCAGCCCGGCGATCTTGGCGTCCCAGTCGTCCCGGTCCGGCGCGATCTCCTCCGGAAGGCTCACCCCGTGCTTCTCGGCCTCCGGCCGCAGCCGCTCCCGGTAGGCGGCCACGGCCGCCCGGTCGCCGGGCCCGGCGGGCACGAAGAGGTTCAGGCCGAACGGACGGTCCGTCAGCTCGCGGACGCGGCGGACCTGGTCGAAGGTGTCCTCGGCACTCCGGTACCCGGCGGCGAGGAAACCGAGCCCGCCCGCCCCGCTGACGGCGGCCGCCAGCCCGGGCGTCGACGGCCCGCCGGCCATCGGCGCGGCGATCACGGGCACGGGGAGTTCGTCGAGTCGCACGGCCATCCGGGGATCTCCTCCACTCACACGGCACACCGGGGTTCCCGGGCTGCCCGGCCCACCCTACGCCCCGCCCCGGATCCGCCCTCGGCCAACACCCCCGCGCCGGATCCCGCTCCCCCGGCTTCACCCCCCGCGCCGGATCAACCCCCGCGCCCGCGCCTCCCGCACCGCCGCCGTCCGCGACTCCACGCCCAACTTCGTGTAGACGTGCACCAGGTGCGACTTCACCGTCGCCTGGCTCAGCTGCAGCCGCCGGCTGATCGCCTGGTTGGTGAGCCCGTCCGCGACCAGCCCCAGCACCTCCGTCTCCCGCACGCTCAGCGCCGCCGCAGGCGTCCGCATCCGCTCCAGCAGCCGGTCCGCCACCGTCGGCGCCAGCGCCGTCCGCCCGGCCGCCGCCGACCGCACCGCCCGGGCCAGCTCCTCCGGCGGTGCGTCCTTCAGCAGGTACCCGGTGGCCCCGGCCTCCAGCGCCGGCAGGGTGTCGGCGTCGGTGTCGTACGTGGTCACCACCAGGACCCGCGGCGCCCCCGGACCACGCGCGGTGATCGCGGCGGTGGCCTGCGCGCCGTTCATCGCCGAGCCGGGACCGAACTGCAGGTCCATCAGCACCACGTCGACGTCGGCCTCCGCCGCCAGTTCGACGGCGCGCTCCGCGGTCGCCGCCTCCGCGACGATCGCGAAGTCCGGCTCGCTCTCCAGCACGGCCCGCAGCCCCGCCCGGACCACCGGATGGTCGTCGGCGAGCAGCAGGCGGATCACGGCCCCGGTCACGAGGACTCCTCCCTCGAAGCATCGGCCACCGGCAGCAGCACGGCGAGCGCCGTGCCCTCCCCCGGCGCGGACTCCACCGCGAACGTCCCGCCGAGCGCCCGCGCCCGGGCCCGCATCGACGGCAGCCCGAACCCGCCGTCCCCGCCCTCGGCGGCCTCCGGCCCGCCGGCGGCCGCCGGATCGAACCCCGCCCCGTCGTCCACCACGTCCAGCGCCACCTCCCCCGCCATGAAGCTGAGCGTCACCTCCGCGTGCGTCGCCCCCGCGTGCCGCACCGCGTTCCCGAGCGCCGACTGCGCGATCCGCAGCAGCGCCACCTCGTGCGGCACCGGCAGCCGGACCCGCTCGCCGGAGACGTGCAGCCGCACCGGCAGGCCGCTGCGCACCGACGTCGTCGCGCACAGCCGCTCCAGCGCGACCGGCAGGGTGTCGCTCTCCAGGGCGGGCGGGCTGAGCGCGCGCACGAAGCGGCGGGCCTCGTCGAGGTTGTCCTGCGCGGCCTGCCGGGCCTGCTCGACGTACTCGGCGGCGGCGTCGGCGCGCTCCGGCAGGGCGCGCTGCGCGGCCCGCAGCAGCAGCTGGATGCTGGTGAGGCTCTGCGCGAGGGTGTCGTGGATCTCCCGGGCGAGCCGCTCGCGCTCGGCGAGGACGCCGGCCGCGTGGTGGGCGGCGTCGAGGTCGGCGCGGGCGGCGGTGAGCTCGTCGATGAGCCGGCGCCGCTCCTCGCTCTCGCGGTAGAGCGCCTGGTAGCCGAGGACCGTCGCGGTGGCGACGGCGGCGCCGAGCAGCGGCCCGATCGCCGCCGCGGCGCTGACGGTGTGCTGGTGCGCGGAGTACGCCACGATCGAGGCGACCGCGGTGAGCCCCGCCGCCGCCGGCCCGGCCCGTCGGCCGAGCAGGTGCAGTTCCAGGAAGTACAGCGGGAAGGCCAGCCAGACACCGTCCTGGGTGGTGACCAGCACGCCCGCCCAGGTGACGCCGAGCAGGGCGAGCCAGAGCCCGGCGGCCCGGCGGGAGCGGCCGACCGCGCCGATCAGCGGCCCGGCCGTGTAGACGGCGGCCATCGCGGTGGCGGCGGCCGTGACGGCCGCCGGGTCGCCGCCCCGCCCGGCCAGGGCGCGGACGACGGCGAGCCCCAGCAGGCCCGCCACGAGCAGGTGCAGGCAGACCTGGAGGACGCGGGCGACGGGGGTGGTACGGGGTCGGTCGGTCGCCATCCGTCCAGCCTAGGGCGCGTGCGGCCGCCGGGCATCAATCAAAAGGTTGAACTGCGCTTCTGCCCTTCGATGCCGAGGATGCAATCCCCGGTGCGATGTCCGAGGGGCCCTTCCTCGGCCAGTCTCGTCCGTGTCGCAGTGGATCGAGTGGAAGGGCTTGCGGTGTTCGTCGCCTGGAGGGACCTGAGGTTCGCCAAGGGGCGGTTCGCCCTGATGGGGACCGTCATCGTGCTGATCACGGTGCTGGTCGGCCTGCTGTCCGGCCTGACGGCCGGGCTGGGCCGGCAGAACATCTCGGCGATCACCGGCCTGCCCGCCGACCACCTGGCCTTCGGCCGGCCCGCCGACGGCCAGAAGCTGTCGTTCACCGACTCCCAGGTCACCCCCGGGCAGTGGCAGGGCTGGGCCCGGACCCCGGGCGTCACCGGCGCCCAGCCGCTCGGCATCGCCACCACCAAGGCGGCGGCCGGACCGCGCACGGCCGCGCTCTCCGTCTTCGGCGTGCCGGAGGGCTCCTCGCTCGCCCCGCAGGGCGCCGCCCTCGTCCCGGGCCGGGCGGTGCTCTCGGAGACCGCCGCCGAGGACCTCGGCGGCCTGCGCCCGGGCGACGCGTTCACCGTCGCCGGCCACCCGCTGACGGTCGCGGCCGTCTCCGGGGACGCCTCCTACAGCCACACCCCGGTCGTCTGGACGACCCTCGCCGACTGGCAGCGGGCCGCGCCCGGCGGCGCCGGGCACGCCACCGTGGTCGCGCTGACCACCGCGAAGGGCGCCGACCTGGGCGCCGCCGACGCCGCCCTCGGCACCGAGACCCGCAGCCGGGACGACGCGCTCGCCGCGATCGGCTCCTACACCTCCGAGAACGGCTCGCTGCAGCTGATGCGGGGCTTCCTGTTCGCCATCTCGGCGCTGGTGATCGGGGCGTTCTTCACGGTCTGGACGATCCAGCGCAGCGGTGACATCGCCGTCCTCAAGGCGCTCGGCGCCTCCACCCGCTACCTGCTGCGCGACGCGCTGGGCCAGGCCGTCGTCCTGCTGCTGCTCGGCACCGCCCTCGGCACGGCCCTCGCCGCCGGCCTCGGAGCGCTGATCGGCTCCGCCGTCCCGTTCGTCCTGGACGCGCCGACCGTGCTGGTGCCCGCCGTCGTCATGATCGCGCTCGGCGCGGTCGGCGCGGCCCTGTCCGTGCGCCGCATCACCTCCGTCGACCCGCTGACCGCCCTGGGGAGTGCCCGATGACCCTCGTTCTCGACCACGTCACCCTCACCTACCCGGACGGCGACGGCCGGCTGACCGCCCTCGACGACGTCTCGCTGACCGTCCCGAAGGGCACCGTCACCGCCGTGGTCGGCCCGTCCGGCTCGGGGAAGTCCAGCCTGCTGGCGGTCGCCGCCACGCTGATCGCCCCGGACTCCGGCCGGGTGGCGGTGGACGGCACGGAGACCACCGGCCTGGACCGCACCGCGCTGACGGCGCTGCGCCGCGACCGGATCGGCATCGTCTTCCAGCAGCCCAACCTGCTGCCCTCGCTCACCGCCGTCGAGCAGCTCCAGGTGATGGCCCACCTGGACGGCCGCGCCCCGCGCACCGCCCTCCCCCGGGCGCTGGAGCTGCTGGACGCCGTCGGCCTGCGCGACCGGGCGGCCCGCCGCCCGCACCAGCTCTCCGGCGGTCAGCGCCAGCGCGTCAACATCGCCCGGGCCCTGATGAACGACCCCACCGTCCTCCTGGTCGACGAGCCCACCAGCGCCCTCGACCACGAACGCGGCGCCGCCGTCCTGGACCTGCTCACCACCCTCACCCACCAGCGCGCCACCGCCACCGTCCTGGTCACCCACGACCGCACCCACCTGACGGCGGTCGACCAGGTGGCCGAGGTCAACGACGGAAGGCTGACGGTATGACCTACTTCTGGGCGGCCAGCACGTCGTCCACCGACAGCTTCACCGATGCTCCGATGGACTCCGGCAGTTCGAACGTCTGCCCGGGGTGATGGACGGCGTGCACCCGGTACTCGCCGTTCTGCGGATCGGTGAGCACCATGATCCGCTGGTTGGTCCGGTCGACAATGAGATACACCGGAACGCCCGCCGAGGCGTACGCGGCGGGCTTCCGCTTCAAGTCATCACTGAGATCGGAGGAGGTCACCTCGACGACCAGGCGGAAGATGGCCGGATCGTAGCTGTTGTGCTCGATCAGCTTGTCGTCACTGTTCGCATCGACGATCGCCAGGTCCGGAATCGCGAAGCCGGATGGGCCGTCGGGCAACCAGATGCCGATGCCCTGGAACACTTCGGTTTCACCGTCGTCCAGTCCTGCTGCGAGAAAGACGCGGTCGAGCCGCTTGACCGACCGGCCGTGCTTCATGTTCGGCGACGGCGTCACGGTGATCTGGCTCCCGATGATCTCGACCCGATAGCCGGCGAACTGCTCGGAGATCAGCTCGGCGACTTCGAGCAGCGTGGGCTGCTCGAACGGTTCTTCCACTGCGGCGGCGGACACGAAATCCTCCTTGCTGCCGATGTCGAGAACACCATCGTAGAAGGCGGTCCCGTTCCACCGCCCAATCTCAGGATCTTCGCCCGAACGGGTGGTTCACCCCTACCGGGCCCGCAGGCGCAGGCCGGTGCGGGGCTCCTCCGCCGCCTCCTGCTGGTCCTCGGCCCACAGGGAGCGGACGTGGCTGAGGTGGCGGGTCATGCAGGACTCGGCGGCCGGGGCGTCGCCGGCGATCATCAGGTCGAGCAGCTCCAGGTGCTCCTCCGCCGAGGAGACCAGCTCGCCGCGCTCGGCGAGGCGGTTGAGGCCGTAGAGGCGGGAGCGCTTGCGCAGGTCGCCGACGACCTCCACCAGGCGGGCGTTGCCGGCCAGGCCGAGCAGGTCGAGGTGGAACTGGCGGTCAGCCTCCAGGTAGCCGATGAGGTCCTGCTTGCCCGCGGCGGCGACGATCGCCTCGGCCTGCGGGCGCAGCGCCTCCAGCTGGTCGGCGTTGGCCGTGCGGGCCACCCGGCCGACGGTGGGGACCTCGATGAGGGCGCGGATCTCGGTGAAGTCGTCGAGGTCGCGCTCGGTGAGCTCGGTGACCCGGAAGCCCTTGTTGCGGACCGCCTCGACCAGGCCCTCGCGGGCGAGGTCGAGCATGGCCTCGCGCACGGGGGTGGCGGAGACGCCGAAGTCGGCGGCCAGGGCGGGCGCGGAGTAGACGACGCCGGGGCGCAGCTCGCCGGAGATGAGGGCGGCCCGCAGGGCGTGGGCGACCTGGTCGCGCAGCCGCTCCTGGACGGAGATCAGGGTGCGGGGTTTGAGGTCGGCCATGGTGTTCCTCCGGTGAGTGCAGAACACCAGCGTACAATGTCACGTTACGTTGAGTGTGCAACATCCCGCGATTCGGACGACCCGTCAGCGCTCGCGACGCACGACGAACCCATGGTTGCAGGGCCGCCGCCCGGTGACAATGGCCGGCGGCCCACTATCCGATACGCCTCAGCCCCGGAGCACCCGGATCAGGCTGGTCGCGCTGGACGCCCCGTACCCGGCCGCGACGCCCCGCCGGAAGAGGTCGGCGAGCGCCCGCGGCAGCGCGCCGTCCACCCCGGAGGACTCCACCGTGTGCAGCACGTGCTCGACACTGGCGAGGCCCATGGTGAGCCGGTCGACATCGCCCTCGTGGTGGCCGGCGGCGATCCGCGGCGCGTAGAAGGCGAGGAAGCCCGGCATCGAGGCGGCGGTCGAGGTGGCGTAGGGCAGGAACTCGTCCGCCGGGATGCCGTTGGCCTCGGCGACGGCGGTGGCGTGCAGGTAGCCGGCCAGCGAGGTCCAGAAGAGGTCCATCTGGATCTGGTAGTACAGCTGGGCGAGCCCGGGGTCGTCGCCGCGGTAGTCGGCGCCGGTCAGCACCTCCAGGGCGGCGCGGTGCCGCCGGAACAGCTCGACCGGGCCGCTGTAGAAGGTGGACGAGCCGGGCTCGCCGATCCCCGACGGCGGCACCTGCACCCCGCCGGTGAGGTGTCCGGCGCCGCGCCCGGCCAGCCACCGGGCGGCCTCGCGGGCCCGGTCGGGGGTGTCGGAGCTGAGGTTGACGACGGTCCGGCCGGCCAGTTCCGCCTCGGCGGCGGTCAGCACGGCGAACACCGCGTCGTAGTCGGTGAGGCTGAGCACGACCAGGTCGTTGGCCGCGACCGCCGCGGCCGCGCTCGGCGCGAGGACGGCGCCGCGGGCGACCAGCTCGGCGGCGCGCCCGGCGCTCCGGTTCCAGACCGTGACGGCGTAACCGGCATCGAGGTAGGCGCCGGCCATGGCCCGGCCCATCGGACCGAGGCCGATCAGCGTGACGGACGGCGTGCTGTGCTGCTGCTGAGGCATGGCGGACATGGGATCCCCTCCGGAGAGTGACTAGAACGAACGCTCTATCCAGGGCGTGACGCTAGCACAGCAATGGAACGAACGCTCTATTCATGTCCGGGCTAGACTCGGCCCGTGAACGCCGTGAACCCCGTGCAGACGCCCACCACCGGCACCCGCGAGCGGATCGTCCGGGCCACCTCCCGGCTGCTCCAGCGCCAGGGGTTCGAGGGCACCGGCGTCAAGCAGATCTCCCGCGAGGCGCAGGCCACCCTCGGCTCCGTCTACCACTTCTTCCCGGGCGGGAAGCAGGAACTGGCCGCCGCGGCGATCCGCCACGGCGACCAGGAGTTCGCCGACCTGCTGCGCGAGGGGCTGGACAGTGCCGACGACCCGGCCGAGGCGGTCGTCGCCTGCACCCGTCTGCTCGCCGAGGCCCTGCGCGCCTCCGACTGGCAGGACGGCTGCCCGATCACCACCACCGCCCTGGAGACGGTCGGCCGGGCCCCGGTCATCGAACAGGCCGTCACCGAGGCCTTCGCCCACTGGCGCGCCCTCGTCGAGGAGAAGCTGCACGGCGCGGGCATCGCCCTGACCGACGCCCGCGAGCTCGCCGCCACCGTCATCAACACCCTGGAGGGCGCCGAACTCGCCGCCCAGGTCGCTCGCAGCGAGGAGCCCCTCCACCTCACCGGCCGTCACCTGGCCCGCCTGATCGACACCTACCGGTAGCGCGCGACCGCAGCGCCCCGGACACACGAAGAAACGGCCGACGCGGCGGGGGATCCCGTCCCACCACGTCGGCCGCTCGTCCGGCCGGTCACTTCGACGACCACCCCCCGTCCAGGGCAATGGGTCCGGGGGCGGTGGGCCGGCGCAGCGCCGAGGCGCCCGCCCACCGTGCGTCGGGCCCCACAGCGGGCCCCGTGCCGGCCGGAGACTCAGCCCGCCTCGCGGCGGTACGCCTCCGCCGCGACCGCGAGGTCCTCCCAGGCCATTCCGACGCTCTTGAAGAAGCGCGGCCGGTCGGCCGGCACCGGCGCCGCGCCGTTCACCAGTTCGGCCAGGTTCCACAGGGTGTCGGCGCCGGTGATGCCCGCCATCAGCAGGTCGCCCGCCTCCCGCAGCGCCACCGCGCGGGCCTCCACGTAGAGCGCGGACCGGGCGACCAGCACCTCGTCCACCTCCCGCGCGTCCACCTCGTGCGAGCCGACCGCCGCCACCGCCGCGTGGTCGGGGACCAGCGCGCCGTCGAACAGCGGGGTGCGCGCGGTGGTGCAGCAGACCACCAGGTCGGCGTCGGCCACGTCGGCCGGGGTGCCGACGGCCGCCGCCACGCCGTGCGCCCGGGCGTACCGGGCCAGCGCCTCGGCGGGCTGCTCGCTGCGGGCGACCACGGTCACCCGGGTCAGCGGGCGGACGGCGAGCAGCGCGTCCAGGTGGCCGTAGGCCTGCGGGCCGGAGCCGAACAGCACCAGGTGCCCGGCCCGCGGCACCGCCAGCCGGTCCAGCGCGACGGCGGTGACCGCGGGGGTGCGCAGCGAGGTGAGCGCGATGCCGTCGAGCAGGGCGAGCGG
Source organism: Kitasatospora sp. NPDC015120 (assembly GCF_043080305.1). NCBI lineage: Bacteria > Bacillati > Actinomycetota > Actinomycetes > Kitasatosporales > Streptomycetaceae > Kitasatospora > Kitasatospora sp. NPDC015120. The sequence continues at coordinate 64,012 of NZ_JBIBVJ010000026.1, read as the reverse complement.
CTGCAGGGTCGGACCGTCGAGCAGCAGGTAGCTGCCGGTGATCCGGGGCAGCCCGACGGCCGGGTTGGCGGGGGCGACCCCGGCGATCTTCACCCCGGTGTACCGGGCGGAGGCGGCCGGCATCATCAGCAGTTCCCCGGCGGGCACCGGCACGGCCGAGCGGGCCGGCGCGGCCTCCGGGTCCAGCCCGTCGCGCAGCACCCGTTCGATCGCCCCGGCCGCCTCGGCGGGCGTCAGCCCGACGGGGGCCGCGGTGAGGACCTCCGCCGGGCCCGGCGCGGCGGGCTGGAGCGGCTCAGCCGCCGCGCCGGGCGCGTCCGGGGGTGACACGGCGGCCTGCGCCGTCCCCGTTCCCCCGTTCACAGCAGGAACCCCGTGCCCAGGGTGTCCTGCGGGTCGAGCACGAAGCGGTGCTCGCCGGTGCGGTGCGCGGTGCCGGTCACCTCGGTGACCACACCGTCGCCCCACGGGTCGCCGCCGGCCAGCACCCGCCCGCCGAAGACGGTCCCGACGATCGACTCGTGGCGCAGCTCCTGGCCGGGCGCGAGCCGTCCCTCGGCGGCCAGGATCGCCAGCCGGGCCGAGGTGCCGGAGCCGCAGGGCGAGCGGTCGATCTGGCCGTCCGCGAAGACGGTGACGTTGCGCTGGTTCACCCCGCCGTCCTCCGCGGGGAGTTCTTCGTGCAGGACGACCCCGTAGACGCCCGACAGCCGCGGGTCCACCGGGTGGCGCACCGCCGGGGAGCCGGCCAGGGCGGCCCGGATCTCCCGGCCGGCCGCGGTGAGTCCGGGCAGCTGCCCGAGGCTCACCGAGAGGCCGAGCGCGGCGGCCGGCACCGAGACGTAGCAGGCCCCGGAGTGCGCGACGGCCACCTCGACGGTGCCCCGGGAGGTCTCCACCGGCAGCTTCAGCTCGCTCACCCAGGCGGGCACGTTGCGGAACGTCACCCCGGTGGTCCGCCCGGCGGCCCGGTGGACCAGCGCGGTGACCCGGCCGGACGGCACGTCGATCCGCACCCGGGCGACCCCGTAGTCGGGCGCCGCGACGAGGCCGGAGTCGACCGCCCAGGCGCCGAGCGCGATGGTGCCGTGACCGCAGGCGGTCGAGTAGCCGTCCTTGTGCCAGAACAGCACGCCGAGGTCGGCCTCGTCGTCGTCCGCGGGCACCAGGAAGCCGCCGTACATTCCGGCGTGGCCGCGCGGCTCGCGGGTGAGCAGCTGCCGGACGTCGTCCAGCGCGCTCGGCCGGGGCGCGGTCGCGGTGCCGCCGGCGCCGATCGCGATCGCGCGGCGCTCGGCGACGCCGTCACCGGGGATCACCGGCGCTCCGGCGACGACGATCCGGAACGGCTCCCCGGCCGTGTGGTAGTCGACGGTGTCGATGTGCAGGGCCTCGGCGGCGGGCTGCGCCGTCATCAGGCACCCCCGGCCGGCAGCAGGGTGACGGTACGGCCCTGGGTGTAGAAGTCCAGCGCCGCCTGCCCCTGCTCGCGGGCACCGTGGCTGGCGCCCTTGGCGCCGCCGAACGGCAGGTGGAAGTCGACGCCGCTGGACGGCGCGTTGACCCGGATCATGCCCGCGTCCAGCCGGTCGGCGACGGCCAGCGCCGCGTCCAGGTTCCGGGTGTGCACCGAGGCGGCCAGGGTGTACGGGGTGTCGTTGGCGAGCGCGATCGCCTCGTCCAGATCGGCCGCGGCGTGCAGCACGGCGATCGGGCCGAAGAACTCCTCGCGGCGCAGCGGGTGGTCGTCCGGCACCCCGGTGACCAGGGTCGGGTCCAGGAACCAGCCGTCCCGCTCGGGCACGCCGCCGCCGGCCAGCACCTCGGCGCCGGCCTCCCGGGCGGAGGCGACGGCCGCGGTGATCTCGTCCCGGGAGGCCGCGCTGATGACCGGGCCGCAGGCGGTGTCGTCGACCTCGCCGAGCGCCTTGACCAGCGCGGCGCGCAGCGGCTCGTAGGCCGCGCCGACCGCGATGACCCGGCTGGTGGCGGTGCACTTCTGCCCCGCGTAGCCGGCGATCGCCGCGGCGACGTGGGCGGCGGCCTGGTCGATGTCGGCGTCCGGCAGGACGAGCGCGGCGTTCAGCCCGCCGAGTTCGGCCTGCACGGGGATGCCGCGCTCGGTGGCGGTGCGCACGACCTGCCGGCCGACCCCGGTGGAGCCGGTGAAGGAGACCACGTCGGCCGCGGCGACCAGGGTGCCGCCCTCGGCGCCGCCGCCGGGCAGCACGGTGAGGACGTCCTCGGGCAGCCCGGCCCCGGCGATCAGCTCGGCCAGCCGCAGCGCGCAGCCGATCGCCTCCGAGGACGGCTTGAGGACGACGCTGTTGCCGACGGCCAGCGCCGGGGCGGTCTTCCAGCAGGGGATCGCCAGCGGGAAGTTCCAGGGCGTGATCAGCCCGGCGACCCCGTACGGGCGGCGGCGGGTGAGCAGCAGGCCGGGCCCGCCGGCGGTCTCGTGCACCTCGCCGGTGGCCGCGAACGGCGCCTGGGCGTAGTAGCGCCAGATCGCGACGGTGCGGGCGACCTCGCCGCGCGCCTCGGCGATCGGCTTGCCGACCTCGCGCACGACCAGCCCGGCCAGTTCCTCGGCGTGCGCCTCGACCGCCTCGGCGATCCGGGTGAGCACGGCGGAGCGGGCGCCGGCGCCGGCGGCGAGCCAGCCGGGCTGCGCGGCCCGGGCGCGGGCGACGGCGGCCTCGACGGCTTCGGTGCCGGGGCGGGGCGCCTCGGCGACGAGGTCCGCGGGGTCGGCGGGGTTGTACGAACGGATCGTCACTTCGGTCAGCCCTTCGGGGGATACGACGGGGTCGGGACGAGAACGGGGGGGCGGGATGGGGGGACGCGCGCGGCGGGGTCAGAGCAGGAAGCCGGCCGGGAACGGGTCGGCGGGGTCGAGGAAGTACTGGGCGGTGCCGGTGAGCCAGGCCCGTCCGGTGACGGTCGGCACCACCGCGGGGCGCCCGGCCACCTCGGTCTCCTCGACCAGGCGGCCGATGAAGGTGGTCCCGATGAAGGAGTCGTTGCGGAAGTCCCGGTCGAGCGGCAGCTCGCCGCGCGCGTGCAGCTGGGCCATCCGGGCCGAGGTGCCGGTGCCGCAGGGCGAGCGGTCGAACCAGCCGGGGTGGATGGCCATCGCGTGCCGGGAGTGCTCGGCGGTGGAGCCGGGAGCGAGCAGCTGGACGTGGTGGCAGCCGTGGATGGACGGGTCCTCCGGGTGCACCGGGCGGTCCGGGCCGGCGTTGATGGCGTCCATCAGGGCCAGGCCGGCGTCCAGGATGTCCTGCTTGCGCTCCCGCTCGAACGGCAGGCCGAACTCGGCGAGCGGCAGGATCGCGTAGAAGTTGCCGCCGTAGGCGAGGTCGTAGGTCACCGTGCCGTGGCCGGGGACCTCGATCTTGCGCTCCAGCGCCTGCGCGTAGGACGGCACGTTGCGGATGGTGACCGCCTTGGCCGCGCCGTTCTCCACCGCGACGTCCGCGACCACCAGGCCGGCCGGGGTGTCCAGCCGGACGGTGGTGACCGGCTCGACGACCGGCACCATGCCGGTCTCCACCAGCACGGTGGCCACGCCGATGGTGCCGTGGCCGCACATCGGCAGCAGGCCGGAGACCTCGATGTAGAGCACGCCCCAGTCGGCGTCCGGCCGGGTCGGCGGCTGCAGGATGGCGCCGCTCATCGCGGCGTGGCCGCGGGGCTCGTACATCAGCAGCGTCCGGAAGTCGTCCAGGTGCTGCTGGAAGTGCACCCGGCGCTCGGCCATGGTGGCGCCGGGGATGACGCCGAAGCCGCCGGTGACGACCCGGGTGGGCATGCCCTCGGTGTGCGAGTCGACGGCGTGGAAGACGTGACGGCTGCGCATCTGCTGACGCTCCGTGGGGTGGTGGGGTGAGGGTGGGGTGGACGGGTCCGTGCCCCGGCGGGCGGGTGTCCGGTGGGGCCGGCTGCCGCCGCAGCCGGCCGGTCCGGACACCGGAACCACGTCGTACGGGTCAGGCCAGGCCCTCGGCCAGCGCCTTCTCGGTGGCCGCGCGGACGGCCGCCTCGATCTCCGGGGTCAGCGGCAGGCGCGGGGCCCGGGTCGGACCGCCGGGGCGGCCGGCGATGTCCATGGACAGCTTGATCGCCTGGACGAACTCGGTCTTGGAGTCCCAGCGCAGCAGCTGGTGCAGCGCCTTGTACAGCGGCAGCGCGGTGCCCAGGTCGTGGGCGACGGCGGCCTTGTACAGCGCGACGCTCGCCTCGGGCAGCGCGTTCGGGTAGCCGGCGATCCAGCCGACGGCGCCGGCCAGGGCCAGCTCCAGCAGCACGTCGTCGGCGCCGATCAGCAGGTCGAGGCCGGGGGCCAGCTCGGCGATCTCGTACGCCCGGCGGACGTCACCGGTGAACTCCTTGACCGCCACGATCGAGCCCTCGCCGTGCAGTTCGGCGAGCAGCGACGGCACGAGGTCGACCTTGGTGTCGATCGGGTTGTTGTAGGCGACGATCGGCACACCGGCCTTGGCGACCTCGGCGTAGTGGCCGCGGACGGCGTCCCGGTCGGCGCGGTAGGCGTTCGGCGGCAGCAGCAGGACGGAGCCGGCGCCGGCCTCGGCGGCCTGCTCGGCCCAGCGGCGGGACTCGGCGCTGCCGTAGGCGGCGACGCCGGGCATCACCCGGGAGCCGTCGCCGGCCGCCTCGACGGCGACCTCGACGACCTTGGCCCGCTCCTCGGCGGTGAGGGTCTGGTACTCGCCGAGCGAGCCGTTGGGGACGACGCCGTCGCAGCCCGACTCGATCAGCCAGCGGACGTGCTCGGCGTAGGCGTCGTAGTCGACGGAGAGGTCCGGGCGCAGCGGGAGCGTGGTGGCGACCATGATGCCGCGCCAGGGCCGGGTGGTGTCGTGCGGGGTCTGGGACACAGGTGACTCCTTGGTGAGGTGTGACATTTTATTAGGGAGCGCGCAGCGGAGACAAGAGTCCCCGCCGGACGATTTCGGACAGACCCGGCGGGCGGCGCCGGACGGGCCGGACCGTGCGGGCCCGGTCCTCGACCGGCCGGGCCCGCCCGGGGCTCAGTCCTCGCGGTCCGGTTCGGCCGCGAGCTGCCCGAGCGGAACGGGGCAGGAGAACGGCCTGCTGTCCGCGCGGGACTCCTGCGGGACGGCGCCGCCGCCCGCCAGGCAGGCCACCGCCGGACCGCACATCCGGCCCTGACACCAGCCCATCCCGGCCCGGGTCAGCAGCTTGACGGTGCGTGCGTCGCCCGCGCCGAGCTCGTCCACCGCCTCGCGGATCCGCCCGGCCGGGACCTCCTCGCAGCGGCAGACGTCGGTGTCCTCCCGCAGCCACTCGGTCCAGCCGGGGCCGGGCCGGTGGGCGGCGGCCATCAGCTCGGCGAAGGCCCGCAGCCGGGAGCGCCGGCGCAGCAGCGCGGTGCGCACCGGCCGGCCGGCCACCGCGTGCGCGGCCAGCTCGCCCTCGGTGATCGCCAGGTCGGCGCCGCCGACCCCACAGGTCTCGCCGGCCGCCCAGAGCCCGCGGACGGTGGTCCGCAGGCGGGCGTCGACCGCGAGTGCGGCCGTCCCGTCGGGCGTGGTGCGGGTGGCCGCGCCCGACTCGGTGGCCAGCTCGATCTGCGGGACCAGGCCGTGACCGACGGCGAGCGCGTCGCACTCGATCCGCCGCTCACTTCCCGGTACCGGACGCCAGGCGGCGTCCAACCGGGCCACCGTGACGGCGGTGACCCGGTCCGTTCCGTGCGCCTCCACGACCGCGCTGCGCGGGCGCAGCCGCACCCCGTGGCGCAGCAGCGCGGAGCCGTGCCCGGCGCCCTCGACCAGCTTGGCCGGAACGGCGGCCAGCACGCCGGGGCGCCGGGCGTAGCCGAGGTACGCGGTGGCCTCCACCACCGCGGGGACCTCGGCACCGGCGGTGACCAGGGAGGAGGCCGCCGCGAGCAGCAACGGGCCGCTCCCGGCCACCACGATCCGCCGGCCGGGCAGCACCAGACCGGCCTTGAGCATGGCCTGCGCGCCGCCGGCGGTGACCACCCCGGGCAGCGTCCACCCGGGGAAGGGCAGCTGCCGCTCGTACGCGCCGGTGGCGAGCAGGACGGCGGCGGACCGGACGGTGGCCCGGTCGTCGGCGTCCGGGCCGGTGGTGGCGTGCAGACGCCAGTCGCGCTCCCCGGCCCGCTCCAGCGCCCACACCTGGTGGCCGGCCAGCAGGTCGACGCGGCCGGCCGCACGGTGGGCGGCGAGCCGGTCGGCGAGGCCGGTGTAGACGGACCAGCCGTGGTGCAGCCGGTCGGGGCGGGCCGCGCCGAGGCCGGGGGCGGGGTGGCGGTAGTACTGCCCGCCGGTGCTCCGGCCGGCGTCGACCAGGGCGCAGCGCAGCCCGAGGTCGGCGGCGGTCACGGCGGCGGCGAGGCCGGCCGGGCCCGCGCCGACCACCGCGAGGTCGTAGGGGCGCGGACCGCCGGGCAGGGGCTCAGACGTCGAGGTCGGCACGGCCGTGGCCCTCCTGGGTGGTGACGGTGGTGCCGGGCTCGGCCGGCAGCAGGCAGGTGCGCTGGTTGGGCCGCCCGTCGACGGTGGCCAGGCAGTCGAAGCAGGCGCCGATGCCGCAGAACGCCCCGCGCGGCCTGCCGCCGACCCGGGTGGTGCGCCAGGCCAGCACGCCGTCGGCCCACAGGGCGGCGGCGATGGTCTGCCCGGGCAGCGCGGGCACGGGCCGGCCGTCGAAGTCGATGGTGTGCGCGGGCCCGGGTTCGGCCCGGACCAGCTCCGCGGGGGTGCGGCTACGGCGCATGGGTGGGGGTTCTCCGTTCAGCTCATGAGCCGATCGTGGGGTGGTCGGGCCTCGGCCGCAGGGGCTCGGCCGCCGGCCTCGGCGGGAGGCTCAGGCGTCGTCGCCGGCCGGGAAGCGGTCGGCCCGGAACGGCGCGAGGGCCAGGTCGGGCTCCTTGCCGGTGAGCTGCTGGGCGATCAGCAGCCCGGTGGCCGGGGCCAGGCCGATGCCCGCGCCCTCGTGGCCGCAGGCGTGGTACAGCCCGGGCACCCGGGGGTCGGCGCCGATCGCGGGCAGGTGGTCCGGCAGGTAGGGGCGGAAGCCCCGGTAGGCGCGCATCACGCTCACCCCGGCCAGTACCGGGAAGAGCGCGGCCGCCTGGGCGGCCAGCCGGTGCACCACCTCCACCGAGAGCGTCCGGTCGAAGCCGACCCGCTCGCGGCTGGCGCCGATCAGCACCGGCCCGCCGGGCGTGCCCTCGACCACGGCCGAGGTCTGCAGCGCGGCGGAGCCGCTGGCCACGTCGGCCACGTAGTCGGCGGCGTACACCTTGTGCCGCACGATCCGCGGCAGCGGCTCGGTGACCAGCACGAACCCGCGCCGCGGCAGCACCGGGAGGTGGACGCCGGCCAGCGCGGCCAGCTCACCGCCCCAGGTGCCGGCGGCGTTGACCACGGCGGCCGCGTCCAGCCGCCGCCGCTCGGTCTCGACGCCGCGCACGGCGCCGTCGGCCCCGAGCCGCACGGCCCGCACGGCCTCGCCGGTGTGCAGCCGGGCCCCGGCCCGGCGGGCGGCGCGCAGCAGGTGGGCGGCGGCCAGCGCGGGCTGGACCTGGGCGTCCTGGGGGTAGTGGAAGCCGCCGGCCAGGCCGGGCGCGAGGTGCGGCTCCAGCTCGGACAGCCGCTCGCCGGGGATCTCCTCGGCGAGGACGCCGACCGCCGTCTGCCCGGCGGCGAAGGCGCGCAGCGCCTCCTGGCGGGCGGGGGTTCCGGCGACGACCAGGCCGCCCTTCGGCTCGTACTCGACGGCGGCGCCGAACGCGTCGGAGAGTTCGCGCCACAGGCCGGCCGAGTACAGGGCGAGGTCGAGCTCGGGGCCGGGCTCCTTGTCGGAGACCAGCAGGTTGCCCTCGCCGGCGCCGGTGGTGCCGCCGGCGACCGGGCCGCGGTCGACGACGTCGACGGCGAGGCCGGCCCGGGCGGCGTAGTACGCGCAGGCGGCGCCGACGACGCCGGCACCGACCACCACGACGTCGGGGAGTCTCTGGGAGTGGGACACGGCAGTAATATGTCACATGCCATCGATACTGCCAAGACCGCCCGCCCGGAACGGACGAAAGGCACCGAAAAGCCCCGGCCCGCCGCTCGGGAGCGGCGGGCCGGGGCTCGCGGGTTCAGCTCGCCGGCCGGCTCAGGTGATGTCGTCCATCTGCTCGTGACGGGCGGCCGGCACCTGACCGGAGGCGGTCGGCGTGCCCGACGCCTCGATCGCCTCGGCCTCGGCGACCGGCGCCACCGAGAGGTCGACGGGCGAGGCCTCCTCGTCGCTCAGCGCGAGGTCCGGGTTGCGCCGGGCCTTGCGCCGGTCGTTCAGCATCGCCACCCCGACCGCGATGAAGTACAGGCCCCAGATCGGCGCGGCCAGCGCCAGCATGCTCAGCGGATCGGCGCTGGGCGTCGCGAAGGCCGCGAACACGGTGATGCCCATCACCATGCCGCGCCACCAGCCCAGCAGCCGCCTGCCGGTGACGATGCCGACCAGGTTCAGCATGACCAGCAGCAGCGGGAACTCGAAGGCCAGGCCGAAGACCAGCACCAGCCGGGTGGCGATGTCGAAGTAGTCCGCGGGCGGCAGGATCGGCGTGGTCTCCTCGGGGGTGAAGGAGAGCAGCACGTCGACGGTCAGCGGCAGCAGCAGGATCGCCAGCGTCACACCGGCCAGGAACAGCGGCGCGCCGCACGCCATGAAGATGATCGTGTACTTGCGCTCGTGCTTGTGCAGGCCCGGCGCCACGAAGGCCCACAGCTGGTACAGCCAGACGGGGACCGTGGCGACCACACCGGCGGTCAGGGCGACCTTGAGCATCCAGTTGAAGCCCGCGGTCAGACCGATGGTCGAGACCTCCGCACAGCGGCCCGTGGGCGCCGCGAGGAACTCCGGTGTACACCGCTGGATCGGCTTGAGCAGCAGCGTCTCGATCTGCTTGTGGAAGATCAGCGCGATGATCGTGAACACCACGATCGCCAGGACCGACTTGACCACCCGGTTGCGCAGTTCCCGCAGGTGGTCGGCGAGGGCCATCCGTCCCTCGGGATCCTTGGGCGTCTTCGACGCCTTGGTGAGCTTGCTCAACCCCGGTCCTCAACTCGTGCGTCGGGGCCCGCCGGTCGACGGGCCTCCAGTGGTCGCGCGTGCCGCGCGCTCAGCGCGCCCCGCCGTCCGCAGCGGACTGCCCGGTGGGCTGCTCGGTCACCGGGCGGGCGGTCGCGGACGCGCCCGGGGCGGACTGGATGGTCCTCGCCGCAGCGCCGTCGGCCGCCTCCGGGGCGGGCGGGGCCGGGCTGTCGGCGCCGTCGGTGCGCATCGCCTTGGCCTCGCTCTTGAGGATCCGTGCCGACTGGCCGAGCGAACGCGCCAGCTGCGGCAGCCGCTTGGCGCCGAAGAGCACAATGGCAATGACCGCGACCAGGAGGATCGCGGTGAACGAGACCCGCATGCTCGACCACCTTCAGTCTCGGCGGCACCGACCGGCCGCCCGCTGCGGGGATGGTAACCGCTGCGGATGACGCCCTGACGACGGCCGCCCGAACAGGACAGCGGCCCCCGTTCGCGTTCAGGAGCCAACTGAGAGCGTAACGCGCCCCTGCCCCCGAGCAGCAGCCCCCGGTGCCCCCGTTCCGCTTTCCCGGCGGGCGGGACCGGTCAGGAGCGGCCCGCCGCCGAGGCCGCGAGGTCCCCGGCCGCCTCGGCCAGCGCCCGGGAGGCGGCGTCCACGCCCTTGGCCAGCGCCCGCACGTCCAGCCAGAGCCGGACCGCGAGGGCGCCGAGCACCAGCAGGCCGGCGGTGGCGAGGAGGACGGCGGCGACGAGCATCCAGGACATGTCCCCCACCTTAGGCCCTCGTCGCCGGCCCCCCGCTCACCCCTCGGCGGGCACCAGCCGCATGGTCCGCACCCCGGCCCCGGTCAGCGCCGCGACGATCTTCTCGCCGGCGGGCTTGCGCACCGCCGCCCCGCACAGCGGGCACCCGAAGCTGTAGTGCGCCTGCGCCGCCGTGCGGCCGAACGTCAGGCGGAACGCCTCGACCGGCAGCTCCACCTTCTCCCGGCACTCCGAGCAGTACACCTTGAACCTGGTACCCGGCTCCACGGCTCAGACCAGCCCCTCCCCGTAGTGCGCCAGCGCCTCCAGCGCCGCCGCCCGCGCCTGCCCGGCCAGCTCCGGCGGGGAGACGATCCGCCCGTCGCGGCCCAGCCGCAGCGCCAGCGGGCGCAGCTGCGAGGGGTCGGCGCTGCGCAGGGTGATCCGCAGTCCGCCGTCGGGCAGTTCCTCGGCCCGGTCGTGGGTGTAGTACTCGGCGACCCAGCGGCCGCCGGAGGAGACCTCGACGACGACCTCGGGATCGTCGGCGGAGGGGTTGACCAGCCCGCCGGAGAGGTCGCGCGGCTCGCGCTTGGGCGGGTCGGCGGGGACGTCCAGGACCCTGATCTCGGCGACCCGGTCGAGCCGGAACATCCGGTGGTCCTCGGAGGTCCGGCACCAGGCCTCCAGGTAGGTGTGGCCCTCGGTGAGCAGCCGGATCGGGTCGACCTCGCGCTCGGTCATGCCGCCGCGGCCGTGCGAGTAGTAGCGCAGCCAGAGCCGGCGGCCCTCGCTGAGGGCGCGGTCGATGTCGGCGAAGACGTGGCTCTCGGCCTCGAAGGTGACGCCGACCCGGGCGCTGCCCTCGGCGCTCTCCCCCGCCGCGTTCTCGATCTTGGCGACGGCCCGGGTGAGCGCCTCGCGGTCACCGGCCCGCAGGCCGGGCAGGCCGGCCACCGCACGGGCGGCGACGAGCAGCGCGGTCGCCTCGTCGGCGGCCAGCCGCAGCGGCTGGGCGACGTCGTCGACGTTGTGCCACCAGATCCGCTCGCCGTCGGTGTCGATGTCGAGCAGGTCGCCGCCGCGGAAGCTGGTGCCGCACATCGGCAGGACGTTGAGGTCGCCGATCAGTTCGCGCTCGCTGATGCCGAAGGCGCGGGCCACCTCGGCCACCTCGGCGCCGGGGCGCTCGCGCAGATAGGTGACCAGCGAGAGCATCCGCCGGGTCTGGTCGATCGCGTTGCTCATGCCCGCACACCCTCCACCACACTGCCGGCCACCGCGCGCAGCCGGTCGATGACGTCGGCCCGCAGTTCCTCGGGGCCGACCACCAGCACGTCCGGCCCGAACTCGGCGAGGTCGGCGCCGAGCCCGTTGCCGTACGGGATCTCCAGCTCGTCCCAGCTGTCGTCGGCCCGCCGGGTGGTGACCGCCTTGGTGCGCAGCGGGAAGCCCGCGCCGCGGCGGACCCTGACCACGGCGGTCGCGGTGGCGCCCTCGCCGGCGAACTTGGCGACCGTGGCGCGGACGTCGACGTGCTCGGGCACGGTGCCCAGGAAGGCGCCGGAGCGGGCCCGGACCTTGCCGGTGATCCGGCTGAGCCGGAACACCCGGGCGTCCTCGCGGTCGCGGTCCCAGCCGGCCAGGTACCAGTGGCCGCGCCAGCACTCCAGGGCCCAGGGTTCGACGCTGCGCTGCTCGACGGCGGCGGCGCCGGCCTTGCGGTACTCGAAGGTGACCGGGCGGCGGTCGCGGGCGGCGGTGAGCAGCGGTTCGAAGGCGGCCTCGCGGGCCGGGATGCGCGGTTCGAGGGCGGGGCGGCGCTCGGTCTCGGTGAAGGGGATGCCGGCGGCGCGCAGCTTCTGGAGCGCGCCGCTGGCGGCGCCGCTCATCTTGGCCTGCTGCCAGACCCGGGCGGCGAGGGTGAGCGCGGCGGCCTCCTCGGCGTCGAGGGCGATCTCCGGCAGGCGGTTGCGGTCGGCGCGGGCCAGGTAGCCGAGCTCGCCGTCGAGGGCGTTCTCGTCGACGTCGATGACCAGTCCGAGTTCGCGCAGGTCGTCCTTGTCCCGCTCGAACATCCGGTTGAAGGCTTCCTCGCTGCTGTTCTGCCAGGCTTCGCGGTAGGCCTCGATGGACTCCCGCAGCTCCTTCTTGGAGAGCGGACGTCTGGTGTTCATCAGGCACAGGGCGAGATTCATCAGCCGCTCTGCCTTGGCGATCGCCATCGCTGACCCTTCCGGTGTGCCGCGCAGCGCGCGGGGTGCGCCCGCCGGGGCGTCGTGGACCCGGCGGGACGACCGTACCGGTAGCGGTACGCACGGCAAAAGCCGAGTCCGCGAAGACGTGGGGCCGCACCCCGGGGTCGGGGTGCGGCCCTGGTGATCAGCGTCCTCAGACGGAGATCAGGTCGACCACGAAGATCAGGGTCGAGCCCGCCGGGATGAGCGGGCTGGGCGACTGGTTGCCGTAGGCCAGGTGCGGCGGGATGACCAGCTCGCGGCGGCCGCCGACCTTCATGCCGGCGACGCCCTGGTCCCAGCCCTTGATGACCCGGCCGCCGCCGAGCGGGAACTTGAAGGTGGAACCGCGGTTCCAGCTGGCGTCGAACTCCTCGCCGGTCGCATAGGTCACGCCGACGTAGTGGACCTCGACGACCTGGCCGGGCTTGGCCTCCTCGCCGGTGCCGACGGTGATGTCGCGGATCTTCAGCTCGGCCGGCGGGTCGCCGACCGGGAAGTCGATCTCGGGCTTGCTCACTAGTGCCTCATCTCACGGTTGGTTCGTTCCATGACCAAGCAGCGGGCGCCCGCACCCCGGTCCGTTCCCGGACCACGGTACGGGCGCCCGCCGCCCGTCCGGGGCCGGCCACGCGGCCGGCCCCGGAGGTCACACGCACACCATTGTCACCCGAAAGTGGATCAGCCCTGACCCGCATCGAGGATGTCGACGACGAAGACCAGCGTCGAGTTCGGCGGGATGTCGCCCTGCGCCTGGTCCTTGTAGCCGAGCGAGGCCGGGATGACCAGCTCGACCCGGCTGCCGATGGTCTGGCCCTCCAGGCCCTGGTCCCAGCCGGCGATGACCTGGCCGCCGCCGAGCGGGAAGGAGAACGCCTGGCCCTTGCTGAGCGAGGAGTCGAAGACCTTGCCGTCCTTGTACAGCGCGCCGGTGTACTGGACGAGGATCTTCTCGCCCTTCTCGACCTTGCGGCCCTCGCCCTTGATGAGGACGTGGCTCTTGAGCTCGGTCGGGTCGGCCGCGCCGGGCACCGGGGTGATGTCGGCGGGCTTCTTGCCGTTGTCCTTGACCTGCGGGAAGTCCGCGGGCGGCGGGGTCACGGTGCCGCTGACGACGGCGTCGGGGGCGTTGCTGTTGCGGATGTCGATGACGAAGATCAGGTTGTCCTCCGCCCCGATCGACATGCTCGGGTTGCCCTGGGCGCCGAAGGCGGCGGCCGGCGGGGCGACGACCAGCAGCCGGGAACCGGCCTTCTTGCCGATGACGGCCTGGTCGAGCGCCGGGATGAGCGCGTCGGTGCCGGCCTGGAAGATCTGCGGCTTGCCCTTGTCGTCGTACGAGGACGGGATGTCCTTGCCGGTGTTCCAGTCCTTGCCGGTGTAGTCGACGGAGGTCCAGGAGTTCTTCTCGACCTTGGGGCCGTTGCCCTCGGAGAGGACCTTGACCACGAAGCTGCCGTCGGCCTGCTCGGCGGGCACCTCGATGGTGGCCTTGGTGCCGTAGTCGCCGGTGACGTTGGGCAGCACCTTGGCGCTGTCCTTGATCGGCGGGACCGGCGGGACGGTCGGCGTGGCCGGGGCGGACTTGGCGGTGTCCGGCTTGGCGGCGGCGTCGTCCGACGAACCGTCCTTGTTCACCAGGTACAGGGTGACGGCGCTGCCGATGAGCAGCACGCCGAGGACCGTACCGAGGATCACGCCGAGCTTGCCGACGTTGCCCGGGTTCTCGTCGTACCCGGCCTCGGAGGTGTCCTGGCGGCGGACGGTCGAGGCGAAGATCTGCGGGGCCTCGTCGGTCTTCGTCCCCGCGGCCCGCGGCGCCTCCCCGGACCCGCCCCACCCGGCCTGCTGCTTCAGGATCGCCGGAGGAACGATGATCGACTCGCCGTCGCCCGGGAGCGGGCCGCCGGGCCTCGAATCGGCCGGGTCTCCGGCGGAGTTACCGTGCGCGGTGCCGGACCCGCCCGGGCTCGACGCTTTCTCAGACATGACTCCCCATCCATCTCGCCACGAGGTCTTCGAGGTCTACGGCCGGCGTGGTGGCGCCGGGGTGCTGTCGCACTGCCCGCCCGGACCCCGGACGCCGGCGGCGCCTACCACAGTGCGAGGGCAGTATGACAGGTCAGGATGAGGGCGGGCGCTTGCCCGTGCGAGCGCCCGCCCAAGCGTACGGAATCCCCCCGGGCCCGAACCAGCCCGTCCCGGGGATCCCCGGGATCACCGGGGCGTCACACGGCCTCCAGGACGTCCACCACGAACACCAGGGTCGAGTTCGGCGGCACCGAGCCCTGCGCCTGGTCCTTGTAGCCGAGCGACGGCGGCACCACCAGCAGCACCCGGCTGCCGACGTTCTGGCCGACCAGGCCCTTGTCCCAGCCCTCGATGACGCTGCCGGTGCCGATCTGCAGCGCCTGGGCGCCGCCGTGGCTCCAGGAGGAGTCGAACTGCTGGCCGTTGGCCCACAGCACGCCGGTGTACTGCACGACCAGGGTCTGCCCGGACTTGACCTGCTTGCCCTCGCCCTTGATCAGCACGGCCTGCTGGAGGTCGGTCGGCGGGGCCTGCCCGGCCGGCACGGTGATGGTGACGGCGGCCTTGCCGTTGTCCTTGACCTGCGGCAGGTTCGCCGGCGGCGGCGTCATGGCGCCGGACAGCGTGGAGTCCGGCGGCAGGCTCTCGACGATGTCGAGCACGAAGACCACGGTGTCACCGGGGCCGACGCCGAGCTGGGTGGAGCCCTGGGTGCCGAACGCGGCGGCCGGCGGGGCGACGACCAGCAGCCGGCTGCCGACCTTCTTGCCGATCACGCTCTGGTCGAAGGCCGGCACCAGCTGCCCGCTGCCCGCCTGGTAGAGCTGCGGCTTGCCGCCGGAGTCGTAGGAGCTGGGCAGGTCCTTGCCGGTGGTCCAGTCCTTGGCGGTGTAGTTGACCGTCACCCAGTCGCCCTTGTTGACCGCCGAGCGGTCCCCCTCGCTGACGGTGTTCACCACGAACTGCCCGCTGGGCTGCTGGCCCTCGGGGAGGGTGATGGTGGCCTTGCTCCCGAAGCCACCGCCGGACAGCACCGGCATCGGCGAGGCCTCGTTCACCGGGGCGGGCACGGTGGGCGCGGCGGTCGGCGACGCGGTGGGCGTGGCCTGGCCGGCCGGCTTGGTGGAGCTGCTGCAGGCCACCGCCAGCAGCAGGGGCAGGGTGAGAAGCAACCCGGCGGTGCGGCGCACGGCGTTCCTAACTGTCGGTCAAAGTCGGCTCTCCGGACTCCGGCTCCGGACTCGACGGACAGCGTATGCGCAGACGGTGTCCGGTCCCGGTAGGCACCACCGGGACCGGACACCGCGAAGATCACACCGACGGGAGCGCCGTGCGCGCGCCGCTCCCCCGTCCGCGCGCCGGTCACATCCCGGCGATGAGCTTCTCCACCCGCTCGTCGACCGACCGGAACGGGTCCTTGCAGAGCACGGTGCGCTGCGCCTGGTCGTTCAGCTTCAGGTGCACCCAGTCGACGGTGAAGTCGCGGCGCTGCTCCTGCGCCCGGCGGATGAAGTCGCCCCGCAGCCGGGCCCGGGTGGTCTGCGGCGGGATCGACTTCGCCTCGAAGGTCTTGAGGTCGGTGGTCACCCGCTGGGCCTGGTTCTTGCCCTGGAGCAGGTAGAACAGGCCGCGGCGGCGGTGGATGTCGTGGTAGGCGAGGTCGATCTGGGCAACCCGGGGGTTGCTCATGCTCATCTGGTGCTTCTCGCGGTAGCGCTCGATGAGCTTGTACTTCATGATCCAGTCGATCTCGGTGGCGACCCCGTCGAGGCGCTCGGTCCTGACCGCCTCCAGGGTGCGGCCCCACAGGTCGAGGACGCGGGCGATGGTGCCGGTGTTGATGCCCTTGCGGTCGGCGAACTCCAGGGCCTTGGTGTAGTACTCCTCCTGGATGTCGAGCGCGCTGGCCTCGCGGCCGTTGGCGAGCCGGACCTGGTGGGTGCCGGTGAGGTCGTGGCTGACCTCGCGGATGGCCCGGATCGGGTTCTCCAGGGTGAGGTCGCGCATCACCACGCCGGCCTCGATGAGCCGCAGCACCAGGTCGGTGGAGCCCACCTTGAGCAGGGTGGTGGTCTCCGACATGTTGGAGTCCCCGACGATGACGTGCAGCCGGCGGTAGCGCTCGGCGTCGGCGTGCGGCTCGTCGCGGGTGTTGATGATCGGGCGGGAGCGGGTGGTCGCCGAGCTGACGCCCTCCCAGATGTGCTCGGCGCGCTGGCTGACGCAGTAGACCGCGCCGCGCGGGGTCTGCAGCACCTTGCCGGCGCCGCAGATGAGCTGCCGGGTCACCAGGAACGGGATGAGCACGTCGGCCAGCCGGGAGAACTCGCCGTGCCGGGCCACCAGGTAGTTCTCGTGGCAGCCGTAGGAGTTGCCGGCGGAGTCGGTGTTGTTCTTGAAGAGGTAGACGTCCCCCGCGATGCCCTCCTCGTGCAGCCTCCGCTCGGCGTCGACCAGCAGGCCTTCGAGGATGCGTTCGCCCGCCTTGTCGTGCGTCACCAGCTCGACGACGTCGTCGCACTCGGGGGTGGCGTACTCGGGGTGGGAGCCCACGTCGAGGTAGAGGCGGGCACCGTTGCGCAGGAACACGTTGCTGCTGCGGCCCCAGGAGACTACGCGGCGGAAGAGGTAGCGGGCGACCTCGTCCGGGGACAGCCTGCGCTGCCCGCGGAACGTACAGGTGACGCCGTACTCGTTCTCCAGCCCGAAAATTCGGCGGTCCATGGGCCATCCATTCTCTGATGGGAGCTGTCCGAAACCGCCTCCGCGAAAGCCCGTCCGGGCCGCCGCAGGGGCACCGGGGTCCCGTGCGGCCGCCGTCACCGGCCGCCCGCACGGGACCCCGTGGGCACTACTGGTCGGAGTCGCCCGGCGGGGTGACCGCCGGCTTCCCCTTCCCGTCCGTGTCGTCGGAGTCGTCCGACTCGGCGGACTGGTCGCCGTCGAGCAGCCGGGCGAGCTGGCCGCCCAGGATCCGCTTGAACTTGCGCTGCTGGAAGCGCTGGCGGTCCAGGACCGCCACCTCCAGCTGGTCGGGGGTGAGGGCGCGCGGGGTGCCGCCGTTGGGGTCGCGGGCGAGCGAGTCCACGGCGAGCTTGACGGCCTCGGTGAGCGAGAAGCCGGCGCGGTGCCGCTGGCCGAGGTAGTTGCCGATCGAGTCGGCGTTGCCGCCGACCACCACGTAGTTCTTCTCGTCGACGACCGAGCCGTCCGGGGTGAGCCGGTAGATCTGGTCGTCCGCGTCGGTGCGGCCGACCTCGGCGACGATCAGCTCGACCTCGTAGGGCTTCTCGCCGACCGAGGAGAAGATGGTGCCGAGCGTCTGGGCGTAGACGTTGGCCAGGCCCCGGGCGGTGACGTCGGCCCGGTCGTAGGTGTAGCCGCGCAGGTCGGCGTAACGGACGCCGCCGATGCGCAGGTTCTCGAACTCGTTGTACCGGCCGACCGCCGCGAAGGCGATCTTGTCGTAGATCTCGGACACCTTGTGCAGCGCCCGGGAGGTGTTCTCGGCGACGAAGACGATGCCGTCGGCGTAGGTGAGCACGACCACGCTGCGACCGCGCGCGATGCCCTTGCGGGCGTACTCCGCGCGGTCCGCCATGGCCTGCTGGGGGGAGACGTAGAACGGTGTCGACACCGGCGGTCGTCCCTTCCTTCCTCAGTTGATGGCTAGAGCAGCGGGGCCTGCGGCCCGTTGGGCTGGGTCAGGCGCTGGTCGGTGATGGAGACGGCGATCTCGGCGACCTCGGCCTCGGTGAGCCGGCGGAAGCCGTCCTCGGTGATCAGCGAGACGATCGGGAAGATCTTGCGGGCGAGGTCGGGGCCGCCGGTCGCGGAGTCGTCGTCGGCCGCGTCGTAGAGGGCCTGGACGACCATGGTGGAGGCCTGCTGGGCCGTGAGGTCCTCGCGGTGGAGCTTCTTCATCGAGCCGCGGGCGAAGACCGAGCCGGAGCCGGTGGCGGCGAAGCCGCGCTCCTCGGAGCGCCCGCCGGTGACGTCGTAGGTGAAGATCCGGCCGCGGCCGAGGTCGAGGTCGTAGCCGGCGAACATCGGCACCACCGCGAGGCCCTGCATCGCCATGCCGAGGTTGCCCCGGATCATGGTGGTGAGCCGGTTGGCCTTGCCCTCCAGCGAGAGCACGGTGCCCTCGATCTTCTCGTAGTGCTCCAGCTCCAGCTGGAACATCCGGACCATCTCGATCGCGAGGCCGGCGGTGCCGGCGACGCCGACCGCGCTGTACTCGTCCGCGGGGAAGACCTTCTCCATGTCCCGCTGGGCGATGACGTTGCCCATGGTCGCCCGGCGGTCACCGGCGAGGACCACGCCGCCGTCGAAGACCGCGGCCACGATGGTCGTGCCGTGCGGGGCCTCGATGACGCCCTCGGGCAGGCTGCGCCGGCCGGGGATCAGCTCGGGCCGGTGGGCCTCCAGGAAGTCGAGGAACGACGAGGACCCCGGGGTCAGGAAGGCAGCCGGTAGACGCCCGGTGCCACGAGTGTTGGCTTCCACACGATTCCTTCCAGGTAGCTTGAAGCGCGCACTGCCCGCACCCTACCGGCCGGACGATCACTGTCCAGCACGGCGGAGGGCCGGATCGGACGGACGGACGGCTCCCGCCGCCCGTCCGCCGTCGTCGGTCGCGACCGTGAATTCCCGGAATGCCGCCGGGCAGCCGCCCGGAGCCCGACCGGGATTACTGTCCGCCCTTTTGCACGAACTGCCGCACGAAATCCTCGGCGTTCGATTCCAGGACCTCGTCGATTTCGTCCAGAACCGCGTCGACGTCGTCGCTCAGCTTTTCCTGGCGCTCCTTGAGGTCCTCGGAATTCTGCGCTTCCGCGGCCTGCTCCTCGACCTCCTCGGAGGAGCGGTTCGCCCGCTGCTGGCCGCCGCCGGTGTCCTTGCTCGCCATTTACCTCACCCCGCTCGATCGTCTGGCACGGTTTGGTCGTTGCTTGCTGCCCCGACCCTATACACAAGGTGCGACAACCCGCTTCCGGTTTGCCGGTGGAGCTTCCTGTCCAACGCCCGCCGGTACCCCAGATGATTCCCATTCGCCCGGCGTTCACCCGTGGTGATCGGGAACTCACCGGGCTATCCGCCGGACAGCACCCGCAGCAGGTCCTCCGCCGTGCGGCAGCGGTCCAGCAGCTCCTTGACGTGGTTGCGGGTGCCGCGCAGCGGCTCCAGGGTGGGCACCCGCTGGAGCGAGTCCCGGCCCGGCAGGTCGAAGATCACCGAGTCCCAGGACGCCGCCGCGACGTGCTCCGCGTACTGCTCCAGGCAGCGGCCGCGGAAGTAGGCCCGGGTGTCCTCCGGGGGCTTGCTGACGGCCCTGGTGACGTCCTCCTCGGTCACCAGCCGGTCGAAGCGCCCGCGGGCCACCAGGCGGTTGTAGAGGCCCTTGTCGGGCCGCACGTCGCTGTACTGGAGGTCGACCAGTTGCAGCCGCGGGTTGTCCCACTCCAGGGCGTCGCGGCTGCGGTAGCCCTCCAGGATCTCCCGCTTGGCGATCCAGTCCAGCTGGCGGGAGAGCGACATCGGGTCGCGCTCCAGGCGGCCCAGCACGTCCTCCCAGCGGGCCAGCACGTCCACGGTCTGCTCGTCGGCGTCGGTGCCGAAGCGGTCCTCGACGTACTTGCGGGCCAGCTCGAAGTACTCCAGCTGGAGCTGCACGGCGGTGAGCCGGCGGCCGCTGCGCAGCGTGACCAGGTGCTTCAGGGTGGGGTCGTGGGAGACCCGGTGCAGGGTGCGCACCGGCTGGTCGACGGCCAGGTCGGAGGTGATGAAGGCGTCCTCGATCATCGCCAGGACCAGCGAGGTGGTGCCGAGCTTGAGGTAGGTGGAGATCTCGGAGAGGTTGGCGTCCCCGATGATCACGTGGAGCCGGCGGTACTTCTCGGCGTCGGCGTGCGGTTCGTCCCGGGTGTTGATGATCGGCCGTTTGAGGGTGGTCTCCAGGCCGACCTCGACCTCGAAGAAGTCGGCGCGCTGGCTGATCTGGAAGCCGTGGGCGGAGCCGTCCTGCCCGATGCCGACCCGGCCGGCGCCGGTGACCACCTGGCGCGAGACGAAGAACGGGGTGAGGTGGCGCACGATGTCGGCGAACGGGGTGGCCCGCTTCATCAGGTAGTTCTCGTGGGTGCCGTAGGAGGCGCCCTTGTTGTCGGTGTTGTTCTTGTACAGGTGGATGTTCTGCCCGTTGGGCAGCTCCAGCGCGCGCTGTGCGGCGGCCGCCATGATCCGTTCGCCGGCCTTGTCCCAGAGCACGGCGTCGCGCGGGTTGGTCACCTCGGGCGAGCTGTACTCGGGGTGCGCGTGGTCCACGTAGAACCGCGCGCCGTTGGTGAGGATGACGTTGGCGAGGCCGATGTCCTCGTCGGTCAGCTGGCTGGCGTCGGCGACGTCCCGTGCGAGGTCGAAGCCCCGGGCGTCGCGCAGCGGATTCTCCTCCTCGAAGTCCCAGCGGGCCCGCCGTGCCCGGTGCATCGCCGCCGCGTAGGCATTGACGATCTGGGACGAGGTGAGCATGGCGTTGGCGTTGGGGTGCCCGGGCACGGAGATCCCGTACTCGGTCTCGATGCCCATCACGCGCCGTACGGTCATGCGGCCCTCCTTGCCCGGTGCGCCGCCCCCGGCGGGCGGTCCACACTGACGTACCGCTGAACAACACCGACGCCGGCCGTCTGCCCGCGAACGGTGGGTCGAGCCTAGAACGCCTCGCCGACCGGCGGGCCCCGAGACGCGCCGTCCGGCTGCGGGGCCGCGAGGCGCCACAGCCGGACGGGGTGCGTGCGTTCCGGGAGGCCCGGAGCGGTTCGGCTACAGGTACTGCCCGGTGTTGGCGACAGTGTCGATGGAGCGGCCGGACTCGGCGCCCTGCTTCCCCGTGACCAGGGTGCGGATGAAGACGATCCGCTCGCCCTTCTTGCCGGAGATCCGGGCCCAGTCGTCCGGGTTGGTGGTGTTCGGCAGGTCCTCGTTCTCCTTGAACTCGTCCACGCAGGCGTTGAGCAGGTGGGAGACCCGCAGACCGCGCTGGCCGTGGTCGAGGTAGTCCTTGATGGCCATCTTCTTGGCCCGGTCGACGATGTTCTGGATCATCGCGCCGGAGTTGAAGTCCTTGAAGTACAGGACCTCCTTGTCACCGTTGGCGTAGGTGACCTCCAGGAAGCGGTTCTCCTCGGTCTCGGAGTACATCCGCTCCACCACCGACTGGATCATCGCCGCCACCGTGGCCTCAACGGAGCCGTCGTGCTCCTTGACGTCGTCCGGGTGGAAGGGCAGCGAGTCCTTCAGGTACTTGGAGAAGATGTCCTTGGCGGCCTCGGCGTCCGGGCGCTCGATCTTGATCTTGACGTCCAGGCGGCCCGGCCGCAGGATCGCCGGGTCGATCATGTCCTCGCGGTTCGAGGCGCCGATCACGATGACGTTCTCCAGCCCCTCCACGCCGTCGATCTCGGCGAGCAGCTGGGGGACGATGGTGTTCTCGACGTCCGAGCTCACGCCGGAGCCGCGGGTGCGGAAGAGCGACTCCATCTCGTCGAAGAAGACGATGACCGGGGTGCCCTCGCCGGCCTTCTCGCGGGCCCGCTGGAAGACCAGGCGGATCTGCCGCTCGGTCTCGCCGACGTACTTGTTGAGCAGCTCGGGGCCCTTGATGTTGAGGAAGTAGCTCTTCCCCTGGGGGCGGCCGGTGACCTCGGCGACCTTCTTGGCCAGCGAGTTCGCCACGGCCTTGGCGATCAGCGTCTTCCCGCAGCCGGGCGGGCCGTAGAGCAGGACGCCCTTGGGCGGGCGCAGCTCGTACTCCTTGAAGAGCTCGGCGTGCAGGTAGGGCAGCTCGACCGCGTCGCGGATCAGCTCGATCTGGTTGGCCAGGCCGCCGATCTGGCGGTAGTCGATGTCCGGGACCTCTTCGAGGACCAGCTCCTCGACCTCGGCCTTCGGCACGACCTCGTACACGTAGCCGGACCGCGGTTCCAGCAACAGGGCGTCCCCCGCCCGGAGGGTGATCTCGCGCAGCGGTTCGGCGAGGCGCACCACCCGCTCCTCGTCGGTGTGGCCGATGACCAGGGCCCGCTCGCCGTCCTCCAGGACCTCCTTGAGGGTGACGAGGTCGCCGATGCGCTCGAAGGCCATCGCGTCCACGATGTTGAGGGCCTCGTTGAGCATCACTTCCTGGCCGCGCCGCAGCTCGTCGAGGTCGACGTTGGGGCTGACGTTCACGCGGAGCTTGCGGCCGCCGGTGAAGATGTCGGCGGTGCCGTCCTCGTTGGAGCTGAGGAAGACGCCGAATCCCGCCGGGGGCTGTGCCAGCCGGTCCACTTCCTCCTTGAGGGCCACGATCTGGTCGCGGGCCTCACGCAGGGTGGAGGCGAGCCGTTCGTTCTGGGCGGTCACGCCGGCCAGGTTGGTCTGGAGCTCGACGATCCGCTCTTCGAGGATTCTCGAATTGCGCGGCGAGTCGGCGAGCTTGCGGCGCAGCACGGCGATTTCCTGCTCAAGGTACGAGACCTGAGCGGCCTCGTCGGAACCACGAGCGGGCCGGCCGGTGCTGCGGTTGTAGTCGTCATCGTGGGCTGCCACGGTCCTCACCTCCTCCGGGGAGCTGGACGCTTCCAGACCCTACCTGGGACCAGGGGTCCCTAAACCCCTAGATCAAGAAAGATGGAACGGGCGTGTCCGATCTTCGCCCTCGCGTGCTTCCCCTCTGCTAGGGGGATACCCACCGCGCACGGGCCAAAGCGGGCCAGATGTATCGTCGAACGAGTCGATATCCGATCGGGACCGACACCCGGGGTCCGATCGTTGTACGAATGGCGGGAATGCCCCAGGACGGGGCGTCCCGGGACAGAAACGGCGGACAATCATCATGTCGGTGAGCGAGTCGGCGGCTGCCGGGCCGCTGGAGGTGTGGATCGACCAGGATCTGTGCACCGGCGACGGCATCTGCGCGCAGTACGCGCCGGAGGTGTTCGAGCTGGACATCGACGGCCTCGCCTATGTGAAGGGCGAGGACGACGAGTTGCGCCAGCAGCCGGGCGAGACGGTGCCGGTTCCGCTGACGTTGCTTCAGGACGTGGTGGACTCGGTCAAGGACTGCCCGGGCGACTGCATCCACGTGCGCCGGGCCGCGGACGGCGTGGAGGTCTACGGGCCTGACGCCGAGTAGGCGGCGCCGGGTTCGAGCGCCCGGAGGCGGGCGGGCGACCTCAGGTGAGGCTGAGCGGGGCGGCGGTCCGGGAGCTTTCCCAGCCGCCGCCCTTGCGCGTCCAGGTGAGGTCGACCGAGATGTCGGGCGCGAACCGCGGCACGTCGTCGCCGGAGTAGCCCTGGGCGTGGGCGGTGACGGTGCCGTCGGAGCGCAGCGCGAGGCGGCTGACGGTGAGGTTCTCGCGCTCGGAGAGCAGGGTGGCCAGCACGACGGGTCGCCCGCCGGGGCCGGGGCCGAGCAGGTAGACGGCGTCGGGCGGGGTGCCGTTCTCGGCGGCGCAGTGCGCGGCGGCGACGGTGCCGGGGCGGCCGTCGCCGAGGTCGGCGGAGAAACTGACGGCCACGGTCACCGGGAACGGTCCGCAGTCGAGCGGGAGTTCGGCCTTCGCCGGGTCGGGGGCGGCGGCCGCGGGAAGGGCCCTGGGGGTGGCGGGCACCGGCCCGGGGGTACCGCTCGCGGGGCCGGCGGCGAGCGCGGCCACCACCACGGCGGCGCAGCCCGCCACCGTCACGGCCCAGTGCCAGGGGGCGGTGCGCCCGTGCCGGGGGCCGCCGCGGCCCGTGGTGGTCTGCTGTCCAGCCGTCGTCCCGACCGCGGTCTCCACCAGGCGTCCCCTCCAGTGGTGGTCTGTGTGAGCGAGCATCGTCCCACACCCGCGTCACCGGGCGGTGGCGCGGGTGTGCGGGAACGCGGAAGGGGTGGTACGGCGCTGCCGTACCACCCCTCCGGGAGGTGTCTCAGCCGAGGCCGGCCTGCTCGGCGGCCTCGGCGCGGGCGGCCGCCCGGGCGGCGGCGCGCTCCTGCAGGGTGGGCTCGGGGGCCCCGTTGTCGTAGTCCTCGCCGTAGGCGCCCTTGGCCGGGCGGCGGCGGCGCAGCGGCGGCTCGACGCCGTCGGCGAGCCGGCGGGCGGTGAGCAGGAAGCCGGTGTGGCCGATCATCCGGTGGTCCGGGCGGACGGCCAGGCCCTCCAGGTGCCAGGTGCGGACCATGGTCTCCCAGGCCTGCGGTTCGGTGAAGGTGCCGTGCTCGCGCAGTGCCTCGACGGTCCTGGACATCTGCGTGGTGGTGGCCACGTAGCAGCAGATGAGGCCGCCGGGGACGAGCGCATCGGACGCGACGTCCAGGCACTCCCAGGGGGCGAGCATGTCGAGGATGACGCGGTCGACGTCGGTCTCGACGAGGTTGTCCTGGAGGTCGCCGACGGTGAGCTTCCACGCCGGGTGCGGCCCGCCGAAGTAGCGCTCGACGTTGCCCTGCGCGATGTCGGCGAAGTCCTGGCGGCGCTCGTAGGAGGCGAGCATGCCGGTGTCGCCGACGGCGCGCAGCAGGTAGGTGGAGAGCGCGCCGGAGCCGACGCCGGCCTCGACCACGCGGGCGCCGGCGAAGATGTCGGCCATCGCCAGGATCTGCCCCGCGTCCTTGGGGTAGATCACGGCGGCGCCGCGCGGCATGGACAGGACGTAGTCGGGGAGCAGGGGGCGCAGCGCGAGGTACGGGACGTTCCCCGTGGTGCGCACGACCGTGCCCTCGGGGGCGCCGATCAGCTCGTCGTGGGGGAACGCACCCTTGTGGGTGTGGAACTGGTTCCCGGCCTGGAGCGTGAACGTGTAGTGGCGGCCCTTGGGGTCGGTCAGCTGGACCTGGTCCCCGACCTGGAAGGGCCCTCGTCGGCGGGCGGCACCGGTCGGTTCGGACATGCGGACAATCCTAAGGGAAGCGAACCGTCCGCCTGACCAGGTGATCCGCTCAGCGGCCGGTGACGGCGGCGGTCAGCCGCTGTTCGATGTCGGTGAGCGCGGCCACGCCGTAGGTGCGGCCGTCCTCCTCGACGACCAGGTACTCCCCGGCGGGGGTGGCCCGGACGGCGCGCAGCAGGTCCTCGCCGGCCAGGTCGGCGGAGAGCCGCAGCCCGGGTTCGAGGTCACGGGCGAGCGGGCCGACGCTGACCCAGGGGCGGCGGTGCTCGGGGACGGAGCGGACGGCGGCCTCGCGGACGATGGCGATCGGCTCGCCGCGGCCGTCGACGACCACCACGGCGCCGGCCTGGGCCTCGCGGGCGCGGCGCATCGCCTCGCCGAGCGGGGTGTCGGCGGTGACCTCGACGGCCCGGCGGGCGAGGTCACGCAGCCGCAGGCCGGGCAGGACCTCCTTCAGCCGGGCGTTGCGCAGCGCGCCGCCGGCGCCGTTCCAGATGATCGCGGCGAGCACGGCGGCAAGCACGGCGTCGACCAGGGTGTCGGTGCGGCTGCGGTCGAGCGCGCGGGCCGAGCTGATCAGCGGCAGGCCGACCAGGACGGCGAGGGCGAGGGCGCGCCCGGCCCAGGCCGCGGCGACGGTGCCGGCCATCGGCCGGCCGGTGACGCCCCAGACCACGGCGCGCAGCATCCGGCCGCCGTCCAGCGGCAGGCCGGGCAGCAGGTTGAAGGCGGCGACGACGAGGTTGGAGACCATCAGGCCGGTGAGCAGGACGCCGGGGACGGTGGAGAGCTCGACGGCCTGGAGGGCGAGGTAGAAGACGCCGCCGAGGACGAGGGAGAGCAGCGGGCCGACGAAGGCCAGCCAGAACTCCCGCCAGGGGCGTTCGGCCTCCTTCTCGATCTCCGAGACGCCGCCGAAGAACTGGAGCTGGATGCGGCGGACCCCGAGCTTGTAGCGCAGGGCGACCAGGGTGTGGGCGAGCTCGTGGACCAGCACCGAGCCGTAGAAGGCGACGGCGAAGGAGAACGCGACCAGGTAGCGGGCGGCGCCGAGGTCGGGCAGCACCCGGTCGAGCTGGCCGCCGAAGACCCAGGTGATCAGGGCCGCGATGAGGAACCAGGACGGGGTGACGTAGATCGGCACGCCGAAGGGGCGGCCCATCAGGATGCCGCCGCGGGGTTCGGGTTCGCGGGGCGGCGGGGACCCCGGCCGGGTGCCGCCGCCGTGCGGCGGCTGGTCGGAGGTCTGCTGCCCCCTGGAGTCGCTCACCGTGTTCCCTTCGTCGTCGGCCCCCGCAGCGCGCCGCGCGCCGGTGCGCCCACGCTACGTGATCGGGGAGGCCGTCCGGCGTCCGCCCCTCGCCCTCCCCCCTGGGTTCATACCCCGTGGCGACCGCTTTGCGGCAGCAGCGTGGCAGCGGGATGACAGCGCAGGGCAATAGGGTCTGGGGTATGCAGACCGAGACCAGCAGCCCCGCGCCGGCCCCGCCCCGCCCGGCGGCGGCCCCGAGCGGGCTGTCCCCGTCGCGCGCGGGCGACTTCCTCACCTGCCCGCTGTTGTACCGGCTGCGGGTGATCGACCGGCTGCCGGAGCCGCCGAGCCCGGCGGCGACCCGGGGCACCCTGGTGCACGCGGTGCTGGAGCGGCTGTTCGACTCGCCGGCGGCCGAGCGCACGCCGGAGCGGGCGCTCGGGCTGCTGCGCCCGCAGTGGGAGCGGCTGCTGGGCGAGCGCCCCGAGCTGGCCGGGCTGTTCCCGGAGGATCCGGACGGCGCGGCGCTGACCGGCTGGCTGGCGGACGCGGAGAAGCTGGTCGCCCAGTGGTTCCGGCTGGAGGACCCGACCCGGCTGCACCCGGTGGAGCGCGAGCTCTACGTGGAGACGGCGCTGGAGTCGGGGCTGCTGCTGCGCGGCTACATCGACCGGGTGGACGTCGCTCCCACCGGTGAGGTCCGGCTGGTGGACTACAAGACCGGCCGGGCGCCCTCGCGGGACTTCGAGGGCAAGGCGATGTTCCAGATGAAGTTCTACGCGCTGGTGGTCTGGCGCTGGAAGGGCGTGATCCCCAAACGGCTGCAGCTGGTCTACCTGGGCGGCGGCGGGGACGTGGTCAGCTACGACCCGGACGAGGCGGACCTGCTCGCGGTGGAGCGCAAGCTGCTGGCGCTGTGGGAGCGGATCGGCCGGGCGGTGGCCACCGGCGACTTCCCGGCGACCCGCAACCGGCTCTGCGACTGGTGCGACCACCAGGCCAGCTGTCCGGAGTTCGGCGGCACGCCCCCGCCGTACCCGCTGCCGCTGGCGCGTACGTCCGACGAGGTCGATCCCACGGGGGATCCGACGAGCAAGGAGTCGTAGGGTGACGATCCGAGTGCTGCTGGTCGACGACCAGCCGCTGCTGCGCACCGGTTTCCGGATGATCCTGGAGGCCGAGTCCGACCTGGTGGTGGTCGGCGAGGCCGGCGACGGCCAGCAGGCGCTGGACCAGGTGCGGGCCCTGCAGCCCGACGTGGTGCTGATGGACATCCGGATGCCGCGGATGGACGGCGTGGAGGCGACCCGCCGGATCGCCGGTCCGGGGCGCGACGGCCCGGCGAAGGTGCTGGTGCTGACCACCTTCGACCTGGACGAGTACGTGGTGGAGGCGCTGCGCGCGGGGGCGAGCGGCTTCCTGTTGAAGGACGTGCCGGCCGAGGAGCTGGTGCAGGCGATCCGGGTGGTGGCGGACGGCGCGGCGATGCTGGCCCCGTCGATCACCCGCCGGCTGCTGGACATGTACGCCACCAAGCTCCCCTCGGGCGAGGAGGCGCCGCCGCAGGCGCTGAACGCGCTGACCGAGCGGGAACTGGAGGTGCTGAAGCTGGTGGCGCGCGGGCTGTCCAACGCGGAGATCGCGGCGGAGCTGTTCGTCAGCGAGACGACGGTGAAGACGCACGTCGGCCATGTGCTGACCAAGCTGCAGTTGCGCGACCGGGTGCAGGCGGCGGTGTACGCCTACGAGAGCGGCCTGGTGCGCCCGGGCACGCTGTAGGCGGCGACGGCGCGGCCCGTGGGTTCCTCCCGGCCGGGAGGAACCCACGGGCCGCCGTGCCGTGCCGCGCTACTTGCCGGACCGGCCGATCTCCCAGAAACGGAAGAAGCCGGTGGTGTCGACGGTGGACTCCACGCCGGTGATGTTGGAGCGCGAGGTGAAGAACGCCTTGTTCTGGAACAGCGGGACGAGCGGGGCGTTGGTGGCGACGATGCTCTGGATCTGGGCGTAGGCGCCGGTCGCGGCGGCCCGGTCGGTCTGCTTGAGGGTCTCCGGCACCAGCTTCTGGCTGATCTGCGGGTCGTCCCAGCCGTGGTGGTAGGCGCCGCCCTCGACGATCAGCGGGGCGACGTAGTTGTCCGGGTCCGGGTAGTCCGCGAACCAGCCGATCGTGTACAGCTGGTACTTGCCCTCGTTCCAGCCCTTCTTGTAGGTCTCCCAGTCCGGCTCCTGCTGGACGGTGATCTGGAACAGCCCGCCGGCCTCCAGCTGCTTCTTCAGCGCCTCGGGCTCGGCGGCCTCGGCGCGCGAGCGCGACCAGGTGAGGGTGAGCTTGACCGGGGTCTGCACCTTGGCGGCGGTGAGGATCGCCTTGGCCTTGGTGACGTCCTGGTCGCCGTAGCGGTCGAAGAAGGCCGTGTTGTGGCCGGTGACGCCGGCCGGGACCATCGAGTACAGCGGCTGGACGGTGCGCGCGAAGACGTCGCGGGCCAGCGCCTTGCGGTCGATCAGCTGGGCGGCGGCCTGGCGGACGGCGAGGTTGCCGGCGGTGGCGTCCTTGGTGTTGAAGACCAGGTAGCGGGTGTCGTTGCTGTCGCCCTCGACGACGTGCAGGTCGGTCTTGCCGCCCTGCTGGTCGGAGAGGATCTGGGCCGCGGTGTTCGGCTCCAGGCTGTTGTCGGCGAGGTCGACCTCGCCGCTGTCCAGCGCGGACTTGAGGTCGGCCGGCTTGTCGAAGTAGCGCAGGGTGAACTTCTTGTTCCGCAGCTTGGCGTCGCCGGTGTACTTGTCGTTCGGCACGAGCACGACCTTCGCCGGGCCGCCCTTGGCCATCGCCTCGACCGAGTCGATCTTGTACGGGCCGGACCCGATCTGCTTGTCGTTGGGCAGCGCCTTGTCGAGCGGGTAGACCTCCTGGTCGACGATGGCGCCGGCCGGGCCGGCCAGCTTGGCCGGGAGGGTGGCGTCCGGCTGGTTGAGGTGGAAGACCACCTCGCTGTCGTTGGGCGCCTCGACGGACTTGATCGACGACAGCAGCGCCGCCGGGCCGCCCGGGTCGTTGATCTTCAGGGTCCGCTGGACCGAGTGGACCACGTCGGCGGCGGTGAGCGCGTGGCCGTTGGAGAACTTCAGCCCGGTCCTCAGCGTGCAGTGGTACTGGGTGGCGTCCCCGGCGGTGAACTCGCAGGACTGCGCGGCGTCCGGGCTGGGCGCGCTGGAGGCGGCCGGGTAGCTCAGCAGCGACTGGAAGGTGTTGCGCATCAGCAGCCAGGAGCCGGCGTCGTAGGCGGTGGCCGGGTCCAGGGCGGTGGTCAGCGCGGTGGTGCCCATGGTGATGGACTTGTCGCCGTCCCCCTTGACGGCGTTGGTGACCGAGCCGCAGCCGGCCACCGTGGCGGCGACGATTCCGGCACAGCCGAGCACGGCCAGTCGTTCAGCTGAAGTCTTCACGGGTCGCGTCCTTCTGGGTGCGGTCCGGCTGCGACCGCGGGCACGACGGGGGTGCCCGTCAGCGGCGGTGCCTGGGCTCGGGGGTGGAACGAACCCGAGTAGCGTGCCATATCGAACACACACCCCCGGCACCCGCGCAGGTGACGGTTGGGACACGGCCGCGGGGCCCTGGTCAGGCCTGTCCGACGAGTTGTCAGGCAATGCCCGTTTTCTCCCGTGGCGCTCCCCCGGCCCGGCCGCCTCCGTCCGCTTACCGGTGGGTCCTGTCGCTCCGCAATGAGACGACAATCACACTCGCGAGGCCACCAGGGAGCGCAGCAGCTCCAGGTCGACCTGCTCCAGCGAGGAGACCACCAGACGCCCCGGCGCCGGCTCGATCGGCGTCACCGAGGGCACCGCGATCACCGGGCAGCCGGCCGCCTCGGCGGCCCGCACCCCGGTCGGCGCGTCCTCGACCACCACGCAGCGGGCCGGGTCGGCGCCCAGCCGGCGGGCCGCCTCCAGGTACGGGTCCGGGTGCGGCTTGGTGCGCGGCACCTCGTCCCCGGCGACCGAGAACGCGAAGTGCTCGGCGCCCAGCGAGCGCAGCACGATGTCGATGATGTGCCGATGCGAGGCGGACACCAGCGCGGCCGGCACGCCGTGCGCGGCCAGCGTGTTGAGCAGCCGCTCGGCACCCGGCATCAGCGGCACCCCGCCGCCCAGCAGGTCGACGAAGCGCTGGTTGATCAACACGGTCAGGTCGGCCGGCGACAGGTCCACGCCGGTGCTGCTCAGCAGGTGGTCGATCACCCGGGTCATCGGGCCGCCGACCACGTGGGCGCGGTCCTCGGCGCTCAGCTGGTGGCCCAGGTCGGCGAAGAGCGAGAACTCGGCCTGCCACCAGAAGTCCTCGGTGTCGACCAGCGTCCCGTCCATGTCCAGCAGCACCGCCTGGAGGCCCCGGTCGTCGCCGCCGAGGGTCTGGGTGGCGGTGGAGATGGTGGTCATGGCGGGATCCTTCCGTCCGTGCCCGGATCGGCCCCGGGGATGGCACGGGCCGGCCCGCAGGTGAGCGGACCGGCCCGTTCAGGGTCATCAAGAATACGCCCGGGCCGCCCGGATCGGGCGAACGATGCGCGACACGGGCGTTACCGGGCGTTGAAGTACTTCGCCTCGGGGTGGTGGATCACGATCGCGTCGGTGGACTGCTCCGGGTGCAGCTGGAACTCCTCGGAGAGCACCACGCCGATCCGCTCGGGCTTCAGCAGCTCGGCGATCTTGGCGCGGTCCTCCAGCTCCGGGCAGGCCCCGTAGCCCAGCGAGAACCGGGCGCCGCGGTACTTGAGCGCGAACATGTCCCTGACGTCCTGCGGGTCCTCGTCGCCGAAGCCCAGCTCGTAGCGGACCCGGGCGTGCCAGAACTCGGCCAGCGCCTCGGCCAGCTGGACGGACAGGCCGTGCAGCTCCAGGTAGTCGCGGTAGGAGTTGTTCGCGAACAGCTCGTTGGCCGCCTCGGAGATCCGGTTGCCCATGGTGACCACCTGCAGGCCGAGGACGTCGCGCACCCCGGCCTCCTCCGGACGGAAGAAGTCCGCCAGGCACAGCCGGCGCCCGCGCCGCTGGCGCGGGAAGGTGAAGCGGGTCCGCTCGGTGCCGTCCTCGTGGAAGACGATCAGGTCGTCGCCCTTGGAGTTGGCCGGGTAGTAGCCGTAGACCACGGCCGCCTCCAGCCAGCCCTCGGTCTGCAGCCGGTCCAGCCACATCCGCAGCCGCGGGCGGCCCTCGGTCTCCACCAGCTCCTCGTAGGACGGCCCCTCGCCGCTGCGCGCCGCCTTGAGGCCCCACTGGCCCTTGAACAGCGCGTCCTCGTCCAGCCAGGAGGCGTAGTCGGCGAACGGCACGCCCTTGACGATCCGGTCGCCCCAGAACGGCGGCTCGGGCACCCGGTTGTCCACTGCCACGTCGGAGCGGATCTGGCCGAGGTTGACCTCCTCCGGCTCCTCGACCTCCACCCGGGCGTGCCGGCGCTGCTTGAGCTCCGGCAGGACGGCGCCGGGCACGCCGCGCTTGACCGCGATCAGCGCGTCCATCAGCCGCAGGCCCTCGAAGGCGTCCCGGGCGTAGCGGACCTCGCCCTCGTAGATCTCGTGCAGGTCCTGCTCGACGTAGGCGCGGGTCAGCGCCGCGCCGCCGAGGATCACCGGGAACTGCGCCGCCAGCCTGCGCTGGTTCAGCTCCTCCAGGTTCTCCTTCATGATCACGGTGGACTTGACCAGCAGGCCGGACATCCCGATGACGTCCGCGTTGTGCTCCTGCGCGGCGTCCAGGATCGCCGAGACCGGCTGCTTGATGCCCAGGTTGACCACGTTGTAGCCGTTGTTGGACAGGATGATGTCGACCAGGTTCTTGCCGATGTCGTGGACGTCGCCCTTCACGGTGGCCAGCACGATGGTGCCCTTGCCCTCCGCGTCGGACTTCTCCATGTACGGCTCCAGGTGGGCCACCGCGGTCTTCATCACCTCGGCGGACTGCAGCACGAACGGCAGCTGCATCTGGCCGGAGCCGAACAGCTCGCCGACCACCTTCATGCCGGACAGCAGGGTGTCGTTGATGATCTCCAGCGCCGGGCGGGCCGTCAGCGCCTCGTCCAGATCGGCCTCCAGGCCGTTCCGCTCACCGTCGATGATCCGCCGCTGGAGGCGCTCCTCCAGCGGCAGCGCCGCCAGCTCCTCCGCCTTGGACGCCTTGACCGAGGCCGAGGAGACGCCCTCGAACAGCTCCAGCAGGCGCTGCAGCGGGTCGTAGCCCTCCCGGCGGCGGTCGTAGACCAGGTCGAGCGCGGCCTCGCGCTGCTCCTCCGGGATCCGCGAGATCGGCAGGATCTTGGAGGCGTGCACGATCGCCGAGTCCAGGCCGGCCTCCACGCACTCGTGCAGGAAGACCGAGTTGAGGACGACCCTGGCGGCCGGGTTGAGGCCGAAGGAGATGTTGGACAGGCCCAGCGTGGTCTGCACCGCGGGGCGGCGGCGCTTCAGCTCGCGGATCGCCTCGATGGTCTCGATGCCGTCCCGGCGGGACTCCTCCTGGCCGGTGGCCAGGGTGAAGGTCAGGCAGTCGACCAGGATCGAGCCCTCGTCGATGCCGTAGTCCGCGGTGAGCTCGGCGATCAGCCGCTCGGCGATCTCCACCTTCTTGTCGGCGGTGCGGGCCTGGCCCTCCTCGTCGATGGTGAGCGCGATCAGGCCGGCGCCGTGCTCGCGGGCCAGCGAGGCGATCCGGCCGAAGCGCGACTCCGGGGCGTTGCCGTCCTCGTAGTTGACCGAGTTGAGCACCGCACGGCCGCCGAGCGCCTCCAGGCCCGCCCGCAGCACCTCCGGCTCGGTGGAGTCCAGCACGATCGGCAGGGTCGAGGCGGTGGCCAGCCGGCCCGCGATCTCCTTCATGTCGGCGACGCCGTCGCGGCCGACGTAGTCCACGCACAGGTCCAGCAGGTGGGAGCCGTCCCGGATCTGGTCGCGGGCGATCTCCACGCAGGCCTGCCAGTCGCCGGCCAGCATCGACTCGCGGAACTTCTTGGAGCCGTTGGCGTTGGTGCGCTCGCCGATCGCCAGGTACGAGGTGTCCTGGCGGAACGGCACCGACTGGTACAGCGAGGCGGCGGCCGGCTCCGGGCGCGGGTCGCGCGCGGCGACCGGCCGGCCCTGCACCCGCTCCACCACCTGGCGCAGGTGCTCGGGCGTGGTGCCGCAGCAGCCGCCGACCAGCGACAGCCCGTACTCGCGGGTGAAGACGTCGTGCGCGTCGGCCAGCTCGGCCGGGCTCAGCGGGTAGTGCGCGCCGTCCTTGCCCAGCACCGGCAGACCGGCGTTCGGCATGCACGACAGGCCGATCCGGGCGTTCTTCGCCAGGTAGCGCAGGTGCTCGCTCATCTCGGCCGGGCCGGTGGCGCAGTTCAGGCCGATGTAGTCGACGCCCAGCGGCTCCAGGGCGGTCAGCGCGGCACCGATCTCCGAGCCGAGCAGCATGGTGCCGGTGGTCTCCACGGTCACCTGGACCAGCACCGGCAGGTCCACGCCCGCCTCGGCCAGCGCCTGCTTCGAGCCGAGGATCGCGGCCTTGGTCTGCAGCAGGTCCTGGCTGGTCTCCACCAGCAGCGCGTCCGCGCCGCCGGCGATCAGGCCGGCCGCGTTCCGCCGGAAGCCCTCGCGCAGCGTCTCGTACGGCGCGTGGCCGAGGGTCGGCAGCTTGGTGCCGGGGCCGATCGAGCCGAGCACCCAGCGCAGCCGGCCGTCCTCGGCGCCGTGCGCGTCGGCGGCCTCGCGGGCCAGCCGGGCGCCGGCCTCGGAGAGCTCGAAGACCCGCTCGGAGATGTCGTACTCGCCGAGCGCGGAGTGGTTGGCGCCGAAGGTGTTGGTCTCCACGCAGTCCACGCCCACCGCGAAGTAGGCGTCGTGCACCGAGCGGACGATGTCGGGCCGGGTGAGGTTGAGGACCTCGTTGCAGCCCTCCAGGTTCTGGAAGTCCTCCAGCGTGGGGTCCTGGGCCTGGAGCATGGTTCCCATCGCCCCGTCGGCGACCACCACACGGGTGGCGAGTGCCTCGCGCAGCGCGTTCGCGCGGCTCTGCTGGGTGACGGACGGGGTGGCTGCGATGGCCATGGGGCTTCTCCCTGGGTGCGACGGCTGTCGGCTTTGCGAACCCGCTGGATCGGGAACGCACGTGGCCAGGGTATCCGGCCCGCGCCCGGGGGTGACCACCCGTTCCGTATCCTGAGCGCTCGGGCCGGCAGGGGGGAACCAACGGCATGACCGCATGGCGGACGGTGATTCGAGACGGGGTGCGCGGGGCGCTGCGCCGCACCGGGGCCCGGGCGGCGGCGCTGCGGGCCCGCTGGCGCCGCTGGTCGCGGTGGCGGAAGGCGCTGGTGGTGGCGGGTGCGCTGCTCGCCGTGACGGCCGTCCCGGCCGGCTCCGCGGCGCTCGCGCTGCGGCTGCAGTACGCCGGCGACCCCTCCCCCGAGGCCCGCACCCGGGGCCGCGACGCGGTGTGGCTGGGACACGCCTGGGTCGACGGCCGGAAGGGTGACGCCGACATCGCCGCACTCGTCCGGCGGCTGGCCGGCACCGGGATCCGCGACCTGTACGTGCACACCGGTCCGCTGGAGCACGACGGCTCGCTGCCGCCCGCCGTGCACCCCCGGGCGCACTGGTTCACCGACGCCGTGCACCGGGCGCTGCCCGGGATCCGGGTGCAGGGCTGGCTGGGCGACGAGGTGAAGCCGGAGAAGGACGCGCTCGACCTGGAGGACGCCGCCACCCGCGCCCGGGTCACCGCTTCCGGCGCCCAGGTGCTGGACCAGGGCTTCGACGGCGTGCACCTCGACATGGAGCCGATCCGGCCCGGCTCGAAGGGCTGGCTCGACCTGCTGGAGCGGCTCCGCCCGGTCACCGCCGGGCGCGGCGCCGTGCTGTCGGTGGCGGCCCCGCAGATCGACCCGCTGCCGTACCAGCACGACGTGGGCATCGCGCTCACCGGCCACGGCAAGTGGTGGGACCAGGCGTACTTCGCCGCCACCGCGCGCCGGGTCGACCAGATCGCGGTGATGACCTACGACTCCGGCATGCCGACCGCGGGGCTCTACGGCGGCTACAACGCCTACCAGACCGAACTCGCCCTGGAGGCCACCCCGGAGGACGTCGACCTGCTGATGGGCCTGCCGTTCTACTGGGAGGACCAGTGGGGCCACTGGGGGAGCGCCGAGACGGTGACCGCCGGGATCCGGGGCATCCGGCTGGGCCTGGGGCGGTACGACCTGCACCGGCGCAACTTCGGCGTCGGCCTGTACGTGGACTTCGCCGCCACCGAACAGAACTGGGCCGACTACCGGCGCGACTGGGTGCGGTAGCGGCTATCCGGCCATCCGGTGGGCGAGCGCGGCCAGGAAGCGGTGGACGGCGGCGCCCTCGCCCGTCACGTAGTGCGAGACGCCCCGGTACAGCGGCTGGTAAACCTCGCCGCGTTCGGTGACGGTGAGGGTGCAGCCGCCGCCGGCCGCGGTCAGCACGAACGTCCAGGTGCCGCCGTAGGGCAGGCCGGGGTCGGCGATCCCGGTCACCAGGCGGTGCGGGGCCTCGCTCTCCACCACCTCGTGGACGGTGTGCCCGTGCCGGCCGTCCTCCCGCCAGCGCGGGCGGCCGGCGGCGGTCGCGGGCAGCCGCTCCACGTGCGCCACGTCCGGGCGCCAGGCGGGGAAGAGGTCGACGTCGGTCAGCACGTCCCAGACCTCGCGGGGCGGCCGCGCCAGCTCCAGGCCGCCCCCGCTGACGTGCTCCACCGGCAGCCGCCGCCCCGCGGCCCACAGCGCCGCCACCGCCCCGGCCGTGCCCGCCACCAGCGCCGCCGCCCCGGCCCCCGCCCACCGCCGTCCGCTCATCGCCGGCTCCTCGCAGCCGTGCCGCCCGGCGCGGTTCCCTCGCCCGCCTCCGGGCCCTGTTCCCATCATCGCGCCGTCCGCGGGCCGCGGCGCGGGCAGGCGGCGGGCGGCCCCGGATAACCGGTGGATCGTGGCCGCCGCCTCGCACAGACTGTCCCGGTGGCCCGGCGGAACGGCGCTTCAAAGCCCGTAGGCTGGGCAGGTAGGGAACCATGGAGCGAGGCGTTCCATGGGTGACGAGAGGTTCGACCGTCGGCATCCGGCCCGCCGGCGCCCGGCCAGTCCCGGCCGGGCGGGGCGGAAGCGGCCGACCGGAGGGAGACACTGGGTGATCGAGCTGGAAGATGTTCCCGAGTTGATCGACCCGGTGATGGTCTGCGCCTTCGAGGGGTGGAACGACGCGGGCGACGCCGCTTCCGCGGCTCTGGCGCATCTGGACGAGACCTGGGGCGGCAAGGTGTTCGCCGCGCTCGACGCGGAGGACTACTACGACTTCCAGGTCAACCGGCCGACCGTCTGGCTGGACGGCGGGGTGCGCCGGATC
Source organism: Kitasatospora sp. NPDC015120 (assembly GCF_043080305.1). NCBI lineage: Bacteria > Bacillati > Actinomycetota > Actinomycetes > Kitasatosporales > Streptomycetaceae > Kitasatospora > Kitasatospora sp. NPDC015120. Next base: position 27,317 of record NZ_JBIBVJ010000026.1, on the reverse strand, counting down.
ACCTGGCCGACCACCAGGCTCTCGGTGGTCCGGGTGAGCGAGCCCAAGACCCGGGACGTCGTCCTGGTGCGCGGCATCGAGCCGAGCATGCGGTGGCGCTCGTTCTGCAACGAACTGCTCGGCTTCGCGCACGAGCTGGGCGTCGAGCTGGTGGTGATCCTGGGCGCGCTGCTCGGCGACACCCCGCACAGCCGCCCGGTGCCGGTCAGCGGCGTCACCTCGGACCCCGAGCTGGCCCGCCGGCTCGAACTGGAGGAGAGCCGCTACGAGGGGCCGACCGGGATCGTCGGGGTGCTGCAGGAGGCCTGCACGCACGCCGGAGTGCCGGCGGTGACGCTGTGGGCGGCGGTTCCGCACTACGTCGCGCAGCCGCCGAACCCGAAGGCCACCCTGGCGCTGGTCAACAAGCTGGAGGACCTGCTGGACCTGCGGATCCCGCCGGGCGAGCTCGGCGAGGACGCCCGGGCCTGGCAGCTGGGCGTGGACCAGCTGGCCGCCGAGGACAGCGAGGTCGCCGAGTACGTCCAGCAGCTGGAGGAGGCGCAGGACACCGCCGAGCTGCCGGAGGCCTCCGGCGACGCGATCGCCCGCGAGTTCGAGCGCTACCTGCGGCGCCGGGAGAACGTGGGGCCGACCGGCGAGAAGCCGGTCGCCGGGCACGCCACCGCGGAGCGGCCCGCCGATCCGGAGCCGCCGTCCGCCCGGGAGAGCCAGGACGGCGCCGAGGAGGAGTGAGCCGGCCCGGCCCGCGCCGGACGGACGACGAAGGGGCGCCCGGGACCGCACTGGTCCCGGGCGCCCCTTCCGGTGCCCGCTACGGGGCCGGGTCCGTCACAGGGCCACGCCGAGCAGCGCGTCCACGGTGCGGGTGACCAGGCCGGGGGCGCCGGTGTCGTCGCCGCCGCCGGCCTGCTGCGCGGCCGCCCAGCGGTCCACCGCGGCCAGCGCGGCGGGCGCGTCGAGGTCCTCGGCGAGCGCCGCGCGGACCTCGGCGAGCAGCTGTCCGGCGGCCGGCCCGTCCGGGCGGGAGACGGCGGCGCGCCAGCGGGCGAGCCGCTCGACGGCCTCGTCGAGGGTGGCCTTGGTCCACTCCCAGTCCTCGCGGTAGTGGTGCGAGAGCAGGGCGAGGCGGATCGCGGCCGGGTCGACGCCCTCGCGGCGCAGCGCCGAGACGAAGACCAGGTTGCCGCGGGACTTGGACATCTTGTGGCCGTCCAGGCCGACCATGCCGGCGTGCACGTACGCCCTGGCGTACGGGTGGCCGCCGGTGGCGACCTGGGCGTGCGAGGCGCCCATCTCGTGGTGCGGGAAGGAGAGGTCGCTGCCGCCGCCCTGGATGTCGAAGGACATGCCGAGGTATTGCAGCGCGATGGCGACGCACTCGATGTGCCAGCCGGGGCGGCCGTGGCCGAGCTCGGTGTCCCAGGCGGGCTCGCCGGGGCGGGCGGCCAGCCAGAGCAGGGCGTCCAGCGGGTGGCGCTTGCCGGGGCGGTCCGGGTCGCCGCCGCGCTCGGCGAAGAGCGGGGCCATGGCCTCGCGGGTGAGGCCGGAGACCTCGCCGAACCGCGGGTCGGACCCGACCGAGAAGTAGATGTCGCCGTCCAGCTCGTAGGCGGCCCCGCTCGCCAGGAGCTTCTGGACCAGCGGGACGATCCAGGGGATGGACTCGACGGCGCCGATGTAGTGGGCCGGCGGGAGCAGCCGCAGCGCGGTCATGTCCTCGCGGAAGAGCGCGGTCTCGCGCTCGGCGAGGGCCACCCAGTCCTGGCCGGTCTCGACCGCGCGCTGCAGCAGCGGGTCGTCGACGTCGGTGACGTTCTGCACGTAGAGGACGTCGTGGCCGGCGTCCTTCCACACACGCTGCACCAGGTCGAAGGCGTTGTAGGTGGCGGCGTGGCCCAGGTGGGTCGCGTCGTAGGGCGTGATGCCGCAGACGTAGATCCGGGCGGTGCCGTCCTGCGGCACTACCTCCCGGATGCCTCCCGTCGCGGTGTCGTGGATACGGAGGGGGAGCCCCTGACCAGGCAGGGCGGGAACCTCGGAGGCGGGCCAGGCATGCATGGCATTGACTTTAACCGTGAGAACATTTGAAAGCCTAACCAGTCGCCAAGATCGACTGGATTCGCTTCCCCGTGCGGTCCGGACCGTCCCGGATCGACGGTGCCCGGCGCCGTCGGGCGCCGGGCAACGGCCCGGGTCCGCCCCGCGCACGGCCTCGCGGGGCGGACCGGGCGGACGGGCCGCCCGGCCGGCCCTGCCGCCGACCGGGCGTCCGTGACCCTCCGGTCACACGGCCGGAGCCGCTACAACCGCTGCCAGAGGGCCGGCACGTTCGGCGGCTCCCACCCGACGAAGGCGGTGTGCGCCTGGAGGCACACGTAGGAGACGCCGGCGTAGGTGACGCGGTCGCCCGCCTTGTAGGCGGTGCCCGCGGCCCAGGTGCCGCCGCCGGTCTGGGTCGGCGTCGGCGTGGTGGGCGTGGTGGTCGGGGTGCCCGACGAGGTCGGGGTCTGCGCCACGTTGAGCACGAAGTCGTACGTGCCCTCCTTGGCGGACCCGACCTGGCGGACGTTCATCAGCAGCCGGGCGTCGTAGATGGTGTCCGTGCTGTTGCGCGGCTCGCCCGGGAAGTACAGCTGGGTGGTGATCACCGGCCGGCCGGGCGCCTGGAGCTTGACGTGGATGTGCCGGGTGCGGCCCGGGTAGAGGCCGGGCACGATCGTGGTGAGGCTGAAGGCGCCCTGGGCGTTGGTGAACTGGTGCCCGCGGAAGGTGAAGCCGACGTTGTCGTAGTCACCGTTCACGTCGGCCTGCCAGAAGTCCATCAGGACGTTGCCGATCGGCTGGCAGGCCCGGCCGAAGACATAGCCGCTGACGGTGAGCCGGGTGCCCGGGGTGCTGTCGGTGATGAGCGAGGTGCGCAGCGGGGAGTTGGGCTTGAAGTAGGGCCCCTCGGTCTGCTCGATGGTCGGGGCGTCGCCGTCGTGGCACTCGGGGGTGAGGTCCAGCAGCTCGCCGCTGCCGACCCGGTCGCGGGCCAGCGCGACGCCTCCGCCGACCAGCAGCGGAGCGGTGCCGAGCACGGCGGCGGCCCTGAGGACGGTCTTGCGGCTGATCCGGCGGTCGATCGGACCGTCCGTCCCGGTGAGAGGCTCTTCGGACGCGGGCATGCGCCGACTCCTTCGGTGTGAGTGTGGGGGATCTGGTGGTTCTGTCCGGGGACGGCCCTTGCCATGGTGGGGGCATGACAAGGACCGGGCCGGCGGGCCGCCCGCTCGCGCCGGGCGGTCCGCCGGTGGCCAGCAGTCAAACTACGGGCCGCCAGGAGCCGCCGCGATGGACGTGATCCGGGGATCGTGGTGATTTCCTCCGACCTTCGCCCGGAACTCCCCCGGCGTCATCCCGGTCTCCCGGCGGAAGAACCGGCAGAAGTACGCCGGATCGCCGAATCCGGCCTCCCTGGCGACCTGCCGCACCGTCAGTTCGGTGCACGCCAGGAGCCGTTTGGCCTCCAGGGTCTGCTGCTGGCGGATCAGCCGCCCCGGGGTGCGGCCGGTCGCCTGCTTGACCATCGCCTGCAGGTGGCCCGAGGAGACGCCCAGCTCGTGCGCGCAGGACGCGACCGAGCGCTGCACCCCGCCCGGGGTGGCGATCAGCCGGGTGAAGGCGGCCGCGAGGTCCCCGGTGCGGCCGGGCAGCGCGCCCGGGCCGCCGGGCGAACAGGCCCGCAGGGCGCGCACCACGAGGATGTGCAGGCTCGCCCGCAGCACGCCCGGGTAGCCGGCCGGGCGGGCCCGGTACTCGGCCTCCATGTCCGCGAGCAGTCCGGCGATCGGGGCGGCCTGTTCACCGAGGCGCACCGCCGGGCGGGAGGCCAGGGTGCGCAGCGCGGCGAGGTCCTGCGGGTGGGAGAGCAGGAAGTCCTCGTTGAACAGCACGACCTGCCCGGTGAGGTCGTCCGCGTCCGCCCAGTAGTGCACCTGGCCGGGGGCGATCACGCACAACTGCGGGGGCTGCACCGGCCGCTGGACGAGGTCCAGGACGTGGGCGCCGCGCCCGCCGGTGACGAAGACGATCTCGTAGAAGGCGTGCCGGTGGGGGAAGCCGGCCCGGGACAGCGGGCCGATGGCGTCGAAACTGCCGATCGCGAACGGGAGCAGATGCGGCAGCGGGACCTGGAGGCGATGCAGCGGCAGGTCCAGGTGGGGGGTGGTCCGTCGCTCGTCCATCGTCGCAGTGTGGGGCCCCGGCGGGGCACCGGTCCAGACCATTACCGGCTGAGCGGGCCGGTGGACCGTCGGATCCGGGGGGCGGCCCGCCTTCGAACCCTCGGTCCGGCGGGCCGCCCGGCCGTCAGATCGGCGGCCAGGGGATGGACGGCCAGTCCTCGGAGGGCAGCGGATGGGTGCCGGTGGCGAGCAGCGCGGCCACCCGGGCCCGGGCGGCGTCCAGCTCGGCGGCGGTCAGGTGCGGGGCCAGCCGCTCCCCCAGCGCGCCGTCCAGCTGCCCGGCCAGCCCGGCCAGCACCTCGGCCGCCTCGGCGGGCAGCGGCTGCCCGGCCCAGCCCCAGAGCAGGGTGCGCAGCTTGCCCTCGGTGTTGAAGGTGACGCCGTGGTCGATGCCGTAGAGCCGGCCGTCGGCGGCCGGGATCAGGTGGCCGCCCTTGCGGTCGGCGTTGTTGAGCACGGCGTCCAGCACCGCGAGCCGGCGCAGCCGCACGTCGTCGGGGTGGACCAGCAGCGCGGTGCGCCCGTCGCCGACCTCGGCCCGGACGATCGGCAGCCAGCCGTCCTCGGGGCCGCCCGGGTCCTGGAGCGCGAGCAGCGGGGCGGCGTGCGGGTCGGGCTCCACCCACAGCTGCACCATGCCGGGGCCGTGCGGGCCCTCGCGCAGCACGGTGGGCGGGACCAGGCCCCAGCCGGTGGCCGCGGACAGCTCGTAGGCGGCCACCTCGCGGCCGGCCAGGGTGCCGTCGGGGAAGTCCCAGAGCGGGCGCTCGCCGGCGACCGGCTTGTAGACGGCCTGGGCCGCGCGGCCGTCGGCGGCGGTGACGGTGCAGTAGAGGGCCGCGTTGGAGGCGTCGGTGAGCCGGCCGTGCACGGTCAGCGCGCCCTCGCGCAGCAGCCGCAGCGCGCCGGGCGCGTCGGCGGCGAGGGCGGCGGCCTCGGCCGGGTCGGACCGCGGCGGCTCGGGCGGCTCCGCGGGCCGCGCGGCCGGCGGGTTCAGCGCCGGTACCCGTTCGCGCGCGGGCACAGGTGGCCCTCCGGGTCGAGCGGCAGGTTGCAGAACGGGCAGGGCTTGCGGCCGGCCGCCACGAGGTCCAGCGCCCGCTTGGCGAACACCCGGGCCATCGCGCCGGACAGGCGCACCCGCAGCATGTCGGGGCCGTTCTCGTCGTCCTCGAAGACGGCGGCGCCCTCGTCCCCGCCCTCCTCGTCCTCGACCAGCGCCTGGGCCTCGACGACCAGGCAGCCGTCCACGCTGTCCCAGGCGAGCGCCATCGTGCCGACCCGGAACTCCTGCTCCAGCGGCAGGTCCAGCGGCGCGGTGTCGAGCAGGTCCTGCGGGGCGGCGGCCGGGATGGTGGCCTCGCCGCCGCTGCGGCGCAGCGCCTCGTCGAGGACCTCCTCGATCCGCTCGGCGAGCGCGGCGACCTGGGTCTTCTCCAGCAGCACGCTGGTGATCCGCCCACGGGCGCTGGCCTGTAGGTAGAACGCCCGGGCGCCGGGCTGGCCGACGGTGCCGGCCACGAACCGTTCGGGCTGGTCGTAGAAGAAGACCTGACGGGTCACGCTCTCGCTCCGGGTCGTATCGATCGTCGTGGGCGTCCGCGGACGCCGCTGGGGTCGGTCGGGGGTCGGGGCTGGGTGGTCCGGAGCGCCCGGGCCGGCGGCGCGGGCACCCACTGGTCACCCTACGACCTCCGGGGCCGCACCGGGGAGCCGAGGCCCGGACGGAGGGTTCAGGCCGTCCCGGTGGAGCCGCCGACGACCGCGTCCCCGCTCCGGGCGCCCGGGGCGGCGGGCCGCGGGGCGAGCGCGGCGAGGTCGCCGGTGTCGCCCATCCGCAGGACGAAGGGCCGGCGCGCGGTGTAGCGGATCGCGGTGACCGAGCAGGGGTCGACGTTGATCCGCTGGAAGTGGTCGAGGTGCAGGCCGAGCGCGTCGGCCACCACCGCCTTGATCACGTCGCCGTGCGAGCAGGCGAGCCAGACCGCGTCCTCGCCGTGCTCGGCGGCGACCTTCTCGTTCCACTCGCGGACCGCGTTCACGGTGCGGTGGCTCAGCTCGCGCAGCGACTCGCCGCCGGGGAAGGCGGCGGCCGCGGCGTGGTCCTGGACGGTGCGCCACAGCGGCTCCTCGGCCAGCTCGACCAGCGGCCGGCCGGTCCACTCGCCGTAGTGGCACTCGCCGAGCCGCTCGTCCAGCGCGGGGCCGGCCAGGCCGGGGCGGGCGGCGATCAGCGGCTCCAGGGTCTGCCGGCAGCGCTCCAGCGGGCTGCTGACCACCTGGGCCAGCGGGACCGGGTCGAGCCGGCCGGCGAGGGCCGCGGCCTGCGCGCGCCCGGTGTCGTCGAGCTCCACCCCGGGCGTCCAACCGGCCAGGATTCCGGCGGTGTTCGCGGTGGAGCGGCCGTGGCGGACGAGCAGCAGGGTGGGCATGGGGCCTACCCTACGGCCTTCCGCGCCGGGGCGGGCCGGCGCCCGGGAGCCGGACCGGGGCCGGACCGGGGGGCGTGCCCCCGTCGCGGCGGATGTTTCGGACCGGCGCGAGAGGTGACAATGGCCCGCATGATCGTCCACTGCGCCATCTACCGCGACGGCCGACCGGTCGCGACGCCCGCGGACCCCGCCGGCAGCCTCGCCGCCGCGCGGAAGGCGGGCCCGGGCGGCTTCGTCTGGATAGGCCTGTTCGAGCCCACCGCCGAGGAACTCGACCGGGTCGGCGCCGAGTTCGGCCTGCACCCGCTGGCCGTCGAGGACGCGGTCGGCGCCCATCAGCGCCCCAAGGTGGAGGCGTACCAGGACTCGCTGTTCGTGGCGCTCAAGACGCTCGGCTACCACCCCGGCGGCCACGCGGTGACCAGCGGCGAGGTGATGCTCTTCGTCGGCGAGGAGTTCGTGATGACCGTCCGGCACGGCGCCGACAGCCCGCTGGGCACCCTGCGCGCGGAGCTGGAGCAGCAGCCGGAGGTGCTGAAGTTCGGGCCGAGCGCGGTGCTGCACTCGGTCTGCGACCGGGTGGTGGACGGCTATGTGGACGTCGCCGTCGGCATCCAGGCCGACCTCGACGAGCTGGAGGCGGACGTCTTCGCCCCCGGCCGGGTGGGCCGCGACATCGCGAGCCGGATCTACGGCTACAAACGGCAGCTGGTGACCGTCCGCCGGGCCACCGGGCCGCTGGCCGACCCGATGCTGCGGCTGGAGCGCGGCGGCGTGCCGTACGTCCGGGCCGAGGCGCTGCCCTACCTGCGGGACGTCTCCGACCACCTGGCCCGCACCAACGACCAGGTGGAGGCGATGGACCGGCTGCTCTCGGACATCCTGTCGGCCAACCTCGCGCAGGTCAGCGTGCAGCAGAACAACGACATGCGGAAGATCTCGGCCTGGGCGGCGCTGGCCGCCGTGCCGACGATGATCGCCGGCGTGTACGGGATGAACTTCGAGCACATGCCCGAGCTGCACCAGCCCTGGGGCTATCCGGCGGCGGTCTCGCTGATGGTGGTGGTCTGCGTGCTGCTCCACCGGGTGTTCAAGCGGCACGACTGGCTCTGACCCCCCGGCCCGCCCACGGCGGGGCGGGCCGGGGCGGGCCGGCGGCGGGGCGGCGGCGTCAGGCGAGGCCGGCGCGCTCCAGGGCCTCGACGCCGGTGCGCAGCGCCGTGATCCGCTCGTCGAGGGTGAACCCGGCCGGGGCCAGGGTGAGGGTGGTGACGCCCGCGTCGGCGTAGGCCTGCATCCGGTCGGCGATCCGGGCGGTGCCGCCGATCAGCGAGGTGGCGTCGATGAGCTCGCGCGGCACGGCGGCCGCCGCGCCCGCGTGGTCCCTGGCCAGGTAGCGCTCCTGGACCTCGTCGGCGGCCTGCTCGTGGCCCATCCGGCGGGCGAGCTGGTTGTAGAAGTTCTTCTCCTTGCTGCCCATGCCGCCGATGTAGAGCGCCGTGTACGCGCGCTGCGAGTCGATCCCCGCCTCGATGTCCTCGCCGACGGCGATGGCGACGGTCGGGCAGACGTCGAAGCCCTCGAACTCCTTGCCCGGCTCGGCCCCGGCCTTGGCCCGGCCGGCCTTCAGCGGGTCCAGCGAGAGGGCGGCGTGCGCGGGGTCGAAGAAGATGCCCAGCCAGCCGTCGGCGATCTCGCCGGTCTGCTCCAGGTTCTTCGGGCCGATCGCGGCGATGTACAGCGGGATGCGCTCGCGCACCGGGTGCACGGTGAGCTTGATCGGCTTGCCGGGGCCGCCGGGCAGCGGCAGCGTCCAGTGGGCGCCCTCGTGGACCAGCCGCTCGCGGGACATCGCCTTGCGGATGATGTCCACGTACTCGCGGGTGCGGGCCAGCGGCTTGTCGAACTTCACGCCGTACCAGCCCTCGGAGACCTGCGGGCCGGAGACGCCGAGGCCCAGCCGGAAGCGGCCGCCGGAGAGGGTGTCCAGGGTGGCGGCGGTCATCGCGGTCATCGCCGGGGTGCGGGCCGGGATCTGGAAGATGGCCGAGCCGACGTCGATCCGCTCGGTCCTGGCGGCGACGAAGGAGAGCACGGTGGCCGCGTCCGAGCCGTAGGCCTCGGCGGCCCAGCAGACCGCGTAGCCGAGCCGGTCCGCCTCCTGGGCGACGGCGATGTTGTCGGCGTCCATGCCGAGTCCCCAGTAGCCGAGGTTGATGCCGAGTCGCATGGGCACTGCCTTCCAGTCGGGTTGCTCGGGAGCGCGACGACGCGTCCGCGCGACATGCTACTGGCCAGTAGCGGTGGTGCGGGTCACATTCCGACCCCCGGCCGCCGTGCTCCCGTCCGGTGCCGCCGACGATGATCGTCCTGCGGGTCTGCACACCTGCCCGTTCACCGGCCGCTACGCTCAGCCGACGTGGGGCGCCGCGTCCCACCTGCGGGTTTGCCCCCCGCGCGCACGCCGCCCCGCAGCGTTGTGCCACCGCACCTTCGGCCAGTGAGAGGGCCCGTCCGATGGAAAAGCGTCACCTCGGCCGCACCGGGCTGCAGGTCTCCCGGCTCGGCCTCGGCACCATGACCTGGGGCCGCGACACCGACGAGCAGGAGGCCGCCGAACAGCTCAAGGAGTTCGTCGACGCCGGCGGCAACCTCGTCGACACCGCCGACGTCTACGCCGACGGCGACGCCGAGTACCTGCTCTCCCGGCTCACCGAGAGCCTCGTCCCCCGGTCCGAGCTGGTCATCGCCACCAAGGCGGGCAGCGTACCGGCCTGCGGGCGCCGCTTCGACGGCTCGCGCGGCCATCTGCTCGCCGCGCTCGACGCCTCGCTGCGCCGGCTGGGCACCGACTACGTCGACTTCTGGCAGGTGCACGCCTTCGACCCGGCCACCCCGGTCGAGGAGACCCTGAGCGCCCTGGACATCGCCGTCTCCTCCGGCCGGGCCCGCTACGTCGGGGTCTGCGACTTCAGCGGCTGGCAGCTCGCCAAGGCCGCCACCTGGCAGCACGCCCACCACGGCCGGGTCCCGCTGGCCGGGGCGCAGCTGGAGTACTCGCTGCTCCAGCGCGGCATCGAGCGCGAGGCGCTGCCCGCCGCCCGGGACGCCGGGGTCGGGCTGCTGGCCGGCTCCCCGCTCGGGCGCGGCGTGCTCACCGGCAAGTACCGGCACGGCCTGCCGCAGGACTCCCGCGGCGCCTCGCCCTCGCTGTCCGGATTCGTCCAGCCCTACCTCGGGGAGCGCGCCCGGCGGATCGTGGACGCCGTCGCGACCGCCGCCGACGGGCTCGCCAGCAGCCCCCTGGCGGTCGCGCTCGCCTGGGTCCGGGACCGCCCCGGGGTGGCGAGCGCGCTGGTCGGGGCCCGGACCGCCGGGCAGCTGCAGGCGGCGCTGTCGGTGGAGGCGCTTACGCTTCCGGAGGAGATCCGCGGTGCGCTCGACGACATCTCGGCGCCGGTCCACCGCTACCCCGACCAGGGGTGGAGCGAGCTGTGAGGCCCGTCCGACCCCGCGACCCGGGCCTGCCCGAACCGACCGACCGCCGGACCGGCCGCCCCGCGCGGCCCCGGACCGGCCCGACCCGGCCGACCGCCCGCACCACGGGCGGGCGGCGCCCAGCATGTGGAGTTGAGCTTTTGTGGAGCGGACGATGACGGACGCGGAGAACGGCGCTCCGGAGGAGACCCCGGCGGGTGCGGGCGTCGTTCCCGGGCAGGCGTCGCCTGAGCCGGAGGCAGCGGGCGCGCCGACGGGCGGACCGGCGGATGCCGGACCGGCCGACCCGGCGGACCGGGCCGCGGCGGTCGCAGCGCTGGCGGAGCGGGTGCGGTCGGTCGGCCGGTCCGCCGGGGGCGCCGACGCCCCGGCGCCCGGGGGCCCGGCCGCGGGCGCGCCCGCCGGTCCGGTGACCGACGAGCAGCGGGCCCGGGCGCTCGCGGACACCGCCGCGGTGCTGGCCGAGGGCGGCGCCCCGGCCCAGCTGGCCGGCGTCGCCGTGGCGGTGTTCGGTGACGGCGCGGCCGGGCAGCTCCGCGAGGACCCGTGGGCCGTGCTCGCCCTGCCCGGCGTCCGCCCGGAGCACGCCGACGGCTTCGCCCGCGGCCTGCTCGGCCCGGCCGCCGGCCCCGGCGACAAGCGGCGCGCCCAGGCCCTGGTCGGCTGGCTGCTGGAGCAGGCCACCCTGCGCGGGCACTCGGCCCTGGAGGTCGCCGAGGTGGCCGCCGGGCTGGAGCGCCTCGGCGTGCCGGACTCCGCCGCCGCCATCCAGGCCGCCGTCCTCGACGGCCGGGCGATGCCGTTCCAGGAGGAGCTCACCGGCGCCGAGGCGCACGCGGCGGGCGGGGGCGACGAGGACGAGCCGCCGACCCGCACCCTGCTCGCCCTGGAGCGGCTGGCGCTGGCCGAGGAGAGCCTGGCCGACGGCCTGGTCCGGCTGATGTCCACCTTCGTGCCCGGCGAGGACCCGGCGGAGGGCGCCGGGGAGGACGACGGCGCCGATGACACCGACGCCGACGGCGACGCCGGTGAGGAGCCGGAGGCCGCGCAGGCCGCCGAGGAGGTGCCCGCCGCTCCCGGGCCGGCCGCCTGGGAGGCCGCCGCGGCCGCCGCCCCGTCCTCCTCCGCGACCGCCCTGGTGCGGGCCGCCGCCGAGAGCGCGCTCGTCCTGCACACCGGCGGCGAGGCCGCCCGCGCCGAACCGGCCGCCCTGCTGGCCGCCGCGGCCGGCCTCGGCCTGCGGGCCTGGGCCGTCACCTGGACCGACCACGGCCGGGACACCCTCGCCGCGCTCCCCCCGCTCGCCGACGCCGCCGCCCCGGCGCCCGTCGCCACCCTCGCCGACCTGCTCGCCGGCGCGGCCGGCCCCGGCCGGTCCGCCGACGGCACGCTCGCGCTGGACGTGCTGATCGTGCTGGACGCCCCGCTGCTGGACGTCGAGCTGGCCGCCACCCTGCTGGAGTCGCTCGCCGACGGCACCCGCCTGGTGCTCAGCGGCGACCCGGGCCAGCTCTGGTCGGCCGGCCCCGGCCGCTTCTTCGCCGATCTGCTGGCCGCCCGGGTCTGCCCGGCCGTCGCCTCCCGCACGCCCGACTTCGGCCCGATCGGCGAGCTGGTCTCCGGCGTCGGCATCGGCGAGCTCCAGCCGGTCGAGGCGCCCGGCAAGGAGGTGGTCATCCTGACCGCCAAGGACGGCGCCGAGGCCGTCCACCGCGCCCTCCAGCTGCTCACCGACTCCATCCCGCGCGCCCTCGGCATCCCCTCCGAGCAGGTCGTGCTGCTCACCCCCGGGCACGGCGGCGCGGCCGGCACCCGGGCGCTGAACGCCGCCGCCAAGGCCCGGCTCAACCCGGGCCCGGGCCGCTTCGGCGGCTTCGACCCCGGCGACCGGGTCGCCGACTCCCCCGCGCCCGGCCACACCCGGCCGGCCCGGGTGGTCGACGGCGACGCCTCCGGCCTGCACCTGGAGTACCCCGACGGCTCGCGCCGCACCGTCCCGCCCGCCGAGGCCGGAAAGCTGCGGCACGGCTGGGCGCTGACCGTCCACCAGGCGGTCGGGCGGCGCTGGCCGGGCGCGGTGGTGGTGCTCCCGGACGACGCGGGCGCCGCGCTCACCCGGCAGTGGGTGTACACGGCGTTCGGCCGTGGCGAGCGTCACCTCTCGGTGGTCCACGCCGCCGGACCGGCGCTCCCGCAGGCCGTCGCCGAGCGCCCGGCCGCTGCCCGCACCACCCGGCTGCGGGCGATCCTGGCGGAGAACGCGGCCGAGTCCTCCTGACCTCGGGCCCGGGTACCGGAACGGCCGGAGGGCCCCCACGGACGCGTGGGGGCCCTCCGGCCGTCCGCGGGCCCGACGGGGGCACCCCGCCGGGCCCGTCGTCCCGTGCGAGGAACGTCCGGAACCATGCGCCCGGGGCACCGTCGCGCGGCGCCCGCCCCCGCCGCCCCGCGCGACGGGCGCGCGGGGGCCGGGGCCGCGGGGTCAGTCGTCCGGGTCCTCGTCGTCGTAGACCTCGCTCACGTCGAAGCGGCAGATCAGCAGCTGCGGGTCGGCGTGCTCGAAGGGCTCCGGCAGCCACTCCCCCGGCTCGCTCGGCTCGGCGGCCGCCACCCAGAGCGTGGAGTCGGCCTCCTCCAGCCCGAACTCCTCGCTGCGGGCGGCGATCTCGTCCGGCTCGAACTCGCCGAACAGCACGCCGATCGCGGCGTTCACCCCGCCGCCGTCCTGGCCGCCGCCCGGGGTCAGCGAGTCGTCCAGCCGCTCCGCCTGCGCACGCAGCCGCTTCGGGTCGACGACGTGGTAGTCGCGGCGGATCAGCACGCTGATCGCCTCGGGCTGTTCGGGGCCGTGGTACCCGCCCGGGCCCTCGTCGCCGGGGACCTCGAAGGGGGTGACCTCGTCGTAGACCTCGTACAGGAGTTGGTCGTACGCGATGGCCGCCGTCGCGAGCTGCTCGTAGGCGGTGGACACAGCGGAATCGTCCGCTGCGCTGTGGCTTGACACCGCTTCCAGATGACGGTCGATGGCGGCCTTGACCGCCTCGGCGGCGGCGCGTACCTCGGCAATGGTGGGCTGCGCGGCATCAGACATGGAGCAGACGCTATCTCCCCTCGGTGCCGGTACGCACAGCGGTTGTCACCTACACCCGCGATTTCACCGCAACTTCCCCCGCGATGTCCGTTCCGCGTGGTTCTGTCCCCCGGGGTGCCGCCCTGCCGCGCGCGCCCGGCGCCCGCGCGTCCGTCCGCGCGGGCCCGTCCGGGTGCCGCTTCGCCCGGCGCGCCGGGGGTATGCCGGCCCCAGGGGCAACGGAACTGATGCGCTGTCAGTGCGGCGCGCGCCGGGCGGCCGAAAATACCCGGGCCCGTTGCCGGAGGCAGGCCGTAGGCTTGCTCGCAGGCGTCCCACAGGAGGAGCGTTTTGACCCCACCGAAGCCCGTCCGGCAGCCGGAGTACGAGTACCAGTCGCTGCGCATGCCGCGCGGAACGTCCCGCAACGCGGCACGCCAACTACTCACCGATCATGCCGAGTACGGGCACTGGGAGCTGGACAGGCTCCGCCTGTTCCCGGACGGCAGCCGCACGGTGCTGCTGCGCCGGCGGATCATCCGGCAGGTCAGGAGCTGGTGACGGCGGACGCGCGGGGGGGGGGGCGCCCCCCCGGGCGGGGGGGGGGGGCGGGCGGCCCGGGGGGGGGGGGCGGGCGGGGGGGGGGGGGGTGGGCCCCCCCCGCCGGCCCCCGCGCCC
>NZ_JBIBVJ010000026.1:0-13400 GCF_043080305.1 Kitasatospora sp. NPDC015120 | reverse complement strand
CGGGGGCGGCGGGGCCCGGGCCGGCCGCGGCCGGGGGGGGGGGGGCGGGGGTCCCCCCGGGGGGGGCGGGGGGGGGGGCGGGGGGGGGGGGGCGGCCCCCCCCCCCCCGCGTCCGGTGTGTCCGGCCGGTCCCCGGTCAGCGGGCGCCGGCGCGGGCGCGGCGGTAGAGGACACCGCCGCCGATCAGCAGGGCCAGGCCGGCGGCGCCGAGCAGCTCGGTGTTGCCGGCGCCGGTGGCGGCCAGCTGCCGGCCGGTCTCCTCGACGGCCGGGGCCGGCGTGTGCGCCACCGCGGGCCGCGCCGGGGCGGCCGGCGCGGCCTCGGCCGGGGCCGCCGCCCGGGGGGTGCCCTGGGCGGGGTCGCCGGCGCTCTGGGTGACCGGCGGCGCGGGCGGCGGCGCGTTGTGCGGCGCGTGCTCCTCCGGGCAGTCCTCCTGCGGCGCCGCGGGCTTGACGGGCGCCGGGGCGGCCGCGGTGACGCAGGTGTTGCCGTAGGCCGGGTTGAGGGCGCCGACCACGTCCACCGAGTTGCCGCAGGCGTTGACCGGGATGTGCACCGGGGCCTGGACGCTGTTGCCGGAGATCACGCCGGGCGAGCCGGTGGCCGTGCCGGAGGCGGCGGCCCCCGAGGCCGCCGGACCCGCACCCGCCCCGCCCGCAGCCGCCGTGCCCGGACCCGGCTGGCCGCCGCCCTGGTGGGCACCTCCGGACTGGGCGCCACCGGACTGGGCACCACCCTGGTGCCCGCCGCCGGACTGGCCGCCGCCCTGGTGCCCGCCGCCGGACTGGGCGCCACCGCTGTGGGTGCCGCCCGCGTGCGCACCGCCGGCGGGGCGCCCGGAGGAGTTGGCGCAGTTGTTGCCGAAGGCCGGGTTCAGCAAGCCGATCACGTCGATCGTGTTGCCGCAGGCATTGATCGGCACTTCGACCGGTACCTGCACCGAGTTGCCGGAGGCCACGCCCGGCGAGCCTGCCGCGACACCCTCCGCGCCGGCGCCCGCGTAGGCGTAGCCGGCGGTCGAGGCCAGCACACTGCCGGTGGCCACGGCCGTGAGGAGCCCCTTCTTGGCTGCGTTCCTCATATTTTCCCCTGACATTTCGAGACGACGTGACGACCCTCCGAAAGTCGGAATTTCCGAATAGGTGGAGAGGTCCTCGCTGCATGGGAGAGAACGAAGGAACCCGCAGGGAGGTTGGCCGGTTCAACCACCATTCACCCTTTCGAGGGATGTCGCGCCACATTCGCCGGGCGCGCGGAAAAAACAAGCGCCCCCGGCACGGCACGCACGCCGTCCGGGGGCCCGGCTCAACGACCGAGAGGGGTTCAGACGTTGAAGCAGGTGTTGCCGAACGCCGGGTTCAGCACGCCGATCACGCTGATGGTGTTGCCGCACACGTTGACCGGGATGTGCACCGGGATCTGGATCTGGTTGCCGGACACCACGCCCGGGGATCCGGCGGCCACGCCCTCGGCCCCGGCCCCGCCGTGGGCGGAGGCGGCACCCGTGACGGCGAGCACCAGGCCACCGGCGGCGGCGGTCACGGCAGCGATCTTCTTGACCTTCATCATTCCTCCTGTATGAACACCCGGATATCGGTTCCGGGCCGTCACAGGAGGGAACGACGGTGCGGCGAACGGGGTACGGAGCGGCCGTCCGCTTCACCCGGACCGGTGATACGACGAACAGGAAATCGATCTGTCGGAACGGCCAGCGGCCCGCTCCCGGAGGATCCGGGAGCGGGCCGCCGACCGGTGCTCAGCAGGCGTCGATGAACCGGTCCAGCACCCGCACACCGAACTTCAGGCCGTCCACCGGCACCCGCTCGTCCACGCCGTGGAACATCCCGGCGAAGTCCAGCTCCGGCGGCAGCTGCAGCGGGGCGAAGCCGAAGCAGCGGATCCCGAGGTCCTGGAAGGACTTGGCGTCCGTCCCGCCGGAGAGGCAGTACGGCACCGCGCGGGCGATCGGGTCCTCGGCGCGCAGCGCGGTCTGCATCGCCTCCACCAGCGCGCCGTCGAAGCCGGTCTCGATCGCCTTGTCCGAGTGCAGGCTCTCGCGCTTCACGCGCGGTCCGAGCACGCTGTCCAGCTCGGCCAGGAACTCCTCCTCGTAGCCGGGCAGGAAGCGGCCGTCGACGTGCGCGGTGGCCTGGCCGGGGATCACGTTGACCTTGTAGCCGGCGCCGAGCATGGTCGGCTGGGCGGTGTTGCGCAGCGTGGTGCCGATCATCTTGGCGATGCCGCCGAGCACCCGCAGCGTCTCGTCCATGTTCTCCGGGTCGAGCTCGACGCCCAGCGCGTCCGACAGCTCGTCCAGGAAGGCCCGCACGGTCTTGGTGATCCGCAGCGGGAACTGGTGGCGCCCGAGGCGGGCGACCGCCTCGCACAGCTCGGTGATGGCGTTGTCGTCGTTCTCCATCGACCCGTGGCCGGCCCGGCCCTCGACCGTGAGCCGCATCCAGTGCATGCCCTTCTCCGCGGTCTCCACCAGGTAGAGCCGGGTGCGGTCGTCGACCGTGAAGGAGAAGCCGCCGACCTCGCCGATCGCCTCGGTCACGCCCTCGAACAGGTCCGGGTGCTTGTCCACCAGGTAGCGGGCGCCGTAGGTGCCGCCCGCCTCCTCGTCGGCCAGGAAGGCCAGCACCAGGTCGCGCGGGGGCTTGCGGCCGGTGCGCAGCCGGTCGCGGACGACCGCGAGGGTCATCGCGTCCATGTCCTTCATGTCGACCGCGCCGCGCCCCCAGACGCAGCCGTCCGCGATCTCGCCCCCGAAGGGGTCGTAGGTCCAGTCCGCGGCGTTGGCCGGCACCACGTCGGTGTGGCCGTGGATCAGCAGGCCCGGCCGCGAGCGGTCCTCGCCCTCGATCCGGACCACGGTGGACGCCCGTCCCTTGGCCGACTCGATGATCCGGGGTTCGAGGCCGAACTCGGCGAGCTGCTCGGCCACGTACTCGGCCGCCTTCCGCTCCCCCGGGCCGGAGCCGTCGCCGTAGTTGCTGGTGTCGATCCGGATCAGGTCGCGGCAGAGGCCGGCGACCTCGGATTCGCCCGTCACCCTCGGCGCCGCCGCCCGCTCCGCCGACTCGCTCCGCTCGCTCACGGTCACTCCTCGTCTCTGGCCCGCACCGGCACCCCAGCGCCACCCCGGGACCTGCACCCGGGTCGCACGAGCACGTCCGACCATCCTCTCCCAGCCCCCGGGCCGGATCCACCCCCGCGAAGCGGGCCGACACGCCGCCGCAACCTGCGCTCCCCCGTCCGGGGCCGTTTTGGGACCCGCAGCGGATCACTGCTACAGTTACATCTGTCAGCGCGGCCGACGAACAGAAGGAAGCCGCGAGGACAACACCCCGTCCGGGTGGCGGAATGGCAGACGCGCTAGCTTGAGGTGCTAGTGCCCTTTATCGGGCGTGGGGGTTCAAGTCCCCCCTCGGACACCGCAGAAGCGGGCCAGGAGAAATCCTGGCCCGCTTTTTCGTTGGGCCGGAGCCCTTTCCGCCCGTGCTGTTTCCCGACCGCGCACCTTTTGTACGCCATTGGTCCCTGTTCGGTCGTCGTGACCTGAGGTTTACTTTGTCGGCGCCGCCCCGCCTCGGGGCCGCGCCGACGGGGGAAGACCAGGCCGGTGGATGGGAAGGTGGGGTGTTCCGTGGGGAATTTCCTGGATGGGTCGTATGCCGTTGACGCGTCCGGTGGGGCGCCGGTGTGCGTCATCGGTGCGGGCCTCTCGGGCCTGGCCGTCGCCCACGCGCTCGCGGTGAGGGGCATCGACTTCGTCTGTCTGGAGAAGGCCCCGGAGGTCGGCGGGATCTGGCGCAAGCCCGCGGCCGGGGAGCGCGGGCCCGGCTACCGGTCCCTGCACCTCAACACCGCCAAGCAGCTCACCGGCTACACCGCCTTCCCGATGCCGGACTCCTACCCGGCCTATCCGCGGCACGACGAGATGGCCGCCTACCTGAGGGCCTTCGCCGAGTGGGCGGGCCTGCTGCCGCGCATCGAGTTCGGCACCGAGGTGCTGTCGGTCCGGCAGGACGTCGACGGCTGCTGGCTGGTCACCGGCCGGGACGCGCACGGCGGCACCTCCACCCGCCGGTTCTCCCGGGTGGTGGTCGCCTCGGGCGCCAACGCGGAGCCGCTGCTGCCGGATCCGGTGCCGGCCGGCGCCGGGTCGTTCACCGGCCGGATGCTGCACGCCGTCGACTACCTGGACGGCGCGGCGTTCCGCGGCCGCCGGGTGGTCGTGGTGGGCCTCGGCGCCTCGGCCGTGGACATCGCCGCGGACCTCTCCCGGCACGCCGCCCGGACCGTGCTGTCGGTCCGCCGGGGCCTGCACGTCGTGCCGAAGCAGCTCTACGGCATATCGTGCGACGTGATCGCCGAGTCGCCGTGGTTCACCGACATGTCGCTGGCCGAGCGGCGCGAGTACATCGAGCAGGCCCTGCTCGTCGCCCGGGGCCGGCTCTCGGACTACGGCCTCCCCGAGCCCGACCACCCGATCTTCTCCTCGGCCGTGACGGTCTCCGACGAGATCTTCAGCCGGATCCGGCACGGCGCGGTGACCCCCCGCCCCGGGATCGAGTCCTTCGCCGGGAACCTGGTCCGCTTCACCGACGGGACGGCGGAGGAGGCCGACGCCGTCGTCTGGTGCACCGGCTACCGGATGTCCTACCCGTACCTTCCGGCCGGCTGCCCGGTCGGCCCGAGCGGGCGGGTGGAGCTGTACCGGCGGGTCGTCGCCCCCGCCCGGCCCGGCCTGTACTTCGTCGGCCTGATCCGCCCGGTGGGGGCCATCACCCGGGCCCTGGAGGCCCAGGCGCAGTGGGTCGCGCAGCTCATCGGGGGCGAGGAGGCGCTGCCGTCCGGGGACGTCATGCGCAAGGAGGTCGACGACTACCTGACCGGCATCGCCGCGCGCTACGGGCAGGGGCTCGGTGCGTCGATCCAGATCGACGTGGTGCCCTACGTCCAGGAGTTGCGCGCCGCCTGACCCCTGCCCGTGCGCCGGGTGCCGTCAGCCGGACGGCGGCCGGACGGCGTAGGCCTCCGCGGAGAGGTACACCGTGAGCCGGGGCGGCCAGCCCCGCTGGTGGGCGAGCGCCAGGTAGGCGATCAGCCCGACGCCGTCCTGCGGCCGCCGCCCGGTGAGGGAGGGAAGGGCGCGCAGCAGCGGGGCCGGGTCCATGCCGTGCCGGCCGAGCAGGGCCACCGCCCGGTCGAGGGCCTCACCGTCGTGCCGGGCGTAGTCGCGCACCGGGATGTGCAGGGTGAAGCCGCTCGGCCGGTCCTCCGCCGGGTCGGTGAAGGCGTGGCAGGAGAGCACCGGCAGCCCGGAGAGCCTGGCGTCCGGGCTGCCGGCCGCGGTGGCGGCGAACTCCCGCAGCGCGGCGGCCGTCGGCCCGGCGGGCATCCGGGAGAGGTCGCCGGCCGCGGTGGCGGGCAGCCCGGGGTGGCGGACGTAGACCTTGACCCGGGGCCGCTCCCAGTCGCCGAGGTCCAGGGCGAAGAACGGGTGCCCGTCGCCCGGCGGCAGGGCCGCGTACGCCCACTGGTGGCCGAGCCGGTCCAGCGCCTCGCGCACCGTCTCGGCGGCCCGGCCGGCGCCGCGGGCGGCGGGGTTCAGGTAGACCTTGACCCGGGGGACCCCGCCGGGGCGCAGCTCCAGGGCGCACCACAGCGCCAGCGGCCCCTGCGGGGCCTGCGGCAGGAAGAGGTCCTCCAGCTTGTCCAGCCAGGTGGTGGAGAACCCCCAGCGCCGGGACATGCCGTGCACGGCGTCCAGTCCGGCGCGGCCGTTCTCCTCCAGGCCGTCCGTGCCGCAGCCGGGCTCCAGCAGCACCCGCAGGTCGGGCGGGCCGTCCGGCCGGAAGGAGAGCGAGTACTCCACCGGCGTGTGGTCGTCGGACAGGAAGGTCCGGCCGGACGGCGGCAGGTCGAGCCGCCGTCCGGCCTCCGGTCCCAGCGCCTCGACGAGGACGTCCGTGTAGGTCCGTGCGTCGTCGGCGTCGAGGCTCGCGACCTCGCACAGGCGCCGCAGCTGGCCCGCGGTGTACTCCCCGAGCGTCGGGACGCCCGGTCTTTCCGGGTTGCCGGTCACTTCGCCAGCCAGGACAGGAAGGAACTCCACAGCCCGCGTTCCTTGCGGGCTCCCGTGGTGTGCTCCTCCCGGGCGGGCGCGGCGGTCCGGGACGCGGTGGCGGGCCGGGGTGCCTCCTGGACCGGGGTGAACCTGGTCGGCAGCGCCGACAGCGCCCGGCTGAACGGGCCCGGACGCCAGGTCAGGCTGTCCACCGGCACCGCGAGCTCGATGTCGGGCAGCCGGTTGAGCAGGTTCTCGATGGCCGTCACCGTGATGTGCCGGGCCGGCTCCTTGGACGGGCAGGCGTGCGGGCCCGCGCTCCACGCCAGGTGGGCCCGGTTGCTGCCGGCCCCGCCGGTGTTGGCCGCCGCGATGCTGACCAGGACCAGCTCGCCGGCCTCCAGCTTGGTGCCGGCGAACTCCATGTCGGCCGCGGGGTAGTGCGGCGCGTAGTTCGTCAGCGGCGGGTTGCCCCAGAGGGTGTCGTCGAGCGCCTCGGCGATCAGGCCGCCCTTGTGGGCGTACTGGTCCTGGGTGAGCAGCAGGTGCAGGGTGTTGCCGATGAGATTGCGCAGCGGCTCGGCGCCCGCGCCCAGGAGCAGCGCGAGCTGGTGGACCATCTCCTCGTTGTCCAGGGCCGCCTCGTGCTGCATCAGCCAGGAGGTGACGTCCTCGCCGGGCCTGGTGCGCTTGAGGGCCACCAGGTCGGCCGCGGCCTGCATCAGGACGTCGGCGGCCCGGGCGGCGTTGACGCCGTCGAACATGCCGGAGATGCCGAACAGCACCCGGTCGCCGATGTCGGCGGGGCAGCCGAAGAGCTCGTTGAAGACGAACAGCGGCAGCTGCTTGGCGTACTCGCCGACCAGGTCGGCCGAGCCGCGCGCGCTGAACTGGGCGATGAGGTAGTCGGATATCTGCCCGATGCGCTGGGTGAGCCGGCGGGTGTCGATCCGGGCGAGGCTGTCGGTGACGGCCTGGCGCAGCCGCAGGTGCTCGACGCCGTCGCTGAACATGCAGTTGGCCCGGTAGGCCAGCAGCGGCAGGACCGGGCTGTCGGCGGGGATCCGGCCCTCGTTGAGGTCCCGCCAGCGGCGGGAGTCCTTGCGGAAGGCGGCCGGGTCCTGCAGCAGTTGCAGCGCGGCGGTGTAGTCGGTGACGAGGGTGGCCTCGACGCCCGGGGCGAGTTCGACCGGCGTGGTCGCGCCGAAGTGGCGCATGTAGGCGTAGTAGGCCTGCGGGTCGGCCGCGAACTGGGGCCCGTACAGGGGTATCCGTTCGCCGGTGCCGTGGGCGGGGCACCCGGGCGGGGGTACGAGTGCGGTGGACTCAGCGTCCATTGTGTCTGCTCCTAGTGGACACGGTCCAGCAAGTGACGGACCAGTCTGATCAATGCTTCGGCGGAGGACTTCTCGTCGCGGGCGTCGCAGGTGACCACCGGGGTGTCCTCCAGCAGGTCCAGCGCCTCCCGCAGGGCGGCCTCCTCGTAGACCGGCGTGCCGTCGAAGCGGTTGACGGCGATCGCGTAGTCGAGCCCGTACTGCTCGATGAGGTCGATCACGGCGAAGGAGTCCGCGAGCCGGTCGGGGTCGACCAGCACCAGCGCCCCGAGCGCGCCGCGTGCCATGTCCTCCCACATCTGCACGAAGCGCAACTGCCCGGGGGTTCCGAACAGGTACAGCACGACGCGGTCGCTGAGGGTCAGGCGGCCGAAGTCCATGGCGACGGTGGTGGTGGTCTTGCTCCTGACCCCCTTGAGGTCGTCGACCGCCTCCCCGGCCCGCGTCATGGTCTCCTCGGTGGACAGCGGGGTGATCTCGGAGATCGAGCCGATGAAGGTGGTCTTGCCCACCGCGAAGTGCCCGACGACGAGGATCTTCACGGCGGTCTGGTTGGCTCCGTCGCGGACGTAGGCCCGCTCATCCAAACTTGGCCTCAAGTCCATTCAGCACCTCCTGGAGGATGCGCGTGTCCACCAGGGAGGCACGCGCGACGGGCGGCCGCACGAGAAGGTGGCCGCCTTCGCTGAGCGCGGAGAGGAGGATCCTCACCACGCCCAGGGGCAGCCGGGTGTGTCCGGCGATCTCGGCCACCGTCAGGTAGCCCGCGGAACATAATTCGAGCAGGCCCTGCTCCTCGGGCGAGAGCCGGCGGCTGGGGCGTTGCTGCTCCTCCCCCGCGGCCGTGACCAGGGTGACCAGGGAGAGCTGCTCGTCGTCGGGCAGCCCCCGTCCCTTGGTGATGACGTACGGTCTCACCAGGGGCGGGGCCGCGTCGGGTGCTTGCTCGCCTGGGGTGGTCATGGGCGCACGCCGAGGTTCTCGCGCGGGGGCGCCATGAGGGCCTTGCCGAGCTGGCCGACGAGCTGCTGCATCCGGAAGGTGATGTCCGCCATGTCGACGTCCGGGGAGGCCGAGACGCCGAGGTAGGCGCCCTGGCCCGCGGAGATGAGGAAGACCCAGCCGCCGTCGAACTCCACCAGGGTCTGCCGCCACTGCTGCTGGGAGCCGTTGCAGAAGAAGGCGAGCGATCGGCTCAGCGACTGCACTCCGCTCATCCCCGCGGCGACCCGGTCCGCGTCGTCCTTGCCGATCTCCTTCGTCCGGGCCATCAGCAGACCGTCGGCGGATATCAGGACCGCGTGCAGGGCCCCGGGGATCTCCAGGGCACTGTCAAGCATCCATGACAGATCGTTGTTCACGGGTACTCATGTCCTTCACTACTTGCAGCGGTTGCGCTGCTCGTCGTTTCCGCGGCGTCCGGATTCGTCGCCCGGCCGGACTGGGTGCCTCGCTGGAAGGCGCCCATGATCGCCGCCGTCTCCGCCCCTGAGCGGACCGGGGCGCCGGAGGCCGGGGCACCGAAGGCCGGGGTGCCGAAGGCCTGGGCCCCGGCTCCCTGGGCGGCGAAGCCCGGGGTCTCGTACCCCTGGGCGCCGGCGGGGACCGGCTCGGCCGGCACCACGGCCATCGGCCGCTTGCGGCGGCGCTTCGGCAGGCCGTCGGCGCCGGTGGCGGCCGCGGCCGGCGCGGCCTCGAACGGGTGGCGGGCCGTCTCGGCGCCGGCGGGGGCGGCGGGCGCGGCCGGCTTCTGCTCCGGCATGGCGGTGAGGAGTTCGTGCGGCAGGAGGAGGACCGCGCGCACACCGCCGTAGGGGGAGGAGGAGTCCACCGACACCTCGAAGCCGAAGCGCTCGCTGAGCACACCGGCCACCGCGAAACCGAACTGCGGCGGGTTTCCGAGCGAGGAGACCCCGGAGACGCGCTCGGTCGACAGGAGCCTTTCCGCCCGGGTGCGCTCCTCGTCGTTCATGCCGATGCCGGCGTCGTCGACGACGATGCAAATGCCCTTCGGCACGGTGCGGATATTGATTTCCACCATCGTGTCGGGGCTGGAATAGCTGGTAGCATTGTCCAGCAGTTCGGCGAGCACCAGCGCCACCGGCTCGACCGCCCGGCTGGTGATTCCGTAATTGACCTGGGAAAGAATCTCCACCCGCCGGAAATGCCGGATGCGACCCTGCGCGCTGCGGACCACGTCATAGATCGACGCCACCTCGCGCTGACGGCCCAGCCAGCCGTCGCAGAGCACGGCGATGGACTGCGCACGCCGTCCGAACTGCGAGTTCGTGTGGTCGATCTCCAGGAGGTCCTCCAGGATGACCGAGTCGCCGTACTTCGTCTGCAGCCGGGAAATGACCAGCTGCTGTTCGGCGGCGAGGCCCTGGAGGGTGCGCATGGCGGACTTGAGGACCGTCTTGGTCTCCTCGTCGGCACGCACGTGCGCCGCCTCGACGGATTGCGCGAAATCGCTCTCCAACGCGGCGTAGTGGGCTCTCAGTTCCTCGGACTCCTGCCGCGCCGACGCGGCTGCCCGGCGCTGGAGGACAATGACGGCGATTGCGCCGAGGAGGACGACGAGAAGAGCCCAGAGAATGGGGTTCTGCAGGGAATGCGTCATAGGACTCTCTTCAGGAGAGTGGCGGCCAGCTGCTGATTTACCGTCAAAGCGGGGTGGGCCGGCGGACGTCCGCGCCGGGGTCACCGCCCGGACCGCCCCTGTGATCGTTCCGTCTCACACCCGCCCGATCCCCCCGGCAAGCGCCGTGATCATATCATCGGATGAAAGACCCCTCCGCAGCCCGCCACCAGGGGCTACCAATTGACGTGCGCTCAGTTCGACCGGCGCCGAACACCCTTTCCGGGGCGCTGCGGCGCCCATTCGACCAGACCATGTCACGAGGGGCAAACGCCCTGCTCCCGACCCTGGGGGAACGTCCGGCCCCGGGCCCCGGGTTCACCCGGGACAGGGCTCGGCGGACACGGGCTCAGCGGGGTGCGGGATCAGCGGGGCGCGGGATCAGCGGGGCGCGGGGTCCGGCGGGCGGCGGCGGGCGAGGCCGCGCACCAGCTCGCCCACGACGAACGCCGTCACGGCGGTCACCAGCAGCAGCGGGAGCAGATCGGGCGCCTCGGCCCCCAGCAGGGCCGTCGCCAGCACCGTGCTGGTGACCGGAAGCCGGGTGACCGCCGTGCCGGAGGCGGCGAGGCCGACGGCCAGGCCCGGCGCGGTGCCGAGGCCGGGCAGCGGACCGCAGGCCACCCCGAGGGCGGCGCCGATCAGCACCGCCGGGAAGATCGGCCCCCCGCGCAGGCTGCCCAGCGCGATGCCCCAGGCCGCCGCCTTGCAGAGGGTCAGCGCCAGCAGTGCGGACACCGGCCAGGCCGCCGGGTCCGCGGCGAGCGCGCCCAGGGTCGCCTGCCCGGAGAGCGCCGCCTCCTCCGGCGAGCGGCCGGTCAGCAGCGCGTAGGCGGCGAGGCAGGCGCCCACCGCGACCGCGCACAGCACGGTCCGCGCCGCCGTCCGCCGCGCGGCCGGGGGCGCCCCGGCGGGTTCCGGGGCTCCGGTGGTGAAGGTCTTCACCCGCCGGCCCAGCGTCTGTCCCGCCACGCAGACCACGGTGACGGCGGCGGCGAGCGGCAGGCCCCACAGGAAGTCGCCCGGGTCCGGGACCCCGCTGTGCGGCACCGAGGGCAGCGAGAGCGCGCCGATGGACAGCCCCGTCCAGTGGCCGAAGCCGGTGAAGACCAGCGCGCCCACGCCGCTGGCCAGCAGACACGGCATGATCAGCAGCAGCAGTGCCGGCCCGCCGAGGCCGGCCGCCTCGATCATCATCACGGCGGCCACCAGCGGGCTGCCGAAGATGGTGGAGATCGCCGCCGTCGACCCGGCCGCCCCCAGCACCGGCACCAGCTGCGGCCGGGCCGAGCGGCGGGCCGGCCGGACGGCGAGCAGCGCCAGTCCGCCGCCCATCGCCATCAGCGGCGCCTCCGGGCCGAGCACCGCACCGAGGGGCAGACAGGCGAGGGCGGCGAGGACGACGCCGGGCACGGCCTTCGGCGAGGTCGGCGGCCCGCCCATGCCGTCCACCGGGACGTGGCCGCCGTGACCGGGAAGCCGGGTGATCACCGGGGCGACCAGCAGACCGGCCAGCAGCAGGGCGGGCAGCGGCCACCACCAGGGCGCACGGCCCTGGCCGAGGGCGTCCGGCAGGCTCTCCCAGATCCAGTGCTGGAGCTGGTGCTCCAGGCCGACGAACCAGAAGGCGGCCAGCGAGACCGGGACACCGGCCAGCGCGGAGATCAGCAGCAGGCCCAGATAGCCCCTGGTCAGCAGCACCTCGCGCAGGGCCGGGGAGGGCGCCTGCTCGGGAGCCGCTCCCGCGACGGGGCCGGGACCGGAGCCGGGACCGGAGCCGGGACCGGAGCCGGGCGGCGGGGCCGGGTCGTCGCTGCCGCTCGGACCGGCGCTCGGCTCGGGCATCGTCGGCCTCCGTCGCGTTCCCCGCGCCGGTCCGGCTCCGGCCGCGTGCTGCGACCGAGTCTCGCCCGCGTCCGGGGAGCCCGCACGTCACCGGGGCGCGGCCACGCCCCGATTGCGCCGTCGGGGTGAGCGGGCGGGGTCAGTCCTGACGGATCTGCCGGGAGTCCCCGAGCGCGCTCTCGATGCCCTGCACCATCCGCCACAGCGGCGCCCGGCGGCTGGCGACCAGCACCACGACGTCGTCCTCCTCCCCCGCTCCGGCCCCGCCGGACGCGCTGCCACCGCCGCCGGGCCGCTCGCTCCAGGTGTCGGCGACGAAGGCCATCGCCCGGTCCACCTCCGCCACCCAGTCGCTCTCGCCGCCCGAGCGCAGCCAGGTGCGCAGCGCGTGGTTGTGCGCGGCGACCACGGCGGCGGCGACCACGTCGGCCCGCAGCGGTCCGTCCGGGCGGCCGGCGAAGCGGCCGCGCAGATAGTGCGCGAGGGTGTGCTCGTAGCGCCAGACGACGGAGAGCTCGTAGGCGCGCAGACCGGGGACCTTGCGGGTGAGCCGGTAGCGCTGGACGGAGAAGGACGGCTGCTCGGCGTACATCCGCAGGACGAGCCGGGCGGCGTCACCGGCGTGGCGGACCGGGTCCTCCTCGCCGGTGCCGGATTCGAGGAACCCGGTCATGTCCGCGAGCCCGCGCTCGTGGTCGGGGAAGACCACGTCCTCCTTGGCCGGGAAGTAGCGGAAGAAGGAGCGCCGGCCGACACCGGCGAGCGAGACGATGTCGTCGATCGTGGTCTGTTCGAATCCGCGCTCCAGGAAGAGCTCGAAGGCGGCGGCGACCAACGCCTCGCGCATCGCGGGCTTGGGGTGCCCGTCGTTCATGGGCTGGTCCTGCTCTTCCTTCTCGCTCATTCCCGGAACATAGCATCGGCCTCGAACACCCGGACCGGGCCGCGGAGGGCCGGCCCGGGGCGGCCGGGCGCCTCCCGCACTAGGGCAGGTTGCGGGCCATGACGATGCGCTGGATCTGGTTGGTGCCCTCGTAGATCTGCGTGATCTTCGCGTCCCGCATCATCCGCTCCAACGGATAGTCCCGGGTGTACCCGTACCCACCCAGCAACTGCACCGCATCCGTCGTGATCTCCATCGCCGCATCCGACGCGAAACACTTCGCCGCCGCACCGAAGAACGTCAGATCCCCGTCCCCCCGCTGCGACTTCGCCGCCGCCGCGTACGTCAGCTGACGCGCCGCCTCCAGCTTCATCGCCATGTCCGCCAGCATGAACTGCACCCCCTGGAAATCACCGACCGGCTTCCCGAACTGCCGGCGCTCCCGCACATACCCCTTCGCATAGTCCAACGCCCCCTGCGCGATCCCCAGCGCCTGCGCCGCGATCGTCACCCGCGTGTGGTCCAGCGTCCTCATCGCCGTCGCGAACCCCGTCCCCTCCGCACCGATCATCCGGTCCGCCGGAATCCGCACACCGTCGAAATACACCTCACGCGTCGGCG
>NZ_JBIBVJ010000025.1:29809-96319 GCF_043080305.1 Kitasatospora sp. NPDC015120 | reverse complement strand
GTCAGGGGCGCGGCGTGTAGGCCGGTGGCGGGGGGGGGGGTGGGGGGGGGGGCGGGGGGGCGCGGGGGGGGGGCGGGGGGGGGGGGGGCCCCGGGGGGGGGGGGGCCCCCCCCGGCCCCGGGGCGCCGCGCGGGGCTGTCGGTCTCCTCACACCCGGCGCCCGATCCCCCTGCCCGCTCCGCCCTCCGCCTAGGGTGATCATCCTCGGCGCGGATCCGGATCGGGCGATGGGTGGAGCAGATGAGCGTTTCCCTGACGGCTCACCAGGTGATCGGACTGCTGGTCGACCCCGGCAGCTACCGGAGCCACGACGAACCGGCGGCCGACGGCCCCGCTCCCGCCGACCCCGGCTACCGGGCGAGCCTCGCCCGGGCGCGGGAGCGCACCGGCGTGGACGAGGCGGTGCTCACCGGCGTCGGCCGGATCGGCGGGGAGCCGGTGGCCCTGGTCGCCTCCGAGTTCGGTTTCCTCGGCGGGTCCATCGGCGTGGCGACCGCCGAACGGATCACCCGCGCCGTGGAACGGGCCACCGCCGAACGCCTTCCCCTGATCGCCCTGCCCGTCTCCGGCGGGACACGGATGCAGGAGGGGTCGGCCGCCTTCCTCTGCATGCTGCGGATCACCGCCGCCGTCCAGGCCCACCGGGCGGCGGGCCTGCCCTACCTCACCTATCTGCGCAACCCCACCATGGGAGGGGTGTTCGCGTCCTGGGGGACGCTCGGGCAGCTGGTCTTCGCCGAACCGGGGGCCCGGCTCGGCTTCCTCGGCCCGCGCGTGTACGAGGAGCTGCGGGGCGTGGAGCTGCCGCCCGAGGTGCAGCGCGCCGAGACGCTGGCGGAGCGCGGGCTGGTCGACGCGGTGGTGGCGCCGGAGGAACTGCGCGAGGTGCTGCGCCGCTCGCTGTCCGTCCTGACCCGCCGGGCGGTGCCCTCCACCGCGCCCGCCGCCGGCGAACCCGCCGAGCGCCCCGACGCCTGGGAGGCGGTCCTGCGCACCCGCCGCCCCGACCGCCCCGGCACCCGCGAGCTGCTGCGCCGCACCGCCGAGGAGCTGGTGCTCCTCGACTCCCCCGGCGGCCGGGACGGTGCCCTGGTCCGCGCGCTCGCCGTGCTCGACGGGCAGCCCGCCGTGGTCGTCGGCCAGCAGCGCCGGACCGGCGCCCAGGACCGCCCCTTCACCGCCGCCGACCTGCGGGCCGTCCGCCGCACCGCCCGGCTCGCCGAACAGCTCGGCCTGCCCCTGGTCACGGTGGTCGACACCGCGGGCGCCGAGCTCTCCGTCCAGGCCGAGCTGGACGGCGTGGCCATCGAGATCGCCCACTGCCTCACCACCCTGCTCGCCCTGCGCACCCCCGTCCTCGCGGTCCTCCTCGGCCAGGGCTCGGGCGGCGGCGCCCTGGCCCTCCTGCCCGCCGACCGCGTCCTCGCCGCCGCCAACGCCTGGCTCGCCCCGCTCCCCCCGGAGGGCGCCTCGGCCATCGTCCACCGCGACGGCAGCCACGCCCCCGAGCTCGCCCGCACCCAGGGCATCACGGCCCACGACCTCGCCGCCGTCGGCCTGGTCGACACGGTGGTCCCCGAACTCCCCGACGCCGCCGACGAACCCGCCGCCTTCTGCGCCCGCCTCGGCGGCGCCGTCGCCGCCGCCCTCACCGCCCTCACCGCCACCCCCGAATCCACCCGCCTCACCGCCCGCGCCGCCCGCCACCGCCGCCTGGGGGACGTCCTGCCCCCGGCCTGACGGGCCGGGCAGCGCACGGCCGGCCGGTCCGACTCCCCCGGGCCGCCCCGGTTGTGGTGCCGGTCTCAGATCAACCGCGACTCGGCGTGGAGCGGGCCGTGGCGGTGGGTGACGTCCGGGGGTGCCGGGCGGTGAGTGCGCTCACAAGGATTCCCTCGGCACGACGGGCGGTAGTGCTCGGGCCGATACGGGGGCGGGGGTGGCGCAGCCGCAGGTCAGGAGCCCCGGTGGGGGGCCTTCGAATCGACGGCGCGCGAGATCGCTACGACCGCGCGTCGTAGCGGACGGGTCTTGGCAGCGGCCGAACCCGTCTGGCAACAATGGGTCTCGTCGCCAGCCGCACCCGGTACCTGTCCCACCGGAGCGCGGCTCTTCATCACGACTGTCCGGCGCACGCCCCGCGACCGTTACGGCCCCTGTCCGGCCACGGTCCGGGCGGGGCGAACGCCGGCCCAACCTGATTGAGGTCTTGTTCTTCATGCCCGCTTTCAAGCTTCGTATGCGTACTTCGGCCGCCGTTCTCGCCGGTGCCGCCGCCGTGACCGCCCTGGGTGCCGGCCTGGTGCCCGCCACCGCCTCGGCCGCCACCCCGCAGTCGATCGCCGCCCAGATCGTCCCGGCGAACCAGCTCAACTCGTTCAGCCAGATCATCGCCCACGAGTCCAGCTGGAACGTGACCGCGGTCAACCCGTCCTCGGGTGCGTACGGCCTGGCGCAGGCGCTGCCGGGTTCGAAGATGGCCTCGCACGGCGCCGACTGGAAGACCAACCCCACCACCCAGATCCGCTGGGCGCTGGACTACATGAACGAGCGCTACGGCAGCCCGAACAACGCCTGGGCGTTCTGGCAGACCCACCACTGGTACTAAGCCGACCAGGAGCAGTACGCGAACGTCACCGGACCATCTGTCCCCCCTCACCCCGGGGTCGGACAGGGACCACCGGGGTGACCGACGGCCCGGCCGCGCGCAATCCGCGCGGCCGGGCCTTCGGGCGTTCCCGCGCCGGTCACGGCCCGGGCCGCTCGGATATATTCGGGCCGAGACGAAGTCCCGCCCAGCGCTCGGGCTCCGCCCGGCCCCGCCCGAGGAGCACCCGGTGCCCAAGTCCCCCCGCACCCCGGCGACCGCCACCACGCAGACCGTGGCGCAGGTCAACCAGACCGTGCTGCTGGAGGTGCTGCGCCGGCACGGCTCGCTGTCCCGGCAGCGGCTGGCGGCCGAGAGCGGGCTGTCGACGGCGACCGTGCACCGGCTGGTCGAAGTGCTGCGCACGGCGGGCCTCGTGGTGGTCGAGGCCGAGCGGGCGCCCTCCAGCGGCGGCCGGCCGCCGCAGCTGATCCGGTACAACGCCGGGGCGCAGACCGTCCTGGCGGTGGCGGTGCGCCCGCGCCGGATCGTCGGGGTGGTCGCCGACCTGCACGGCGCCGTGCTGCACGAGGCCGAGCACCACTGGGCGGCCGGCCTCGGGCCGGAGCGCGACCGCGAGCCGTCCGCCGAGGACCTCACCGGACCGCTGCTCGCCCTGGTCGAGGGGCTGCGGGCGTGGGCCACCCGGCACGCGGGGGCGCCGCGCGCGCTGGTGGCCGGGGTGCCCGGGGTGGTCCGGGACCGGACCGGGCTGGTGGAGTTCGCCCCGGCGCTGGACTGGCCCGGACTGCGGCTGCGCACCCTGCTCCAGGAGCGGCTGGGCGTCCCGGTGGCCGTGGAGAGCAATGTGGACCTGGTCGCCCTGGCCGTCCAGCACGGCGAGGCGGGCGCCGGGGTGGGCGACCTCGCCGCCGTGGTGGTCGGGATCGAGGTCGGCGCCGGGATCGTCCTGGGCGGCCGGCTGCACCGGGGCCGGCTGGGGTCGGCGGGCGCGCTGGGACACCTGATGGGCGACCGCCGGGCGCTGGACCGCCCGCTCGGCCGCACCGGGGACACCCAGGCGCGGATCGGCGACCACGCGGTGGACCGGCGGATCGCGGAGGCCGGGCTCACGGTGTCGGGCTCCTCCGCGGAGCGGGTGGCCGAGCTGTTCCGGCTGGCCCGCGAGGGCGTGCCGACGGCGGTGCGGCTGGTGGACGAGTTCACCGACGACCTGGCCCTGCTGGTGGCCAATCTGACCAGTGTGCTGGGGCCCGAACTCATCGCCCTGGGCGGACGGTTGTTCTGGGAGAGCGGCGGCGAGATGCTGCCCGCGATCGAGTCCCGGCTGCAGGGCCGGGTGCCGGTGCTGCCGCGGCTGATGGTGGTGCACTCGACCACCACCGAGCTGGTGGGCGCCGCCGCGGCGGCCGTCCGGCTCGTCGACGGGGCCACCTTCATCACCCACTGAACGCCCCGGACCGTCCGGGCCGGGCCACCCTCGGGGCCGTCCCCCGTCGCACTATTTCTCAGTGTGATAGAAACTCCTCGTGGCCACTCGACCAAAGGAGACCCGGATGTTCACGGCCGCCTTCGCCATGGACCCGGCCCGGTTCCCCGACGTCTACGGCCCCGGGGCACGCGCCCGGGTGCTCGCGCGCGCGGACGTCGTCGCGGACCCGGACGCCCCCGGCGGGGTGTGGTCCCCCGAGCGGCTCACCGCGGCGCCCGACGCCCTGCGCGAGGTCGAGGTGCTGTGCACCGGCTGGGGCGGGCCCGTGCTCGACGCGGCCGCGCTGGAGCGGATGCCCCGGCTGGCCCTGGTGCTGTACGCGGCCGGATCGGTGCGCCGGATCGTCACCGAGGAGTTCTGGGCGGCCGGCATCCCGATCGTCACCGCCGCCCACGCCAACGCCGTGCCGGTCGCCGAGTTCACCGTCGCGCAGATCGTCTACGCGCTCAAGGACGGCTGGCGGCACGTGCTCGCCGCCCGTGCCGCCCGCGCGCCCGTCCGGGTCGGCCGGGCCCCCGGCGCGTACGGCTCCACCGTCGGCGTGCTGTCGCTCGGCGCCACCGGACGGCTGGTCTGCGAGCGGCTTCGCGGCTACGACCTGCGGGTGATCGCCCACGACCCGTACGCCGCGCCGCCGCCCGGGGTGCGAGCGGTCGGCCTGGACGAACTCTTCGCCACCGCGGACGTGGTGAGCGTCCACACCCCGCTCGTCCCGGAGACCCGGGGGCTGGTCGGCCGGCGCCTGCTCACCTCGATGAAGCCCGGCGCCACCCTCGTCAACACCGCGCGCGGCGCCGTGCTCGACGAGCCGGCCCTGCTCGCCGTGCTCGCCGAACGGCCGGACCTGTTCGCCGTGCTGGACGTCACCGACCCCGAACCGCCGCTGCCCGGCTCGCCGTTGTTCACCCTGCCGAACGTCGTGGTCACCCCGCACCTGGCCGGCAGCCAGGCCCTGGAGCGGCGCCGCCTCGGGGACCTCGTGGCCGCCGAGTTCGAGCGGTGGGCCCTCGGCGAGCCGCTCCACCGGGCCCTCGACCGCCACGGCTACGAACGGATGGCCTGACGTGGAACACCGACGCCCCGACGTGCTGGTCGTCCTGACGGACCAGCAGACCGCCGGCGCGATGAGCGCCGCCGGGAACCCGCACCTCGCCACCCCGCACATGGACGCGCTGGCCGCCGCCGGCACCCGCTACCGGCAGGCGTACTGCGCCCAGCCGCTCTGCGCGCCCTCCCGGGCCAGCCTGCTCACCGGGCAGCTGCCCAGCACCCTCGGCCTCACCGGCAACGAGGCCGCCGCCCCCGACGGCGGCGCGCCGGAACCGCTGCTGGGCCGGGTGTTCGCCGAGGCCGGGTACGACTGCGCCTACGGCGGCAAGTGGCACCTCCCCGAACTCGACCTGCCCGCCGGCCGCGGCTTCCGCCGCCTCCACCCGGCCGGTGACGACGCCGGACTCGCCCGCGCCGCGGCCGGGTTCCTGCGCCGGCCGCGCCCGCGCCCGTTCCTGCTGGTGCTCTCCTTCCTGGAGCCGCACGGCATCTGCGAATGGGCCCGCGGGCAGCAGCCGAAGAGCGGCCCGCTGCCCGCCCCGCCGCCCGCCGCCCAGTGCCCGCCCCTGCCCGCCAACTTCCCGCCCGCGCCCTACGAGGCCCGGCTCCCCCGGCTCGCCCAGCGCGCCTGGGCGCACACCCACCCCACCGCCGAGTGGCGCGAGGACGACTGGCGGCGCTACCGGCAGGCCTACTACGCGCTGGTCGAGCGGGTGGACGCGCACCTCGGCACCGTGCTGGACGCGCTGCGCGCGCACGAGCGCGCCACCGGCCGGGAGACCGTCGTGGTGTTCACCTCCGACCACGGCGACGGCGCCGGCGCGCACGGGTGGAACCAGAAGTGGGCGCTGTTCGAGGAGTCGGTGCGGGTGCCGTTCCTGGTCAGCGGCCCCGGCAGCACGCCGGGCGAGGTCAGCGACCGGCTGGTGTCCACCGGGCCCGACCTGCTGCCCACCCTCGGCGACCTCGCCGGGATCCCCCTGCCGCCGGGCCTGCCCGGGCGCAGCGTGCGGGCGCCGCAGCCCCGGGAGACCCTGGTGGTGGAGACCCGCTGGGAGCTGCCCGGGTTCAACAACGCCCTCGGCCGGATGATCCGGGACGGCCGGCACAAGTACGTCTGCTACGCCTGGGGCGACCACCGGGAGCAGCTGTTCGACCTCGCCGGGGATCCGGGCGAGATGGTCAACCTGGCGGTGGACGCCCGGCATTCGGCCCTGCTCGACCGCTTCCGCACGCTGCTCGCCGGGCACTGCGCCCGCTCCGGCGATCCGTTCGCCCGCTTCCTGCCGCCCACCGGCGGCGGGTGACGGCCCGTCAGCCGGAGGCGGGATCCAGTCCGAGCAGGTCACGGGTGCGGCGGTACTTGGCGGCGAGGCGCTCGGCGGTGGCCGGGTCCAGGCTCGCGAGCCGGGCCGGGTCGGAGTTGTGGGCGAGGTCGGCCTGCTTGACGACGAGCGCGCCGGGCGTGGCCAGGATCCGCGCGGTGTACTCCTCCAGCGGCTCGCCGGGCCGCTTGGTGAGCGCGTCCACGATGGCCTTGGTCGTGTCGCTGAGGGCGGCGGCGGCCAGCCACTCGCGGCTCAGCGCGTCGTCCTCGATGGCGTCATGCAGCCAGCCGGCCGCGATCTGCTCCTCGCTGCCGCCGCGCTGCGCCACGCCCTGGGCGACCGCCGCCAGGTGCTCGGTGTAGGGGCGGCCGTTCTTGTCGGTCTGCCCCGCGTGTGCGCGCCGGGCGATCGTCTCGACCTCGGCCAGGCTCAGGTGGTCCACCCCGCCATGGTAGGCCCTGCGCCGCGGGTCACGCCGGTCCGGTCGGGGCCCGCCCGCGGCGGCCGTTCGCCCGCCTGGTTGACTTCCGGCGTTCCGTCCGAGCCCCGCACCGACGAGCCCGCCGAGGAAGCGATGACCAGCCCGCACCCGCTGCTGTCCGGTTTCGCCCCGATCTGGGCGCTGACCGCCGTCGGCTACCTGCTCGGCCGCGGCGGGCTGCTCGGCGAGCACGCCGAACAGGTCCTGAACCGGTTCGTGTTCCACGCCGCGATGCCCGCCGCGCTGTTCCTGCTGATCGGCCGCACCCCGCTGGACCGGTTCGCCAACGCCTCGATGGTCGCGTTCACCACGGGCACGGTGGTGGCGGGCGGGCTCGGGCTGGTCGCCGCCCACCGGCTGTTCGGGCGCGGGCCGGCGGAGCGCGCCCTCGGCGGCATGGCGGCCGGGTACGTCAACTCGGCCAACCTGGGCATCCCGGTGGCCACCCAGGTGCTCGGCGACGCCTCGTTCGTCGGCCCGGTGGTGCTGTTCCAGATCCTGGTGGTCACCCCGGCGGTGCTGACCGTGCTGGACTCCGGACGGGCCGGCCTGCGGGCCGCGCTCACGCTGCCGCTGCGCAACCCGATCCTGCTGGCGGTGGGGCTCGGCGCGGTGGTGTCGGCGACCGGCCTCCACCCGCCCGCCGAGCTGCACCGTTCCTGCGAACTGCTCGGTGGCGCGGCCGTGCCGACCGCGCTGGTCGCCCTCGGCCTCTCGCTCAGCCACCCGCCCGCCGTCACCGGCGCCTCGCGCTACCTGGAGGTCGGGACGGCGGTCGCGCTGAAGACCGTCGTCCAGCCGCTGGCGGCCTGGGCGGCCGGCGCGCTGGTGCTCGGCCTGCCGCCGCACCAACTGCTCACCGTGGTGCTGTTCTCGGCGCTGCCGACCGCGCAGAACGTGTTCACCTACGCGCGCGAGTACGACCGCGGGGCCGCCTTCGCCCGGGACACCGTCCTGGTCTCGACGCTGGTGTCGATGGCCACCCTGTCCCTGGTCGGCCGGTCCCTCGGCTGAAGGCGGCCGGCCCGCCGCCGCAGCGGCGGCGGGCCGGTGCGCAGGCCCGGCTCAGCCCTCGTAGCGCAGGCCGTGGCCGAAGCGGAACAGCGGGTCGGCGGTGTCGAACGGCACGTCCGGGCGGCTCGCCTCGACGGCCGCCATCGACGACGGCAGGTCGAACGGCAGCGAGCCCTGCGGCCGCTCCTCGCCGAACAGCACCTGCACGAAGGCGCGCTCCTGCGCCCCGAAGTTGACCGTCAGCGCGGCGGCGTGGCCCGCGATCCCGGTCAGGATCGCCGGGCGGTCCAGGTAGACGTCGACCACGGTCGGCACGGTGGCGCAGATCCGCCGCACGCGCTCGACCTCCTCCTCGGGGAAGTCCAGCGAGCCCGCGTGGAAGAAGGACTCCAGCTCGCCCGCCTCACCGCGCGGCTCGAACGGCGCCGCCAGGCGCAGCACCGCCACGTCCGCCTCCTCCGGCGTGGCGACGAGCGTCGCGCGCCCGCCCAGCGCCTCGGCCGACAGGCCCTCCGTGTAGACCTTCAGTCCGCCCGGGGCGAGCGGCAGCCGGGCCGGTCCCTCGGCGGCGTTGGCCAGCAGGACGGTCGCGGCCGCCTGCGCCGCCAGGCCCTCGGCGCGCGCCCCGGCCGTGCCCACCAGGGCGTCGGCGGCGGCCTCGTCCACGTACGGCCGGTCGAACAGGCCGAGCCGGAACTTCTCGCGCAGCAGCCGGCGGGCCGAGTCGTCGATGCGCCGCTCGGTCACGCTCCCGGCCTTGACCAGGTCCACCAGCACCTGCGGGCGGATCTCGCCGCCGAACTGGTCCACCCCGGCCTCCAGCGACTTGAGCATGCGCTCCTCGTACGTCAGCTCCTCCACGCCCCAGAACTTGTCGGCGAGGATGGCCCAGTCGGTGCAGACGATGCCGTCGTAGCCGAGCTGCTCGCGCAGCAGACCGGTGATGACGCCCTTGTTGAAGCCGAAGCCGACCTCCTCGTACGCGGTGCCGACCGGCATGCCGTAGTAGGGCATCATCTGGGCGACACCGGCCTCGATGACGGCCTTGAACGGCTGCAGGTGGTAGTCGAACCTGCCGCCCGGGTAGACCTGCTCGCGGCCGTACGGGAAGTGCGGGTCCTCGCCGTTCAGCTGCGGGCCGCCGCCCGGGAAGTGCTTGGCCATGACCGAGACCGACTCCGCCCCGACCTCCTCGCCCTGCAGCCC
The DNA here is from genome assembly GCF_043080305.1 of Kitasatospora sp. NPDC015120. Lineage (NCBI taxonomy): Bacteria > Bacillati > Actinomycetota > Actinomycetes > Kitasatosporales > Streptomycetaceae > Kitasatospora > Kitasatospora sp. NPDC015120. The sequence continues at coordinate 87,140 of NZ_JBIBVJ010000025.1, read as the reverse complement.
GCGCACATAGGCGACGGCCAGCTCGGAGGTGAGGTCGGCGTCCTCGCCGAAGGTGGTGCTGATGCGCGCCCAGCGCGGTTCGGTGGCGAGGTCGATCTGCGGATGCAGCGCGACCCGGATGCCGACGGCCAGGTACTCGCGGCGCACCGTGTCCGCCCAGCGGCGCACCAGCTCGGGCGAGCCGATGGCAGCGAAGCCGAGTGGTTCGGGCCACTGCGAGAACGGACCGGCCAGCAGGGCGGTCGCGGGGTTGTCGGTGAAGGAGTGGCGCGGGTCGCTGGAGATGGTCACCGGGATGCCCAGCGGCCGGTCGAGGACGCTGCGCTGGAGGTTGTTGTGCCAGGCGGCGAGGGAGCGCGCGTCGGTCGCCCAGAGGATGTTGAAGTGGTTGATGCGCCGCTCCAGCAGGGCGGCCATGGACGGCATGCCGAAGTGGCCGGGCTCGTCCGGGTCGCCGATGTTCCCCAGCGGGTGGAACATCAGGCCGGCCTTGTCCTCCAGTGGCAGGCGGCTCAGCAGGTCCTCGACGCGCTGGTCGACGGAGAGCGTCGGGTCCTGGTAGGGGAAACGGGCGTCGGTGCTCATGACGGGGGCCTTTCTGGGTGGTGCAGGGGGAACGCGGGGGTCTTGGAGCGGTGCGGTCAGGCCGCGCTTCTGATCCTGGTCACCAGCAGCGCTCCGACCAGGCAGAACACGGCGGCGAGGCCGAACCAGAGGGAGTAGCCGGCCCCGCCGAACAGGGCGTTGCCGACCGGGATGACGATCACGCCGGCCAGGAACGGCGAGATCGAACTCGGCAGGGCGTTGGCGATGTTGAGCACGCCGAGGTCCTTCGCCGTGTCGTCCGGGCTGGGCAGCAGGCTGATGGCGAGCGCGTTGTCGACGGCGAAGAACAGGCCGGCGCCGATGCCGAGGACCGCTTCGAGGACCAGCAGGGTCCCCAGGCCGGCGTCGCCCAGGTACGGGGTGACGGTCACCACGGCGAGGACGGCCGCCATCAGCAGCCCGCCGCCCGTCACGAAGGGCTTGCGGCGGCCGACCCGGTCGGACAGCACGCCGCCGACGATGCTGGCGACGACCAGGGTGGCCACGCTCAGGCCGTTCGCCAGGGCGTTGAAGCGCAGCTGCTCGTCGGTGTCGTCCATGCCGAACTCGGCGGCCAGGAACAGGGTCAGATAGCCGGCCAGGGCGCCGTAGCCGAGCATGATGAGGAACTTGCTCAGCCAGGCCCAGCCGAAGTCCGGGTGCTTGCGCGGGTCGAAGACGAAGGAGAGCAGGAGGCTGCGCACGTTCAGCGGCTCGTCCGGCGGAGCCGTGCGGACCCGGTCGGGCAGCCGGGCGGCGAACCAGAAGCCGAGGACGACGGCGATGGCGGCCGGCACGGCGAAGCGCAGGACGTCGTCGGGCAGCACGGAGAGCAGGACCGAGCCGACCATGATGCCGATCGGGGTGACCGCGCCGACGATGCCGGACACGCTGCCGCGCCTGGCCTCGGGCACGTGGTCGGCCACGGTCGCGCCGGCGGCGGCGAAGGCGACGTTGGCGGCGCCCTGGGCGGCACACCAGGCGATCAGCAGGACCGGGACGCTGGGGGCCAGGGCGCAGGCCAGCAGGGCCGCCGCCATCACCGTGACGCCGCCGACCAGGAACGGCCGGCGCATCCCGTAGCGGGAGGTGCAGCGGTCGGAGAGGCGGCCGGCGAGGGGCTGGCCGACCAGGGCGAACAGCGCGCCGGTCCCCGCCACCAACCCGAGCTGGGCGGGGGCGTCGTCCAGGCCGACCAGGCCCTGGATCTTGACCGACAGCCCGCCCATCACGGGGGCGAGGACGGCCAGGTACATGCCGAACTGACCGAGGGCCAGTCTTCGGACGAAGCCGGGGGGCGCCTGCGGAGCGGGGGCCTCCGCGGGCAGCGAGGGGGAGTCGAGCATGGGGGAGCTCCTAGGGGAACCGGCCACGACGGCGTGGTGTGGGCCCAATTGCTACACACGTGTAGCTTTCTGTCAAGCAACCCTGCTACCGTTCCCCCATGACCACCTCAGGAGCCGGGGCGGCGGCGGTGACCGGCGGTTACGCCAAGGGCCGCGCCCGCCGGGCCGCGATCATCCAGACCGCCGCCGAGCACTTCGCCCAGCGCGGGTTCAGAGCCGTCACGATCCTCGACCTCGCCGCCGCGTGCGACATCTCCCGGGCCGGTCTGCTGCGCTACTTCCCCGACAAGGACGCGCTGCTCCAGGCCGTGCTGGAGGACCGCGACCGCCTCGACCGGGAACGCTTCCGGCCGTACACCCGGCTCGGCGGCGGCCTCGGCGTGCTGCGCGGGATGGTGGACCTCGCCGGGCACAACGAGCTGGTTCCCGGGCTCATCGAACTGTTCGTCCGGCTCTCCGGCGAGGCCTCCGACCCGGAGCACCCCGCCCACGCCTACTTCGCCGACCGCTACGAGCGCATCCGGCGCGGCACCGCCCAGGCCCTGCGCGCGGCCCGCGAGGCCGGCCACCTGCGCGGCGACGTGGACCCGGAGGAGGCCGCCGTGCGGCTCACCGCACTCATGGACGGGCTCCAGGCGCAGTGGCTCTTCGACCGGTCCGTGGACATGGCCCGCCATGTGCGGACGGCGGTGCTCGCGCTGCTCGACGAGCCGGGCGCGGCCGCCTTCGACGCGCTCACGCCGGCCGGCTGACGGCGGCCCGGGCTCTCGGGCGCTCTGGCTCTCGGGCTCTCTGGCGCCCGGGCTCTCGGACGCTAGGACGATCGGGTGATCGGGTGATCAGGTGGTCGGGCGCCCGGTCAGAGGCGTCGGAGCGCGGCCCGGGCAGGTGCCCGGTCCACCGCGCCCGCAGCCGGGCCGCCCGGCACCCGGTTCCGTCAGACGTCCTCGCCCGGCACGGGGGCTGGCCCCGCACCGGGGACGGCAGCGGGTGCCGGGGCGGGCGCACCGGCCCCCTCCTCCCGGCGGGCGCGGGCGAGGTCGGCCCGGCTGCGGGTCAGCTCGGCGACGGCACTGATGATCTTGGACGCGCTGACGCCGACCGAGGTCACCAGGCCGGCGACCGCGCTGATCGTCGCCGCCGAGCCGACGTCGAACCCGGCCGACGGCTCCGCGGTCTGCGTCCCCCCGTCCGGGGGCGCACCGCTCGTGCTCGGATCGCTCCGGCCTTCCGGTTCGTGGTGGGCGGCCCACAGAAGGAGCATCACGCAGATGAACGTCGCGACGAACACGCCGATCGCACGACGGACCCAGCGCAGCCGCTTCGCGGCCGACCCACCCCTCGGCTCCCCCATGGGGCCAGCCTAGTGCGTCGCGGTACGCGCCCGCCTCAGCGGTCCCGCACCGCGATCAGCTCGCGGCCGCGCAGGGTGTACAGCACGCCGTCCTCGTCGGCCGCGACCCGGGCGCCGCTGTACCACTCGGCGTCCACCTGGACGAGCACGGTGGCGGCCAGCGTCACCGGATCCAGCCGGAACAGCGTCTTCTCGCTGATCCCGTAGAGCCGGCCGCGGGCCACCAGCAGCCTGGGGTTGGCCGCGGTGACCGCCCGCAGGTCGGCCCTGGCGTCGATGACCGGGGCGCGGCCCGGCCGGGCGGTGCGCAGGTCGGCGGCGAAGGCCTGCCCGTTCACCGTGATCCCGAACAGCCGGCGCCCGTGCACCACCAGGCTGCTGATGCCCGAGCCGAAGTCGGTGGCCGTGCGCCACAGTTCGCGCCCGGCCACCGGGTCCCAGGCCGCCAGGTCGCCGCGCGGGCCGGTGGTCCTGGCGTTGTCGCCGCCGAGGAAGGCCTGACCGTGTCCGGCCGCCACCGCGCGCACCAGCTGCTCCGGTCCGAGCGGGTCCACGTGCACGGTGGGCCGTCCGCTGCCGGGCCGGTAGGTGACGAACGAGCCGCCGCCGGTGGTGTCGGCCTGCACGCCGAGCAGCAGCAGCCGGTGCTCGTCGTCCCAGCGCACCGTCTGCGGCCGGTTCTGCTCCTGCGGCAGCGCCGCCTCCTGGACCGGCGCCTCGTCGGCCCACGGCCGGTACCGCCAGATCCCCTGCGAGGAGTAGACGCCCAGGTAGAGGGTGCCGTCGTCGAGGATCACGGTGTCCTTCGCCTCGCCGGGCACCGGGAGCTTGCGCACCGTCCCGGCGTTGAGGTCGTGCAGCGCGACCGAACCGTTGCCGCCGACGTACACCCGGCCGTACCGGGCCGCCAGCGACATGCCGAGCTGCGCCTCGGCGGGCGCGCCGGCGGCCACCAGGTCGGTGGTGGTCACGGCGGCGGTGGCGGTGGAGAGGGTCCAGGCGGTGCCGCCCTCGGTGACGCCGGCCAGGGTGTCGCCGATCCGGCCCAGGCCCCAGGAGTTGCCGTCCGGGACGGGCACCGCGAAGGCCTCCGGGCCGTCCGTGCCGAGCCGGTGGCGCCAGACCGTGCCGTGCTCGGTGGAGGTGAACCAGACGGTGTCGCCGAGGCGTTGGAAGTTGGTGACGCTCTTGGTGCCGGGCACCGCGAAGGAGCGCAGCACGGTGTGGGTGGCCGGGTCCAGCAGCGCGACGTGCGCGGGCTTGCCCTCGGTGGAGACGGCGAGCAGGTCGTCGCCGAGAACGGTGATCTGCCGCACGATGGTGTCGGCGGCGAGCTCCGGCGGGGTGATGTCGGTGACCCGCCCGGTGGCCCGCTCGACCGCGAACAGCGAGGCGAGCGTGGCCCCGCCGCCGCCCGCGAGGTTGCTGCCGACGCCCAGGTAGGCGTGGGTGGCGGTGGCCTCGACGGCCCGCCCCTGGGTCGCGCCGGGGGCCGGTGAGGCGACCTCGGTGAGCACGCCGCTCGCCGGGTCGTAGGCGTACAGGCCGGGGCCGGCCGCCCGGCCCTTCTGCCGGCCGGTGGCGAAGACCACGCCGTCGGGCGCGACCGCGACGTCCCGGACGTCGGCGCCGGGCACGGCGGCGAGGCCGCGCACGCTGCCGTCGGCCGGGTCGAAGCGGTAGAGGTTGACGGCCTTCGGCGCGTCCGTCACCCCGAGGTACAGCAGGCCGCCGTGGGCGGCCGAGCCCTGCACGAAGTTGCCGGTCGGCAGGGTCGCGGTGCCGGTGACCCGTCCGGTCGGCACGTGGTAGCCGACCACCCTGGCCGGGGCCAGGTTGCGCGAACCGATCCACAGCGTCTCGCCGATCAGGGTCGCGCTCATCAGCGGGAAGTCGGCGTTGCCGGGGCCGAGTCCGGTCACCCCGGGGGTGCCGGAGGGGCGGGGCGGGGCGGCCGCCGCGGGCGTCGCGCCGACCGTGCCGAGCGCGGTCAGGGCGGTCACGGAGCCCGCGCCGAGCAGGAGTTGGCGGCGGGACGGGCGGGCGTTCGGCGTCATGGCGCTCCTCGGAGGGTCTTCGGGGTTCCGTGCTGTCCTGCGGCGGCCAGCAGCTCACGGGTGTACGGGTGCTCGGGTGCGGTGAACAGCCGCTCGGCGGGGCCCTGTTCGACCACCCGGCCGTGGCGCATCACCAGCACCTCGTCACAGAGGTGACGGACCAGCGCGAGGTCGTGCGAGATGAACACCAGGCCGATGCCGGTGCGGTGGCGCAGGTCGAGCAGCAGGTTGAGGATCTGCGCCTGCACCGAGACGTCCAGCGCGGAGGTGGGCTCGTCGGCCACCAGCACCTGCGGGCCGACGGCGAGCGCCCTGGCGATCGCCACCCGCTGGCGCTGCCCGCCCGACAGCCGGTGCGGCAGGGCGTCCAGCAACGCCGCCGGCAGGCCGACGAGTTCGACCAGCTCATCGATCCGGCCGAGCGGCAGCCCGTGGGCGAGCAGCGGTTCGGCGAGGGCGTCGCGGACGGTCATCCGCGGGCTGAGCGAGGCGTACGGGTCCTGGAAGACGAACTGCACCCGGCGGCGCAGTGCGCGCTCCTCGGCCGGGGTGGCCGCGTCCCAGGAACGGCCGCCGACCCGGACGGTGCCGGACTGCGGACGCAGCAGCCCGAGCAGGGCGCGGGCCAGCGTCGACTTCCCGGAGCCGGACTCGCCGATCACGCCGACGGCCCGGCCGGGCGCGGCGGCGAGGCCGACGCCGTCGAGCGCGGGCACGCCCCGGCGTCCGTAGCGGACGGTGAGGTTCTCGGCGACCAGGACCGGCTCGGCGACGTCCGACGGCACGGTGGCCCCCGCCGGCTCGGCGGGTTCCTCGACGGCCGCCCCCGGCCCCGGCTCCTCCCCCGGCCCCGGCCCCTCTCCCGGCGCCACCGGCCGGTGGCAGGCGAAACCGTGCTCCCCCGCCGTCACCCAGCCGGGCGCCTCCTGCCCGCACCGCTCCACCGCGGCGGCGCAGCGCGGCGCGAACGCGCAGCCCGGAAGCTGTTCGCCGGCGGCGGGCGGGCGGCCGCCGATCACGGCGAGCGGCACGCCGCGCGGACCGTCCAATCGGGGCACGGAGGCCAGCAGCCCGGCGGTGTACCGGTGCCTGGGGGCGGCCGACAGCCGTTCGACCGGAGCGCGTTCGGCGATCCGTCCGGCGTACATGACCTGGACGGTGTCGCAGCTGCGGGCGACCACGCCGAGGTCGTGGGTGATCAGCAGGACGGCGGTGCCGGTCTCGTCGCGGAGCCGGACGAGCAGGTCGAGGATGCCCGCCTGGGTGGTGGGGTCGAGGGCGGTGGTGGGTTCGTCGGCGATCAGCAGGTCGGGCCGGTTGGCCATCGCCATGGCGATCAGCACCCGCTGGCGCATGCCGCCGGAGAACTCGTGCGGGCGGTCGCGGTAGCGGCGGCCGGGCTCCGGGATGCCGACCAGGTCGAGGAGTTCGAGCGCGCGGGCCCGGGCGTCGGCCCGGCTCGCACCGTGCACCAGGGCGGCCTCGGCGAGTTGGCGGCCGATCGGCATCCGGGGGTTGAGGTAGGCGAGCGGGTCCTGGAAGACCATGCCGATCCGCCGGCCCCGCACGGCGCGCACGGCATCCTCGGGGAGGGTGAGCAGATCGGTGCCGTCCAGGCGGACGGTGCCGGCGGTGGTGCGGCAGCCGGGCGGGAGCATCCGGTTGGCGGCGAGCGCGGTGAGCGTCTTGCCGGAGCCGGACTCGCCGACCAGGCCGAGGATCTCGCCGGGGCGCAGGGTGAAGTCCACGCCGTGGACCACCTCGTGGGGCCCGGCGGTGACCTTCAGCCCGGTGATCTCCAGCAGCGGCGACACCGTCGCCGGGGCCTCCGGGGTGTTCGTCGTCGTCACGGTCACCGCAGCTTCTCCCGGTTGAACGAGTCGGCGAGCAGGGTCAGACCGAACACCAGCAGACCCAGCAGCAGCACCGGCGCCAGGGCGTAACCCGGGTGCAGGAAGAGGTACTTGCTGCCGGTGTTGATCATCGTGCCGAGCGAGGGGGTGGGCGGCTGGATGCCGAAGCCGAGCACGCTCAGGCCGCCCTCGATCTTGGCGGCGTGCGCCATCGCCACGGCCAGCAGCGCGGTGGCGGCGTCGGTGACGTTGGGCAGCACGTAGCGGCGCAGGGTGCGGGCGCGCGGCACGCCGAGCACCCGGGCGGCCACCACGTGGTCGCGGGCGAGCTGGGCGAGCAGCGCGGCGCGGGCCTGGCGGCCGAAGGCGGGCAGCGCGCTGAGCACGACGGTGACCACGACGCTGCCGAGCCCGGGGCGGACGATCAGTGCGATGGCGAGGCCCAGCAGCAGCCCGTGGAAGCCGAGCAGCAGGTCGAAGAGCCGTTGGACGGCCTCGCCGAGCAACCGGTTCAGCCCGCCGAGCAGCCCGAGCAGGGTGCCGAGCACGGCGGCCGCGGGCACCGCCAGCAGGCAGACCAGCAGTTCGATCCGGACCCCGTACAGCGCGCGGGCCAGCAGGTCGCGGCCGACCTCGTCGGTGCCGAGCGGGTGGGACCAGGACGGTCCGGCGAGCGCCTCGCGGCCCTGCTGGTAGGGGTCGGCGGGGAGCAGCAGCGGGCCGAGCAGCCCGAGCAGCACCACCAGGGCGACCAGCACCGCCCCGGTGCGGCCGCGCCGGCCGCGCAGCACGGCGGGCAGGGCGGGCCACCGGCTCCCGTCGACGGCGGTCGTGGTGCTCATCGGCCCTCCCCGGCGCCGGCGCGGGCGATCCGCGGATCCAGCCGGCCGACCAGCAGCTCGGAGCCGAGCTGCACGGTGACGGCCACCGCGACCGCGAGCATGATCAGGGTCTGGGCGACGGGGTAGTCCCGCTGGTTGATCGCGTCCAGCAGCAGCTGTCCGAGGCCGTGCCGGGCGAACAGCTGCTCGGCGACGACGGCGCCGCCGAGCAGCTCGCCCAGGTTGAGCCCGAACTCGACGCAGAACGGCGCCAGGCTGTTGGGCAGCACGTGCCGCAGCAGGATCCGCCGCGGCGGGGCGCCCTTGGCGATCGCGGTGAGCACGAACTCCTCCTGCCGGGTGCGCCGGAGCTCGGTGGCGAGCAGCCGGGCCAGCACCACCGAGCCGGGCAGGGCGAGCGCCACGGCGGGCAGCGCCAGGTACTGCACCGCCAGGTCGGGCGCGGTGAGGAGGTCGCGTTCGCCGCCGGCCGGCAGCACGCGCAGCAGCACGGCGAAGACGAAGACGAACAGCACCGCCGTGACGTACACCGGCAGGGCGAGCACGGCCGTGGTGAGCGGGTCCAGCGCCCGGGCCAGCCGGCCGCGCCGCTCGGCGGCCAGCGCGGCGCCCAGCAGCAGGCCGAGCACCAGCATCAGCAGGCCCGCGGCGAGGGCGAGTTGGACGGTGGAGCCGAGGCTCTGGCCGATCATCCGGGTGACCGGTTCGCGGTAGTGGAAGGAGAGCCCGGGGTCGCCGCCCAGCAGCCCGCCCAGCCAGGTGAGGTACTGGGCGGGCAGCGGGCGGTCCACGCCGAGCTGGCGGCCGAGGTGGTCGCGCTGCTCCTGGTCGGCCTCGGCGCCGAGCGCGGCGGAGACCGGGTCGCCCGGGGCCAGGCGGAGCAGCAGGAAGACGGCCACCGAGGCGAGCCAGAGGGTGGCCAGGGCTCCGGCGGCCTTTCTGGTCCAGTACGGCACGGGGGGTTCTCCGGGGGTGGGCGGGACGGCTGACGGCGCGGGCGGGCCGCGCGGTTCGGCCGGGGCGGGTGGCCGGCCGGGGTGGGTGGCCGGCCGGGGTGGGCGGGGCGGCGGCTCAGGCGTCCCGGCGGGTGTCGGTCAGCTTCAGGTAGCCCAGCGCGCTGGTGGACACCTCCCGCACCGAGGAGGCGAACGCGTAGGTCTCCCAGGCGTGCGCCAGGGTGATGTGGAAGGACTGTGCGAGCAGGTACTCGGACAGCTCGTGGTTGACGTCGGCCCGGGCCTGCTCGTCGGCGGCCCCGAAGGCGCGCGCCTGGAGTTCGGCGTAGGCCGGGTCGGTGACGTGCGAGGTGTTCCGGCCCACCTGGAGCGGCCCGGAGACGGTGATCCCGCTGAGCGGCGAGACGCTGACCATGCCGTGGTTGGCCACGAACAGGCCTTCCAGCGTGCCCTGCTGGATCTTCGGCTGGAGGGCCGCGTTGTCCAGCAGCTGCACGTCGACGCCGAAGCCGGCCTGCTCCAGGTCGTACTTCACCAGCTCGACGAGCGAGCTGAAGACCGGCGAGTTGGCGGCGGTGAGCGGCACCCGGGCGCCCTCCGCGCCGGCCTCGCGCAGCAGCCCGCGCGCCTTCTCGGGGTCGTGCCGGTAGCGGGTGACCTGGTCCGGGGTGACGCCCGGGGTGTTGGACGGCCAGGGCAGGCTGCTGGCCTCGGCGTGGCCGCCGTAGACCTGGTCGACGATCCGCTCGCGGTCCACCGCGTACTGCAGCGCCTGGCGGACCCGGAGGTCGTCGAAGGGCTTGGACGCGACGTTCACGCCGAGGAACGCCTGCTGGTAGGAGGCCTTGGCGGACTGCACGGTGAAGCCGGGGTTGCCCGTCAGCACCTTGAGGTCGCGCCCGGGAACGGCGCCGATCAGGTGCCCCTGCCCGGACTGCAGGGCGGACAGCGCGGCCTGGCTGCTGGTCACCGAGCGGACGGTGATCCGCTCGAAGCGCGGGCGTCCGCTCTGCCAGTACCGCTCGTAACGGGCGAGGTCGAGCTGGTTGCCGCCCTTGAAGGACTGCCAGCGGAACGGGCCGGTGCCGTTGACGGTGTCGCTCGCCCGTCCCTCGACGTACGTCCGCGCGTCCACGACCGGGTTGAAGGCGAGGGCGTCGAACAGGTTGCTGGTGGGCTTGGCGAGGGTGAGGGTGACCTCGTTCCGCCCGCTGGCCTTGACGTCGGCGAGGCGTTCCAGCAGCGGCTTGACCTGGGAGGTCTTGGTGGCGCCGACCAGCGAGAAGACGACGTCGTCGGCCTCCAGGGCGCGCCCGTCGTGGAAGGTGACGTCCTCGCGCAGCTTGAGCACCAGCTTCAGCCGGTCCGCGCTCCACTCCCAGGAGGTGGCCAGCCAGGGCACCGGCTGGAGGGTCACCGGGTCGAGGTCGACCAGCCGGTCGAGGACGAGGTTGACGAAGGCCGGGGTGTCCGGGCCGCGGTGGAGCAGTTGGGTGGGGTCCGGCGCGCTGCCGTAGACGATCTGCAGATCGGGCGCGGACGCCGCGGCGGCGGCGCCGGGGGCGGCGCCCGCGTCCGGGTCGGTGGCCGAGCGGCAGCCCGCCGCCAGCAGGGCCGCTCCGGCGCTCAGGCCGAGGAAGCCTCGTCGGGGCAGGCCGGGGTGACGGGCCGCTTCGCTCATGGTGCTGCTACCTCTTGGTGGTTGGGGGTTTCGGCCGGGTCAGAGCTGGGTGACGGTGACGCTGTCGCTGTAGAGCACCACGTCGGGGCCGCCGGTCGGGTACGGGATGCCCTTGGCCGGGTTCCAGTTGGCGCGGTAGATCCCGGTCTTGAAGTAGGGGGCCTGGTTCTGGTGGTAGTTGTTGAGCCCGCTGTGCGCGCCGACCTGCACGCCGTCGCGGTACACCGTGATCGAGCCGGGCGTGGTGGCGGTGGACCAGGTGATGTCGAACGCCCACTGGTTCCAGTGCCCGAACTCCACGGTGCCGAGCGGGATCACCGCCTCGGCGACGGTCGTCGGACCGGTCAGCCAGTGCACCTTGAGGCGCCAGCTGCCGTCCTTGACGGTGAGCGCGATCGGCGGCTTGGTGTCGCTGCCGTCGGAGAGCGGGTAGCCGTGCCACTGGGCGACGATGGTCTCGGTGGAGGTCTGCACCCAGTCGGCGGGCAGGTAGTCGGCGAGGGCGAAGCGGTAGGCACCCCAGCCGAGGGCGTTCACGGCCACCTCGGAGCGGTAGGACACGCCGTCGTTGGGGACGCTGAAGCGGGCGGCGAGGCCGGAACCGCCGGCGGGGGCGCCGGTGACGGTGATGCTCCCGTTGCCGTCGATGCGCTGGCGGGTCCAGTGGGAGACGGTGCCGGACTCGAAGTCGTCGGCGAACACGGTGGTGCCGGTGGTGCCGGTGGTGACCGTGGTGGCGGCGGCAGCAGCGGAGGCGGTGGTGCCGCTCGCGACGGCCGCCGGGGCGGCGAGGGTGCCGGTCAGCAGGGCGGCGGCCAGTGCGGTGCCGGCGGCGCGGCGCGCGGAGGTGGTGACGGACATGGTGGTGCTCCTCGGTACGGGTTCGCGTGAACGGTGGGCGGTGGGCGGTGACCGGAGCGGCCGGCCGACGACGGTTGCCAGGCGTCAGCCGGCCCGTCGACAGGAGGCCGCCGGTCCGCCGGCGGCACCGCCGCCACCCACCCAGACCGGGCTCGACCAGGCCCACTGGTCGTTCAGCTGCCTCACCCGTACGTGGTAGAAGTCGCCGTCCCCGCCCGGCCGTTCGTCGACCAGGTCGAGGTCGGCGGAGAGCTCGCGCCCGGGCACCGCCCGGTCGAAGCGGTAGGCGCCGGAGACGAAGCCGCCGAGGAAGCCGGTCCGCGGCCCCTCCCGCAACTCGCCGATCCGATAGGAGGTCTCGATGCCGTTGACGACCGCCGTCAGCCTGGTCCGGTCGTCGCCGGCGACGGCCAGCGAGAAGCCCTGGGTGGCATCGGTCGCGGTGTTCGGGTTGCCCTCGGTCACGGTCCGCAGCCGCAGCTCTCCCGGACCGGTGCGCCACCAGTCGGACGGCCGGTACGTGGCGGGCTCGGCCTCGGCCGGCGCCACCGTCTCGGAGCCTCGCAACCGGGGCTGCACGTCGAGCAGTTCGCCGCCCTCCACCCGCAGGGTGACGTCCCAGTGCACCGCCGTCTCGCGCCGGCCCCAGCCGACGGCGAAGCCGAGCGTGCCGTCGAATCCCCTCTCCTCACCGGCGGCGGCGAGGAGTTCGGGCCGCGACAGGCGGTGGATCGGCACACCGTTGCGGACCACCTCGACGTGGTCCAGGGCGTCCCGGCCGCGCACCGTGACCCGGATCCGGCGGCGGTCGGCGGACGGCGCCTCGCCGCCCATCGGCACGCCGTTGACCGAGGTCGCGAGCAGGATGCGGTCCCCGGTGATCGCGTAGGTGCGGCGCGCCTGGACCGCGTCCCAGATCGCGGGCCTGGTCAGCTCGGGCGCCCAGACGGCGAGCCGGCCGTGGCCGTGGCTGCCGGGGAAGGCGCTGTGGTGGTCGGTGGAGCCGATCAGCCCGAAGCGGTGGCCGAGCCGCAGCCCGTGCACGGCGGTGCCGGCGGTGTCGCGCGGCCCCATGGTGTGCAGGTAGGTGCGCGGCGCCTCGTCGGACTCGGCGCAGCCGTGCATCGACATCACCTCCACCACCGGCGCGAACTCCTCGGTGTACGCGGACCAGTCGATGCCGCGCCGCCCGGTGCCGTACCCGATGTGGTGCGGGAGCGCCCAGGTGCGCACGCCCTCGGCGGCCAGGGCGCGCAGCCGCACGCGCAGGCCCTCCAGGTCGGCGGCGCGGATGATCTCGCCGCGCGGGCCGTCGAAGTACACGCAGTGGTCGCCGTACGCGAGGCTGTGCCACTCGAAGGACTGGAAGGTGACGAAGCGGCCGTCCTCGTGGGCGGCGGCGGTGACCTCCTGGACGTGCTCCCAGCGGTCGGCGAGCCGGGCGAAGCCCTCGGTGTGGTAGTCGACCAGCCCGGCCAGCTCGGGCGTGCGCTCGGGGAGGTCGTGCCACCAGCCGTGGCCGGTGACGCTGGCGAAGTCGAGCTGGAGGCGGGCGTTGGCGTAGGCGTCCTCGATCGGGCCGTGGCCGTAGCTGATGCCGCAGTGGTTGTGGAGGTCGCCGACGTAGAGGCCGAGACCGCCGTAGCCGGGTGCGTCGGTGGTGGGGGCTGTCATCGGTTCGGGCTTCCTCTGTTTGATCGACTCTGAGAAGAAGTCTTTCCCGATCTTGGAGAGAGGGTCAAGCCCCGTCCGGTCGGCGTTGCTCGATCGCCATCGGGCGAAACATGCGATTCACAGAATCACTCCATGTGACAAGCCGCCTCCGACCCGATCGCCCCTTCCAGGCTCACGGGTCACACCGGCCGCCACTTTCTCTTGATCTGATAGAAAGTGACGGAGAATCCGCAGGTCCCTACCCGCCCACTCATGAGGACGACCCGCCGCCGATGACCGCCAAGGCCCACCCCACCGCCCTTCCCGCAGCCCCCGACCTCTCCGGCTCGGCCCTGGTCCGCGCGCCCGAACGCCCCGAGCCCGGCTACTGGGCGGGCTGCCCGAGCGTCCGCTACGAGCCCGACCACGACCGCTTCCTGCTCACCTACCGCGAACGCCGCCCGCGCGCCGCCGGCCCCGCGGCCGACGGCCGGGACCGGGGCTGGCGCTGCGCGGTGGCCGAGAGCCACGACGGCGTGGAGTTCCGCGACCTCTGGTCGGTGGAACGCGCCGACCTCGGCTCGCCGTCCATGGAGCGCTTCGCCCTGCTCCGGCGCGACGGCGGCTACCTGCTCCACCTCAGCTACGTCGACCCCGTCGACCGGCGCTGGCGGATCGACGCCCTGCGCGCCGGGACGCCCGAGGCCTTCGACCTGGCCACCCGCACCCCGGTCCTCACCGCCGCCGACACCGGCACCGAGGGCGTCAAGGACCCCTACCTGCTCGAACACGACGGCGGCGTACGGTTGTTCGCCACCGTCTCGCGCGCCCGCGCCTTCAGCCCGGAGGAGCAGGCCCGGGCCCACGCCGCCGCCGACATCCACACCACCGGCCTGACCGTCCAGCCCACCGCGCTCGCCGGCTCCACCGACGGCCTGCGGTTCACCGCCCCGCCCGGCCGCGCCGCCGAGGTCCTCGACGTCGGCCCGGCCGGCGCCTGGGACGCCTACGAGTCACGGATCACCGCCGTCCTGCCCGACGGCTCCGGCGGCTGGCTCGCCCTCTACGACGGCTCGGCCGACGCGTCCGGCAACTACGAGGAGCGCTGCGGGCTCGCCGCCTCCGCCGACCTGCGCGAGTGGCACCGCCTGACGCCCGACGGCCCGTGGCTGGACGTGCGCTACGCCGACGTGGTCGGCGCCCGGGGCCGCTGGTACCTGTACTACGAGCAGACCCGTCCCGACGGCGCGCACGAGCTGCGGGTCGCCGTCCTCGACGAGTTCGCCGGCCTGCGCCCGTAGGGTCCGGCCGCCCGCCCGGGGCCCGGCGTCACCGCTCGCCGGGCCCCGCGCCGCCCCTCCCGCGCGTGCGCCCTCACTCCGCCCGGGCTGCGGACACCACCTCGGTCATCGTCACCAGGAACCGCTGCGCCACCGCGAGTTCCTCCTCCCCGAACGCCCCCATCGCGGCCACCAGATCGGCGATCAGACCGCCGAAGAAGCCCTGGCCCAGTTCGATCGCCCGGTCCTCCACCACCAACCGCACCTTGCGGCGGTCCCCCGGATCGCGCTCGCGCCGGATCAGCCCGAGCCGCTCCAGCCGGTCGACCAGTCCGGTCGTCCCGGCCGAGTTCAGCCCCAGCGCCTCGCCGAGCCGCCCCGGCGTGACCACCACCCCCGCCCGCGCGGCGTCCAGCAGATGGATCAGCGCCCGCAGATCGGTCGGGTGCAGGCCATGGCGTGCCGCGAACTCGGCGCCGAACAGGTCGAGTTCGACCGTCAGCCCGCGCAGCAGGTGAACCAGCCGCATCGGCGTCCGCTCCGACTCCACCGCATGTCCTTCCCTCGGAAGATCTCCGGACGTATTCTCTCGCTCAGCGAGATACATGCTCACCGAGCAAGTACGTCACACCTCTGGGGGAAGACTATGTCCGCACATCCCGCCGCCGGCCCCGCCCCCGCGCCCGATCCCGCCGCCGCTCCCGCCCTCGACGCCTTCCTCGCCGCCTACGACGAGGCCCTCGCCCGCTGGCCGCTCCCGGTCGAGGCGCTCACCCTCCCCACCCCGTACGGCGCGGCCCGGGTCAACGCCTGCGGTCCGCGCGACGGCCGACCGCTCGTCCTGCTGCCCGGCGGCGGCGCCACCGCCACCTGCTGGGCCGCCAACGCCGCCGCGCTCGCCGCGGCCGGTCACCGGGTGCTCGCCGTCGACCTCCCCGGCGACCCCGGCCGCAGCACCCTCGACCGCCCCCGCCTTGACGGCCTGCCCGGCCTGCTCGGCTGGCTCGACGCCGTCCTCGACGCGCTGGACCTGCCCGCCACCGACCTCGCCGGCCACTCCTACGGCGGCTGGATCGCCCTGCGCTACGCCCTGCACGCGCCCGCCCGGGTGCGCCGGCTCGCCCTGCTCGACCCGACCCAGTGCTTCGCCGGCTACCGGCCCCGCTACCTGCTGCGCGTGCTGCCGCTCCTCCTGCCGCCCCGCACCGCCGCCAAGGCCCTCGCCTACCTCGACTGGGAGAGCGGCGGCAGCGGCCTCGACCCCGCCTGGCGCGAGCTCTACGCCCTCGGCTTCGCGGGCTTCCCCGCCGCCCGGCCGGTCACCGGCCCCCGCCCGAGCACGGCGGAGCTGCACACCCTCGCCGCCCCCACCCTCGTCCTGCTCGCCGACCGCAGCCGCACCCACGACTCCCGCGCCCTCGCCGCCCGCGCCCGCCGCGCCCTGCCCGGCGCCACGGTCGGAGTCCTGCCCGACACCTCCCACCACACTCTGCTGACCGCGCACCCCGAGACGCTGAACCGCCGCCTCACCGAGTTCCTGGCCCCGGCCGCCCCGGAGACGGGCTGACGCGTGCCGACCCGGCAGCAGCCCGGGCAGCAGCGCCGAAGGGTCGAATCTCCGGACACTCCTTCCGCAGGCGCGGCCCCGGCTCGCGCCCCATAGTGAGGCCATGGACTCCGGACCGGCTCAGGACCAGCTCCTCTCCGAGCAGCGCGCCTACTACCGCGCCCTCGCCGCGGACTACCCGGACCACCTCCGCGGTCTTCCCGGCGGCGCCGAGCTGACCGGGGCGCTCGACGCCTTCCGGCCGGCGGGCAGCGTCCTGGAACTGGCCTGCGGTCCCGGCACCTGGACCCCCCGGCTGCTCCGTTACGCCGACGAGGTCACGGCCGTCGACGCCTCCCCGGAGATGCTCGCGATCGCCGCGCGGCGCGTCCCGCAGGGCGCCCCGGTGCGCTTCGTCGAGGCCGACCTGTTCACCTGGGAACCCGATCGCCGTCACGACGTCGTCTTCATGGGGTGCTGGCTCTCGCACGTGCCGGCCGGCCGGTTCCGGTCCTTCTGGTCGCTGGTGGACGCCGCCCTCGCACCGGGCGGCCGGGTGTTCCTCGTCGACGACCGCTACCGGAATCCGGCGGAGCTGGTCGAGGGCCCGGGCTCCTCCACCATCCAGCGCCGCACGCCCGACGGAACGGCCTACCGGATCGTGAAGATCTCCTACGACCCCGCGGAGCTGGAGAGCCGGCTGCGCGAGCTCGGCTGGGACATCACGGTGACGCCGACGGCCGGCCCGCTCTTCTGGGGCGCCGGCACCCGGGCCGGGGAGCGTGGCTGAGGCCTGTCGCGAAGGTGGCGGACGCACCACGGGAGCTGGTGGAGCCGTGAGCCGCCCCGGGCAGGACGGTCGACCGGAACGGGGGTGGGATCGCCTTCAGGATCGTGTTCAGGATCGCGTTCAGGATCGCGGCCGTGAGCGGACGGGCGAGGTCCCGGCGGCGCTCGACGAGGCCGCGAGCCGGCTCGGCACGCCGGGCCCACGGGCCGCGCGCCGGACCGCCACGCCCCGCGGAGCGTGACCGTTCACGGCCGGGATCCGCTTCCGCCCCGGCCCCAGCGGCCCACCAAGCCCGTGATCAGCGCCGCCAGCGACACCTCCAGGTCACCGCAGCGCTCGCCCACCCCCACGAAACCCACCTCGTCCAGCACCCGGCCCAGCGCGGGGTGCCGCTCGCGGTCCGCGGACTCGATGACGGCCCGCCGCTGGCTCGGCTCGCGCGGCGGGCTGACGGGGTGTTCGGAGAGCAGCTCGCCGAGGACCAGCTGCCAGCAGGCACGGAACGCGGTCAGCGCCGGCTCGGGCCGCAGGCCGACGGCCATCAGGTCGGCGAGACAGGCGTCGTTGAACGCCAGCGCGTTCCGGGCGACCAGTTCGCCCCGAATCAGGATGTGCAGCACCCAGGTGTGGCCGGCCATGTAGTCGTGGGCGCCGAGCAGCCGGCGCAGCAGCCGCTCCTGCGGCGTCGCACCCGGCACGTCGACCGGCATGCCCTCGGCGATCTGCTCCAGGACGGCGATCAGCAGCGCCTCGCGGTCGGTGACGTGCCGGTACAGCGACGCGGGCGCGGTGCCGAGTTCGGTGGCGACGGCCCGCATGGTGAGGGCGTCGATGCCGTCCCGCTCGATCACCCGGCGCCCGGCGGCGACCACCCCGGCCGTGGTCAGCCCGGGGCGCGGGCGCTTGCGCCCGTACCGGCCGGGCCCGGCCCCGGCTCCCCCGGCGGCGGCCCTCTCGGCCGCCGTCGAGCCGCCCGGCCCGCCCGGCCCGTCAGGCCCGTCAGGCCCGCCCGCACGGTCCGCCTGGTGTTCGCCGACGCCCGGTCGGCTGCTCCGCTCTGACACCCCGCCATCCTGCCATGCCTGCGCCAAGCCCCTTCCGGCCTGGGCGTTTGCCCTACCACTCAGGTTAGGCTTACCTTACGCGAACAAAGTTCGCATCGGAGGTCGCCATGCCCGGACCCGCTTCGTCCCGCACCACCGCCCCACCCGTGCCCAGGACGTCCCGCCCCGTCACCGCCCGCCCCGGCCTGGTCCTGGCCACCGTCTCCGTCTGCCAGCTGATGGTCACCCTCGACGCCAGCATCGTGAACATCGCGCTCCCCGCGATGGGCCACGCCCTCGGCTTCGCCGACAGCGCCCTGCCGTGGGTGGTCAACGCCTATGCGCTCGCCTTCGGCGGACTGCTGCTGCTCGGCGGCCGGATCGCCGACCTCGCCGGGCACCGCCGCGCGGTGCTCTGGGGACTGGTGCTGTTCGGCCTCGCCTCGGTGCTCGGTGGATTCGCCCGGACCCCGGCGGAGCTGATCGCCGCCCGTGCCGGCCAGGGCGTCGCGGCCGCCGTCCTGGCACCGATCGGGCTCACCCTGATCATGGTGACCTTCGCCGACGGGGCGGCCCGGGCGCGGGCCCTCGGCATCTGGTCGATGGTGACGGCGGGCGGCAGCGCACTGGGCGTCCTGCTCGGCGGCGTGCTGACGGACCTGCTCGACTGGCGCTGGGTGTTCTTCGTCAACGCGCCGATCGTGCTGGTCGGCCTCGCCCTGGCGCTCCGCTCGGTGCCCGCCGTCCGCCCGCCGCTCACCGGCCGCCCCGACGTGCTCGGCGCCGTACTCGGCACCGGCGCGATGACCGTCCTGGTCTACGGCCTCATGGCGACCGACCGCCACCCGTGGGGCTCGGCACGGACGCTCGCCACGCTCGGCGCCGCCGTGCTGCTCGGGCTGGCCTTCCTGCTCTGGGAGGCACGCTTCGCGCGGGCGCCGATCGTCCGGCTGGGCGTGCTGCGGGCCCGGACGGCCTGGATGTCGAGCCTGCTGGTGACGCTGCTCGGCGCGGCCATGCTGGCCGGCTTCTACTTCTGCTCGCTGTTCCTGCAGAACGTCCTGGACTACGGCCCGCTGGCGGCCGGCGCCGCGTTCCTGCCGTTCTGCGCCGGGACGGCGGCGGGCAGCATGGTCGCGGGCCGCCTCACCGCCCGCTTCGGCGGCCGGGCCACGCTCACCGGCGCGCTGCTGCTCGCCGCGCTGGGAATGCTCTGGTTCGGCGGGCTCGGCCCGCACTCCGGCTATCTGACCGGCTTCGCCGGACCGTCGATCGTGACCAGCGTGGGCGTCGGCGTCTGCATGGTCGCCAACACCGCGATGGGCACCTCGGGCGTCGACCCGCGCGAGGCCGGGCTGGTCAGCGGGCTGCTCAACGCCGGCCGCCAGTGCGGCGGCAGCATCGGGCTCGCCGTGCTGTCGACCGTCGCGGTGGCCGCCACCCGGCGGTCCGCCACCGAGGGGAACGCCGACGCCGCGCGGGCCGCCCTCGCGGCCGGTTACGACCGGGCGTTCGTGGCCACGGCCGCCGTGCTCGGGGTGGCCACCCTGCTCGCGCTGCTCCTCGTCCCGCGCCGCCGCTCCACCGGGCGGGCGGCGACCGCGAGCCTTGCGGACGGCGACCGCGACGGCGCCGTCCCGAAGGTGGCGTCCCCTCAGTAGATCAGGTAGCCCGGCCGGTGGCCCTCGTCCTCGATCTCCCCGTCGGCCTGGGCCTTCAGCTTGCGGGACAGCGCCTCCAGCGCGCGTGAGGCCGCGACCTCCTCGCCGATCCTGGCGAGCGGGCGGTCGTCGACGCTCCTGGTCGACTCCCCGTGCGCGGTCAGACCCGGGGCCCGGGCTCCGGTCAGCCTCGCCTGGCATCCGGTGTGGACGCCGTCCTCCTCGAAGCTCAGCTCCACATCCCACTGGTTGTGCATGCCACACCTCCTGGCGCCGACCCCCCGTCGCGCCTGATCGGGCCGGTGCGGGCGGTGCTCCCGCGGCGGCCGCTCCCCCCAGCGTGCGCCCCCCGGCACGGCGGCGGCAACCGCGCGCCGGGCCGGGGCGGTGCGACCCGCCGGGCGGCGCGACTCCACGGGTCGGCGCCCCACCCCGGCGGTAGGCTGGCCCCAACGCGCCGAGGCCGCGGGACACCCCGCTCCGGATCGCCGGGCCACGCGGGCGGACCCGCCCGAGGAGCCGCCCCGGAGCCGGGCGGCGGTGCGGTGCGGTCAACAACCCTCGGGTGGTCCCTCCGTGGCGGTTTTCGTCCTGGCCCTGAGCGCCGCCTGCTTCCTGGGCCTCGGATTCGTCCTCCAGCAGCACGCGGCGCAGCGGGCCCCGCGCGCCGATCTGCTGCACTGGCGGCTGCTGCTGGACCTGCTGCGGATGCCCGAGTGGCTGCTCGGCACCGGCTTCATGATCACCGGGCTGATCCTCTCCGCGCTGGCCCTCAACCAGGGCGAGGTCTCGCTGGTCGAACCCCTGCTCGCCACCAACCTCATCTTCGCGATGGCGCTCGCCCGGGTGCTGACCCGCCAGACGCTCGGGCGCTCCGGCTGGGCCGGGGTGCTGCTGCTCGCGCTCGGGGTGACGGCGTTCATCGTGGCGGGCAGACCCACCGGCGGCGGCGCGCCGGCGAGCGAGCTGCGGCACTGGCTGGTGGTCGGCACGGTCGTCGGGCTCACCCTGCTGCTGATCTCCACGGCCCGCCGGCTGCCGCTGTTCGAGGAGGCGACGGTGCTCGCCCTGGCCGCCGGCCTGCTCTACGGGCTCCAGGACGCGCTGACCCGCACCACCACCCAGCGGCTCGACCACCAGGGGCTGGAGGCGGTGCTGCGCAGCTGGCAGCCGTACGCGGTGGTGGCGGCCGGGGTGGTCGGGCTGCTGCTGGTGCAGAGCGCCTTCGAGGCGGCGCCGCTGCGGATGTCCCTGCCCGCGCTGACGGCCGCCCAGCCGATCACCGGGATCGCCTGCGCGGTGGGGTTCCTCGGCGACCGGCTGCGCGTCACCCCCGGCGCCCTGGCCTGGCAGGTCGCCGGCCTGGTGGCGATCGTCATCGGGGTGGTGGTGATCGGCCGCCACCCCGCCCTGCCCGGCACCACCGGCGACGTCCTGGAGTCCATCGGCGAGGTCCCGGGCGACTCGGCGGACGACTCGGATGAGTCGGACGAGTCGGACGAGTCGGACGAGGGCTCCGAGGACGACCCGCCCACCGGCCCGTCCCCCGGCTGAGCGGCCCCGGGAGGCCCCATGTGCTGGAGTGCCCGGGCGGACCTCGTCGTCGGCGGCGCGGTGACGGCCGTCGGTGTGCTCTGCCTGGTCCGCACCCGCCGGTCCGGGCGGCCCGAACGCCTCCCACTCGCCACGCTGCCCCTCGTCCTCGGCGTACACCAGCTGATCGAGGCGGTGGTCTGGCTCGGCACCGACGGCGATCCGCCTGCCGCCCCGGCCGCCTGGGCCCGCACGGCGTGGGCGGTGATCGCCCTGCCCCTGCTCCCCGTGCTGGTCCCGGTCGGCGTGCGCCGCGCCGCCGTCGACGCCGGCCGGTCCCGACGGCGGCTGCTCACCGCGCTGGTCCTGTTCGGTCTCCTGGTGGCCGTGCCGTCGGCGCACGCCGTCGCCACCCACCCGGTCGGCGTCACCGCCCACGCCCACACCCTCGACTACCGCATCGGCGTCCCGCACCCCGCCCTCCTGCTGGCCGGCTATCTCCTCGCCACCGTCGGCGCCCTGCTGGCCAGCGGCGACCGGCTGCTGCGCCGGCTCGGCCTGATCACCGGCACCGGCGCCCTGGCCTGCGCGCTCCTGTGGCGGCTGGCCTTCGTCTCCACCTGGTGCGCCCTCGCCGCCGTCGCCTCCGTTCTCCTCCTCCACTGGGCGTCCGCCCCCGCGCCTGCCGCCCCCGGAACCCACACGGCCCGACCCCGCCCGGGTCACCCGCCGCCGAACAACCGGTCGAGGTGACTGTCGACGGCGGCGACCACCTCCTCCGCCGTGACCGCGCCCAGTTCGAGCAGGGTGGTGAAGCCGGTGAGGGCGAGCAGCAGGCCGGTCTCGACGGCCGGGTCGCGATCGGCGGCGAGGTGGCCGTCCGCGACGGCCTGCCGGAGCAGGTGCTCCACGAGGGCGCGCCCTTCGAGGAGTCCGCCCCGCGCGCGGGTGCGAACGTCCTCGTCGTGCAGGGCCTCCAGGACGTAGGCGGCGCTCATCCGGCTGGTCGCACGGGCGTCGGGGTGCAGCGGGAGGGTCTCCAGGAGCATCACGCGGAGCACCTCGCGCGGGTGCGGGTGTTCGCCGAGCCCCCGCAGGCCCTGGCCGACGCGTTCGGCGGTCTGCTCCGCCGCGAGGTCCATCGCGAAGGTGAGCATCGCCTTCCGGGAGGCGAAGTAGTGCTGCAGCTGGCCGAGCGAGATGCCCGCCTCCTGGGCGACCTCGCGCAGGGTCAGCTGCTGGACGCCGCGCTGGTCGACCACCCGCCACAGCGCCCGGGCGATCGTCTCGCGGCGTTCGCGGTGGTCCACCTGCTTCGGCATCGCCGGTCCTTCCCCGATCTTTCCAATACAGTTGACATAATACAGCTGACCTATAAACCTGTCCCCGTGAGGCACCGATCCGAGTCCGAGAGGGAGGAATCGGCATGTCCGAGCAGCCGAGGCCGCAGGCCCGCACCACGTCCGGCCTGGTGGAGGGCGTGTGGCAGCGCACGCACGCGGTGTTCCGCGGCATCCCCTACGCACAGCCGCCCGTCGGCGCACTGCGGTTCGCCGCGCCCGCCCCGGCCCTGCCGTGGGAGGGCGTCAGGCCCGCCGTCGCGTTCGGCCCCGTGGCGCCGCAGTCCGGTCCGGCCCCGGCCGGGGCGGACGGCGGCCCGGACTGGCTGACGCTCAACGTCTGCACCCCCGATCCCGGTGTGGCCGCCGGCCTGCCGGTGCTGGTGTGGATCCACGGCGGCGCCTACCTCTCCGGGGCGTCGAGCGACCCCCTGTACGACCCGGCCCTGCTCGCCGACGCCGGCCTCGTCGTGGTGACCCTCAACTACCGGGTCGGCGCCGAGGGCTTCGCCCTCTTCCCGGACGCCCCGCCCAACCGGGGGTTCCTCGACCAGATCGCCGCCCTGCGCTGGGTGCGGGCCAACATCACCTCCTTCGGCGGGGACCCCGGCCGGGTCACGGTCGCCGGGGAGTCCGCGGGCGCCGGCTCGATCGCCGCCCTGCTGGCGATGCCGACGGCCCGCGGCCTGTTCCGGCGCGCCGTCGCGCACTCGGTACCGGGCATGCACTGCACTCCGGCCCTGGGGCAGGAGCTCACGGCCGTGCTCGCCGACCGGCTGGGCACCGCACCCAGCGCGGCCGGGTTCCGCGCCGTCGCCCCCGGGCGCCTGGCCGAGGCGGTCACCGCCCTCGGCGCCGAGCTCCCCGAGCACGCGGACCGCTGGGGCCGGTTCGCCCGGACCGGCATCGCCATCTGCCCGGTGGTCGACGGCGACGTCCTGACCGAGACGCCCTGGGCGGCACTGACCGGCGGACGCGCGGAGGGGATCGAGCTGCTCGTCGGCCACACCCGTGACGAGTTCCGCCTCTTCACGGTCCTCGCCGGACGCCTCGGCACCTTCACCGAGGAGGACGCCCGCGACGCCCTCGCCCTGTTCGCCCCCGCACCGGACGGCCCCGACGCCTATCGCGCCGCCCATCCCGGAGCCGGACCGGAGTACCTCGTGGAGACGGTGTACTCCGACGCGCTGTTCCGCATGCCCTCGCTGCTCCTCGCCCGGGCCAACCTCGCGGCCGGCGGCACCTCCTTCCTGTTCGAGCTGGCCCTGCAGTCCCGGGCCTTCGGCGGAACCGTCGGGGCCTGCCACAGCCTCGACGTCCCGCTCGCCTTCGGCACCCTGGACAGCCCGACCGGCCGGGGGCTCCTCGGCGACCCGCCCGGCCCCGGGGCCGAGGCCGCCTCGGCGGAACTCCTGCGGGCGTGGACCGGCTTCGTCGCCACCGGCGACCCCGGCTGGCCCGCCTACGAGCCCGAGGGGCAGCTCACCCGGGTCGTGGACGCCGAGTCGGTGACCGTCCCCTATCCCGAGCAGGCCTCCGCCCGGATCTGGGCGGACCGCGCCCCGGCCCCCTTCGACCTCAGCTGACCGCCACCCTCCCCCCTGCTCGCCTCCGTCACTCGGTCGGGACCCCGGCCGCCGCGTGGGCCGAGGCGGGCAGGACGGGCGGAGCGGGCACCGTCCCCTCCGGTTCGCCGCTCGCGGCGGCGGCCGCCTCCGGGGCGCGGCCGCGCTTGCGGTCCATCTCCCGCCACTCCGGCCGCAGACCCGGCAGGGTGGTGGCGACGAAGTACAGACCGCCGCACACGAGCAGCACCGGTATCAGCCCCGACATCGCCACCGCCGCGCCGGCGAGCAGGCCACCCAGCGGGATCCCGGCCCAGGCGAGCGAGTCCCCCAGCGCATTGACCCGGCCCAGCAGCTGACGCGGCACCCGCTCGAACAGCACGGCACCGAGGATCGGGTTGAGGAACCCGGCCCCGAAGCCGCTCAGCACGAACACGGCGAGCACCACGCCCATCGGCACGTCCAGTGCCAGCACGACGAACCGCGGGGCGCCCGCCAGCAGGAAGCCGGCGAAGAACACCGCGCGCCGGGGAAGCCGGTGGGCGACGGCCGCCGCGATCAGGCTGCCGGCCACCGCCGCACTGCCCCAGACCGTTCCGGTCAGGCCGATCGCGGCCGGTCCCCCGCCCGACTCCCGGGCCCAGACCGGGACCAGCACGGTCAGGAACGCGGCGTCCAGGAGATTGGTCACCGCGATCATCACGATGATCGTCAGCAGCAGCGGCTCGCGCCGCAGGAAGGCGAAGCCCTCCCGGAACAGCTGCCAGTAGCCGCCGGACGGCTCCTCCTCGGCGCCGGGCGCCGACGGGGCGGCGGCGCGGCCGGTCCCGCGCGGCAGCGCGACGGCGATCACCAGCGAGCCGAGCGCGAAGGCGACCGCGTTGACCGTCAGACCGGCCATCGGGCCGAGCAGGGCGACCAGTCCGCCGCCCACCGCCGGGCCGATCGTGCTGGCCAGCCGCTCGGTCACACCGGCCAGTCCGGTGGCCCGCTCCAGCGGGAACCGGGCCCGGTCGGCCGCCTCGGGGACCATGACCTCCTTGGCGAGGTCCCCCGGGCCGCGGGCACCGCCGATCACCGCGACCATGACCAGCAGCAGCCAGAACGGCAGCAGCCCCAGCCCGTGCAGCAGCGGCACGAGACCGGCTGCCACGGCGCTCACCGCGTCCGTGGTCCAGGAGACCACCCGCGGCCCGAGCCGGTCGATCACCGGACCGACGAACGCCTTGACCAGCACGTAGGGCGCGAGCTCGACGAACGCGACCACGCCGGTCATCGTGGCGCTGCCGGTGGTGGCGAGCACGAACCACGGCAGGGCGACGGCCGACACCCTGGTGCCGGTCAGCGAGATCGCCATCGCCGCCAGCACACCGGCCATCGGCCCCAGGCTGCGCGGCGCGGCCCGGCCCTCGGTCGGGGCGGAGGCCGTGGCCCGTGCGGTCATGACCGCCCCTCCGGTTCGTCACCGGCCGGGCCGCCCTGCGGCTCGGGCAGCACCTGGACGACCACGGCCACCCGGTCCGTGCCCTCCGGCACGGGCGCCCCCGGTTCGATCCGGCGGTAGCGCGCGACCACGTCGGCCAGCTCCCCGGCGAGTGTGCGGGCCTCCTCCGGCGTGAGCTGGAGCACCATGTCGCTGAGGTCCAGCGCGTGCCGCCACTCGACCGGCATCGTCTCCAGGGCGTTGAGCGCCGTCTGCGCGGTCAGGGTGTGCGCCGCCACGATCGAGCGCAGGTAGCCGAGCGCGGCCTCCGGCTCCTGCTCCGCGAGGTCGGGATCGGTCCACCACGTCACCTGGTGGACCGACTTCCACCAGCGGTCGCGGGCGTTGCCCCGCTCGGTGTCCTCGGCGACGAAGCCCGCGGCCGCCAGTTGGCGGAGGTGGTAGCTGGTCGCGCCCGAGTTCAGCCCCAGCTGCTCGGCCAGTCTGGTGGCGGTGGACGGGCCGTTCTTGCGGAGCAGCCCGATCAGTTGCACCCGCACCGGGTGGGCCAGGGCCCGCAGGCCCTTGGCATCGATCACGACATCGGTCTGCGGATCCGGACTGTGCGGCCACCTGCGGTCATCGGTCATGGCAGCACCATAGGACCGCAAAGGACTCTTCGCAAAGGTTTTTTGCGAAGAACTCTTTGCGGATTCGAACAGAGCGGGTGGCCCGGGAGCCTCGGGTCGTCCGGCCGCCGGCACCGGTGGGCCCGGCCCCGCCGAGGCCCGGGCGCCGAGGGGTCGGGGGCGCACGGTGGCGGGTGCGCGCCGGTGCGGTGCTCCCGTCGGTCGGCGGGTGGTGGCCCCGCTGGTCGGAGGGGTGGCAGTGCCTTCTGGGGCCCCGGGGCCGGATTGTCACCCGGACGGCGGGGGCGCACGCTTGGCGCAGGGCCGGGGAATCGGTCCGCACCGGGCCGTCGTGGAGGCGGCGGGCCCGGTCCGTGCGGGACGAGGGGCAGGACGATGACAGGCGGGAAGCTCTGGGGCTACGTCGCGTCGGGCGCCCGGGCGCTGGGCGGGCTCGGTCCGCTCGGGCGGTCCGGGGCGCTGGTGGGCGTGCGGCTGCTCAAGGGCGTCGGCGGGGGCGGGCGCCCGGAGCCGGACGGGCGTGCGGTGGTGTTCGGCGGCGCGGCCGGAACGGCGGGCACCGGCGGGGCGGGCCGCCCCGGGTCCGGCGGCATGGCCGGGCCGCAGCCGCTGTCGCGGCCGGAGCTGGAGCGGTTGCGCTGGACCGACCGGGCCGGCGGCTGCGTGCCGGACGCGCGGCACGTCCAGCCGGCCGAGCTGGTCGGGCGGGTGCTGCGGGGCGGCGGCCGGGCGGCGGCCGTGACCGTGCGGGTGCCGGTGGGGCTGCCGGTGGTGGTCGCGGACTCCGTGCGGCTGGAGGCGGCGCTGGCCGGGCTGGTGGACCACGCGATCCGCCGCAATCCGCCGGGCGCCCGGGTGCTGGTCCGGGCCGATCCGTTCTCGGGACCGTGGGCGGCGGAACCGGCCCGGGTGGAGCTGCGGGTGGTGGACCGGGGCGCGTCGGCGCCGCCGGAGGCGCGGCAGTGGCTGCTCGGCGCGGTCCACGGGCGGGCGGCGGGCCGGACGGCGGGCGGGCCCGAGCGGGTCGGGCCGTCGATCCCGGGCCTGGTCCAGGCGGCCGGGGGCCGACTGGTGGTGGAGCAGACGCCCGGCGGCGGGCTCACCGTGGTCGTGGTGCTGGCCGTCGCGCGGGAGTGAGGGGCGGCCGGTCCGAGCCGCGTCCACGGCGGCGGGTGACGGGCGAGGACGCGGCGGCCGCCACCGCCGCACCCGCCGCCCCCGCCACCACGCGGCGCGACCGGTCGGTGCCCGGCCGGCGCGCGTGCGCAGCGCCGCGCGGACCCGGGAAACCTAGACTGTCCCCATGGCCCGGCTCAACGACAAGGTCAGGGAGCTGCTCCAGGAGTACGCCGACCTGATCTCGATCACCGGTGGCGATGCCTTCCGCGCCCGCGCCTACGAGAAGGCCGCCCGGGCGGTCGGCGGCCATCCCGGCGACATCGGCGGCCTGGACGTCAAGGGCCTCCAGCAGATCCCGGGCGTCGGGAAGTCCACCGCCGAGAAGATCGCCGAGTACCTCGCCGACGGGCGGATCGAGGCGCTGGAGTCGCTCCGGGCCACGATCCCGGCCGGGGTCCGCGCGATGATGGCGGTGCCCGGCGTCGGGCCGAAACGCGCCCTCGCCCTCTACCGCGACCTCGGCATCGCCTCCGTCGACGAGCTCGCCGAGGCGATCCGCGCCGACCGGCTGAGCGAGGTCCCCGGACTCGGCGAGCGCAGCGGCGAGAAGATCCTGCACGGCATCGAGCTGATGCGGCAGTCCGGCGGCCGGACCCTGCTGGACGCCGCCACCGCGCTGGCCGACCAGCTGGTCGCGGCGCTGAGCGCCGTCCCGGGGTGCACCCGCTGCGCGTACGCGGGGTCGCTGCGCCGGATGCGCGAGACGGTCGGCGACATCGACGTGCTGGCCACCGCCGAGGACTCGGCGCCGCTGATGGCCGCGCTCACCGCGCTCCCCTCCGTGGCCGAGGTGATCGGCACCGGGCCGACCAAGACCTCGGTGCGCACCACGGACGGGATCCAGGTGGACCTGCGGGTGGTCCCCGAGGAGGACTGGGGCGCGGCGCTGGTGTACTTCACCGGCTCGAAGGCGCACAACATCACGTTGCGGACGATGGCGGTCCGGGCCGGGCTGAAGCTCTCCGAGTACGGACTGTTCGAGGCCGAGAGCGGCGAGAAGATCGTCTCGGCGAGCGAGGACGAGGTGTACGCGGCGCTCGGCCTGCCGTGGATCGCGCCGACGCTGCGCGAGGACCGCGGCGAGATCGAGGCGGCCCTGCGCGGCGAGCTGCCGGAGCTGGTGACCGAGGCGGACCTCCGTGGCGACCTGCACACCCACACCGATCTCACCGACGGGCTGGCCACCCTGGAGGAGATGATCGACACCGCGGCCGCCCGCGGCTACGCGTACTTCGCGGTCACCGATCACGCCCCCGACCTGGTGATGCAGCGGATGACCGACGAGAAGATGCTCGCCCAGCGGGAACGGCTGCGCGAACTGGCCGGGCGCCACCGTCGGATGCGGCTGCTGCACGGCACCGAGCTGAACATCGGACCGGACGGCGGCGTGGACTGGCCGGCCGAGTTCCTCGCCGGGTTCGACGTCTGCGTGGCGTCCGTCCATTCGCACTTCGGCGCCGACCGGGACGCGCAGACCCGTCGGCTGATCCGGGCCTGCGAGAACCCGCACGTCCACGTCATCGGCCACCTCACCACCCGGCGGATCGGCCGGCGGGGGCCGATCGACGTCGACCTGGACGCCGTCTTCGCGGCCGCCGCCCGGACCGGCACCGCGATCGAGATCAACAGCTCGCCGCAGCGCCTCGACCTGCGGGACGAGGACGTGCTGCGGGCCAAGCGCCACGGGGTGAAGTTCGCGATCGACAGCGACGCCCACGCCACCCCGCACCTCGCCTATCCCCGGTACGGGATCGGCACCGCGCAGCGCGCCTGGCTGACCGCCGAGGACGTGATCAACACCTGGACGTGGCAGCGTCTGAAGCACTTCCTGCGCAAGGACGCACTACGGGGCTGAGCCGCCGGGGCCGAGCCACCCGGAACCCACCGGCGGCGTCCGAATTCCCCCGATATGGTGGATTTTTTCCGAAACCCCCTGGTGCATCCGCCGCGCCGGGCGCATCATGGGTGGTGGACCTGCGGGGCCAGAGGAAGTTCGACCGCAGGAGGCAGTGGCGACAGATCGAGACGGATCAGGGTCTGCCGCTGGTACCTCGGTCGACGATCGAACCGTTCGGCCGGAGGACGTCATGTCCGGAGGCCACCTCCACCCCGCAGGTTCCGCACGTCCGCCGCGACTCCCCCGGCTCCCGCACGCCGCGCGGCCCGCGTCACGGTGCGGACGGCACCGCGTACCCCATCTCCCAGGCGTGCACGGCGATGCCGACGCGGTTCTGCACCCCGAGCTTGCGCTGGATGCTCGCCACATGGGTCTTCACCGTGCCCGGCGAGATGAACAGCTCGGCGGCGATGTCCGCGTTGGTCCGCCCGGCCGCGACGTGTCCGGCGATCTCCACCTCCCGTTCGGTCAGCGCCGCCGCCGGGGCCGACCGGCGGTCCACCCGCCGGGGCGCGTTCACGTGCTGCAGCAGCCGCACGGTGACCGACGGGCTGATCAGGCTCTCCCCGCCCGCCGCCGCCCGGACGGCCTCGGCCAGCAGCGCCGGGCCGGAGCGCTTCAGCAGGAACCCGGAGGCCCCGTGCCGCAGCGCCGGGTAGACGTACTCGTCGAGGTCGAAGGTGGTCAGCACCACCACCCGCACCGGCGTCACCGCCCCCGGCGCGGCCAGCCGCCTGGTCAGCTCCAGACCGTCCATCCGGGGCATCCGGATGTCCACCAGCGCGACGTCCGGGCGCAGTTCCGCCGCGAGGTCGAGCGCGGCGACCCCGTCCGCCGCCTCGCCGACCACCGTGATGTCCGGCTGGGCCTCCAGGATCCGCCGCACGCTCCGGCGTACGGCCTCCTGGTCGTCGGCGATCAGGGTGCGGATGGGCTCCGGGTGCGGACTCGTCACGCACGGCAGTCTCGCACGGCGTCGGCGGCGGGCCGCACTCAGGCGGGCCCGGCCCCCTTGAGCTCGGTCGCCCGGCCGTCGCGCAGCACGGCTATGTGCGGCGGCACCTCGACGCGGAACCGCGCGTCACAGTCGGCGAAGCCCGAGCAACTCGCCTCCAGGGTCAGCGTGTCGCCCTCCAGCTCCCAGCCGGTCCGCTCCTCGGCGATGCCGTCGGCCTTGAACCAGCGCGTCACCTTGATGTCCTGACGGTCCGTCGCGACGAGATCGGTCGGCACGTGGTACCGGGACACCACGTTCAACGTGCTGCCGCTGTAGCCGAACACCGTCGACTCGGGCGTGGCATCGGCGGCCCTGGCGCAGCCGGCCACGGCGGCCGGCAGGACCGCGAGGGCCAGGGCCGCGACGACGGTGGGCAGCCGGCCCCGGGGGCGCCGCGGAAGAGCGGATGCGGCAGGTGCGGCGAGGCCGGCAGGTACGACAGGTACGACAGCTACGGGGAGTTCGGCGGGTACGGCGGGTACGACGGCCATGGCGGCTCCTCCTTCGACGGGCGCGTCGGTCATGGCTATGAGCATCGCCCTCCGCCGCCGCGCTGCCATCTGCCGATCGGCAGATGTTCGGCGCTCGATTCCGCCCGCCACCCCTGCCGATCGGCCTACCGCACGGGCAGTTCGCAGCCGAGCCGCCACCCCGCCGGGCGCAGCGGCCCCGCCTCCAGCACGCCGCCGTGCGCGGCGAGCCGCTCGGCGAGCGCCACCAGCCCGGTGCCGCCGCTGCCCGGACGGCGCCGGAGCAGCCCCCTGACGCGGGCCCCGCCCCCGCCGTCGTCGCTCACCGACACGGCCACCACGGCCGCCGCGCCCACGGTGCCCGCTGCGCCCGCCACGCCCGACCGCACCTCCACCCGCACCACCACCTCGGCGGCACCCGGAGCGTGCCGCCGCACATTGGTGAGCGCCTCCAGCACGGCCGCGTACGCGGTGGCCCCGGCCTCCCCGCCGAGCAGCCCGACGGCCTCCGGCGCCGCCTCCAGGCGGGCACGGGTCGGCCCGGTCCGGCTGAACCGGCCCACCAGCTCCGGCAGATCCGCCAGCCCGTACACCCGCGTGGCACCGACGGCCCCGGCGGCACCGCCAGCACCCCCGGCACCGGCGGGACCGGCAGCATCCCCCGGAGAACCCGCGCCGTCCCCGTCCTCGCGCGGCTCCCGCAGCGCGCCCACCATGGCGTCCATGGAGTCCAGCGCACGCAGCCCGGCCTCCTCCAGCCGGCGCAGCAGCGCGGCCGTCTCCTCCGGTTCCTGGCCCGGCAGTTGCCCGGCCTGCGCCTCCAGCACGATGCCGGTGATCTCGTGCGCGACGAAGTCGTGCAGCCCGCGCGCCACCTCCAGCCGCTGCTCGCGCCTGGCCCGGGCGACCGCGCGCTCGCGCCGGGCTTCCAGCACCCGCAGATGGAGTCCGGCGCCGACGACCACCGCCAGCGGCGCCAGCGAGAGCAGCACGACGATGGCCGAGCCCGCCCAACTCCCCTGCGGTGTCCGGAGGGCGAACCGCAGCGGCACGGCCGGAACCGCCACGACGGTCAGCACGCCGACCAGGCCCGCCCAGCGACCCCGGGCGCGCCGGGCCACCCGCCCCGCCAGCACCAGCAAGGCCGCCCACTCGAACGGCAGCCAGAACGCGGCCAGCCGGTACGGGCCGGAGTAGCCGAGGTCGAGCACCAGCGAGAGCGCGGCCACTCCCCCGGCGGCCTGCGCGAGCGTCATCCGCCGCCAGGGCCACGGCACCACGGCCACCAGGACCGTCACGGCGGCCGCCGCCGCCAGGAGCAGCGCGGCCAGGTGCTGCCCCGTGTGCGCCAGCACGACGGGCAGGAGGACGACCAGGGCCGCCGCCACCCCCACCGGCCGGCGGAACCGCGCGCCGACTCCGCAGGACGCGCCGGACGGGGAAGGCACCGGACCGGGGCCGGACTCGACAGGCATGCCCCGAGCCTACGGTCCGGCCGCCCCCGGCCCTTCTGGGGTCCCGGCCTGCGGCTCGCGTGACGCCCCGACGCCCCGACGCCCCGACGCCCCGACGCCCCGACGCCGCCGCACGGTACCTTTCGTCCGACCGGCACCGACACCCCGCCACACCGCCGCAGCACGGACACGACAGAACCGGAGGACCCGATGAGCGACGCGCCGCCGCCCGACTACCGCCGGCTCGCCGCCCTCGGCCCGTACTTCGCCCTGGACGCCGCCACCGCTCCCGGAGAGGTCGCGCCGCCGGGCTTCCGGCCGCTGCGGGAGTTCTACGCCCCGGCGCCGGACGGCCCGTTGGCGCGACGGGTGCGCGAGGTGGCCCGGCGGCTGGGCACCGCCGAGCCCCGGGTCGCGGCCTCCGTCCTCCACCTCGGCCTGGCCGCCCGGTTCTGCTCGGTCGGCCTCGGCGCGGCCGTCCTGCTCGGCTCGGTGCCCGACCTGCACCCGGACCGGGCCCGGATCCGGGTCCCCGAGCAGGGGCCGGTCGGCCTGTGGCTGCCGCACCCGGACCCGGACGAGCCCGCGCGGGCCGAGCGGGCCCCGCTCCCGGACCGCTTCCGGCGGACCGTCGTCGAGGGGCAGTTGGCGGATCTGGCGGCGGCGGTCCGGTCCGTGGTCCCGCTCGCGGACGGACTGCTGCGCGGCAACGCCGCCTCCGCCTTGGCGGGCGCGCTGCGCGTACTGGACGCGCGAACCGCGCACGCCCCGCACGGCACGGCCCGCGCAGTCGTCGCCGAGGTACTCGCCCACCCACCGCTGGCCGGGACCGGGACGCTCACCGCGACGCCGGCCGGCACCGCCTTCCGCCGCACCAGCTGCTGCCTGTACTACCGGCTCGGCCCGCAGGCGGGTGTCTGCGGCGACTGCTGCTTCACCCGCGCCCCGGACCACCGCTGAACCGGCCGACGTCCCGAACTCCACTCACATGGCAGCCGGCCGAACACGCCCCCGGACCGGCCGCCCGCCGTCCACCGCGCCAGCGCTCGCGGCCCGGCACGGGCAGGTCCACGAGCCGGCCGAAGGGGGCGAGCGCCGCGATCAAGCCGCCCCCGGAACCGACGGACGCGAAGCCGTCGAGCCCCTCCGCCCTCACAGGCGGACCCGCAACGCGCCGCCCGCCGCATACCGCCTACCGCCTACCGCCTACCGCCTACCGCCTACCGCCTACCGCCTACCGCCTACCGCGCCAGCGTCGCGGCCAGCAGGTTCGGGTCGGTCAAGGTGAAGAAGGCGGCACTCGGCACGTACACGGTGTCGCCGCCGATCCCGACGGAGGTGGGATTGGAAAGCCCGTCCGCCGCGTCGAGGACGGTGTGCCGGGTGCCGTCCGGACGGAGGTGCACGACCTGGCTGGAGGGGTTGAGCGCCGCGAACAGGTCGTCCCCGGCCCTGACGAAGGCGAAGTCGTCGAGCCCCTCCAGGCCCTCGGCACGGACCTCCGCCGGGCCCGCGGAACCGTCCGGGCGGACCGGGATGCGCAGCAGGGACGCCGTGTCGGTGTTGCCGACCCACACCGCGCCCCGGTGCACCTTGAGGCCGTTGGCGCCGAAGGCGCCGACCGGCTTGAGCCGGGCGTCGTCCGACCAGACCGCCGGGGCACCGCCGTGCAGCGGGACGACCCGGACCAGGCCGAGCGCCGAGTCGGCGGAGTAGAGCACGCCCGCGTGCTCGTCCAGTGCGAGGCCGTTGGGCAGGCTGTCGGCTGGGAACGCGGCGATCCGCTCGGGCGCGCCGCCGGGGCAGAGCCGCCAGATGCCGGTGAGGTCCTCGGTGCCGGTGGCGTAGGCGAAGTACAGGGTGCCGTCGTGGGCGCGGGCCAGGCCGGAGACGACGGCCCGGCCGATCAGGGGGGTCGCCGGGTGCGCGGGCGCGGGCATGGTGGCCAGGACGATGAGCCGGCCGTCGGTGGCGACCCGGCCGACCTGGCGGGCATTGGAGAAGGTGAGGTCCACCGCCCCGTCGGGCTCCAGGGCGATGTTCTCGGGCTGGAGGCCCGGGGAGACGTCGAAGTGGGCGACGATCCGGGGGTCGGAGAGCGGTGGCGCCACGGCCACGGCGGGTGTGCCGGCGAGCAGCGCCAGCGCGAGCACGGCGACGGCCGGGGCCCCGGAGCGCAGGGCGGCGCAGGCTGGACGACGGACTGGGCAACCGGCGGGTCGGCGGAACGGTCGGGGCACGGCGGCACTCCTCGGAGGACGGGGGCGGCGGGCGGCGGGTGGCGGCCACCGTCAGCAGAGCACGCCGTGCGTCACCGGCCCCGGCGGTGCGGCTCGGCGCCGCCGCGAGGATCCCCGGTCGGCCGCGCCGGGCGCCGCGCGCGCCGCACGCACCTCCGCGCCGCTCCTTGGCGCACACCGCCGCACACCGCCGCACACCGCCGGACGCCGGCTGCGCGGCCCGCGACCGGCTTGTCCAGGGCCGGGCGCGGGCCGCCGGTCCCCACCGGACGCCGATGCCCCTGGCACCCGGTGAAGCACTCCCCCGTCGGCGGACCGTCAGACCGCGACCACCGACTCCTCCATCTCCTCCTCGGCCCCGGCGTCCGCCCCGGAGCCGGCCCCGTCCGTCACCCGGCCGCGCTTCTCGTACAGCGCCGCGGCGGCGACCAGCACGCCCGCGGCCACCAGCCAGAGCACCAGTACCAGCAGGTTTCCGCCGAACCCCGCGCCGCCGTCGAAGTACAGCAGGCTGCGCGCGCCCTCCAGGAAACCGGCCCCGGTCCAGAAGGAGTGCAGACCGCCGAAGAAGCCGTTCTGCAGGTCCGGCCGGTAGACCCCGCCCGAGCTGGTGAAGTTCAGCATCACGAACAGCACCATCATGGCCAGCGTGGTCCACCGCTTGAGGAAGCTGTGCAGGCCGATGCCGATGCCGATCACCCCCGCCGAGTACAGCCAGCCGAGCGCCCAGACCGCGGCCAGGTCGTGGTCGACGACGTGGAAGACCGGCCCTGCGGTGACGATCCCGATCAGGCTCACCGCGAGCGACACGGCGAGGCCGGTCAGCACCCGGATCCGCATGCTCATCGCCGCACCCGCCGCACCGATCACCGCGACGCTGCCGTAGGAGCCGATGCTGAGCGCGACCAGCAGGAAGAACAGGCCCTGCCCCGTCGGGTCGCCCTTGCCCGGGGTGGTGAGGTCGGTGACGGCCAGCGGCACGCCCTGCTCCGTGGCGACGCGCTGGAACACCTTCTCGGCCGCCATCGCCGAGGTGTCCGAGTTTGCCTTCGCGACCAGCAGCTCCGGACGGCCGGCGTCCGGTACGAACGCGCCGACCAGCTCGCGGTCGAGCAGCCGCTGCTCGGCGGCCGCGCGGTCGGGCAGCGTCGCGACGTCCAGCGCGTCACCCGCCGCGCCCTGCACGGCTGCGGCCAGCTCCCGCGCCTGCGGGGCGGTGCCGACGACGGCGACCTTCAGGTGGTGCGGTTCGGGCTGGTGGAAGGCGCCCTGGTAGGCGAGTGCCATGCCCAGGCACATCAGCAGCGGGGTGAGCAGGTGGAGCGCGAGGTGCTTGAGCGGGTGCCCCGACGGGGGCGCTGCGGCGGTGGTCCGGGGTGTGCTCATGGGGGGTTCGGTCCGTCCTCCGACGAGGCCGCCCAGGATCGATCAGGTCAATCAGGTCGATCAGGTCGATCAGTTCGATCACCGGGCGGCAATCGGGTGGTAAATGCAACTATCTGGATGCAGTCTACAACCACTCCGGGGGCGGACCGAAGTCCGCCCCCGGAGATCGAGGCCTCACGCCTTCCGCACGCCCCCTACGGCGCTACCCCAGCTCGAACACGCCGTACGAGAACCCGTCCGCCCGCAGCTCACCCTCCGCGCCGATGCGCACGCCCTGGACGTCCAGCGGCCGCGCACGCCCCGACGCGCCGGACCCCCCGGGCCCACCTGCCCCGCCGGACCCGAACGCCACGTCCGCCGGGACGACCGCCGGCTCCCGCCGCGGATTGACCACGACCAGGTAGCGCCCGGCCCGGGTGTACACCAGCGGGTACCCGGCGTGCCGCACCTCCACCGAGCCCCGCGCGCCCAGGCCGCGGTGGGCCCGGCGCAGTGCGATCAGCCGCCGCACGGTGTGCAGCAGCGAGGTCGGGTCGGCCCGCTGGGTCGCGACGTCCGGGCGGTGCGGGTCCGGGTCGACCGGCAGGTAGAGCCGGTCGGCGGGCGCCGCGGAGAAGCCCGCGTTCGGGCCGGGCGCCCACTGCATGGGGGTGCGCGAGCCGGCCCGGTTGTACGTCGGCCCGACCACGCTGCCCTCGGTGTCCGGCAGGTCCGGCACATAGCGCATGCCGATCTCGTCGCCGTAGTAGACCGCCGGCAGCGTCGGCCAGGTGAACAGCAGCGCGAAGGCCGGGGCGAGCTGGTCGGCGGTGCGCGGGCCGGTGGCCAGCCGGGAGAAGTCGTGGTTGGCGGTGGGCAGGGCGATGTGCCCGGCGCCCTCGGTCAGTTCGGCCGCCGTGCGCCAGGCGTCCAGGAACAGCTGCGGCGTGCCGCGACCCTCGGCCTCGAAGTAACAGGGGCCCTGCTTCCAGAACTGCTGCACCGTGCCGGCGTTGTTGTTCCACAGCGAGCGCAGCGGCAGGCCGTCGTCCGGGCCGCCGAACTGGAGGAAGAAGTCGGCGTGGAAACCGGCCGTGACGGCGGCGGCCGGGTCGCCCCACTCGGCGAACAGGGCGGCCTGCGGATGGTCGCGGTCGAGCCAGTCGCGCAGTTCGGTCCAGAGCTTGCCGGTCTCGACGAAGCCCGGGTCGTCCTTGACCAGCGAGGACGCCATGTCGACCCGGAAGCCCGCCACGCCGAGGCCGAGCCAGTGGGCCATGACGGCCTTCAGCGCGGCACGGTTGGCGCGGGGGCCCTCGGCATCCACCGGCTGGCGCCAGGGCTCGTCCGGGTTCTCGCGCGCGTAGCCGAAGTTGAGGGCCGGCTGGCAGTCGAAGAAGTTCGGCCGGTACCAGCCGGCCCGGCTGCCCGGGGAGGCGACGAAGCCCTCCACCGGCCGTTCCGACCAGATGTAGCGGTGGTCGGAGGGGTCCTGCGCCGACGCCCGGAACCAGGGGTGCTGGTCGGAGGTGTGGCCGGCGACCAGGTCCAGCAGGATCCGGATGCCCCGCCGGCGCGCCGCGTCGACGAGGGCGGCGAGGTCACCGGCGGTGCCGTAGCGCGGGGCGGGGGTGAAGTAGTCGGCGACGTCGTACCCCGCGTCGCGGAACGGCGAGGCGAAGCACGGATTCAGCCAGACCGTGTCCACGCCCAGCCAGGCGAGGTGGTCGAGGTGCTCGGTGATGCCCGCGAAGTCGCCGATGCCGTCGCCGTCGGAGTCGGCGAAGGTCTGGGGGTATATCTGGTAGAGCACGGCGTCGGTCAGCCACTCGGGGCCGGGGCGGGTCGAGGTCATGGGCGGGAGCCTCCTGCCGGGTGCCGGGGGCTACCGATTCTCGTCGAATCCCGGCCGCCCCAACAGCCCGGCCCGGCCACTCCCGGTGCCTCGCGGCGCGGTTCCCGGAAGCAGCCCCGGGCCGTGCCGCGCGCCCTCCCGAGCCCCTTCCGCTCCCCCGCGCCCCTGGCGCCCGCCCTCTCCCCGGCGGCCGGCTCCGGCCGGGACCGGACCGGGACCGGACCGAGCCCGGAGCGGTCCCCGGAAACGTCGCTAGCGGGCGGCGCAGGCCTCGGTGAACGCCCGCGCCCGCCGGGTGATCTCGGCCCAGTCACCCGCCGCGACCACCTCGGGCGCCACCACGTCCGTCCCGGCGCAGACCGCGAGCGCGCCGTGCGCCAGGAACTCCGCCGCGTTGCCCGCGTTGACACCGCCGGAGGCGACCAGCGGGACGTCCGGGTACGGTCCGCGCAGGTCCTTGAAGTAGCCGGGGCCGAAGGCCCGGGCGGGGAAGATCTTCACCGCCGCGGCGCCGAGGTCGACGGCCTGGGCCACCTCGGTCGCGGTGAGCGCGCCGAGCACCACCGGGACCCGGGCCGCGTGCGCGGCGTCCGCCACCTCGGGCCGCAGACCGGGCGTGACCAGGAACGACGCGCCGACGGCGAGCCCGCTCTCGGCCTGCTCGGCGGTGAGCACGGTGCCGACCCCGACGCGATGACCGGCCTGCGCCGCCCTGCGCAGATGGGTCGTCACATCGGGCGTGGTGAAGGTGAACTCGGTCCAGGTGATGCCGCCCTCCGCCAGTGCCGCGCAGAGCGCGGCGGCGTCCGGTATCCGCGGGGCGCGGACGACCGCGATCACCGGCTCGGCGGCGAGCGCGGCCCGCGCCGACGCCGCCACGGTCTCGGCGGACGCCTTCCGGTTCACGGGTCGGGCGTTCGCAAGGTTGGGGTTCACAGGGCTTTCATCCATTCACTCGGAACCACGGGAGCAGGAGCAGCAGGCACAGGCACAGGCACAGGGAACGGAACAGCACCGGCCCCGGAAACGGCCGCAGGAACGGCCCCACGCCTCATGCGGCCTCCACCCCCCGCCCGGTCCGGCGCAGCGCCCGGCCGGGCCGCGCGCCGGTGACCCGGCCCTGCTCGACGACGGCGGTGCCGTTCACCACGACGCACTCGATGCCCGCGGCCGGCTGCCTGGGCTGCTCGAAGGTGGCGGTGTCCTGGACGCGTTCGGGGTCGAAGAGGACGAGGTCGGCGTGGTACCCGGCGGCGATCCGCCCGCGCCGGTGCAGCCGCAGCCGGGCAGCGGGCCGGCCGGTCATCCGGGCGATCGCCTCCTCCAGCGTCAGCACGCCCAATTCCCGGACGTAGCGCGCCAGGTAACGCGGGAAGGTGCCCCAGGCGCGCGGGTGCGGCCGGGCGCCGACGAGCAGCCCGTCACTGCCGACGGTGTGCGCGCGGTGGCGCATGATCGCCCGGACGTTCTCCTCGTGGCCGACGTGCTGGAGGATGGTGGTGGCCAACTCGTCCCGGAGCAGCAGGTCGAGGAAGACCTCGGTGCCGCTGCGACCCTGCGCGACGGCGAGTTCGGCGACGGTCCGGCCGACCGCGTCGGCGAGCTCGGGCGAGCCGACACCGGAGAGCTGGATGGTGGCCCAGTCGGTGACCACGCCGTGGCAGCCGTCGCTGCCCTTCTCCTCCACCTCGTAGCGGATCCGCTCGCGTGCCGCCGGGTCGCCGAGCCGGGCCAGGGTGGCCTGCGGTCCGCCCTCGGTGGCCCAACTGGGCAGCAGGGCGGCCAGGGTGGTGGAGCCGGGCAGGTAGGGGTAGCTGTCCAGGGTGAGGTCGACGCCGTCGTCGAGCGCCCGGTCGACCAGGTCCAGCAGCTCGCCGGCCCGGCCCTGGTTGACGCCGAAGTTCATGGTGGCGTGGGTGAGGTGCAGCGGGCAGCCGGACCGCCGGGCGATCTCGACCATCTCCGCGTACCCCTCCAACGCGCCCGCGCCGTAGGAACGCTGGTGCGGCGCGTGGAAGCCGCCGTACCCGGCGACGACCCGGCAGAGCTCGACCAGTTCCTCCGTCCCGGCGTACATCCCGGGGGTGTACGTCAGACCGCTGGACATGCCGACCGCGCCCTCGGCCAGGCCCTGCGCCAGCAGCTCGCGCATCCGGTCGAGTTCGCCCTCGCTCGGGGCCCGGTTGTCCCAGCCCATGGCGAGCATCCGCAGCGAGCCGTGCGGCACCAGGTAGCAGGCGTTGACGGCGGGTCCGGTGCGGTCCAGCCGGTCCAGGTAGCCGCCGACGGTCCGCCAGTCCCAGTCGAAGCCGTCCGGGTCGCCGTTCCAGCCGGCGATCTGGCGGCGCAGCGCGGGCAGCGTGGCGTCGTCGACGGGTGCGTAGGACAGGCCGTCCTGGCCGAGGACCTCGCAGGTCACGCCCTGGGTGACCTTGGCCGGGTGCTCGGGTTCGCGCAGCAGGGCGAGGTCGGAGTGGGCGTGCATGTCGATGAAGCCGGGGGCGAGCACCAGCCCGTCGGCGTCGACCGTCCGGGCCGCGCCGCCCGCCGTGCTCCCCGGGCCGGCGACCTCGACGATCACCCCGTCGGCGACCCGGACGTCCGCCCGGTACCGTCCGGCGCCGGTGCCGTCCACGACGGTCGCGCCACGGAAGACCGTGCCCCGCGCCGCCGTGCCCCGGCCCGCCGTGGCCGGACTCGCCGTGGCCGGACTCGCCGCGCCCGTCTCATCGGTCCGCGCACCGCTCATCAGAAGAACGTCCTGACCAGCCCGGTGACCCTCGGCTCGGCGGCCGAGGCGTCGTCCAGCACCGGGATCAGCGCCCACTTGTCGAAGGCGGTGCAGGGGTGCGAGATGCCGAGCCGCAGCACGGCGCCCACCGGGGCGAGGTCGCCGGCGTCGCGCAGGAAGGCGTGCTGGTCGTTGAGCGCCGTGATCCGCGCCGCCGTCCCGACCGGCCCCGCGCCGGCCGGCCCCGCACCGCCCCGCACGAGCTGCGGCTCCGGCAACCCCTCGTCGAACGGCAGATCGCGCTTGCCCGCGTCCAGCAGGGCCAGCTGCGGCTCCGGCCGGGACACCACCCGGGCCCAGCCGTGCAGCGCCGCCCGCAGGGCGCCCCCCTCGCGCCCGCCCCCGCGGCCGAGCGGCGAGATGCCCCGGTAGAAGCCGTCGTCGTGCGCGAGGTACGCGCCCGAGCGCAGCACCACGAACGCCTCCGGCAGCGCGCCCAGCTCCTCGGCCACCAGGTCGAAGTAGGCGCTGCCGCCGGCCGTCACCACCGGCGCCGCCCCGTCCGCGTACCGGCCGGCGAGCCGCCCGTGCAGGTCGGCCAGCGAGCGCAGGTAGCCGCGGACGGCACCGAGGCCGCCCTCGCTCGCGTCGTGCGCCAGCGCGCCCTCGTAGCCGCCGATGCCGGCCAGCCGGAGGGTCGGCGCCCTGCGGACGGCGTCGGCGATCTCCACCGCCGCGTCGACGGTGCGCGCCCCGGTGCGCCCGCCCGGGCCGCCGAGTTCGACCAGCACCTCGACCGGGCGTTCGGCGCCGGCCGCGCGCAGGGCGCTGTCCATCAGCCGGAC
The DNA here is from genome assembly GCF_043080305.1 of Kitasatospora sp. NPDC015120. Classification (NCBI taxonomy): domain Bacteria; kingdom Bacillati; phylum Actinomycetota; class Actinomycetes; order Kitasatosporales; family Streptomycetaceae; genus Kitasatospora; species Kitasatospora sp. NPDC015120. Next base: position 46,088 of record NZ_JBIBVJ010000025.1, on the reverse strand, counting down.
GCTCTCGACGGAGTCCACCCAGGAGGCGAAGGCGAAGTCCGGGTCGGCGGCCAGCTCGCCCGCCAGCCAGCGCAGGCCGGCCGGGTCGAGCAGCGCGTTGGCGAGCAGCAGCCGCCGCACGCCGAAGGCCCGGGCGACCCGCAGCTGCGGCAGGTTGGCCAGGGTGATGCCGTGGCTGCCGGCCTCCAGCTGCGCCTGCCAGAGCGCGGGCGCCATGGTGGTCTTGCCGTGCGGCGCGAGCGCCACGCCCGCGTCGGCGCACCAGCGGGCCATGGTGCGCAGGTTGTGGTCCAGCGCGCCCGCGTCGAGGGTGAGCAGCGGGGTGCCGAGGTCGGCGAGGGCGGGCCCGGTGGCCAGGTACTGGCTGACGGTCAGGCCCGCGGCGGCCGCCGGCAGCGCTTTGAACCGCCAGTCGAGCACCTCCTCGGCCAGGGCCGCCACCGCCCGGGTGTCGAGGCCCGGGCCGGAACCACTGCTTGCGAAGGTCTGGTCCACCGTCTTCCTCCATCTGCCATGTTGCAACATGTGCAATGAGGGTTGCACATGCTGGCAACACGGTTCTAGCATCGGCGCCGGACGAAGGTCAACGACAGCCGCCCGCCGCACGGCGGGTCAGGCAGGCTCGCCACAGCACCCCCACCCGGCCGGCCGCAGCACTCCGAGGAGCCCAGCAGATGCCACGCCAGGACGCCGCCGTGAGCCCGGGCACCCCACCGCCCGGCCGTCCGGCGGCCGCCCCGCCCGCCCCCGGCCCGACGCCCGTCACCCCGGTCGCCGTCTGCGTGGGCGAGTCGATGGCCGTCCTCCTGCCGGACCGGCCCGGGCCGCTGGAGTCGGTGGAGAGCTTCCGGCTCTCGGTCGGCGGCGCCGAGTCCAACGTGGCCGGCGCGCTCGCCGCCCTGGGGGTGCCGAGCGCCTGGCTCAGCCGGGTCGGCGACGACGGCTTCGGCCGCCGCCTGCTCGGCGAGCTGGCCGCCCGCGGGGTGGACGTCTCCGCGGTCGCCGTCGACCCGCACCGCCCGACCGGCCTCTACCTCAAGGAGGTCGGCGGCACCACCGGCGACCGCCACGACCTCGGTCCGGGCCGCAGCCGGCTGCACTACCACCGGCGCGGCTCGGCCGCCGCCGCCCTCTCCCCGGCCCTGCTGGCGGACCCGGCCGCCGCCCGGCTGCTGGCCGGGGCCCGGCTGCTGCACCTGTCCGGCATCACCGCCGCCCTGTCCGACGACTGCCTCGCGCTGCTGCGCGCCCTGCTCGCCGACCGCCGCCCCGGCCGGCTGGTCAGCTTCGACCTCAACTGGCGCCCCGCGCTCTGGCGCGAGCGCGACCCCTCGGTGCTGCCGCCGCTGCTGGACGCCGCCGATCTGCTGCTGCTCGGCGCCGACGAGGCGGAGACCGCCTTCGGCACCGGCGACCCGCAGGAGCTGCGCCGGCGCTTCCCCTCCCCCGCCACCCTGGTGGTCAAGGACGCCGCCCGGCTGGTCACCGCGGTCGGGCGCGACGGCAGCACGGTCGGCGAACCGGCGCTGGCCGTCGAGGTGGTCGAGGCGACCGGCGCGGGGGACGCCTTCGCCGCCGGCTACCTGGCCGGCACCGTCCGCGGCCTCGACCAGCGCCGCCGCCTGCGGCTGGGCCACCTCAGCGCGGCCTGCGCGCTGACCGCCCACGGCGACCAGGCCGAACTGCCGCCGGCCGCGGTGGTCACGGCCCTGCTCGACGCCTCGCCCGAGGACTGGGCGGCCACCCGGGTCTCGGCGGATGGCATCGTGTCTCCTGTCCTGTCCGCACCGACCGCCCCCGCGCTCACCGCGGAGACCGCCGCCCCCGGGGGCGGTGCCGCCGACCCTCGACCGGCCGCCGCCAAGGCCCTTGGAGCACCATGAGCCAGACCGTCACCCGCGCCCTGCGCATCCTCGCCGAGCTCGGCGAGGGCGAGCGTTCCCTGGACCAGCTGGCCGAGGTGCTCGGCGTGCACAAGACGACCGTGCTGCGGCTGCTCCAGTCCCTCGAAGAGGAACGATTCGTCTACCGGGACGCCGGCTACCGCTACCACCTGGGCGCCGGTCTGTTCGCGCTCTCCGGGCTGGCCCTGGAGCAGCGCGGGGTGCGCCGGATCGCCGCCCCGCACCTCGCCGAGCTCAACTCCGCCACCGGCCAGACCGTGCACCTGGCCGCGTACGAGGGCGGCGAGGTGGTCTACATCGACAAGTACGACTCCCGGCACCCGGTGCGGATGTACTCGCGGATCGGCCTGCGGGCCGCCCTGCACAGCGCCGCCGTCTCCAAGGTGCTGCTCGCCGACCTGCCCGCGCCGGAGCGGCGCCGGGTGGTGGCCGGGATCGACTTCGTCCCGCACACCCCCCGCACGCTGGCCACGCCCGAGGCGCTGCTCGCGGAGCTGGAGAAGGTCGCCGCCCAGGGCTGGGCGCAGGACCACGCCGAGCACGAGGCGTTCATCAACTGCGTGGCCGCGCCGATCCGAGACGCCAGCGGCCGGGTGGTCGCCGCCGCCTCGATCTCCGTCCCGGACGTCGTCCTGCCGTACGAGCAGGTGCTGGAACTGCTGCCGCAGCTCCTCGCCACCACCCGGGCGGTCTCCGCCGACTGCGGCCAGGTCCCGCACCACTCCTGAAGCCATCCCCCCGACCCCCGACCGCACCCCACCGAGGAAGCGAAACCGCATGAGCGACAAGACCGAGATCCGCACCGACGGCGCCCCCGCCCCGGCCTGGATGTTCTCCCAGGGCGTCCGCAAGGGCCCGATCCTCCAGGTCTCCGGCCAGGGCCCGCAGGATCCGGCCACCGGCGAGTACCTGTACCACGGCGACGTGAAGGCGCAGACCCGGCGCACCCTGGAGAACGTGAAGGCGATCGTCGAGGCGGGCGGCGCCACCATCGAGGACGTGGTGATGTTCCGCGTGTACCTCACCAAGCGCGCCGACTTCCCGCTGATGAACGAGGTCTACGCCGCGTTCATCGAGGAGAACATCAAGCCGGGCGGCGTGAAGCCGTGCCGCACGACGATCTTCGTCGAGCTGCCGCAGGAGCCGATGCTGGTGGAGATCGACGCCCAGGCCGTCGTCGCCTGACCTCCCCCGGCACGACCCGAAGGGCCCGGACCGCGCGTCCGGGCCCTTGCGCGTCCGGGCCCTTGCGCGTCCGGGCCCTTGCGCGTCCGTCCCGAAGGCGCCTTGCCCTCCCCCTCCCGACTCATTAGGTTAGGCTCACCTAACAATCAGGCAGGCAGCCCGCCGGAGGTCCCGCACCCATGAGCCCGCACCCCCACGACGCCGAGACCGCCGCGCCCTCGGAGCCGAGCGCCGCCGAGCGGATCGCCGGCCTGCTCGCCGCCGCCTCCTCGGTGGTCGTCCGCGCCCTCGGCGAACCGCACGAACTGACCACCCCCGTCTCGGTGCACGGCTCCCGGCTGCGGCTGCGCGCCCCGCTCGACGCCCCGCTGACCGTCGCCGCCGCCCACGAGCAGGACGGCCTCGCGGTCGTGCTCGACCTCACCGACATCGCCCCGGTGGCCGTCCGCGACCGGGTCCGCGGCCGCCTCACCCTGGCGGGCCGGCTCGACCTCGCCCACCTCGCCGACGACGGCCTCAGCGTCCACCTCCGCCTGGACGTCGCCCACGCGGTGCTCTCCACCCCGTACGGCACCACCGCGATCACCGGCGCCGACCTCGCGGCCGTCACGCCCGACCCGCTGGCCCGCTACGAGGCCGGCCTGCTCACCCACCTCGCCGACGACCACCGGGAGGCGCTCGCCGTGCTCACCCGGCTGCTCGACCCCGCGCTGCTCGCCGCCCACCCCGCCGTCCGCCCGCTCGCCCTGGACCGGTACGGCCTGGTGCTCCGCCTGGACCACCCGCACGGCCACCGCGACGTCCGTCTGGTCTTCCCCGAACCGGCCCGCGACGCCGACGAGTTCGGGCACCGGGTGCACCAGCTGCTGACCGCCGCCGAACAGGAGCTGCCCGCCCGGCGCCCCTGAACCGCCCGCCGCCCCTGAACCACCTGGCGCGCCGTCAGGCACCCACCGGCTCGGCCTCCCCGGAGCGCTCCGCAGCGTCCTCCAGGACGATCCGCCCCATCCGGACGTACCGCTCCGGCCGGCGGGCGCGCATCCACAGCGCCAGCCCGAGCCCGCCCAGGAAGGTCCCGGTCACCAGGTACGGGATCAGCCGGAAGAGCAGCGTGCCGGCGGCCGCACCGGCCGCCGCGTCCCGGTGGAGCACCAACAGGGCCACCACCCCCGCCATCCCCACCCCGCCGGCCAGCGGCGCCACCAGCGTCCGGAACCAGTGCCGGGTCCGCGGATGGCGGCCCTGCACGTGGAACCAGCCGACCACGGCGAACGAGCAGAGCGTCTGCACGATCAGGATCGCCATCGTGCCGAGCAGCGCCAGCAGCGTGTACAGATGCGCGTAGGGGTCCATCCCGGCCAGCAGGAACCCGGCCACCAGCGCCGCCGCGATCACCGACTGGGCCACCGAGGCGATGTGCGGCGAGCCGTGCCGCGGATGGGTGCGCCCCAGCGCCGGGTGGACGAACCCCTCGCGCCCGATCGCGTACAGGTACCGGGCCGCGCACTGGTGGAAGGCCATCGCGCAGGCGAAGGAGCCGCTCACCACCAGCCACTGGAAGACCGTGACCGCCCAGCCGCCGAGGTGCGCGCCCAGCGGGTCGAAGAACAGGCTGTTGCCGTCCTTGCCGGGGACGGCGCCGCGAGCCACCTCCACCGCGTGCCGCACGCCGTTGCCGGAGACGATCATCCAGGAGACGAAGACGTAGAACAGCCCGACCCCGACCACCGAGATCAGCGTCGCCCTCGGCACCACCCGCTTCGGGTCGCGGGACTCCTCGCCGTACATCGCGGTGGACTCGAAGCCGACCCAGGAGCAGAACGCGAAGAACAGCCCCAGCCCCGCGCCCGCCCCTGCGCCGTCCCCGCCGACGCCGCGGAAGGCGTTCAGCGGATCGAGCGCCTCCCCGGCCACCAGTCCGTCCGGCCCGCCCCCGGTGACCAGCACGGCCAGCGACACGGCGCCCAGCACCGCGACCTCCAGCACCAGCGCCACCCCGAGCACCCGCGCGGTCAGGTGCAGGTCGAACCAGGCCATCACCGCGATCACCAGCAGCCCGAGCCCCGCGTACCAGCCCCACGGCAGCACCACCCCCAGCTGCGCCGCGGCCAGCGCGCGCAGCGCGTACGCGAAGAAGCCGAGGACGGCCGCCTCGAAGACGATGTACGCGAGCACCGCCAGCAGTCCCGAGGCCATCCCGACCACCCGGCCCAGCCCGTGCGAGATGTAGCCGTAAAAGGCTCCGGCCGCGGTGATGTGACGGGCCATCGCCACGTAGCCGACCGAGAAGACGGTGAGCACCAGGGTCGCGAAGACGTAGGCGGCGGGCGCTCCGGCGCCGTTGCCCTGGCCGATGACGATCGGGAGGTTGCCGGTCATCGCGGTGATCGGCGCCGCCGTGGCGACCGCCATGAACACCACGCCCGGCAGGCCGACCGAGTCCGCCTTCAGCCGCTCCACCCCGTCCCGCCGCCCCGCGCCCCCGGTCACGTCCCCGGTCGCGTCCCCGCGCTGGATGGCCATCCGGCCCCCTTCACCTGCCGTGGCTGCGCCGCCCGCCGGAGCGGACGGGCGTTGACAACCCGACAGCATCGGCGGGCGGCGTCCGGCCCGCAAAGCGGGGTGACCCGGTGTCGGCCCCGCCCGGTTGACGCGCTGTTCGACCGCGGCCCGGCCCGTTCGACCGGGAACGACGACGGCCGGCCCGGCTCGCGAGGGAGGTCTCGCGAACCGGGCCGGCCGGACGGGCGTGTCCCGCGCCCGTCGTTCCGCTGGAGGTGCGGTGCTCACCCGGTCGAGCGGTCACCCGACATGACCATCCCGGGGGAGCGGTCTCGCCCCGCACCCAGCGGTGGCGGAGGTGATCCGACCGGAGGGTCAGATCGCGACGCCGTGCGCCCGCAGGTAGGCGATCGGGTCGATGTCCGAGCCGTACTCCGAGCCGGTGCGGATCTCGAAGTGGAGGTGCGGGCCGGTCACGTTGCCGGTCGCGCCGGAGAGGCCGATCTGCTGGCCGACGGTGACGGTCTGGCCGATCTTCACGCCGATCGAGGACAGGTGCGCGTACTGGGCGTACTTGCCGTCGGCGAGCTTGATCTCGACCTCGTTGCCGTAGGCGCCGCCGTTGCCGGCCTTCACCACGGTGCCGTTCGCGACGGCGCGCAGCGGGGTGCCGGTGGAGGCGACGAAGTCGGCGCCGGTGTGGTGGCCGGAGGACCACATCGAGCCGGCCACGCCGTAGGCGGTGCCGAGCTTCGGGTTGGCCAGCGGGGCGACGTAGCCGGAGGTGGCGGCGACGACCGGGGTCGCGGTCACCGGGGCGACGGTGGTCTGCACGGCGGGCTTGACGGCCGGGGCGGCCGGCTTGGTCGCCGGGGCAGCCGGCTTGGCGGCCGGAGCGGCGGGCTTCGCGGCGGGCGCGGCCGGCTTCGCGGCCGGGGCAGCGGGCTTCGCGGCGGGCGCGGCCTGCTTGGCCGCCGGGGCGGCGGGCTTGGCGGCCGGGGCGGCCTTGGCGCCGAGCGCGAGCTTCTGGCCCGGGAAGATCAGGTTCGGGTTGGCGCCGACGACCGAGCGGTTGTGCTCGTACAGCGCCTGCCAGCCACCGGTGACGTTCTTGGCGGCGGCGATCTTCGACAGGGTGTCCCCGCCGACGACCTTGTAGCTCTCCTCGGCCGGGGCGGCGGCGGGAGCGGCGGCCGGGGCGGCCTGCGCGGCCTGGGCGGCGGCCGGAGCGGCGGGCTTGGCGGCCGGGACCTCGTGCGCCTGGGCGGAGACGGTGGTCACCAGCGGGAGGGCGAAGGCGGCACCGGTGACAGCGGTGGCGATGCCGATGCGGGCGGCGCGGGGCAGGGCGGTACGACGAGCCTGTGCGGGCATGGAAAATGTCCTCTCCGACGCCTGCGAGGTGAGCTGTCGGGTTCGGGCTGGAGTTGCCCGGCCGCAAAGGCGGCTTCACCCCTAGCCGGACCGCGAATTCGGGTCCGGCGACTTACCTGTGGGTCCCCCGCTCCTGCCGTACAGAGTTCGGTGCGTACCACCGGGCAGCGGCAGGACTAGGCGTTCCACCCGGTGGCCACCCGGGCTGACGCCGGGCGGTCGCTGAACTAAAACTCATCCGTTCGGGTGAAGCAATGTCGATCTCTACGGCCCGGGACCAAAGTCCGTCCCACCGTGACGCTGCGCAGAAAAGGCATGCACAGTACGCACACAATCCATTTACCGCGCGCACGTGATCCACCACCCTGCGCCCACGCCGGAACCAGTGCGTACACGATCACTCACGGAAAGGGGATCCCCCCGACACACCCCCGGTGACCCTTGTCACGTGGGCCCCACCGGACCGACCATGGGCCGTGGCCACCTCCGAGGCCGGCACCCTGCGGTTGGGCACCGCGCAGGGTCGCTGGGTACTACTGGCGACGGTGCTCGGCTCCAGCATGGCGATGCTCGACGGGACCGTCGTGAACGTCGCGCTGCCCAGGATCGGCGCCGACCTCGGCGCTCAACTCGACGCCCTGCAATGGACGCTCAACGCCTATCTGCTGACCCTCGCGGGCCTGATCCTGCTCGGCGGCGCCCTCGGCGACCGCTACGGCCGGCGCCGGGTCTTCCTGCTCGGCGTGGTCTGGTTCGCCGCCGCCTCCGCGGCCTGCGCCGCCGCGCCCACCGTCGAGGTGCTGATCGTCGCGCGCGCCGTCCAGGGCGTCGGCGGCGCACTGCTCACCCCGGGCTCGCTGGCGATGCTCCAGGCCGTCTTCCACCCGGAGGACCGCTCGGCGGCGGTCGGCCTCTGGTCCGGCCTCGGCGGGGTCTCGGCGGCGGTCGGCCCGCTGCTCGGCGGCTGGCTGGTGGACGGCCCGGGCTGGCGCTGGATCTTCCTGCTGAACCTGCCGCTGGCGGCCGTGGTGGTGGCGGTGTCCGCCCGGCACGTGCCGGAGAGCCGCGACGAGTCCGCGACCGGCCGCTTCGACGTGCTCGGCGCGGTGCTGGCCGCCCTGGCGCTGGGCGCCGTCACCTATGCGCTGACCGCCGCCGGGAAGGGCCTGTCCCCCGCGGTCTGGGTCACCGGGGCGGCGGGCCTGCTGCTCGGCGCGGCCTTCGTGGCGGTCGAGCGCCGCACCCCGGAGCCGATGCTGCCGCTGGGGCTGTTCTCGTCCCGGCTGTTCACCGCCGTCAACCTGGTCACCCTCGCCGTCTACGCGGCGTTCAGCGGCGTCTTCTTCCTCCTGGTGGTGCAGTTGCAGATCGTCTCCGGGTTCTCCCCGCTGGTCTCCGGACTGGCCCTGGTGCCGATCACCGTGATCATGCTGGTGCTGTCCGCCCGGGCGGGCCGGCTCGGCAAGCGGATCGGCCCGCGGCTGCCGCTGACCGTCGGCCCGCTGCTCTGCGCGGCGGGCGTCCTGCTGATGCTGCGGATCGGCCCCGGCGCCTCGTACTGGGCGGACGTGCTGCCCGCCGTCGCCGTGATGGGCAGCGGGATGGTGCTGCTGGTCGCGCCGCTGACCGCGACCGTGCTGGCGGCGGTGGACGTGCGCCACGCGGGCATCGCCAGCGGCGTCAACAACGCCGCCGCCCGGGCCGCCGGGCTGTTGGCGGTCGCGGCACTGCCCGCGCTGTCGGGGCTGAGCGGCGACGCCTACCAGGTGCCGGACGCGGTCGACTCCGCCTTCCGCACCTCGATGCTCATCTGCGCCGGGCTGCTGGTGGCCGGCGGGCTGACCGCGCTGGTGGCCGTCCGCGGCAATGTGCTGGCCCCCGCGGACGCGCGCCCGGTGGCGGAACCGGACTGCCGCTACGCCTGCGCGACCAACGCCCCGCCGCTGGACCCCGGCCACCCGGCCCCGGTCCCCGCCGAACGCCGCGAGGGCCCCGCCGCCTGACCGGCGACGGGGCTGCGGCTCGCCCGCCCGCCCCTGCGGCGGGCGGGTGACGTCACGTCAGAGGATGTCGCCCGGCGCGTACTTGGCGGCCTCCGGGTACGCGGCCGCGACGGCCTCGACCTGGCGGACGACCTCGGCGACCTGCGCCCCGGCCGCGCCGGTGAAGGACAGCTTGTCGGCCAGCAGCGCGTCCAGCGCGGCCCGGTCCAGCGGGATCCGCTCGTCGTTCGCCAGCCGGTCCAGCAGCTCGTTCTCCCGGGCGCCCGCCCGCATCGCGAGCGCGGAGGCGACGGCGTGCTCCTTGATGACCTCGTGGCCGGTCTCCCGGCCGACGCCCGCCCGCACCGCGCCCATCAGCACCTTGGTGGTGGCCAGGAACGGCAGGTAGCGGTCCAGCTCGGCCTCGATCACGGCCGGGAAGGCGCCGAACTCGTCGAGGACGGTCAGGAAGGTCTCCAGCAGGCCGTCGAAGGCGAAGAAGGCGTCCGGCAGCGCGACCCGGCGGACCACCGAGCAGGAGACGTCGCCCTCGTTCCACTGGTCGCCGGCCAGCTCGCCGGTCATCGAGGCGTAGCCGCGCAGGATGACGGCCAGGCCGTTGACGCGCTCGCACGAGCGGGTGTTCATCTTGTGCGGCATCGCCGAGGAGCCGACCTGGCCCTCCTTGAAGCCCTCGGTCACCAGCTCGTGGCCGGCCATCAGGCGGATGGTCTTGGCCAGGCTGGACGGCGCGGCGGCCAGCTGGACGAGCGCGGTCAGCACCTCGAAGTCCAGCGAGCGCGGGTAGACCTGGCCGACGCTGGTGAGCACGTTCTCGAAACCGAGGTGCGCGGCGACCCGGCGCTCCAGCTCGGCCAGCTTGTCGGTGTCGCCGCCGAGCAGGTCGAGCATGTCCTGCGCGGTGCCGACCGGGCCCTTGATCCCGCGCAGCGGGTAGCGGGCGATCAGCTCCTCCAGGCGGCGGAAGGCGACCAGCAGCTCGTCGGTGATCGACGCGAAGCGCTTGCCCAGGGTGGTGGCCTGCGCGGCCACGTTGTGCGAGCGGCCGGCCATGACCAGCTCGGCGTGCTCGGCGGAGAGGCGGCCCAGGCGGACCAGTACGGCGACGGTGCGGTCGCGCACGTGCTCCAGCGACTGGCGGATCTGCAGCTGCTCGACGTTCTCGGTCAGATCCCGGGAGGTCATGCCCTTGTGGATCTGCTCGTGGCCGGCGAGGTCGCTGAACTCCTCGATGCGGGCCTTGACGTCGTGCCGGGTGACCCGCTCGCGGGCGGCGATGGAGGCGAGGTCGACCTGGTCGATCACCCGCTCGTAGTCGGCGACGGCGGTGGCGGGCACCTCGACACCGAGGTCCTGCTGGGCCTTCAGGACGGCGAGCCAGAGGTGGCGCTCAAGCACCACCTTGTGCTCGGGGGACCACAGCTGGGCCAGGGTCGCCGAGGCGTACCGGGAGGCCAGGACATTGGGGATCTGGGGCTTCGCGCTCACGCTTCGCAAGCCTAACAGCCGAGGTCAGCCGGAACGGCCCGGGTTCGGGTAGGCTGGGACACTTGAGCAGTCATTCCACAGGCCTGTACAAACTCCTCACCGCAAGGATACCACACCCGTGAACGGATCTCCAGCGGTTCCCCCTCCAGGGGCCGGACCGGACGCCCCCCTCGCCGAGGCGCTGCGCACCGAACAGGCCCACCTGACCGGCCTCTACGCCCAGCTGGACGCCGCCCGCGAGCGCACCCGCCGGACCCTCGCGGCGGCCGGCCGCGAAGCCGGCCCGGGCGGCACCCACCAGGCCCGCCTGGAGCGCGAGCTGCATGCCGCCGAGGCCGCCCGCCGCGCGGCCCGGCTGGAGGCCGTCGAGCGCGGACTCTGCTTCGGCCGCCTCGACCACCGCGACGGCACGGTCCGCCACATCGGCCGGACCGGCCTCACCGACGAGCTGTCCGGGACGTACGAGCCGGTGCTGATCGACTGGCGCGCGCCGGCCGCCCGCCCGTTCTACACCGCCACCCCGGCCGACCCGGGCGACCTGGTGCGCCGCCGCCACCTGCGCACCAGCGGCCGCACCCTGACCGGGCTGGACGACGAGGCGCTCGACCTCGCCGGCCTGGACGAGGGCGGCCGGCGCGGCCTGGTCGGCGAGGCGGCGCTGCTGGCCGCCCTCGACCGCGAGCGGACCGGCCGGATGGCCACCGTGGTCGCCACCATCCAGACCGAGCAGGACCGGGTGATCCGCGCCCCGCTGCCCGGTGCGCTGGTCGTCCAGGGCGGCCCCGGCACCGGCAAGACGGTCACCGCCCTGCACCGCGCCGCCTACCTGCTGTACACCCACCGCGCGGTGCTGGAGCGGCGCGGCGTCCTGGTGGTCGGCCCCAACCCGGCGTTCCTGCGCTACATCGACCAGGTGCTGCCCGCACTCGGCGAGAGCGAGGTGGTGCTGTGCACCGTCGGCGAGCTGTTCCCCGGCGTCCGGACCGCCGTCGAGGACGGTCCGGACGCCGCGGTGGTCAAGGGCGGGCCGTGGATGGCAGACGTGGTGCGGCGCGCCGTCGAGGCCCACCAGCTGCTGCCCGCCGGCGACCTGCGGCTCGGCGACCACCTGTGGCTGCCGCACCGGGTCTGCGCCGAGGCCAGGCAGGCCGCGCGCGGCCTGCGCCTGCCGCACAACCGGGCCCGCGGGTTCTTCCTGCGCACCCTGCTGGACGCCCTCTCGGTGGCGCAGGCGCTCTCCATCGGCCGTCCGTACGACGAGGAGGAGGCCCGCTACGCCCCGCGCGAGCTCTGGGCGCAGCCCGGGGTCCGCGCCGCACTGGACGCGCTGTGGCCGGTCCTGACACCGGGCCGGTTGATCGACCGGCTGCTCTCCGACCCCGCCCTGCTGGCGACCGCGGCCCCCGAACTCTCCCCCGCCGAACGCTCCGCCGTGCTGCGCCCGGCCGGTACGCCGTGGACCACCGGGGACGTCCCGCTGCTCGACGAGGCCGCCGAACTCCTCGGCGAGGACGGCGCCGCGGTCCGGGCCCGCGCCCGCGCCGCCGCACGGGTGCTGGACGAGGAACTGGCCTACGCCGAGGGCGTGCTCACCGTCACGGGGCAGCGGGAGGACGCCACCCTGGACGCCGGGCTGCTCGCCGGGCGCTTCCGCGACACCGGCCCGGAGCGCACCACCGCCGAGCGCGCCGCCGCCGACCGCGCGTGGGCGTACGGGCACGTGGTGGTCGACGAGGCGCAGGAGCTGTCCGCGATGGCCTGGCGCACCGTGCTGCGCCGGGTGCCGGCCCGCTCGCTGACCATCGTCGGCGACCTCGCCCAGACCGGTTCGCCGGCCGGGGCCCGGGCGTCCTGGGCGGAGGTGCTGGACCGCGAACTGGCGGGCCGCTGGCGCGAGGAGCGGCTCACCGTCAACTACCGGACGCCGGCCGCGATCATGGCGCCGGCGGCGGCGGTGGTGCGGGCCCACCTCCCCGGCCGGCAACCGCCGCGGGCCGTCCGGGACACCCCGGGACGCCCGCACGCGGTGCCCGTTGCGGACGGCGACTACGCCGCGGCCCTGGCCGCCCTGCCCGCCGGCCCCGGCACCCTCGGGGTGATCGCCCCGGACGCTCTCGCCGCCGCGCTGGGAGCGCTGACCGTCCGGGAGGCCAAGGGCCTGGAGTACGACGAGGTCGTCCTGCTCGACCCGGCCGCCCTGCTCGCCCAGGGCCCGGCGGACCTCTACGTCGCCCTCACCCGCGCGACCCGGCGCCTCACCCTGCTCCACCACACCCCGCTGCCGCCCGCCCTCGCGGCGGCCCTGGCGGTCCGGGGCGGGTCCGGGCCCGCGGGCCCGCCGGGCGATCCGGCGGGCGGGCCTACGGACGCCCGCTGAGCACCGGCAGCACGTGCAGGCAGATCGAGTGCAGGGCGGCGCGCTGCTCGCCGCTGAGGCTCTCGAAGGCCTGATGGGTGCGGCCCATCTCGCCGCGGATCAGCGCCAGGATCTCCCGGCCCTGCTCGCTGATGACGACGATCTTGACCCGCCGGTCGCCCGCCGAGGCCTCCCGGCGGGCCAGGCCCAGCGCCTCCAGCCGGTCGACGATGCCGGTCACGTTGGAGGCGTCACAGCCGAGCCGCCCGGCCAGCGCGCGCATCGGTACCGGCTCCTGGACGGCGCCGAGCGCCTTGGCCTGCGAGGAGGAGAGACCGTGCCGGGCGGCGGCGGCCGCGAAGTCCTGGAAGTACGCACCGCCGACGGCGGCCAGCGCCTCCATCAGCTCGGCGTTGGTCGGTACGGTCGTGGTCGTCGTCGAACCCATGAGGTCAGCCTACGACCGAGTGCTTCAGTTGCTCAAGATTTGAGGACGGCAAAGGTCCGGCGGCCAAACCGCCGGCCCCGCGAAGCCCTCGCGCTCAGAGCACCAGCTGGTCGAACAGCCGCCGCAGCTCCGCCTCCGGATCGGCGGTCAGCCCGGTGTGCACCGGTCCCGGCTGCACCACCGCGCTGCGCGGGGCGGTCAGCCAGCGGAACCGCTGCCCGGGGGCGTCCGCCCCGGCCGGACCGGCCTGCGGTCCGCCCGCGCAGACCAGCTCGATCCCCTGCAGCGCCCGGCGCACCGCCGACACGTCGGCGACCGGGTCCAGCGCCAGCAGCCGGGCCTGGTCCAGATGGGTCCGCGCGGCCAGGTGGGAGCCCTGCCGGCAGTACAGCAGCACGCCCACGTTGACGCACTCGCCGCGCTCCACCCGGGGCACCGCCCGGATCACCGCGTACTCGTACTCGTGCAGTTCGGCCCGCAGCGGCGTCGCCGAGCGCGCCGGCTCGCCCGCCCGGAGCCCGGCCGGCCCGGTGTCCGCCGCCCAGGACATCCGGGACCCGGACAGGCGGGACTCCGACAGCCCGAACTCCTCGAAACCGGACTCGGTCATGCGGACACCTCCGGCAGCCAGTCGCGCGGACCGGCCAGTCGCGCGGTCAGCTGGGCGCGGTACGCCTCGCGCACCGCCTCGGGCGAGTCGAACCCGGGCTCGTCCGCCAGCCAGACGTCGGGGATCTGCGCCACCGCCTCCGCGAGCGCCGCCTCGGCGAGCGGTGCGAGCGCCTTGTCGGCCGCCGCCAGGTCCGGCCCGGCGCCCAGCAGCGCGTGGTCGGAGGCGTCGTACGGACGGCGGGTCCAGCCGGCCGCGCCCGCCCAGTTGTGGTGGAAGATCAGGCTCGCGCCGTGGTCGATCAGCCGCAGGCCGCCCGTGGCGACCAGCAGGTTGGGGTTGCGCCAGGAGCGGTCGACGTTGCCGATCAGCGCGTCGAACCAGAGCACCTGCCCGGCGAGCCCGGCGTCCACCTCGAAGCAGACCGGGTCGAAGTTGAGCGCGCCGCTGACGAAGGCCATGCCCAGGTTGAGCCCGCCGCTGGCCCGCATCTGGTCCTGGATCTGCGGCTCCGGCTCGCTGCGGGCCAGCACCGGGTCCAGGCCGACGGTCACCAGCGCGGGCACCGGCAGGCCGAGCCGCCGGCCGAGCTCGCCGGCCAGCACCTCGGCCACCAGCGCCTTGCGGCCCTGGGCCGCGCCGACCCACTTCAGGGCGTACAGACGCCGGTCGTCGGCCTCGACCAGGCCCGGCATCGAGCCGCCTTCTCGCAGTGGCGTCACATAACGGACCGCCGTCACCTCGGGGAGCACGGCGGACAGCCTATCGGGCATATGCACGGGGCGGGTGTCGCTCGGCACGCTCGCCCGCCCGGGTCGCCTCCGGTGGCAGCCCGGTCTGCTCCGTGCGAGTGTGGCGGACAGTGATCGGGGCACCCGACGACCACGACCCGCGGCACGCCGGCCGCGCCGTGGGGCACCCACCCGCACCGGTACCGACTGCACTGTGAGGGACGCGATGGAACGAGCCCGGATCCTGATCGTCGGCGGCGGCTTCGCCGGACTGGAGTGCGCGCGCCGCCTGGAGCGCAAGCTCTCCCCCGCGGAGGCGGAGATCTCCCTGGTCACCCCGTTCAGCTACCAGCTCTACCTGCCGCTGCTGCCGCACGTGGCGGCCGGCGTGCTCACCCCCCAGTCGGTGGCCGTCTCGCTGCGCCGCTCACTGCGGCGCACCCACATCGTCCCCGGCGGCGCCATCGGTGTGGACCCGGCCTCCAAGGTCTGCGTGGTCCGCAAGATCACCGACGAGGTGGTGGCGCAGAAGTACGACTACCTGGTGCTGGCCCCCGGCAGTGTCACCCGCACCTTCGACATCCCCGGCCTGACCGACTACGCGCGCGGCATGAAGACGCTCGCCGAGGCGGCCTACGTCCGCGACCACGTGATCGCCCAGCTCGACCTCGCTTCGGCCAGCCCGGACCAGAAGGAGCGCGAGTCCCGGCTGCAGTTCGTGGTGGTCGGCGGCGGCTACGCGGGCACCGAGACCGCCGCCTGCCTGCAGCGGCTCACCACCGCGGCCGCCCACCGCTACCCGCGGCTGGACGCCCGGCAGATCAAGTGGCACCTCATCGACATCGCGCCGAAGCTGATGCCCGAGCTGGGCGACGCCCTCGGCACCGCCGCCCTGGAGGTGCTGCGCGAGCGCGGCATCGAGGTGTCGCTGGGCGTCTCGGTGGCCGAGGTCGGCGCGGAGTCGGTCAAGTTCACCGACGGCCGGGTGCTGCCCTGCCGGACGCTGATCTGGACGGCCGGCGTCGCGGCGAGCCCGCTGATCGCCACCCTGGACGCCGAGACGGTGCGCGGACGGATCGCGGTGACGGCGGAGATGCGGGTGCCGCAGTACGAGGGCGTCTTCGCGCTCGGCGACGCCGCCGCCGTGCCGGACCTCGCCAAGGGCGACGGCGCGGTCTGCCCGCCGACCGCCCAGCACTCGGCCCGCCAGGGCCGGGCGGTGGCCGGCAACGTGATCGCGGCGCTGCGCCACCAGCCGCTGGAGCCGTACTACCACAAGGACCTGGGCCTGGTCGTGGACCTCGGCGGCAAGGACGCCGTCTCCAAGCCGGTCGGGGTGGAGCTGCGCGGGGTGCCGGCCCAGCTGGTGGCACGCGGCTACCACCTGATGGCGATGCGCACCAATGCCGCGAAGTTCCGGGTCGGCGCCAACTGGCTGCTCAACGCCACCGCCGGCGACGACTTCGTGCGCACCGGCTTCCTCGCCCGCCAGCCCGCCCGGCTGCGCGACTTCGAGTACACCGACGCCTATCTGACCAAGGACCAGGTCAGGGAGCACGCCCAGGCGCTGCTCGCCAAGGGCTGACCGGCCGCGGCCGCCGCCCCGCCCCGGGCCGCCGGGGGGCGGGGGGGGCGGCGGGGGCGGGCCCGGGGGGCGGCCGCGGGGGCCCCGCGGGCC
>NZ_JBIBVJ010000025.1:9645-29799 GCF_043080305.1 Kitasatospora sp. NPDC015120 | reverse complement strand
GGCCCCCCCCCCCGCCGCGGGGGCCGCGGGGCGCCCCGGCCCCGGGCGCGCCGCGGCGGGGGCCCCCGCCCCCCCGGGCGCGGCGGGGGGGCCGGGCGGCCGTCGGCGGCGCCCCCTCGGACCGGCCGCGGTGCCCCCTCGGACCGGCCGCGGCGCCGTCAGACCGGCCGGGACGCCGCGTCCCGCGTCCCCGGCCCGGCGGTCCCCTCCGCCCCGCCGAGCACCGCCGCCAGGTCCCCCGCCAGCCGCCGGGCGTCCGCCGGGCCGAGCCGGGCGACGGTGATCCGCAGCCCGGGCGGCGACTGCAGCCGGAAGCGCGCGCCGGGCGCCACCACCCAGCCCCGCTGGACCAGCGCGGCGAGCGCGACGGCCTCGTCCGCCACCGGAACCCAGACGTTCAGCCCGCTCGCGCCGTGCGCCGCGATCCCCCGCCCGGCCAGCGCACCGATCAGCGCCTCCCGGCGCTCCCGGTAGGCGCCGGCCACCCGGCCGGCCGGCGCCGCGTCGGTGCGCCACAGCTCGGCCACCGTGTGCTGGAGCAGGTGGCTGACCCAGCCCGTCCCCAGCCGCTGGCGCCCGAGCACCCGGCCGACGGTGTCCGCGTCCCCGACCGCCACCGAGAGCCGCAGGTCCGGCCCGTACGCCTTGGCCGCCGAGCGCACCACCGCCCAGTGCTCCGGGCCCGCCCCGGCCAGCGGGTGGTAGGGCAGGTCGACGATGCCGTGGCCGTGGTCGTCCTCGATCAGCAGCACGTCCGGGTGGCCGGCCAGCACCGCGCGCAGCTCCGCGGCCCGCCCGGCGGTGAGTGCGGCTCCGGTCGGGTTCTGCGCCCGGCTGGTGACGATCACCGCCCGCGCGCCGGCCTCCAGCGCCTCGGCGAGCGCCCCCGGCAGGGGGCCCGCGTCGTCGAGCCGGACCGGCACGGTGCGCAGGCCGAGGGCCGGCAGCAGGTCGAGCAGGCTGCCCCAGCCCGGGTCCTCGACGGCGACGGCGTCGCCCGGGCGCAGCCGGGTGGCCAGGATCCGTTCGATGGTGTCCAGCGAGCCGGAGGCGACGGCGACCGGCCCGGACGGCAGGCCGTCCGCGGCGAAGCCCGCGCCGGCCAGGGCGAGCAGGCCGGGGTCGGCGGCCGGGTCGCCGTAGCGGACCGGGGCGCGGCGGGCGGCCTCGGCGGCGGCGGCCAGGGCCGCGGTGAGATCGGGCAGCAGCGCCGGGTCGGGGTTGCCGTCGGAGAGGTCGCGGGCGTGCGGCGGGACGGGCAGGCGGATCTGGTCGCGCGGGGTGTGGGCGGGGCGCGGGCGGATCCGGCTGCCCCGGCGGCCGGCGGTCTCGATCACCCCGCGGTCGCGGAGCAGCCGGTAGGCGGCGGCCACCGTGTTGGGGTTGACGCCGAGGTCGGCGGCGAGGTCGCGCAGCGGCGGCAGCGGGGTTCCGGGGGCGAGCCGGCCGTCACTGACGCCCCGCTCGACCTCGGCCGCGATCTCGCTGGCACGCCGACCGGTGATCCGATAGTCTCCTAGCACAAAAGAGATTATGCACTAGTACATAGAGGTTGTCATGCCGACCACGCCGGACAGCGAGACGTCCTACCCCCGCACCCCGCGCACCACCCCCACCCGCTACAAGGACCGCGCCACCTGGGAGCGCGAGGCGATCCACGCGATCCTGGACGCCACCTACCTCTGCCACCTCGGCTTCGTCGCCGACGGGGCGCCGGTCGTGCTGCCCACCATCCACGCCCGGGTCGGCGACCGCCTCTACGTGCACGGCTCCACCGGCAGCCGCCCGCTGCGCGGCGCCCGGGGCGAGCAGGGCCTGCCGGTCTGCGTCACCGTCACCCTGGTGGACGCCCTGGTGCTGACCAAGTCGGCCTTCAACCACTCGGTCAACTTCCGCTCGGTGGTCGCCCACGGCACCGCGCACCAGGTCACCGACCCCGAGGAGCTGACGGTCGCGCTGGACGCGCTGGTCGACCAGGTCGTCCCGGGCCGCTCCGCCGAGGTCCGCCCGGCCAACGCCAAGGAGCTCGCCGCCACCGCGGTGATCCGCCTCGACCTCGACGAGGTCTCCGCCAAGACCCGGGCCGACCTCGCCGACGACGAGCCCGAGGACCTCGCCCTGCCGTACTGGGCCGGCGTCGTCCCGGTCACCACCGGCTACGGCGCCCCCGAGCCGGACGCCTCCACCACCGTGCCGCTGCCCGCCAACCTCGCCGCCCTCACCGCCCCGCGCACCGTCTGACCGGAGACTCCGATGCTGATCCGATCCTGGGACCGGGGCGACGAGGACGAATGGCGCGCCTGGCTCGCCGAGGGCCGCGACTTCGGACTGCTCGCCGCCAACGGCGGGCCCGGCCGCGGCCCGGTCCTGGTGCCCACCCACTTCCTGCTGGACGCCGGCCGCGGCGAGATCCTGGTCCACCTGGCCGCCCCCAACCCGCTGCTCGCGGCCGTCCGGGCGGACCCGGAGGTCACCCTCGCGGTCACCGACGACTACGCCTTCGCGCCCGGCCACTGGCGCGGCGAGCCCGGCACCCCGACCAGCCTCTACGCCTCGGTGCAGTTCCACGCCACCGCCGCGCTGGTCGAGGACGCGGCCGGCAAGGCGGAGATCCTCAACCGGCAGCTGGCCCACTTCCAGCCGGAGAGCCCGCAGCTGCGGGTCGCACCCGGCGAGGGCGAGTTCGGCCGGCTGCTCCCCGGCCTGACCGGGCTGCGGCTGACGGTCCGCGAGGTGCGGGCCAAGTTCAAGTACGACGACAAGAAGCCGGCCGCCGAGCAGTACGCGCTGGCCGAACGGCTCGCCGCGCGCGCCCGCCCGCTGGACGCCGGCGCCCGCACCCAGCTGCTGCGCCGCAACGCCCGCCGGACCGCCCGCGCCGTGCCGGACGACCCCACGCCGAGCTGACGCCCCGTCACCCGTTCGGCCCAGCCACCGCGACGCGGGGCCGCCCGCGCTGATCGAATGTGAGACGAACCCTGCCCGCCCGGCCGTGCGGGCGGGACCGTCGACCTCGGGGAGCGCGCGTGTCCAGGACCCACAGCCATCCGGCTTCCGGCGAGGCGCACCTCGGGCACGTGGTGTTCATCTCGGCGGCCGCCGCGATGGGCGGCTTCCTGTTCGGCTACGACAGCGCGGTGATCAACGGCGCGGTGACCGGCATCCAGAAGCACTTCCAGGTGGGCAACGGCACCACGGCGTTCGTGGTGGCCATCGCCCTGCTCGGCTCGGCCGCCGGAGCGGTCGTGGCCGGACGGCTCGCCGACCACCTGGGCCGGGTGCGCACCATGCTGCTGGCCGCGTCCCTCTTCGCGGTCAGCGGCCTCGGCTCGATGTTCCCGCCGAACATCGAGCTGCTGGCCACCTGGCGGGTGGTCGGCGGCGTGGCGATCGGCATCGCCTCGGTGATCGCCCCAACCTACATCGCCGAGGTCGCCCCGACCGCCTACCGGGGCCGGCTGGCCTCCTTCCAGCAGATGGCGATCGTGCTCGGCATCACCGTCTCCCAGCTCGCCAACTGGGCGCTCAACCAGGCCGCCGGCGGCGCGTCCACCGGCCACCTGGCCGGCGTCCAGGCCTGGCAGTGGATGCTCGGCGTGGAGGCGATCCCGGCGCTGGTCTACGGTCTGATGGCGCTGGCCATCCCGGAGTCCCCGCGCTACCTGATCGCCGACCACCGGGAGGCGCAGGCGCGCCGGGTGCTGCGGGAGGTCGAGGGCGAGGACGTCGACCTCGACGCGCGGGTGGCCGAGATCCGCGCGGTGCTGGAGTCCACCCGCAAGCCCCGTCCCAAGGACCTGCTCGGCGGCCGGTTCGGCCTGCTGCCGATCGTCTGGGTCGGCATCGGCGCCTCGGTGTTCCAGCAGTTCGTCGGCATCAACGTGATCTTCTACTACTCCTCCTTCCTGTGGCAGTCGGTCGGCATCAACGAGTCCAACTCGCTGCTGATCAGCCTCTCCACCTCGATCATCAACGTGATCGGCACGGTGATCGCGATGGCCCTGGTCGACCGGATCGGCCGCAAGCCGCTGGCACTGGCCGGCTCGGCCGGCATGGCCGCCGCGCTGGGCACCGCCGCCTGGGCCTTCTCCTACCGGGAGGGCACCGGCGACGCCGCGACCCTGGACAACACCCACGCCGCGGTCGCGCTGGTCGCCGCGCACGTCTTCGTGCTCTGCTTCGCCTTCTCCTGGGGCGTGGTGGTCTGGGTGCTGCTCGGCGAGATGTTCCCCAACCGGATCCGCGCGCTCGCCCTGTCCGTGGCCGCCTCCGCCCAGTGGATCGCCAACTGGGCGATCACGGTCAGCTTCCCCGACCTCGCCGACTGGAACCTGTCGGCGACCTACGTCATCTACGCGGCCTTCGCGCTGCTCTCCATCCCCTTCGTGGCCTTCTGCATCAAGGAGACCAAGGGCCGCGCCCTGGAGGAGATGGGCTGACCCACCGGCCCCGCCGTTCCACGCCCCCGGCCACCGACCCGCCGCCGCGCCCGGCGGCCCGTCCCCCGAGAGGAAGCCATGCCTGACCAGGGCGGCTCCCGGCAGAACGTCACCTTCCCGAGCAACGGCCGCGAGGCCCACGGCTACCTGGCCCGCCCGCCGCTGGGCGTCGGCCCCGGCCTGGTGGTGATCCAGGAGTGGTGGGGCCTGACCCCGTACCTGGCCGGCGTGGCGGACCGGTTCGCCGCCGAGGGCTTCACCGTCCTCGCGCCGGACCTCTTCGGCGGCGCGACCACCCACGACAGCGCCGAGGCCGCCCGGCTCAAGCGGGAACTCCCGGTCGAGCGGGCGGTGCGGGACCTCCGCGGCGCGGTCGACCTGCTGCTCGGCCTGGACGGCGTGGTCGGCGACGCGGTCGGGGTGGTCGGCTTCTGCATGGGCGGCGGCTTCGCCCTGCTGCTGGCCACCGCCGAGGGCGACCGGGTGGCCGCGGTGGTCCCGTTCTACGGCCTGCCGCCCGACCCGGACTTCGAGTACCGGGGCCTGACCGCCCATGTGCTCGGCCATTACGGTGAGCACGACCGGGCGATCCCGATGGCCGCCGTCGACGAGGCCGCGATCCGGATCGGCGAGGCCACCGACGTCCGCCCGGAGATCCACTTCTACCCGGCCGGGCACGCCTTCATGAACGAGGAGAACCTGCTCGGCACCTACGACCCGCTGCAGGCCGAGATCGCCTGGCGGCGCACCCTGACCTTCCTCCGGGGCCACCTCGGCTGACGCCCGGGGGCCGCCGCGGCCGGCCCCCGGGAGCGCCCGTCGGCCCCCGTCCGGCGCCCGGAAATCGGATGGACACGGACCACCCGCCCCGGCATAGTCACGGGGTGCAGAGCCGACCCTCCCGCCCCGACCGCCTCGCCTGGGCGAGCCGCAACTTCCGGATCCAGACCGCCGCCACCGTGGTCAGCGGCCTCGGCAACGCCGGCGCCCCCATCGCCACCGCCTTCGCCATCCTGGACGGCGGCGGCTCCACGGCCGACGTCGGCTACGTCACCGCCGCCCGGCTGCTGCCGACCGTCCTGCTGCTGGTGGTCGGCGGCGCCCTCGCCGACCGGCTGCCGCGCCACCACGTCATGGTCGCCGCCAATGTGTTCAGCGCCGTCTCCCAGGGCGCCCTCGCCGCGCTGGTGCTGGCCGGCGAGCCGGCGCTGTGGCAGCTGATGCTGCTGTCGGCCGGCGCCGGGGCGGGCTACGCGTTCTACTCCCCCGCCGCCGGCGGCATGATCATGGAGAGCGTCGCCCCCGAGCACGCCGCCCGTGCCTTCTCGGTGTACCGGATGGGCTTCAACGGCTCGCAGATCGGCGGCGCCGCGCTCGGCGGCGCGCTGACCGCCGGGGTCGGCGCCGGCTGGGTGCTCGCCCTGGACGCGGTCTGCTTCCTGGCCGCCGCCGCGCTGCGCTTCCTGCTGGAGCCGCAGGCCCCGGCGACCCCGGCCGGCGGCGGCGGGCTGCTCCGCGACCTGCGCGAGGGCTGGCAGGAGTTCTCCTCCCGCCGCTGGCTCTGGGTGGTCGTCCTCCAGTTCTCGGTGCTGGTCGCCTGCGTCGGCGCGGTGGAGGCGGTGTACGGCCCGGCCTTCGCCAAGGAACGGCTCGGCGGCGCCCGGGACTGGGGCCTGGCGATGGCGGCCTACGGCGTCGGCCTGGTCGCCACCGGCGTGCTGATGACCCGCTGGCAGCCGCGGCGGATCCTGCTGGTCGGCAACTGGGGCGTCTTCCTGTTCGGCGTGCCCGCGCTCGCCCTGGCGGCGTCCGCCCCGCTGCCGGTGCTCTGCGCGGCGATGTTCCTCTCCGGCGTCGGCGTCACCGTCTTCGGCGTCAACTGGATGATCGCGCTGCAGCAGGAGATTCCCCCCGAGGCGTTCTCCCGGATCACCGCCTACGACGAGCTCGGCTCGCTGTCGCTGGCGCCGCTCGGCACCGCGCTGGCCGGCCCGGTCGCCGACCGGCTCGGCCTGTCCGGCGCGCTCTGGGCCTGCGCGGTGATCTCCCTGGTGCTGAGCGCGGCCGTGCTGCTGGAGCCGGAGGTCCGCCGCCTCTCCCGGCGCCCGGCCACCCCCGGCGCCCCGGACGCCCCGGACGCCCCGGTCGCCCCGGTCGCCGACGCGCTCCCGGCCCCCGCCACCACCGGCTGAACCGCCCGGCGCACCCCGTGCGCCCCCGGTGTGCGCCCTCCGGCCGGCAACCACCGGGGGGCGCGGCACGTCCGTCCAGGTGACGACGGATGAGACCCGAGGGACCCCCGATGCCCAAGCCGCTGCTGTTCCTGGACGTCGACGGCGTGCTCAACCCGGTCTGCCCCGCACCCGAGGCCGGCTTCGACGCCCACACCCTGTTCGGCTACACCGTGCTGCTCTCCGCCCGGCACGGCGCCTGGCTGCGCGAACTGGCCGGCACCTACGAACTGGTCTGGGCGACGACGTGGGAGGAACACGCCAACACCCACATCTCCCCGGCGATCGGCCTGCCCGAGCTGCCGTTCGTCCGCTTCACCGGCTACGTCCCGCAGTCCGGCGACCCGCGCGTGCCGCTGATGGAGCTGCTCTCCGCCCGCAAGTGGGCGCCGCTGCTGCGGTACGCCGCCGGCCGCCCGTTCGCCTGGGTGGACGACGTCATCCCGCCCCGGCTGGTCCGCACCTCGTTCTGGCGCCGCGACCGCCTGCTGCTGGCCGTCGACCCCGGCCAGGGCCTCGAACGCCACCACGTGGACCGGCTGCTGGCCCGCCCGCCGCGCCCCGGGGCGGTGTACCCGGTCAGCCGGTGGGCAGCCAGCTGACGTGCCCGGCGAGCAGCGCGTACCCGACGAACGCCACCGTGTCGATCAGCGCATGCGCCACCACCAGCGGCATCACCCGCCCCCACCGCCGGTACAGCAGGCAGAACACCACGCCCATCACGATGTTGCCGACCAGCCCGCCGATGCCCTGGTACAGGTGGTACGAGCCGCGCAGCAGCGAGCTCGCCGCCAGCGCCGCCGGCCACGACCAGCCCAGCTGCCCGAGCCGGCGCAGCAGGTAGCCGAGGACGACGACCTCCTCCAGGATCGCGTTCTGCCAGGCCGACAGCAGCAGCACCGGGATCCGCCACCAGACGTCCGGCAGCCCGGACGGCGCGACCGTCAGGTTGTAGCCGGCCGCCTGCGAGGCCAGGTAGAGCGCCAGCCCCGAGCCGCCGATCGCCGCCGCGACGGCCGCGCCCCGGCCGAGGTCGCCCAGCTTGCGCCCGAGGTCGAAGCCCAGCACCCGCAGCGTGGTGCCCTCGCGCACCAGCAGGTAGCCGACCAGCACGACCGGCATCAGCCCGCGGCCGATGTAGTAGAGCTGCCAGACCAGGTCCAGCCAGGGCCGGCCGGGGGCGCGCGAGCCGTTCAGGGTGGCGACCTGCTGGCCCAGCTTCAGCGTCTCGGTGAGCGAGCCGGTGAAGCTGATCAGCGCGCTGATGCCGCTCGCCCCGAGCGAGAGGCCGAGGACGGTCAGCAGCTCCACGCCGAGCAGACGGCGGGTCGGCTTCGCGGTCTCCGGTACGGTCGGAACGGTCGTCACGGGGGTGCTCCAGCACGGGCGGCGGCGGACGGGCGGCGCTCCGGGCGCCGGCGGACGGCCGTCGGCGGACCGGAGCGATCATCCTTCCACAGCGCGCCCGGCCGCCCGGGGGCCCGGGAGCCGGGGAGTCCTACCCCACCGGCCAGGTGTGCACCGGCTCGCCGCCGCGCATGTGCTCCATGTACCGCCGGGTCATCGCCGCCAGCGCGGCCGGCCGCTCCATCCCGTACTGCTCGCGCAGCCGGTGGAAGGTCGCGCTCTGCCAGGAGGCGCCGTTGACCCGGCGCAGGCAGCGCTGCTCGATGATCCCGAGGTAGCGGTCCCGGTCGGCCGGCTCCACGCCCCAGGCGTCCAGGCCCTGGTAGGCCATCGGCAGCAGCTCGTTGAGCACCAGGTCGACGGCGGACACGGTGGTCAGCCCGCCGCCGCGACCGGCCCGGCCCTGCTTCGGCCACTGGAACACCGCGTCCACGCCGTACCGGGCGGCCTGCTGGAAGTTCTCGTCGGCCCGCTCGAACGGCAGCCTGGTCCAGATCGGCCGGGACTGCTCGGCCAGCACCCGCACCACGCCGTAGTAGAACGCCGCGTTGGCGAGCGTGTCGGCCACCGTCGGCCCGGCCGGCAGCGCCCGGTTCTCCACCCGCAGGTGCGGCACCCCGCCGCTGACGTCGTACACCGGCCGGTTCCAGCGGTAGATGGTGCCGTTGTGCAGCCGCATCTCGGCCAGCCGGGGCACGCCGCCGGAGGCCAGCACCTTGGCCGGGTCCTCGTCGTCGCAGATCGGCAGCAGCGCGGGGAAGTACCGCAGGTTCTCCTCGAACAGGTCGTAGGCCGAGTCCACCCAGCGCTCGCCGAACCAGGTGATCGGGCGCACGCCCTGCGCCTTGAGCTCCGCCGAACGAGTGTCGCAGGCCTGCTGGAAGAGCACCGGGCGGGTCTCGCGCCACAGCTCCCGCCCGAACAGGAACGGCGAGTTGGCGCCGAGCGCGAGCTGCGGCCCGCAGATCGCCTGGGCGGCGTTCCACACCGAGGAGAAACGCTGCGGCGTCACCTGGAGGTGCAGTTGCAGCGAGGTCGCGGCGGCCTCGGCGACCATCGTGACCGACTCCAGCTGGAGGTGCTCGACCCCCTCGATGTCCAGCGTGATGTCCTCGCCCCGGGCGGCCAGGATCTGGTCGCTGAGCAGGCTGTACCGCTGGTTGTGGGACATCGCGTCGAGCCCGGTGTGGTCGAGCTCCAGGGTCGGCAGGATGCCCACCATGACGATCCGCGCGCCCGCCTCGGCGGCCCGCCGGTCGGCGTAGCGCAGCCCGGTGTCGATCTCCTCGCGCAGTTCCTCGAAGACGTGCCCGAAGAGCCGGTGCGGCGCGATGTTGACCTCGATGTTGAAGCGCCCCAGCTCGGTCTGGAAGTCGGCGGAGCCGATCGCGGTGAGCACCTGGGCGTTGTTCAGCAGCGGCAGACCCTGTTCGTCGGCCAGGTTGAGCTCGATCTCCACCCCCAGGACCCCCTTGGGGCGGTCGAACCGCTCCTCCCGCAGCATCCGGCCGAGCGCGTCGAGGCAGGACTGGAGCTTCCGCCGGTACATCTGCCGGTCCGAAAGGTCCGCCCGGGTCGCCACGACCTTCTCGCCCATGGTCTCCTCCTCCTGAGCCGGCCGGCCCCCGGCCGTGCAAGCATCATGCCCACCCCGAAGATCGATACCCGAATGCTTCGATTGGCTTGCATTGCAAGGAAACTGATGCCGTTTCAGCTCAACTACCGACTTGCCCGGTGCCACCGCCTGTGATAAACAGGTCACCCTGTGCACCTGTTCGAGTAGTATTCGCACTGCGCCACGGCCCGGCCCGCCATCGCCCGCGAGAACCGGCGACAACGGCCGCGCCGGCACCGCGATCCTGCCCAACCGGACAAGGCCCAGGTCCCGTCACCGCCGACGCACCAGCCATGCCGGTATGCCGCACTCGCACGCCGATCTCGCACGGAGAGGCGACCTTGCCATGACTCTGCAGACCCCCCAGCCCCCGCCCAGTGCCCTGCGCGCGGTCCTCGCCGCGCTCGACTCGGAGACCGCGCTGCGCCAACCCGCCGCCGCCGCGCTGCGTCACCCGACCGGGCCGCTCCTCCCCGCGCACCCGCTCGCCGTCCACGTCCTGGAGGGGCCGCGGGCCGATCTCGCCGCCGCCCGCCGGACGGGGTGGCGGTTCCTCATCAAGGACGGTACCGAGGTGGCCGCCGCCGCCGAGGTGGTGCAGGGGGCGGAGGGCCACACCTTCTCCCACTTCACCGCCGGGCCGTACCTCGACTCCACGCTCCGGGCACTGCGCGAGGCCTGGCAGCTCACCCAGTCCACCCGGACCCGCTGCCAGCCGCGGCTGCTGACCTTTCCCGGCCAGTACGCGACGGCCCTGTGGCTGCACAGCCCGGACGGCGGCGCGGACCTGCTGATCCCGCTGGCGCCGGCCCCGATGGGCGTGACCGCG
The DNA here is from genome assembly GCF_043080305.1 of Kitasatospora sp. NPDC015120. Classification (NCBI taxonomy): domain Bacteria; kingdom Bacillati; phylum Actinomycetota; class Actinomycetes; order Kitasatosporales; family Streptomycetaceae; genus Kitasatospora; species Kitasatospora sp. NPDC015120. The sequence goes on along the minus strand of NZ_JBIBVJ010000025.1, from coordinate 19,278 downwards.
CACCGCGCCCACCCCGCCGCCGAGGTGCTGCCGCTGCTGGCCCGCACACCCGTCGCCCGGCCCCAGGCCGCCCCCCGGCCGCTGCTGCTGGGCACGACGGACGGCGCCCGGCTCCCGTCCGGGGCGCTCTGAGGTCCCGGCCGCCGGCCGGTCCGCCACCCGGTCGGGCCATCCGGCATGGCCCGACCGGGCCGTGCGCCGGATGGCCCGTCCGGCATTGCCCACGACACCCGACCACCTGAACGGGTGATCTCTGCCCGGGGGTTGTGGCGCATGTCACGAAATCGCTGCGCGCGCGTCCGCAGATGCCGACACTGGGAACCAGCGTGGAAGGACCTCCTGTCCTACCCACTTGAGCGCTGGTCCACACCTGGCCCGGCGCCGGACAGAATCCGACCACCGCGGCGGCGGCCGCCGGCCACCGGCGCCACCGCACCACGGGGAGGATCGCAGAGCGAAGCGAGGGTACGTGTATGTGCCAGCACCGTCCTGAGTGCCCGTCGGCCGAGTCCGAGGACCGCGAGGCCGCCGTCCCGGTGGCCTGTCACCCGGAGCAGGGCTGGAGCCTGCTCTGCAACGGCGTCCTGCTGTTCGAGGACACCGGGGAGCTGCTGCCCGACGGCCGGGTGATCGCCCCGCGGCGCCCGGCCGCGAGCGCGGTCTGAGCCGCCGGGCGGCCACGGGGGAACGAGCGCAACGGGCAGGGCCCCGGCGGAGTGATCCGCCGGGGCCCTGCCGCATGCCGTGCGCCGCGTACCGGTCAGACGCCGTACTCGTCCAGCGGCGGGCAGGAGCAGACGAGGTTGCGGTCGCCGTACGCGCCGTCGATCCGGCTGACCGGGGGCCAGTACTTGTCCGCCGGGTTCACGCCGGCCGGGAAGACCGCCTCCTGCCGCGTGTAGCCGTGCGCCCAGTCGCCGGCCAGCGTGGCGGCGGTGTGCGGGGCGTTGCGCAGCGGGTTGTCGTCGGCCGCCCAGGTGCCCGAACCGACCTTGTCGATCTCGGCCCGGATCTCGATCATCGCGTCGCAGAACCGGTCGATCTCGTGCAGGTCCTCGGACTCGGTCGGCTCGATCATCAGGGTGCCGGCCACCGGGAAGGACATCGTCGGCGCGTGGAAGCCGTAGTCGATCAGGCGCTTGGCGATGTCGTCCACCGTCACGCCGGTCTCCTTGGTGAGCGGGCGCAGGTCGATGATGCACTCATGCGCCACCAGGCCGCCGGGGCCGGTGTAGAGCACCGGGAAGTGCGGGGCCAGCCGCTTGGCGATGTAGTTGGCGTTCAGCACCGCGACCTGGGTCGCGCGCTTGAGGCCCTCGCCGCCCATCAGCCGCACGTACGACCAGGAGATCGGCAGGATGCCCGCCGAGCCCCACGGGGCGGCCGAGATCGGGCCGACGCCGGTGGCCGGTCCGGCCTCCTCCTGGAGCGGGTGGTTCGGCAGGTACGGCGCGAGGTGCGCGCGCACCGCCACCGGGCCGACGCCCGGGCCGCCGCCGCCGTGCGGGATGCAGAAGGTCTTGTGCAGGTTCAGGTGCGAGACGTCCGCGCCGAACTTGCCCGGCTTGGCGAGGCCGACCAGCGCGTTGAGGTTGGCGCCGTCGACGTACACCTGGCCGCCGGCCTCGTGCACCAGGCCGCAGATCTCGGTGATCTGGGTCTCGTACACGCCGTGGGTGGACGGGTAGGTGACCATCAGCACGGCGAGGCTGTCGCGGTGCTGCTCGATCTTGGCCTTGAGGTCCTCGACGTCGACGTCGCCGTCGACCAGGGTCTTGACCACGACCACCCGCATGCCGGCCATCACCGCGGAGGCGGCGTTGGTGCCGTGCGCCGAGGACGGGATCAGGCAGACGTCGCGCTGGGTGTCGCCGTTGGCGTGGTGGTAGGCGCGCACGGCCAGCAGGCCGGCCAGCTCGCCCTGGGAACCGGCGTTCGGCTGGATGGAGACCGCGTCGTAGCCGGTCACCTCGACCAGCTGCCGCTCCAGCCCGCGGATCAGGGTGAGGAAGCCCTCGGCCTGGTCGACCGGCGCGAAGGGGTGCAGCTGGCCGAACTCCGGCCAGGTCACCGACTCCATCTCGGTGGTCGCGTTGAGCTTCATGGTGCAGGAGCCCAGCGGGATCATGCCGCGGTCCAGCGCGTAGTCCCGGTCCGACAGGCGGCGCAGGTAGCGCAGCATGGCGGTCTCCGAGCGGTGGCTGTGGAAGACCGGGTGGGTCAGGTACTCGTCCTCGCGCAGCAGCGCGGCGGGCAGCGCCTCGGCGTCCTCCGCCACCTCGACGCCCTCGACGCCGAACGCGGCCCAGACGCCCGCCAGGTGCTCGCGGGTGGTGGTCTCGTCGGTGGAGACCGAGATGCGGTCCGCGCCGTCCTGGAAGACGTTGATGCCCTGGGCGCGGGCGGCGGCGGCGATCTCCGCGGCGCGGCCGGGGACGACCGCGGTGACGGTGTCGAAGAACGCGCCGTGCAGCAGCTCCACGCCACCGGCCCGCAGGCCCTCGGCGAGGGCGGCGGCGTAGCGGTGGGTGCGGCGGGCGATGGCGGCCAGGCCGTCCGGGCCGTGGTAGACCGCGTACATCGAGGCCATCACGGCGAGCAGCACCTGGGCGGTGCAGATGTTGCTGGTGGCCTTCTCGCGGCGGATGTGCTGCTCGCGGGTCTGCAGGGCCAGGCGGTAGGCGCGGTTGCCGTCGGCGTCGACGGAGACGCCGACCAGGCGGCCGGGCAGCGAGCGGGCGTACTCGGCGCGCACCGCGAGGTAGCCGGCGTGCGGGCCGCCGAAGCCCATCGGCACGCCGAAGCGCTGCGAGGTGCCGCAGGCGATGTCGGCGCCGAGCTCACCGGGGGACTTCAGCAGGGTGAGGGCCAGCAGGTCGGCGGCGACGGCGACGATCGCGCCCAGGCCGTGGGCCTGCTCGATCACCGGGGCGAGGTCGCGGACCACACCGGTGGCACCGGGGTACTGGAGCAGCACGCCGAAGACGCCGCGCTCGGCGATCTCGGCCGGGATGCCCTCGGACAGGTCGGCGACGACGACCTCGACCCCGGTCGGCACGGCGCGGGTGTTGATCACCGCGACGGTCTGCGGCAGCGTCTCGGCGTCGACCAGGAAGACCCCGCCCTTGACCTTGGTGACGCGGCGGGCCAGCGCCATCGCCTCGGCGGCCGCGGTGCCCTCGTCCAGCAGGGAGGAGCCGGAGGTCGGCAGGCCGGTCAGGTCGGAGACCAGGGTCTGGAAGTTGAGCAGCGCCTCCAGGCGGCCCTGCGAGATCTCCGGCTGGTACGGGGTGTAGGCGGTGTACCAGGCCGGGTTCTCCATGACGTTGCGCAGGATCACCGGCGGGGTGAAGGTGCCGTAGTAACCCAGGCCGATCATCGAGGTGAGGACGGTGTTGCGGCCGGCCAGCTCACGCAGTTCGGCGAGGACCTCGGCCTCGCTGCGCCCGGCGGGCAGGTCGAGCGCGGTGATCGAGCGGATCGCCTCGGGGACGGCGGCGGTGGCCAGCTCGTCCAGCGAGCCGTAGCCGACCTGGGCCAGCATCTTCTCCTGCGCGGCGGCGTCGGGGCCGATGTGGCGGTTCTCGAAGGGGCTGGCCTGTTCGAGCTCGGTGAGGGTCGCGGGGGTGGTGGGGCGTCCCGAGTTCGGCTGGGCGTTCATGGTGGTCGAGGCCTCCTGGTCACGGACCGGCGGGGGTGCGCACGCCGGCGCCTCACCGCTGCGGACAACAGCGGGGGCCCGGTCGGACGAACCCGACAGGCCTCCCCCTCTGTCATCGGGACCTGAGAGCTTCGCCCGCGCGGAGCGCCGTGGGACGCCCCGCCGGCTTGCACCGTCGGTGAGGGTGGGGTCCGCCGGCTCCCTCGCCCGCGATCCTGCCCTGCTTTCCAGAGTGACCTATCCCGCACGGTACGGATGCCTGAGAGATTCCGGGGAGGAGTTGCTCCTTCGGCGCCCCGACCAGCGGTTTCCGCTGTCGGGGACTCTCCCGAGCGGGCTCGGCGGTCGCGCCCAGGGTACCAGCGGGAGGCACCCCGATCACGGGTGCGTCAGGCCCGACCGCGAGGACGCGGCTGACGCCCCGCGGTGACCCGGTCGGCGCAGCCCCGGGCCCGTCCGGCCGCACCCCGGTCGCGCCCGCCCGATTCATGGCTTTTGGTGTGAAGTGCCGCTGTCCTGCGGGCGTTTTCCATGACCTCACCGCACTGGAGGAAAAGAGTGCAGACCGACATCGACCCCCGGGACCTCATCGGCCACAAGGCGGTCGACCGCAACGGGGACAAGATCGGCACCATCGACGAGGTGTATCTGGACGACGCCACCGGCCGGCCCGAATGGGCCGCCGTCCGGACCGGCATCTTCGGCCGGGACGCCTTCGTCCCCCTCACGACCAGCGAGTTCTCCGGCGACGAGCTGCGGGTGCCGTACGACAAGTCCCTGGTGAAGGAGTCACCGGACTTCGGTGTGGGCCAGCACCTGTCGCCCGCCCAGGAGCTCCAGCTCTACCGCTACTACGGGCTGGACAGCCCGGCGCAGGACCGGCCGCGGGCGGGCGAGGGCCCGGCGGCGCAACCGGACGACCTCGACTTCGGCGCCACCACCGCCGGTACTGGCGCCGCCGCGGCCACCGCTGCCGCCCCCCATGGAACGCCCGCGGCGAACGGAACGCCCGCGGCCAACGGGACGGGCGCCGCCAACGGGACGGCCCCGGCCCACGGCACCAACGCCTCGCGCCCGGCCAAGCAGCTCACCTTCCACCGGGCGGCCGATCTCGACAAGCCGTCCGGACCCGCCCCGGAGGTGCCCGCGCGCCCCCTCGCCACCCCCGCACCCGTCACCCCCGCACCCGTCACCCCCGCGGCCCCGGCCGCCCCGCCCGCCGCGCCGCCCGCCGCACCGCAGCCGGCCCTCGCGCCGCCCGCCGCCGCGCAGCCGGCCGTCGAACCGCAGCCCCAGCCCCCGGCACAAGCCCAGCCCCAGCCCCAGCCGCGGTCCACGCGTCCGGAGACCGGCCCGGGCACCCCCTCCCCCGCCGGCCGGCTGGAGATCACCTGCCGCGAGGAGCGCCTGGACATCACCACCGAGTGGCACGTGATCGGCACCGCCAAGCTGCGCAAGTACGTCACCAGCGAGCAGGTGGAACGCCGGGTCCCGGTGGTCCGCGAGCGGGTCCGGGTCGAGCGGATCCCGGTCGGCGAGGCCGAACGGGCCGCGCTCGACGAGAAGGAGATCGCCGAGGCGGTGGAGGAGGTCACCCTGCGCGAGGAGCGCCCGGTGGTCCGCAAGTACCTGGCGCCGCTCGAACGCGTCCGCCTGGTGGTCGAGCGGTACACCACCGAGGAGGTGGTCCGCGAGGAACTGCGGCGCGAGCAGGTCGAGGTCCACGACGCCGTCACCACCGCCCCGGCCGCCCCCTCCTCGCCGCCGCCCGCCGCACCGCCCGCCACCCAGGCCCCGGCCCGCCCGGAGCCGGCCCGGCCGCTCGTCTGACACCCCCGCCACCGGACCCCGGCCGCCCCGGCCGGGGTCCTTCCTTTTTACCAAGGCTTAACCAATGAATATTTGACACACTGAAGTATCCCCCGGCAAAGTTACTTCAGTTCATTCACTATGTACGGGAGGAAGCAACCGTGAGTGAGGCACCACAGCCCACCACCGCGGCCGAGAAGCAGAGCAGCGCCCGGGTCCTGCCGGCCCTCATCCTGGCGATGCTGTCGTTCAGCGTGGTGCAGACCGCGGTCGTCCCGATCCTGCCCTCGCTCGCCAAGGAACTGGACGTCTCCGGCTCCAGCATCACCTGGCTGATGACCGCCAACCTGCTGTCGGCCGCCGTGCTCACCCCCCTGCTGGGCCGCTTCGGCGATCTGCGCGGCCGCAAGCCGATGCTGCTGATCTCGCTCGCCGGCCTGGTCGCGGGCTCCGCACTCGCGGTCTCCACGCACTCCTTCACCTGGCTGGTCGTCGCCCGCGTGCTGCAGGGCGCCGGCGGCGGTGTGCTGCCGCTCGCCATCAGCATCGTCCGCGACGAGCTGCCGAAGCAGAAGGTGACCGGCGGCGTCGCCGCCATCAGCGCCTCGATGGGCGTCGGCAGCGGCCTCGGCCTGGTCGCCACCGGTCTGCTGCTGGAGCACTGGAGCTACAAGTCCATCTTCTGGATGGGCCTGGTCTTCGGTCTGATCGCGGTCGCCCTGGTCGCCCTGCGGGTGCCGACCGACCCGGTCACCGACAAGGACGGCGGCGCCGACCCGCTCGGCGCGCTCACCCTCGCCGGCTGGCTCTCCGCCCTGCTGGTCGCGGTCAGCCAGGGCAACAACTGGGGCTGGACCTCCACCAGGACCCTCGGCCTGTTCGCCGTCGCCGCCGTGGTCGCCCTGATCTGGGGCGTCATCGAGGCCAAGGTCGCGCACCCGCTGGTCGACATGACGATGATGTCCCGTCCGGCCGTCGCCTTCACCAATCTGGCCGGCCTGCTGATCGGCTTCGGCATGTACGGCTCCTTCATGGTCATCAGCAACTTCGCCCAGACCCCGGAGAAGTTCGCCCACTACGGCTTCACCGCCACCGTGCTGCACGCCGGTGTGATGCTGCTGCCCTCCGCCCTCGGCTCGATGGCCGCCGCCCCGCTCGGCGCCCTGCTGATCGCCCGCCGCGGCCCGCGCCTGCCGCTGGTCCTCGGTGGAGTCCTCGGCGCCGTCGCGATGGCCTACCTGGCCCTGCGGCACAGCCACGAGGGCGACATCTACCTCTCCTCGGCGATCTTCGGCCTCGGCATCGGCCTCGCCTTCTCGGCGATGCCCGCCTACATCAACGGCGCCGTCCCGGTCGAGCAGAGCGGCATCGCCAACGGCATGAACGCCGTGCTGCGCACCGTCGGCGGCGCGATCGGCACCGCCGTCATGGCCGCCATCCTCACCGGCGACACCATGAAGCTGCCGATCCCGGTCTCGCTGCCCACCCTGGACGCCTACCGGCACGCGTTCTGGACCGCCGCCGTGGTCTGCGTCGTGGCCGGCGCCGTCCCGTTCCTCATCCGCACCGCCAAGCCGGCCGTCAGCGTGACCACCGGCACCCGGGCGGCGGATCCGGTCTCCGGCCGGGAGCCGGTGAAGACCGACGCCTGACGAGGCGTCCTCCCCCGCGCCCAGGGACAGGGCGCGGGGACCGGACCCGGGCGGCCGCCGAGGGCATCGCGGCCGCCCGAGCCCGGAACCGCACGCGGCCCCGCCCGGCTCCCCCGCCGGGCGGGGCCGCTTCGCGCCTTCGCCCCCGGCCCCGCGCTATTCCCGCTCCTCGCCCTCGCCGGCTCCTTCACCGTCGGCGTCGGCGTCGTCCGGCGCGACCGGCCACCCTTCGCGCAGCGGCAGGGGCCGGGCCGGCTCCAGCGCCGGATCCTCGACCGCGAAGGTCCGCACCCGGCCCGGCCCGCTCCACGGCGTCTCGAAGCGCACCGTCACCCGCCCCACCCCGCTGCCCTGCACCCACCCCGGCCCGTACTCCGCGTGCTGGACGTCCTGCCCGGGCAGCCAGCGCCGCACCACCGCGGTCTCCGGCTCGACCGCCTCGGGCTCCTCCTGCACCCCCGCCCCGGGCGCCGCCGCGGCGGCCTCCGCCTCCGCCTCCTCCCGGACGGCCTGCGCGAACAGATCCTCCTGGGTGTAGTCGGCCAGCTGCGCCACCCCGACGCCCAGCAGCCGCACCCCGCCGGTGATGTCCACCTGCGAGGCCAGCCGCCGGGCCGTCTCGACGATCACCGTCTCGTCGTCCGTCGGGCCCCGCAGCGTCTCGGAACGGGTCAGCGTCGAGAAGTCGAAGCGCCGGACCTTCAGCACCACCGTCCGCCCCGAGCGCCCGGCGCCGCGCAGCCGCCGCGCACAGCGCAGCGCGAGCGCCTCCACCTCGCGCAGCACCCGGTCCCGGTCCGCCAGGTCCACCTCGAAGGTGTCCTCCACCGACACCGACTTGGCGTCCTGGTCGGCCACCACCGGCCGGTCGTCCAGACCCAGCGACATCTGGTGCACCCCGGCCCCGTGCGCCTTCCCGAGCAGCTGCACCAGCTCCGCCTCGCCCGCCTCGGCGAGCTCGGCCACCGTGTTCAGCCCCGCCCGGCGCAGCACCTGCTCGGTCGCCGGGCCGACCCCGGGCAGCGCCCGCACCGGCATCGGCCCGAGCACCGCCCGCTCCTGGCCCGGCTCGATCAGCACCAGCCCGTCCGGCTTGGCCTGCTCGGAGGCGATCTTGGCCATCAGCTTGGAGCCCGCCGCCCCGACCGAGGCCGTCAGCCCGGTGCGCCGCTCGATGTCCGCCCGGAGGTCCTCCACCAGGGCCAGCACCAGCCGCTCGCCGGTCCCGTGCTCCGACTCGGTGAGCACCGGACCGTAGGGACCGGCCTCCAGGTCGACGTACGCCTCGTCCAGGCTCAGCGGCTGCACCAGCGGCGACAGCTCCCGCAGCAGCGCCATCACCAGCTCGCTCACCTGCCGGTACGCCTGGAAGCGTCCGGTCAGGAAGGCCGCGTTCGGGCAGAGCCGGCGCGCCTGCGCCATCGGCATCGCCGAGTGCACCCCGAACCGCCGCGCCTCGTAGGAGGCGGTCGCGACCACACCGCGCCCGCCCAGCCCGCCGACGATCACCGGCTTTCCGCGCAGGCTCGGTTTGGCCGCCTGCTCCACCGACGCGTAGAAGGCGTCCATGTCGAGGTGGATGATGCTCGGCAGTGACCTCACCCACCGATCATCCCGCACGGGTCTGACAACACCGCCGGGGCCGCCCCCCGCCTCAGCGCGCTTCCCGCTCCCGGCCCGCGTCCGCCAGCGCCTGTGGTATCCCCGGCTCACGCGGGCCGAGGAACAGCGGGTCCGGCCGCAGCCAGGCGTTCAGCGCCGCCTTCCCGGCCCCCGGGATCTCCCGCAACCCGCCGTACAGCCAGGTCGCGTCCCGCACCTCCGGCACCCCCACCGCGTACGACTCGATGCCCGCCGCCTCGCAGAGCGCCAGCGCCCGGCGGACGTGGAAGTCCTGGCTCACCAGCACCGCCCGGTCCACCCCGAAGATCCGGTGCGCCCGGGTGCAGGAGTCCCAGGTGTCGAACCCCGCGTAGTCGCCGACCACCCGCACCCCCGGCACCCCGTGCTCGACCAGGTACCCGCGCATCGCGTCGGTCTCGTCGTAGCCCGCCCGGCCGTTGTCCCCGGTCACCAGGATCGCCTGGACCTTCCCCGCCGCGTACAGGTCCACCGCCGCGTCCAGGCGGTGCGCCAGGTACGGCGAGGGCCTGCCGTCGAACAGGCCGGCGCCGAACACCACCGCCACCGGCGCCTGGGGCGCGGTCTCCACCGTGCCCACCCGGTCCCCCGCCGCGAGCCAGAGCCAGGCGCTCGGCGCCAGCGCCAGCGCGCAGCCGGCGGTCACCAGCTGGAACAGCCGGCGCTGCGCCGGCCGCCGGCGCAGCCGCAGGCCGAGCCGCACCGCCCGGCGCGCCACCGGACCGGTGATCCCGGAACCGAACCCCACATGCCCTCCTCGTCCCCGCTCATCGGGCACGACGACGCCGTGGGGGGGGGCCCGGGGCCCCCCCGCGCCCCCCCCCCCGGGGGCGGGGCCCCCCCGCCCCCCCCCGCGGGGGCCGGCGCGCC
>NZ_JBIBVJ010000025.1:0-9635 GCF_043080305.1 Kitasatospora sp. NPDC015120 | reverse complement strand
CCCCGCCGACTGTGGATGTACCCCTCCACCAACAACCACGGCCCCAGGCTTCACCCCCCGTCGCGGCGCTCTGGTGCGGGGGGCTCGGGCGCCGCCCCCGCCCGCCCCCACGGCGTCGTCGTACGGGAACCCGCTAGACCGCCCGGTTGCGCCGCTGCGCCAGCTCGTCCGCCGGGTCGTGGCCGACCACCGTCTCGCCGGTGTCCGTCCGCTCCGCGTGCAGCCGCACCAGGGTCAGCTCCAGCTCCCGCCAGACCGCGCCGACCGCGATCCCGAAGACCCCCTGGCCGCCCTTCATGAGGTCGACCACCTGCTGGGGCGTGGTGCACTCGTACACCGTCGCGCCGTCGCACATCAGCGTCAGTCCGGCCAGGTCGGCGACCTCGGCGGCCTGCAGATGGGCGACCGCCACCCGGATGTTCTGCAGCGAGACGCCGGCGTCCAGCAGCCGCTTGACGATCTTCAGCAGCAGGATGTCGCGGAAGCTGTAGAGCCGCTGGCTGCTCGCCGGGTACACCGAACGGACGCTGGGCTCCAGCAGGCCGGTACGGGCCCAGTAGTCCAGCTGGCGGTAGGTGATCCCGGCCGCCGCGCAGGCGGTCGGGCCCCGGTAGCCGATCAGTTCGGACGTCGGCGACAGCCGCTCCAGGGCCGGCTGGCCGGGCTGTACCGCCGGGAACCTCCCCACCCTCGGCAACTCCGCCGTCCGGGGCAGTTCGGTCACCGTGCGGGCGGTGCGCGGCAGGTGCACGGCGCACAGGCCTCCCGCGGCCACTTCATCGCCAGTGCCGGTCATGCCTACCTCCGTCCACTCGTGCTGCGGGCAACCCGAACCTCGGGCGTCGGGCACCCGGGCAGCCCCTCCTGACGGTAGGCAGTCCCCTATGGCCCGTCAACGATCGCCACGCCGAGCCGAACCGACCGCGTCACTCAGGAGAGTGGTTTTTCGTGCCCCTAGTGTGGGTAGGTGGACGCATTTTGGCAAAACAGCCGTATCCCCTACGGCTCAACGGCCCACCGGCCGGTTCCACCGCGCTCGCGGGGAGGCCCCGCCCCTCCTGCGCCCCTCCTGCACCCCTACTGCGGGCCGCCCCCGCCGAAGTCCTCCGGCGACACCTGGTCGAGGAACTCGCGGAACTTCTCGACCTCGTCCTCCTGCTCGTCCGGGATCGCGATGCCCGCCTCGGCGAGCACCTCCTCGCTCCCGTAGATCGGCGTGCCGGTGCGCAGCGCCAGCGCTATCGCGTCGGACGGCCGGGCGCTCACCTCCACCCCGCCGGCGAAGACCAGTTCGGCGTAGAAGACGCCCTCGCGCAGGTCGGTGATCCGGACCTCGGTGAGCTGCTGGCCGAGCGCTTCCAGGACGTCCTTGAACAGGTCGTGCGTCAGCGGGCGCACCGGCGTCATGCCCTGCTGGGCGAAGGCGATCGCGGTCGCCTCGCCGGGACCGATCCAGATCGGCAGGTACCGATCGCCCCCGACCTCCCGCAGCAGCACGATCGGCTGGTTGGAAGGCATCTCCACCCGGACACCCACGACGTCGAGCTCATTCACACAGGCAACCCTATGGCTCCCGACCCGGATATGAAAGCGCAGCGCCGACGCCGCTGGTCAGCGCCGTGGGGCGGAGCGGCCGGTGTCATGAGCGGACCCGCAGGCCCGCCTGGACCATCGCCGCGTGCAGCCGCACGGAGAGCGTCGCGAGCTCCCGGGCGGTGGCCTCGGCATGGGCCCTGGTCTGGGGGTTGCGGTGGCGCCGCAGCGGTGCCACGACCTGCTCGACCAGGGCGACCTCCCGCTCCGCGGCGGCCTTCATGGCCCGCAGGTGGCGCGGCTCCAGGCCGTACCGCCCGAGTTCGGCCACCAGCCGGGCGACCTGCAGCGCCTCGCCGTCGTAGCCGCCGTCCGGCCCGGGCAGGACCAGCCCGTAGGACTCCCACTCGGCCAGCTCGGCCTCGCCGGCCTCGGCGGCCGCCAGCAGCTCGGCCCGGCCCAGCCGGACCCCGGCGGATGCCTCGGCCGAGGCGGTCAGCTCGCGGTCCGCCTCCTCCAGCGGCCCGGGCCGGCCGTCCGCGGCCCCGGGCAGCGCGGGCGGGGTCTCGCCGCGTTCGATCGCGTCGAGGTGCTCGCGGATCACCCGCAGCGGCAGGTAGTGGTCACGCTGCATCCGCAGCACGTAGGCCAGCCGCTCGACGTCGGCCGGGCTGAACTTGCGGTACCCCGAGGGGGTCCGCTGCGGCTCGACCAGCCCCTCCGCCTCCAGGAAGCGGATCTTGGAGATGGTGACCTCGGGGAAGTCGTCGCGCAGGAAGGCCAGCACGGCGCCGATGCTCAACAGCTCGTCACCACCGCGCCGCCGCCCGGCGGGCCGGTCCGGGCGGACCGGCTGCCTGGGGGCCGCGACCGCCCCCCGCGCGCCCTGGTCCGGCCGGGGGCCGGACGGCGCGGGGGTGGCCGCCCCGAGAGGAGAGGAAGAGGTGTTCGGACTCACTCGGGCTCCTGCCGACGTTGGTTTCAGTACCCCCGGTTGTGGCTGGCGAAGAAGACCAGCCGGTACTTCCCGATCTGCACCTCGTCGCCGTTGTTCAGCGCGACCTCGTCGATCCGCTCCCGGTTGACGTAGGTGCCGTTCAGGCTGCCGACGTCGGCGACGGTGAAGCCGCCGCCCGGCGTCCGACGGAACTCCACGTGCTTGCGGGAGACCGTCACGTCGTCCAGGAAGATGTCGCCCTGCGGGTGACGCCCGGCCGTCGTCTTGTCCGAGTCCAGGAGGAACCGGCTGCCGGAGTTCGGGCCGCGCTGGACGATCAGCAGCGCCGAGCCCGGGGGCAGCGCGTCGATCGCCGCCAGCACCTCGGCCGAGAGGGCCGGCGTACCGGTCCCGGTCGTGGTGTTGGGGTCGTAGGACTCCAGGCCGGAGATCGAGATGGTCGAGGTGGTCTCGGCCGATCCCTCGGGCAGCAGCCCGCCGCGCAGCGCCGTACCGCAGTTGGAACAGAACCGGGCCGAGGCCGGGTTCTGGTTGCCGCACCTGGGGCACGGAGTGGGGCCAGCCATGTTCACAGCCTCCTGGCGCGGCACACCCGACGGGTTGTGCCCGGCGTACGGGTCCGGAGCAAACCCTCCACCAGAGGTTGAGGGTCCTGTCGGGAAACCTATGCGCGGGGCGCCGGAGGGGTCAACCGACGCGCCGTAGCCCCCCTGATTCCCGGCGTACTGGGCACCGTCGCGGAACAGCGGACGCTCGGCGTACTCCGCGCCCTCCGGGGCGGAGCGCATGCCCGGCACGGCGGGCTCGTCGTCCCGGCGGTGCAGCGCGGTGGGCGCCTCCGCCGCGGCCGCGTTGCGACCCTTGTTACGACCGAACAACTTCGAGAAGAAACTCACGGGCGAATCCCCTTGCGTGTGACAGACCCGCCCGTGGGGCAGGGTGAGAACCTCGGACAGGGTGCGGGACCGGTCGTGGACCGGGCCGGCTGGAGTGGCACTCCGAACGTGACGGTCACTTCGGAGCCGGCTTGGCGTACTGCGGCGTCCTGGGGTCGACGAGGGCGTCGACGACCACCTTCTGCTGCTGGGAGATGGTCGCACGCGCCTGGTGACTCTCCAGGGTACGGACCACACCTCCCGGAATGTTCAACGCGGGCGTGAGGTCCTGCGGATTCCCCACGACGGTGAAGCGGTAGGGCGCCGAGACCTTCTTGCCGTCGATCTGCACACCGCCGCCGGACACGTCCGTGAAGTAGGTGTTGACCACCACGCGCACATCGTTGATCTGAATCGCCTCCGCCCCCGCCGCTCGGAGTTCCTGCAGGGTGTCCAGCAGCATATCTGCCTTCACCTGCCCTTGGGGATCATCGACCGTCAGTACGATGCCCGGACCGGTGGCCTGGACGGTCCCGGCGAGGACGCCGAGTTCCGTCACCTTCTTCCTGGTCTGCTCCTGGGCCTCCTTGGCCTGGTTGGAGCTGTTCTCCAACTTGGCCAGGGACTGTTCCAACTCCGCCTTCTCCTGCTGGAGACGCTGCTGACGGCTGTCCAGTTCGTCGAGGATGCGGACCAGGTCCTCCTGGCGCGCGCCGCGCAGCTGGCTGTGGTGGTCGTTGGTCGAGCGGACCTGGATCGCCAGCCCCAGACCGAGCGAGAACAGCAGCAGGGCCACCACCAGCTGACCGCGCGACACCCGGGGCGGCCACAGCGCGGCCATCAGCCGCCGCCGTCCGGCGCGCCGGTCCTCGGTGTACGCGGAGACCGACATCGGGGGGTGCTCGGGCTCCTCCAGGTCGTCCTCGGGCTCCGGCTCGTCGTCGGGGTCCGGCGTCCTGGAGTCCGCCTCGGTGGCCTCCGCCGTCACGTCCGGCGCACGCGCGGGCGCAGGCGTCACCGCGGGGGCGCGCCGGGCAGCGGGCGGAGCGGCCTCGGGACCGGGCTCGGCCGCGCGCTCGGGCGCCTTCCCGGCCGTCGCCTCCGTCGGGGCCCCGGCCGCCGGAGCGGCCGGCGTGGTCACCACCTCGTCCGCGGCCCCCTCCCCGCGCTTCTCGTCCTGCACGACCTCTCCCGCCGATCCGTCCGACTCCTCCTCCGCCGCGCGCCCGCGGCCCGGCTCAGGCACGGAAGACATGGCGCCGGATCGCCGCGGCGTTGGAGAAGATGCGGATGCCGAGGACGACGACCACACCCGTGGACAGCTGCGAGCCGACGCCCAGCTGGTCGCCGAGGAAGACGATCAGGGCCGCCACCACCACGTTCGACAGGAACGACACGAAGAACACCTTGTCGTCGAAGATCCCGTCCAGCATCGCGCGGACGCCGCCGAACACCGCGTCCAGCGCCGCCACCACCGCGATCGGCAGATAGGGCACCACGGCGTCGGGCACCTCGGGCTGGACGAAGAGTCCGACGACGACCCCGATCACGAGACCCAGTACGGCAATCACGGTGTAGCGGCTCCTGTCGCTGCGGAGGACGACCCGGTGGTGGTCGTGGTGGTCGGGCGGGGGGAGGTCGTGGTTCTGGTGGCCGGGGCACTCGGCGAGCGCTTGCCGCTCGGCCTCGCCGAGGGCGAGGCCTCGGCGGACGGGCTTCCCGACGGCGCCGCTCCGGCGGCGGGGCTCCCGCTCGGCGGCCCGCCCGCCGCGCCGCTCGCCGTGCCGCCCGGACTCGTGGCCGCGCTCGCGGTCGGCGAGGGCTCGGGAGTGACGGGCTGGGCGGTCCGCAGGGTGACCCCGACGGCCGCGGGCAGCGTGAGGCTCTTCTGCGCCGAGATGCTCGACTTGATGCCGTACTTCTCCTGCAGCAGCCGCAGGTACTGGCCGGCCATGGCGCTCTCGAAGGCGTTCACCAGCCGCGTGCCGTCCCCGAGCGCCTGCACGGTGTACGGCGGCACCAGCGGCCGGTTGTCCACCAGGACGGCCTCACCGGCCGCGCGGATCGCCGAGAGCGCGGTGAGCCGCTGCCCGTTGATCGAGACCGCCTCCGCGCCCGAGGCCCAGAGCCCGTTCACCACCAGCTGCAGATCGCGGTCCCGCAACCGCCCGCTGTTGGAGAAGCCCTGCCCGGCGCGCGGGTCGACGTTCCCGCCCGCGCCGGTGCCGGGCGCGTCCTCCACCACCAGCTTCACCCCGGGCCCGGTCACCTCGCCGAGGCCGACCGCGCCGGCCACCGCCGCCGAGTCGCCGCCCGAGGCGAGCGCCTGCTGCTGGGTGCTCTCGACCTTCCGGCGCAGGTCCTGGACCTGCTGCTGGAGGCGGTCGGCGGAGCCGTTGGCGTCGTTGATCCGGTGGATCAGGGCGTCGCGCTCCTTGGCGAGCGTCGGCTCCGCCTTGTGCGCGTTCACCGCCCCGACGGTGACCACCGCGCCCACGAGCGCCAGTCCGGCCCCCAGCGTCAGCAGACCGCGCGTCGTCCCCGGTATCCGGTACGGCCCGTCGCCGCCCCGTGCGGCCGCCGCCTCGGCGTAGCCCTCGTCCAGGCTGTGGTCCATCACATTGGTCAGCAGGGACATCGAGGCGTCCGGACGGTTGTACCGTCCGTTGCTGGCACCCTGCCCCGGCGTCGCTGACATGCGGACCATCGTCCCATGTCGCGGGAGGGCCCCGTGCACGCCCCCTGAGCTGCAGACATGCCAAACCCGACGGACCGTGACCAACCACCCGAAACGGACAGCGGGGCGGGGCGGCCGGTGCCGCCCCGCCCCGCCCCGGGCTCACCGCCCGGCGCTGTCGACCACCGCCGCCCACTCGTCGAGCAGGGCCTCGCTCGCCGCGTCGTCCGGGCCCTCGGCCCACAGGTGGGTGACCGCCTCGGCCGGGTCCGGCAGGACCAGCGTCCAGCGCCCGTCCGCCTCGACCACCCGGACGCCGTCCGTGGTGTCCAGCCGCCGGCTGCCGGCCGCCTCCACCACCGAGCGCATCACCATGCCCTTGGCCGCCCACGGCGTCGCGATGTCCCGCCGGCGGATGTGCGCCTGCGGGATCCGCGCGTCGATCTGGCTCAGGGTCAGCTGGGTGCGGGCCACCAGGCCCACCAGCCGGACGAACGCCGCCGCCCCGTCCAGCACCCCGCTGAACTCGGGCACCACGAAGCCGCCGCGGCCGTCGCCGCCGAACACCGTGCCCTCGGCGGAGGCCGCCTTGGCCAGGTCGTCGGGCGTCGTGGTGGTCCAGGTGACCTGCGTGCCGTGGTACGCCGCGACCTGCTCGGCGATCCGGGTCGTCGTCACCGGCAGCGCCACCTGCCCGCTCCGCCGCTCGGCCGCGACCAGGTCCAGCAGGACCAGCAGGGCCCGGTCGTCGTCGATCACCCGGCCCAGCTCGTCCACGAAGGCCACCCGCTCGCCGACCGGGTCGAAGCGCACGCCGAAGGCCGCGCGCGAGGAGGCGACCAGCTCGCCGAGCCTGGCCAGGCCGGCCCGCCGCTCCTCCGCGTCCTCGGTCGGCCGCGCCTCGTCGAGCCCGCTGGAGACGGTCAGCGCCTCCACCCCGAGCCGGCCGAGGATGCTCGGCAGGACGAGCCCCGCGCTGCCGTGCGCGGTGTCCACGACCACCTTCAGCCCCGCCTCCCGCACGCCCGTGATGTCCACGGTCCGCAGCAGGTTGCCCGCGTAGGAGTCGAAGACGCTGGACGGGAAGGTGAGGTCGCCGATCTCGCCGGGGAAGGCCCGCCGGTACTCCTGGCGCGCGTAGACGCGGTCGAGCTTGCGCTGACCGGCCTGGGAGAGGTCGGCCCCGCGCTCGTCGAAGAACAGGATGTCCAGCGAGTCCGGCACCCCGGGGGTGGTCCGCAGGAAGATCCCGCCCGCGCTGCCCCGCGCGGTGTGCTGCCGGGCCACCGGCATCGGCACGTTCTCCAGGTCCCGGACGTCGATCGCGCTGGTCTGCAGGGCGGAGATCATCGCCCGCTTGAGCGCTCGCGCGCCACGCGAGTGGTCACGCGCGATGGTGACCGTCGCGCCCTTCTTCAGGGTCGTTGCGTACGCCCCGGCCAGCCGGACGGCCAGCTCCGGGGTGATCTCGACGTTGAGGATCCCGGAGACGCCGCGCACTCCGAACAGGTGCTCCTGGCCCCGGGACTCCCAGATCACCGAGGTGTTGACGACCGCGCCGGCCTCGATGGTCTTGAACGGGTAGACCCGGACGTTGGCCGCGATGATCGACTCCTCGCCGACCAGGCACTCGTCCCCGATCACCGCGCCGTCCTCGATCCGCGCGGCCCGCATCACATCGGTGTTCTTGCCGACGACGCAGCCCCGCAGATTGCTCTGCGGCCCGACGTAGACGTTGTCGTGGACGACCGCCTTGTGCAGGAAGGCCCCGCGCTTCACCACGACGTTGCTGCCGAGCACGGTGTGTTCGCGGATCTCCACGCCGGCCTCGACCTTGGCGTAGTCCCCGATGTACAGCGGGCCGCGGAGCACGGCCTCCGGGTCCACCTCGGCGCCCTCGGCCACCCAGACGCCCGGGGAGATCTCGAACCCGTCGAGCTCGACGTCGACCTTGCCCTCCAGGACGTCCGCCTGGGCCTTGCCGTAGCTCTCGTGGGTGCCCACGTCCTCCCAGTAGCCCTCGGCCACGTAGCCGTAGACCCGCTTGCCCTCCTTGAGCAACTGCGGGAACACGTCACTCGACCAGTCGACGGACTCTCCGGCCGCGACGTAGTCGAAGACCTCGGGTTCCATGACATAGATACCGGTGTTCACCGTGTCCGAGAAGACCTGTCCCCAGGTCGGCTTCTCCAGGAAGCGCTCGACCCGGCCCTCGTCGTCGGTGATCGTGATGCCGAACTCCAGGGGATTCGGAACCCTGGTGAGGCAGACGGTGACCAGTGCGTTCTTACTGCGGTGAAACTCGATCAATTCCGAGAGGTCGAAGTCCGTCAACGCATCGCCGGAGATCACCAGAAAGGAGTCGTCCTTGAGAGCGTCCTCGGCGTTCTTGACACTCCCCGCAGTGCCGAGTGGGGTCTCCTCGTTCGCATAGGTGAGATGCATGCCCAGCTCTTCGCCGTCACCGAAGTAGTTCTTCACCAGTGAGGCCAGGAACTGGACGGTCACAACGGTATCGGAGAGACCGTGCCGCTTCAGCAGCCGAAGCACGTGCTCCATGATCGGCCTGTTGGCGACCGGAAGCAGCGGCTTCGGCATGCTGGAGGTCATCGGGCGAAGTCGAGTGCCTTCGCCCCCTGCCATAACAACGGCTTTCATTACGGGTGCGTCCTCCTTCGCGGTGGTGGGCCCTGCGGGTCCATCAAACCGTTCCAGAGGTGGTCTACCCGGAAGCTCTCGTCCGACGCACCGTGGCGCCGTGGGGATTCTCTCAGATCACGTCTCAGACGGTGGACACCGAGGAGCCCGCCCGGCCGCGGACGATCTGCCGTGCCTGCACCGCATAGAGAATGGCGGCCCACCAGTAGAGGACGGTCCCCCACCAGATGAACGCCCAGCTCACGATCTCGGCCGGCTGGGCGATCCAGCTGTCACCGGAGCCCAGCAGCAGAAGCGGAAACGCATACATCAGATTGAATGTCGCGGCCTTCCCCAGGAAACTCACCTGCAACGGTCCGTAGCCGTGCCGGTTGAGAATCGGCAGAAGCGCCGCGATAAACACCTCGCGGGCCAGCAGGATACCGGTCAGCCACCACGGCAGGATCTCACGCCAGGTCAGGCCGACGAGGGTCGAGAACACATAGAGGCGGTCCGCCAGCGGGTCGAGCAGCTGCCCCACCCGGCTGATCTGGCCCCACCTCCGGGCGAGTTTGCCGTCCAGGTAATCACTGATGCCACTGAGCATCAGGATCAGCAAGGCCCAACCGTCGTTGTTCGGTCCGTCGAACACCGGCCAGAGGATCAGCCAGAGGAAGAGCGGAACACCGACCAGCCGGCCCATGCTCAGCAGGTTGGGGATGGTGAGGACGCGATCGGTCTGGACCCGCGTCTCCTGGACCTCCACCCGGGGGCCTCCTGTCACGTCTGGCAACTACTGCACGTCGACCTTACAACAGAGAAGCCCCCGACCGATGACCGGCGGGGGCTTCTCCAGAAAGTTTGTTCGGCGGCGTCCTACTCTCCCACAGGGTCCCCCCTGCAGTACCATCGGCGCTGTGAGGCTTAGCTTCCGGGTTCGGAATGTAACCGGGCG
>NZ_JBIBVJ010000024.1:42554-99045 GCF_043080305.1 Kitasatospora sp. NPDC015120 | reverse complement strand
GGGGGTTTGGGTGGGTGGGGGGGCGGGGGGGGGCCCGGGGGGGGGGGGGGGGGCCCGGGGCCCCGCCGCCCCGGGCTGGGGGGGGGGGGCGGCCGCGCCCCCCCGCACCCCTCTTCGGGACGTTAGAACAGGCCGGTCAGCCCGCCGCCTCGACGCTCTCGCCGGGAGGGCGTCCGCTCACCCGTTCGGACTCAAGGGCGGTCTGCAGGATCACCACCGCGGCGGCCTGGTCGACCACCGAGCGGCCCTTCCTGGCCTTGACCCCCGAGGCGCGCAGCCCGTGGGTCGCGGTGACGGTGGACATCCGCTCGTCGACGAGGCGGACCGGCACCGGCCAGAGCCGGTTGGCCAGCCGGGCCGCGTAGCCGCGGACCTTCTCCGCCGCCGGCCCCTCCTTGCCGCTCAGCGAGCGCGGCAGCCCGACGATCACCTCGATCGCGCCGTACTCCTCGACGATCGCGGCGATCCTGGCCTGCGACTTCACCCCGGCCGGCACGGTCTCCACCGGGGTGGCGAGCACCCCGTCGGGGTCGCACGACGCGACCCCGATCCGGGCGTCCCCGACGTCGACGGCGATCCGCCGCCCGCGCCGGAAGGGCTTCTCCTCGAACTCCATCAGACCGCGGACCCCATCAGGAGGCACGCTCCGCGACCAGGCCGCGCACCGCGGCGACGGCCTCGTCGATCGCGGCCGGGTTGGTGCCGCCGCCCTGGGCGACGTCGTCCTTGCCGCCACCGCCGCCGCCGAGGGTCTTGGCCGCGGTGCGGACCAGCTCGCCGGCCTTGATGCCGCGGCCGCGGGCGTCCTCGTTGGTGGCGATCACGGTCAGCGGGCGGTCGTTGGCCACGGTGAAGGCGGCGACCACGGCCGGGCGCGAGCCGAGGCGGCCGCGCACGTCGAGGACCAGCTTGCGCAGCTCGTCGGCGCCGGTGCCGTCGGCGACCCGGGCGGCGACCACGGCGATGCCGTGCACGTCCTCGGCCGAGTCGGCCAGGCCCGCGGCGGCCGCGAGCACCTTCTCGGCGCGGAAGCGCTCGATCTCCTTCTCGGCGTCCTTGAGCTTGGCGAGCATGCCGGAGATCTTCTCCGGCAGCTCCTCCGGGCGGCCCTTGACCAGCTCGGTCAGCTGGGCGACCACGGTGTGCTCACGGGCCAGGAACCGGTAGGCGTCGGCGCCGACCAGGGCCTCCACCCGGCGCACGCCGGAGCCGATCGAGGACTCGCCGAGCAGCTTCACCAGGCCCAGCTGGGCGGTGTTGCCGACGTGCGTGCCACCGCACAGCTCCTTGGAGAAGTCGCCGATGGTGACGACCCGCACCTCGTCGCCGTACTTCTCGCCGAACATCGCGATGGCGCCGGCCTTGCGGGCCTCGTCCATCGTCATGACCTCGGCGGTGACCTCCAGCTCGCGGGTCAGCACGTCGTTGATCTTCTGCTCGACGTCGGTCAGCACGCTGCCGGGCACGGCGGCGGGAGAGCCGAAGTCGAAGCGGAAGCGGCCCGGGGCGTTCTCGGAGCCGGCCTGGGCGGCCGTCGGGCCGAGCGCGTCGCGCAGCGCCTGGTGGGTCAGGTGGGTGGCCGAGTGGGCGCGGGCGATCGCCCGGCGGCGCTCGACGTCGATGGTGGCGTACGCCGAGGAACCGAGCACGACCTCGCCGAACAGCACGCCGCCGGAGTGCACGATGACGCCCGGCACGGGCTGCTGCACGTCGCGGATCTCGACGACCGCGCCGGACTCCAGCCGGATCCGGCCGTGGTCGGCGAGCTGGCCGCCGCCCTCGGCGTAGAACGGGGTGCGGTCGAGGATGATCTCGACCTCGTCGCCCTCAGAGGCGGCCGGCGCCGGGACGCCGTTCACCAGCAGGCCGACCACGGTGGCCTCGCCCTCGGTGAGGGTGTAGCCGGTGAAGACGCTGGCGCCCGAGGTGTCGGCGACCTCCCGGTACGCGGCGACGTCGGCGTGGCCCGTCTTCTTGGCCTTGGCGTCCGCCTTGGCGCGGTCCCGCTGCTCCTGCATCAGACGGCGGAAGCCGGCCTCGTCGACCTGGAGGCCCTGCTCCTCGGCCATCTCCAGGGTCAGGTCGATCGGGAAGCCGTAGGTGTCGTGCAGCTTGAACGCCTGGTCGCCGGAGAGCACCACGCCGCCGGCCTGCTTGGTCTCGGTGACCGCGGCGTCCAGCAGGTTGGTGCCTGCCTTCAGGGTCTGCAGGAAGGCCGCCTCCTCACCGACGACGACCGTCTCGATGCGCTTGCGGTCGGTCTCCAGCTCCGGGTACTGCGGGGCCATCGCCTTGATCGCGGTGTCGATGAGCTCCTTGGCCACCGGCTCGGTGGCGCCCAGCAGCCGCATGTTGCGGATGGCGCGGCGCAGGATGCGGCGCAGCACGTAGCCGCGGCCCTCGTTGCCGGGGGTGACGCCGTCGCCGACCAGCATCAGCGCGGTGCGGATGTGGTCGGTGACCACGCGCAGCGAGACGTCCGCCTTGTGGTCGGCGCCGTAGCGGTGGCCGGTCAGCGCCGCGGCCCGGTCCAG
Organism: Kitasatospora sp. NPDC015120; assembly: GCF_043080305.1. Classification (NCBI taxonomy): domain Bacteria; kingdom Bacillati; phylum Actinomycetota; class Actinomycetes; order Kitasatosporales; family Streptomycetaceae; genus Kitasatospora; species Kitasatospora sp. NPDC015120. Next base: position 96,511 of record NZ_JBIBVJ010000024.1, on the reverse strand, counting down.
GATCATCCGGCTGGTGTCGATCTCGAAGAGGTTGTCGACGCCCTGGAGGATGGCGGCCAGGCGCTCCAGGCCGAGGCCGGTGTCGATGTTCTTGCTCGGCAGGTCGCCGAGGATCTCGAACCCGTCCTTGCCGTCACCGTGGCCGCGCTCGTACTGCATGAAGACCAGGTTCCAGATCTCCAGGTAGCGCTCGCCGTTGACGGCCGGGCCGCCCTCCTCGCCGTACGCGGGGCCGCGGTCGTAGTTGATCTCCGAGCACGGGCCGCACGGGCCGGGGACGCCCATCGACCAGAAGTTGTCCTTCATGCCGAGGCGCTGGATCCGCTCGGCGGGCACGCCGATGACCTCGCGCCAGATCTGCTCGGCCTCGTCGTCGTCCTGGTAGACGGTGATCCAGAGCTTCTCCTGCTCCAGGCCGTAGCCACCGTCCGCGACGGGCGTGGTGAGCAGGTCCCAGGCGAACTTGATGGCTCCTTCCTTGAAGTAGTCACCGAAGGAGAAGTTGCCGCACATCTGGAAGAAGGAGCCGTGCCGGGTGGTCTTCCCGACCTCCTCGATGTCCAGGGTGCGCACGCACTTCTGCACGCTGGTGGCGCGCGAGAACTGCGGCTTGACCTCGCCCAGGAAGTACGGCTTGAACGGGACCATGCCGGCGTTGACCAGCAGCAGGGTGGGGTCGTCGGCGACCAGGGACGCCGACGGAACGACGGTGTGGCCGCGCTCCTCGAAGAAGCGCAGCCAGCGGCGGCGGATCTCTGCCGACTCCATTAGTGGTCCTTCCGGTTGGTACCGCCCCGCGGCGGAAGCGCGCGCCGGGGCGTTCTCTCGATGGCTTGGGGGGTGGTGCGGGCACCGTCGGAGGACGATGCGCGGGCACTGCTGGACGGAGGCAGGGCGGCGGCCGGGCTCCCGGGCGCCGCCGAGATAGCTCGGTACTGGGGCTCGCCGCGCAGCACCCCTCGGCGGCGCGGCTCGACGACGGCGGTGCCGTCGAGTCCGAGGTCCTCGCGCAGCTGCTCCTCGCGCTCGTTCATGCCGGAACGCACGTCCTGGGCGAACTGCTTGGCCAGGTCGCCCAGGTGCAGGGCGTTGCGGGCGGCGGTGCCGGAGAGGCTGTCCGGGGTGAGCCGGTGCACGGCCTCGTTGGCCTTGTTCATGGCCCAGACGGTGGCGCCGGCGCCGACCGCCATCCAGAAGATGCGTCGCACCATGCCGTCAGCCCCTCACCGCGCGCCGGACCCGGGAGAGCAGGCCGTTCCTGGGCGCGGTCGCGGCGCGCACCTCGGCCCGGATCAGCCGGGCCAGCTCCTCGCGCTCGGCCGGCTGGGCCGGCAGCGACACCCCGCCCTGCTGCTTGGCGACCGCCTTGCGCACGCCGTAGCTGAACGCCGCGACCTTGACCAGCGGGCCGCCGAGGGTGGCCGCGACGGTGGAGGAGAGCGCGTTGGCGTTGGCCGCCGCGTCCTGCACGTTGGCGGTGATCTCGTCCACCCGCTCCAGCTGCTCGTTGGCGCTGCGCACGGCGGTGCCGGCGTCGGTCAGCAGCGGCACGGCCTGTTCGGTGACGGCGGAGACCAGGACGGTGGCCTCCTTGAGCACCCGCGACAGCCGGACCAGCACGACCGCGAGCAGGGTGACCAGGACCGCCCAGAACACGGCGACGAGCAGGCCGGCCAGCTCTCCCACGGACACCTTGCGCGCTCCCTCGCCTTGCAGTTCTCCGGGCACTCATGCCCTACGGAACCCTATCGCGACCGCACGGACTTTCCGGACCGGGTTTCCCGCGCGGGGCGCGGCGATCCGACCGGGTGTGCGATCCGCGCGCGTAACCTACCCGCCGGTCACCTCGTTCTGCCAGGCGGGCCGCCACCCAGGCGGCGCAGACGGACGGACGCCCGGGCCGGCCAGGCCGGGGCCTCGAAGCGGGGAGCGGGCTTGGACGGGGAATCGAGACCACGGCCGGACCGGCCGGCACCGGGGCGGCTCCCGGCGGAGGTCACCAGCTTCGTCGGCCGGCAGCGCGAACTGGCCGCGCTGGCCGGGATGCTGGCCGGGCACCGGCTGGTGACGGTCACCGGCCCCGGCGGGGTCGGGAAGAGCCGACTGGCCCTGCGGGCGGCGGCCCGGGCGGCCGGCGCGTTCCCGGACGGCACCTGGCTGGTCGAGCTCGCCCCGGTGCGCAGCGGGCGGCTGCTCGGGCACGCCGTGCTGGAGGCGCTGCGGCTGCCCGACGGCACCGCGCGGGCCCCGCTGGAGGTGCTGGCCGAGCAGCTGGCCGGGCGCCGGCTGCTGCTGGTGCTGGACGGCTGCGAGCACCTGGCGGCGGACTGCGCCGAGCTGGCCGGGGCACTGCTGCGGGCCGTGCCGGGGCTGCGGGTGCTGGCCACCAGCCGGGTGGCGCTGCGCACGGCGGGCGAGCACCTGCTGACCCTGGACCCGCTGCCGGTCGGCCCGGTCGGTCCGGTCGGTCCGGATGATCCGGACGATCCGGCGGCGACGGCCGCCCCGGAGGGGGACGCCGCCCTGCCGGACGCGGTGCGGCTGTTCGCGGACCGGGCCCGGGCGGTGCTGCCGTCCTTCGAGGTGACCGCCGCGAACGCCGGGACGGTCGCACGTCTGTGCCGCCGGCTGGACGGCATCCCGCTGGCCGTGGAGCTGGCCGCCGGGCGGCTGCGGGCGCTGTCGGTGGAGCAGATCGAGGCCCGGCTGGACGACCGCTTCCGGCTGCTGACCGGCGGCGATCCGGCGGCCCTTCCGCGGCACCGCACGCTGCGCACCACGATCGGCTGGAGCCATGAGCTCTGCACGGTGCAGGAACGTTTACTCTGGGCCCGCCTCGCGGTCTTCGCGGGCGGCTTCGACCTGGACGCCGCCGAGTACGTCTGCACCGGCGAGGGCGTCGACCCCGACGATCTGCTCGACCACCTCACCGAGCTGGTCGCCAAGTCCGTCGTGCTGCGCGTGGCGGGCCCCCACGGCGTGCGGTTCCGGCTGCTGGACACCGTCCGCGCGTACGGGCTGCAGTGGCTGCGGGCCGGCGGCGAGGAGCACCGGCTGCTGCGCCGGCACCGGGACTGGTTCCTGGGCGTGGCCACCTGGGGCGAGGTCGAGTGGTTCGGGCCCCGGCAGGCCGAGACCGCCGAGCGCACCGCGCTGGTGCACGCCGACCTGCGGGCCGCCCTGGAGTACTGCCTGACCGAGCCCGGCGAGGAGCAGACGGCCCTGCTGATGGCCGGCACCCTCTGGTTCTACTGGGTCGGCTGCGGCCACCTCGGCGAGGGGCGGCACTGGCTGGACCGGGCGCTGGCGCTCGCCCCGGAACCCACCGGGGCCCGCGCCAAGGCCCTCTGGGTGACCGGCTACACCGCCACCCTGCAGGGCGACCTGGCGGCCGCCCGCCCCGCCCTGGAGGAGTGCCGCCGCCAGGCACTGGCCACCGGCGACGACCGCGCGCTCGCCCACGCCGTGCACCGGCAGGGCTGCGCCGCGCTGATCGGCGACGAGCCCGCCCGCGCCGTCGAGCTGTTCGAGGAGTCGCTCTGGCACTACCGCACCATCGGCGAACTCGACAGCAACGTGCTGATGGCGATGTTCGAGCTGGGCCTCGCCCACCTCTTCCAGGGCGACCGGGAGAGCGGCGAGCTGTGGCTCGGCCAGGTCCGCGAGCTGTGCGAGGAGCACGGCGAGCAGTGGGCGTACGCGTACGCGCTCTACGCGCTGGCGTACGCGCACTGGCTGAAGGGCGAGATCCGCCCGGCCCGGACGCTGGCCCGGGAGAGCGTGCGGCTCAACCACCTCTTCCACGACCTGCTGGGCATCGTGCTGGCGATCGACCTGCTGGCGCTGCTGGAGACCGAGCCGGCCGGCCCCGGGGAGAGCGGGGACCTGCGCGAGGCCCGGGTGCTGCAGGGGGCGGCGCACCGGATCTGGCGGGCGGTGGGCAGGCCGTTCTTCGGCTCGCGCGCCTTCAACGGCCCGCACCGGGCCTGCGAGGAGCGCGCCGGCGCCGGGCTGACCGAGCAGGAGTTCACCGACTCCTTCGCCACCGGCGCCCGGCTGGACCTGGACGCCGCCGTGCACCGGGCGCTGGGCGGCGGCGGGTCCCCGGACGGCCCGGGCCCGCGGCCGGGCCCCGGACCGCTGCCGCCGCCGGCGCCCCGGCCCTCCCCCGTCGGGCGGTGAGGAGCGCCGCCGGGGGCCGGGAATAGTTGAATCTTGTCCATTGCTGGAGCGGGCGGAACCACCGCACCACCGAGGGAGCATCCCGTGGCCAACATCGCCGACGAGTACCGCATGGCGAACTTCTACTTCGAGTCCAAGGCGTACACCGACGCCGCCCGCATGCTCGAAGGGGTGCTCGCCGAGGAGCCGGCCAACCTGTCGGTCCGGCTGCTGCTGGCCCGCAGCTACTTCCACTCCGCCCAGCTGCGCAAGGCCGAGGCCGAGCTGCGCCGGGTGCTGGACGCCGACCCCACCGAGGACTACGCCCGGCTGATGCTCGGCCGCACCCTGGAGCGCCAGGGCCGCGCCGAGGAGGCCCGCCCGCACCTGCGGCTGGCCTCCGCGATGACCGGCGAGTCCTACTGACCCGCCCGGAACAGGGGCGAGCCCCCGTCGCCACGAGGGCGACGGGGGCTCGCTGGGTACCGCAGGTGATACCGCTCGCGGGTCAGCGCGAGTAGTACTCGACGACGAGCTGCTCGTCGCAGATCACCGGGACCTCCTTGCGCTGCGGCGCGCGGTCCAGGCGGAAGGCCAGGGCCTTCAGGTTGACCTCAAGGTACTTCGGGGTCTGGCCCTCGCCCGCGTTGCCACCCTCACGGGCGACCTGGAACGGGACCTTCTCCTTGCTGCGCTCGCGGACGGTGACCACGTAGCCCGGCTTCATCTGGTACGACGGCTTGTTGACCTTGCCGCCGTTGACCTCGATGTGGCCGTGGACGACCATCTGACGGGCCTGGTAGATGGTGCGGGCGATGCCCGAACGCAGCACCAGGGCGTCGAGGCGGGTCTCCAGCTCGGCGACGAGCGCCTCACCGGTCTTGCCCTCGGCCTTCTTCGCGCGGTCGAACGCACGCGCCATCTGCTTCTCGCTCAGGTCGTACTGAGCGCGCAGACGCTGCTTCTCGACCAGACGGACCTTGTAGTCCGAGTTCTGCTTGCGACCACGGCCGTGCTGGCCGGGCGGGTACGGGCGGGCCTCGAAGTACTTGACGGACTTCGGGGTCAGCGGCACGCCGAGCGCACGCGCGATCTTGACCTTGGGGCGCTTCTGGTTCGCCATGAACCAAACCTTCCTTGCTCACGAATACGGCTTCACCAGGTGTTGACGGAGGTCGCATGTCGCGACCCGGAGAAAACCCCACCGCCCGAGGGCAGTGCGATCAGCCGCTCTCCGGAGCCGGGCACGAGAATGTGCAGGTCACACGGTCGAACCGGGAACCGGTTCGACCGCGACACCGGGACGGTGCGCGACGCTCCTGGTGCGGACCTCCCGGAGGAGGCCGACGGCCGGTGTCCCGCTGGTGCGGCCGGTCGGCCGGGGTCTCCCCCGCCGCCGTCCCGGGACATGGCACTCCGCACGAGTATACCGGCAGATCACCCGGCCCCCGACCCGGGCTGCTCCCCGCCCTCCGGCTCGCCCTTGGCCCCGGCCGCGGGCCCGGCCCCGGACGCCCCCTTCGGCTCCCCCTTGGCGGCGCTCCGCGGCTCCCCCCGCAGCCGCGCCCTGGTCCACTCCACCACGTCGGCGTACCGGGCCTCCCCGCCGTGGCGGGTCGGGCGGTAGTACGCCTTGCCGTGCACCGCGTCCGGCGCGTACTGCTGCGCCGCGATGCCCTCCGGCAGGTCGTGCGGGTAGCGGTAGCCCTGGCCGTGCCCCAGCTTGCCCGCGCCGCCGTAGTGCGCGTCCCGCAGGTGCGGCGGCACCGGCCCGGCCAGCCCCTGCCGGACGTCCGCCAGCGCCGCGTCGATCGCCAGGTACGCGGCGTTGGACTTGGGCGCCAGGGCGAGCGCGATGGCCGCCTGGGAGAGGATGATCCGCGCCTCGGGGAAGCCGATCAGCGCCACCGCCTGGGCCGCCGACACCGCCGTCTGCAGCGCCGTCGGATCGGCCAGGCCGATGTCCTCGCTCGCCGAGATCATCAGCCGGCGGGCGATGAACCGCGGGTCCTCCCCCGCCTCGATCATCCGGGCCAGGTAGTGCAGCGTGGCGTCCACGTCGCTGCCCCGGATCGACTTGATCAGGGCGCTGGCCACGTCGTAGTGCTGGTCGCCGTCCCGGTCGTAGCGGACGGCCGCGTGGTTGACGGCGGTCTCGGTGGTGGCCAGCGTGATGCTCGCCTCGCCCTTCTCCAGCGCCGCGCCGGCCGCCGCCTCCAGCGTGGTGAGCGCCTTGCGGGCGTCCCCGCCGGCCAGCCGCACCAGGTGGTCCTCCGCCTCGGCGCTCAGCTCGACCGCGCCCTCCAGGCCGCGCTCGTCGGCGACCGCGCGGCGCAGCAGCGCCCGGACGTCGTCGTCGGTCAGCGACTCCAGGGTGAGCAGCAGCGAGCGGGAGAGCAGCGGGGAGATCACCGAGAAGTACGGGTTCTCGGTGGTCGCCGCGATCAGGGTGACCCACCGGTTCTCCACGGCCGGCAGCAGGGAGTCCTGCTGGGCCTTGGAGAACCGGTGGATCTCGTCGAGGAAGAGCACCGTCTCGCGGCCGGTCATGCCGACCGCGCGGCGGGCGCCGTCGATGACCGCGCGGACCTCCTTGACCCCGGCGGTGATCGCGGACAGCTCGACGAACCGGCCCTCCACCGCCTGGCTGATGACGTGCGCCAGGGTGGTCTTCCCGGTGCCGGGCGGGCCCCAGAGGATCACCGAACTGGTCGCCGCCGGACCGCGCGACCCCGCGACCAGCCGGCGCAGCGGGGAACCCTCCTTGAGCAGCTGCCGCTGGCCCGCCACCTCGTCGAGGGTGCGCGGGCGCATCCGCACGGCGAGCGGCGCCCGGCCGGGTTCCTTGCTCTGGCGTTCCTCGGCGGCGGCGGTGAAGAGGTCCGGTTCGTCCACACCGGAAGCCTATGCGAGCCCGCCGACAGCCCGCGGCGCCTCCCGCGGACCGGCACGACCCGCCCGGCACCGACCGGCCCTCCTAGGACCCGAGCTCCGCCGCGTGGTCCGGGACGAACTTCTGGCGCTCGCGCGGGGGCCGCTGGTAGCCGCTGGAGGGCGGGCGTTCCGGCAGCTCGATCTCCGGCGGCCGCACCTCGCGGTACGGCAGCGTGGAGAGCAGGTGGGCGATCATGTTGATCCGGGCCCGCCGCTTGTCGTCGCTCTCCACCACGTGCCAGGGCGACTCGGGGGTGTCGGTGTGCAGGAACATCTCGTCCTTGGCCCGCGAGTAGTCCTCCCAGTGGGTGATCGACTCGACGTCCATCGGCGAGAGCTTCCACCGCCGCATCGGGTCCTCCAGCCGGTCCCGGAAGCGCCGCTCCTGCTCGGTGTCGCTGACCGAGAACCAGTACTTGCGCAGCAGCAGACCGGACTCGGTGAGCATCCGCTCGAAGGTCGGGCACTGGTGCAGGAACTGCCAGTACTCCTCGTCGGTGCAGAAGCCCATCACCTTCTCGACCCCGGCCCGGTTGTACCAGCTGCGGTCGAACAGCACGATCTCCCCGGCGGCCGGCAGGTGCTCGACGTACCGCTGGAAGTACCACTGGGTGCGCTGCCGCTCGGTGGGCGCGGGCAGCGCGGCGACCCGGGCGATGCGCGGGTTCAGGTACTCCGTCACCCGCTTGATCGCACCGCCCTTGCCGGCCGCGTCACGCCCCTCGAAGACCACCACCAGCCGGGCCCCCTCGGCGCGCACCCATTCCTGGAGCTTCACCAACTCGTTCTGCAGCCGCAGCAGTTCCTGCTCGTAGGGCTTCTTCGCCAGACGTTCGCCCGGAGCGGTCCGCCGGTCCGCGGCGCTCTTCTCGCGCTGGGCCTTCGCTGCCACCTGGGTGCCTCCGTTCGGTGGGTGCTGATGACCCCTCACCGTACGTCCTGGCATGGATTCCCGCAGGTCCGGGGGTTTCGGCCGGGCAGCGGCGGCCCCCTGAACCGCCGCTGCCGGGCTCCCCCGTCGACCGGTCCGAAGACCGAACGATCCACCATGACCCAGACCTGCCGGACGGGTCCAATTTCCGGTTCCATAACCTGGGGGCATGGATGTCGACACCCGCCTGCTGCGCAGCTTCGCCGCGGTCTGCGAGGAGGGCCAGCTCACCGCGGCGGCGGCCCGGCTGTTCGTCTCCCAGCCGACGCTGACCAAGCAGATCCGCCAGCTGGAGAGCGTCCTCGGGGTGGAGCTGTTCGAACGCTCGCGGCGCGGCATGGCGCCCACCCGGGCCGGCTGGGCGCTGGCGGCGCACGCGGGGGTGCTGCTGGCGGGCTGGGAGGAGGCGCTGCGCGCCACCCGGGCGGCCGCGGCGGACCAGGGCTCGACGCTGCGGGTGGGATTCGAGGGCGGCATCATCAACCTGATGAGCCGGCGCACCGTCGCGGACTTCGTCCGCCGGATGCCGGGCTGGCAGGTGGAGCTGCGGCAGAACAACTGGTTCGACCCGACCTCGGGCCTGGCCGGCGGCGAGATCGACCTGACGCTCTGGCACGCCCCGCCGTCGCTCTCCGAGCGGTACAACGTGGCCGTGCTGGGCGAGGAGGCGCGCTGCGCGGCGCTGCCGGCCGGACACCGGCTGGCCGCCCGTGCGGTGATCGACTTCGAGGAGCTGCTCGACGAGCCCTTCGTGGCGATCCCGCACGAGGCCGGGCACTGGCGCGACTACTGGCTGGCGGTCCGGGAGCGGGGCGGGCGACCTGTGCGGATCGGCGCGGTGGCGCACAACACCGACGAGTGGCTGGCCGCGGTGGTGTGCGGCCAGGGCGTCGGTTTCGCCCCGGAGACCATGAGCCGGCTGGCACCGCGCGAGGATGTCGCGTACCGGCCGGTGCGAGGGTTGAGCCCGAGCCAGGTCGGGCTCTACTGGCCGAAGGACCGGGAGCCGACGCCCGCCATGACCGCGTTCGTGCGCAGCTGCCGCGCCACGATAGGCCTGGGTGGAGAGCCGGCCCGGTGGGCCCGGACGGCTCCGTCGGTCTGACGGGTCCGCCGGCCGGACGCGGCTAGACGGCCTCGAAGGGTTCGGGGTAGTGGCACAGGCCCCGCGGGGAGCCGTCGTAGGCGGGCAGCGCGAGCGTCTGGAGGTAGCCCTCCGGCACGTCGAACGGACCGCTCACCTCGTGCCGTTGGGCCGGGATGAAGCCGAAGCGGCTGTAGTAGTCGGGATCGCCGAGCACGACGACGAGTTTCTCGCCGGCGTCCTCGGCGGCCGTCAGCGCGGCCCTGACCACCAGTTCGCCGACCCCCTTGCGCTGCCACTCGGGCGCGACGGCGACCGGCGCGAGCGCCAGCCCCCTGCCCTCGCCGACCCGCAGCCGGGTGAGCAGCGCGTGGCCGACCACCAGCCCGGAGTCGTCGACCGCGACCACCGACAGGTCCGGCAGCCAGGCCGGATCGCGGCGCAGCGCGTCGACCAGGTCGGCCTCGTCGGGGCCGGGGAAGGCGGCCATGTGGACACGTCTGGTGGCCGGGGCGTCCTCGGGACACTCGATCCTGGTACTGACCTTCACAGCGGGACCTCTCTCTGTCGCACACCGTTGTGGACCGGCCCCGGACAGCGGAAATGCCGCCCGGGGCCGTGAAAGGTTAGCCGATGTCGGCCGACGGGGTGTCAGGCCTTCGGCTGGCCCTCGGACTTGCCGTCCTCGCGGACCTTCGGCTGGGCGTCGACGCCGGCCTCGCGCCGCTGCGCCGGGGTGATCGGGGTGGGGGCTCCGGTCAGCGGGTCGCCGCCGGTGGACGTCTTCGGGAAGGCGATGACGTCCCGGATGGTGTCGTACCCGCCGAGCAGGGTGACGATCCGGTCCAGGCCGAAGGCGACACCGCCGTGCGGCGGCGGGCCGTAGTTGAAGGCGTCCAGCAGGAAGCCGAACTGCGAGGCGGCCTCCTCCTCGGACAGGCCGATCGCGTCGAACGCCCGCTTCTGCACGTCCCGCTGGTGGATACGGATCGAACCGCCGCCCAGCTCCGAGCCGTTGAGCACCAGGTCGTAGGCGTTGGACAGGGCGCTGCCCGGGTCGGTGTCGAAGGTGGCCAGCGACTCCGCGGTGGGGGCGGTGAAGGGGTGGTGCACGGCGTGCCAGCCCTGGAACGCGCCCTTGTCGTCCTCGATCGGCTCGAACATCGGGAAGTCGACGACCCACAGGAAGGCCCACTGGGACTCGTCGATCAGCTCGCAACGGCGGCCGATCTCCAGGCGGGCGGCGCCCAGCAGTTCCTGGGAGGGGCGCTCCTTGCCGGCCGCGAAGAAGATCGCGTCGCCGTTCTTGGCGCCGGCGGCGGCGGCCAGGCCGGCCAGGTGCTCCTCGGAGAGGTTCTTGGCGACGGGGCCGCGCAGCTCGCCGGTCTCGGCGTCGATGAGCACGTAGGCGAGGCCGCGGGCGCCGCGCGCCTTGGCCCAGTCCTGCCAGGCGTCGAGCTGCTTGCGCGGCTGCGAGGCGCCGCCGGGCATGACCACGGCGCCGACGTACGGGGCCTGGAAGACCCGGAAGTCGGTGCCCTGGAAGTAGGCGGTGAGGTCGGTGAGCTCCTGGCCGAAGCGGACGTCCGGCTTGTCGGAGCCGTAGCGGCCCATGGCCTCGGCGTAGGTCATCCGCGGCAGCGGGTCGGGGATCTCGTAGCCGTGGACCTCGCGCCAGATGGCGCCGATGATCTTCTCGCCGAGGGCCAGGACGTCCTCCTGGTCGACGAAGGAGGCCTCGATGTCCAGCTGGGTGAACTCCGGCTGGCGGTCGGCGCGGAAGTCCTCGTCGCGGAAGCAGCGGGCGATCTGGTAGTAGCGCTCCATGCCGGCCACCATCAGCAGCTGCTTGAACAGCTGGGGCGACTGCGGCAGGGCGTACCAGTGGCCGGGCTGCAGGCGGACCGGGACGAGGAAGTCGCGGGCGCCCTCGGGGGTGGAGCGGGTGAGGTACGGCGTCTCGATGTCGAGGTAGTCGTTCTCCTCCATCACCCGGCGGATGATGTTGTTGACCTTGGAGCGCAGGCGCAGGCCCTTGGCCGGGCCCTCACGGCGCAGGTCGAGGTAGCGGTAGCGCAGGCGCACCTCCTCGTTGACCGTGCCGGGCTCGTACTCGGCGACCGGGAACGGCAGCGGCGCGGCCTCGGAGAGGACCTCGATCGCGCTGACGACGACCTCGACGGCGCCGGTCGGGATGTCCGGGTTCTCGTTGCCCTCGGGGCGCACCCGGACGTCGCCGACCACCTTGACGCAGTACTCGGCGCGCAGGCCGTGCACCGAGTCGAGGTCGCGGACCACGATCTGCACGGTGCCGGAGGCGTCGCGCAGGTCGATGAAGGCCACGCCGCCGTGGTCGCGGCGGCGGGCGACCCAGCCGGCCAGGGTGACGGTGGTGCCTGCGTGCTCCGGGCGGAGCGTGCCCGCGTCGTGCGTGCGGATCACAGCTGCTTCTCCTTCAGGGTGGTGACGAGTGCGTCGAGGGCGACGGGGTTCTGCTCGCCGGTGGTGAGGTCCTTGAGCTGGACGACGCCCTCGGCGAGGTCGCGGTCACCGGCGACGAGGGCGAAGCGGGCGCCGGAACGGTCGGCGGACTTCATGGCGTTCTTGATGCTCTTGACGCCGAAGGCGAGGTCGGTGGCGACGCCGGCCCGGCGCAGCTCGATCACCTTGGCGAACAGGACGTTCTTGGCCTCCTCGCCGAGCGCGACGGCGTAGACGGAGGTGGCGGCCGGCAGGTCGAGGGCGACGCCCTCGGCCTCCAGGGCCAGGAAGGTGCGGTCCACGCCGAGCGCCCAGCCGACCGAGGGCAGCGCGGGGCCGCCGATCATCTCGGACAGGCCGTCGTAGCGGCCGCCGCCGCCGATCGCGGACTGGGCGCCGAGGCCGTTGTGCACGAACTCGAAGGTGGTGCGGGTGTAGTAGTCGAGGCCGCGGACCAGCTTGGGGTCGTCGACGAAGGCGACGCCGTTGGCGGTGAGCAGCTCGCGGACCTTCTCGTCGTAGGCCTTGCAGTCCTCGCAGAGGTAGTCGCGCAGCATCGGGGCGTCGCCGAGCTGGGCCTGCACCGACTCGCGCTTGTCGTCGAGCACCCGCAGCGGGTTGATCTCCGCGCGGCGGCGGGTGTCCTCGTCGAGGTCCAGGCCGGCGAGGAACTCGATCAGGGCGGCGCGGTAGACCGGGCGGCACTGCTTGTCGCCGAGGCTGTTGAGCAGCAGGCGGTAGTCGCTCAGGCCGAGCGCGCGGAAGGCGTCGTCGGCGAGGATGATCAGCTCGGCGTCCAGCGCCGGGTCCTCGGCGCCGATCGCCTCCGCGCCGACCTGCGAGAACTGGCGGTAGCGGCCCTTCTGGGCGCGCTCGTAGCGGTAGTAGGAGCCGGAGTACCAGAGCTTGACCGGCAGGTTGCCCTGCTTGTGCAGGTTGGCCTGGAGCGCGGCGCGCAGCACGGAGGCGGTGCCCTCGGGGCGCAGCGCGAGTTCGTCGCCGCCCTTGGTGGTGAGGGTGTACATCTCCTTGGTGACGATGTCGGTCGACTCGCCGACGCCGCGGGAGAACAGCTTGACGTCCTCGAAGACCGGGGTCTCGACGTAGCCGTAGCCGGCCCGGCGGGCGGGCGCGGCGATCGCCTCGCGGATCGCCAGGAAGGTCGCGGAGCTGGGCGGCAGCAGGTCGTAGGTGCCCTTGGGGGCGGTGAAGGTGCTCAACTTCTCTTCCGTCACATTCCTCGTCGCGGGAAAGCCGGGGCGCCGGCCGCCCCCGCTGCCTGCCGGAGGTAGGGGTTGGTGGCGCGCTCGCGGCCGATGGTGGTCTGTCCGCCGTGGCCGGAGAGGACCACGGTGGCGTCGTCGAGGGGCAGGCACACCCGGGCCAGCGAGCGCATGATCGCCTCGCCGTCCCCGCCCGGGAGGTCGGTTCGCCCTATGGAGCCGGCGAAGAGCAGGTCGCCCGAGAAGAGCACCGGGGGAAGGTCCTCGGCGCCGGGCGTCCGGAACGTCACCGACCCCCTGGTATGGCCGGGGGCGTGGTCGACGGTGAGGGACAGGCCGGCCAGCTCCAGCACGCTGCCGTCGGTGAGCTCGCGCACGTCATCGGGCTCGCCGACGGTCAGCTCGCCCATCAGCTGGGTGCCCAGCGAGCGGCCGAGCGCCTTCTCCGGGTCGCTCATCATGGAGCGGTCCTCGGGATGGATCCAGGCCGGCACGCCCCTGGCGCCGCAGACCGGGACCACGGAGGCGACGTGGTCGATGTGGCCGTGGGTGAGCAGGACGGCGACCGGCTTGAGCCGGTGCTCGCGGACCAGTTCGTCGACGCCGGCGGCGGCCCGGTGGCCCGGATCGACGATGACGCACTCCTCGCCCGGCCCCGGCGCGACCAGGTAGCAGTTGGTGCCCCAGGCTCCTGCGGGGAATCCGGCGATGAACACGCGCGTCCTTCGGTGTCGGTCTTCGGCTCTTCGGCGTTCCTCGCCGTGGCGGCCTCGGCTGCGGCTACGAACTGTGATGTAGGGGCAGCCTACCGGCGGTGCGGGTCCGGTTGCGAACCAGATAGGCGTGACAGGTTCACTTCGAGCTGAACGGTTCACCCCGTTCTTACGGTCGCGGTCCCTACACTTGACCGCCGATGGGTGCGATGATCCGCATCGGCGTCGCACACAGACGAAGCCCCCACATCCGCGATCAGCACATCCGTAGGAGACACAGCCGGTGGTCAGCAGCGAACAGCGGCGGCGGCAGCTCGCCCGGGAGAAGTACGAGCGCCAGATGGAGCGCCGGGCCGCCCAGGCGGCCGCGCGCAAGCGTCGCAACACGATCCTCGGTGCCTCACTCGCCGTGGTCGTGCTGGCCGGTGGCAGCACCCTGTTCGCGACCGGCGCCTTCGACTCGGACGACAAGAAGAAGGACAGCCCCGCCGCGCAGGCCGCGCCGACCCCCGCCGAGCCCACCGTGCCGGCCCGCAAGCCGGTCGAGGGCTGCGGGGAGCCGGCGGCGGGCGCGCCGAACGGCAAGCAGTGGCAGGCCGAGCCGGCCATGACCGTCGACACCAAGGCCACCTACGCGGTGACGCTGGACACCAACTGCGGCAAGGTGACGCTCTCGCTGGACGCCGCCAAGGCGCCGCACACCGTGAACTCCTTCACCTTCCTGGCCGGCGAGCAGTACTTCGACCACACCAAGTGCCACCGGCTCACCACCGACGGCATCTTCGTGCTGCAGTGCGGCGACCCGACGGCCAGCGCCACCGCCCCGGGCGGCACCGGCGGCCCCGGCTACAAGTTCGCCGACGAGAACCTCACCGGCGCCACCTACCCGGCCGGCACCGTGGCGATGGCCAACGCCGGCCCGGGCACCAACGGCAGCCAGTTCTTCCTGGTCTACAAGGACACCCAGCTGTCCCCGAACTACACCCCGTTCGGCACGATCACCGGCGGCCTGGACGTGCTCCAGAAGATCGCCGCCGCGGGCACCCTGGAGGGCGGCGGGGACGGCCACCCGATGGCCGACGTCACCCTCAACTCGGTGACCGCCGTCAAGGGTTGACCCGCCCCGGGGCCGTCCCCCGCCGCCCCGGCGGCGTGACCGGGGCGGCCCCGGACCGAAATCGCCCGGCCCGGATGCGGACAGCACCGGTCCTGGTCGCCTATGTTGGCGTTGTGTAGGGTGCCCGGACCCGCCTGCCGTCACCCTCGGCAGCAGAACACGGCGGACGGGGACGGCGGACTCATCGGTCCGCCGCACATCAACTGTGGACGACGGACGCGTACCGCCCCGGCGCGGGCGCGACGTCATGTGGAGGACGCGCTATGAGCAGCGACCCGTGGGGCCGTGTGGACGAGCAGGGCACGGTCTACGTCAGGACGGCCGACGGCGAACGCGTCGTGGGTTCCTGGCAGGCCGGCTCGCCCGAGGAGGCGCTCGCCTACTTCGAGCGCAAGTACCAGGGCATCGAGGTGGAGATCGGCCTGCTGGAGAAGCGGGTGCGCACCACCGACCTGGCCGCCAAGGACGCCCAGGCCGCCCTGGAGCACCTGCGCGAGCAGGTCACCGAGGCGCACGCGGTGGGCGACCTGGCGGCGCTGGCCCAGCGGCTGGACGTGCTCTCCGGCGAGATCGAGAGCCGTCGTGAGGAGCGCAAGGCGGCCCGGGCCAAGGCCCAGGACGAGACCCGCACCGCGAAGGAGGCGCTGGTCGCCGAGGCCGAGCAGCTCGCCGAGTCCACCCAGTGGCGGGAGGCCGGCGACCGGCTGCGCGCCCTGGTGGACACCTGGAAGGGCCTGCCCCGCCTGGACCGCAAGAGCGACGACGAGCTGTGGCACCGCTTCTCGCACGCCCGCTCGGTCTTCTCCAAGCACCGCAAGTCGCACTTCGCGGCGCTGGACGCCGAGCGCGAGCAGGCCCGGCTCACCAAGGAGCAGCTGGTCGCCGAGGCCGAGGCGCTCTCCTCGTCGACCGAGTGGGGCGACACCGCGGCCCGCTACCGTGACCTGATGGCGCGCTGGAAGGCCGCCGGCCGGGCCCAGCGCGACGTCGAGGACGAGCTGTGGGCGCGGTTCCGCGGCGCCCAGGACGTCTTCTTCCAGGCGCGCTCCGCGGTGTTCAGCGAGCGTGACGCCGAGCAGGTCGCCAACCAGAAGCTCAAGGAGGCGCTCGCGTCCGAGGCCGAGGCGATCCTGCCGATCACCGACCTCAAGGCGGCGAAGGCGGCCCTGCGCGAGGTCAACGAGCGCTGGGAGGCGATCGGCCACGTCCCGCGCGACGTCCGCCCGAAGCTGGACGGCCGGCTGAACGCGGTCGAGCGGGCCGTCCGCGAGGCCGAGGACGCCGAGTGGAAGCGCTCCAACCCGGAGGCCAAGGCCCGCGCCGCCGGCATGGTCGGCCTCTTCCAGGCCAAGGCGGACAAGCTCCGGGCCGACCTGGACAAGGCCCGGGCGGCCGGCAACGCCTCCAGGGCGGCGAAGCTGGAGTCCGAGCTGGCCGGCGTCCAGGAGCTGCTGGAGCAGGCGCACCGCAGCCAGGAGGAGTTCAGCGGCTGATCCGGTCCGCCGACGCGCACCGCACGCACGGCGAGGGCCCCCGGGGAGCGATCCCCCGGGGGCCCTCGCCGTGTCCGCCGGCTACTTGCGGGCCGAGGTGACGCGGTAGACGTCGTAGACGCCCTCGACGCCGCGGACCGCCTTGAGGACGTGGCCCAGGTGCTTGGGATCGCCCATCTCGAAGGTGAAGCGGCTCATCGCCACCCGGTCGCGGGAGGTCTGCACCGCCGCCGACAGGATGTTGACATGCTGGTCGGACAGCACCCGGGTGACGTCCGAGAGCAGCCGGGAGCGGTCCAGCGCCTCGACCTGGATGGCCACCAGGAAGACCGAGGACTGGGTGGCCGCCCACTCCACGTCGATCATCCGCTCGGGCTGCTGGCTGAGCGCCTCGACGTTGACGCAGTCGGCGCGGTGCACCGAGACGCCGTTGCCGCGGGTGACGAAGCCGACGATGGCGTCGCCCGGCACGGGGGTGCAGCAGCGCGACAGCTTCACCCAGACGTCCTCGACGCCCTTGACGATCACGCCCGGGTCGCCCTTGGCCCGGCGGCGCACCGCGCGCCGGTTGTCGTGGGTCGGGGTGGCCGTCTCGGCGAGGTCCTCGGTGGCGCCCTCCTCGCCGCCGAGGGCCTGCACCAGCTTCTGGACGATGTTCTGCGCGGTGACGTGGCCCTCGCCGATCGCCGCGTACAGCGAGGAGATGTCGGGGTAGCGCATCTCGTGGGCGAGGGTGACCAGCGAGTCGCCGGTGAGGATCCGCTGGATCGGCAGGCCCTGCTTGCGCATCGCGCGGGCGATGGCCTCCTTGCCCTGCTCGATCGCCTCCTCGCGGCGCTCCTTGGAGAACCAGGCGCGGATCTTGTTGCGGGCGCGCGGGGACTTGACGAAGCCCAGCCAGTCGCGGGACGGCCCGGCGTTCTCCGCCTTGGAGGTGAACACCTCGACGGTGTCGCCGTTCTCCAGGGTCGACTCCAGCGGCACCAGCCGCCCGTTCACCCGGGCCCCGATGGTGCGGTAGCCGACCTCGGTGTGCACCGCGAAGGCGAAGTCGACCGGGGTGGCCCCGGCCGGGAGGGCTATGACGTCGCCCTTGGGGGTGAAGACGAAGACCTCGTTGCTGGCCAGGTCGAAGCGGAGCGACTCCAGGAACTCGCTGGGGTCGGCGGTCTCCTTCTGCCAGTCCAGCAGCTGGCGCAGCCAGGCCATCTCGTTGACGGCGCCGGCCTTGTCGTCCTTGCGGGTCTGGGCCGGGGTGTCGGTGCGCACCTTGGAGGCGCCGGCCACCGCGCGCTGCTTGTACTTCCAGTGCGCGGCGATGCCGTACTCGGCGCGGCGGTGCATGTCGAAGGTGCGGATCTGCAGCTCGACCGGCTTGCCCCCGGGACCGATCACCGTGGTGTGCAGCGACTGGTACATGTTGAACTTGGGCATGGCGATGTAGTCCTTGAACCGCCCCGGCACCGGGTTCCACCGCGCGTGGATGGTGCCCAGCGCCGCGTAGCAGTCGCGGACGGTGTCGACCAGGACCCGGATGCCCACCAGGTCGTAGATCTCGGCGAAGTCCCGGCCCCGGACGATCATCTTCTGGTAGACCGAGTAGTAGTGCTTCGGCCGGCCGGTGACGGACGCGGTGATCCGGGCGCCGCGCAGGTCGCCCTGGACCTGGTCGATGACGGTCGCCAGGTACTCGTCCCGCTTGGGGGCGCGCTCGGCGACCAGCCGGACGATCTCGTCGTACATCTTGGGGTAGAGGATCGCGAAGGCGAGGTCCTCCAGCTCCCACTTGATGGTGTTCATGCCCAGCCGGTGCGCCAGCGGGGCGTAGATCTCCAGCGTCTCGCGGGCCTTCTTCTCCTGCTTCTCCCGCTTGAGGTAGCGCATGGTGCGCATGTTGTGCAGGCGGTCGGCCAGCTTGATCACCAGGACCCGGGGGTCCTTGGCCATCGCGACGACCATCTTGCGGACCGTCTCGGCCTGCGCGGCCTCGCCGAACTTGACCCGGTCGAGCTTGGTGACGCCGTCCACCAGCAGGGCCACCGAGTCGCCGAAGTCCTTGCGCAGGGTCTCCAGGCCGTAGTCGGTGTCCTCGACGGTGTCGTGCAGCAGCCCGGCCATCAGCGTCGGGGCGTCCATGCCCAGCTCGGCCAGGATGGTCGCGACGGCCAGCGGGTGGGTGATGTACGGGTCGCCGCTCTTGCGCTTCTGCCCGCGGTGCCACTTCTCGGCGACCGCGTACGCCTTCTCGATGTCGCGCAGCAGCGCCGGGTCGGCCTTGGGGTCGTTGGCCCGGATCGAGCGGAAGAGCGGCTCCAGGACGGGGTTCAGGACGCTGGAGCGCTGACCGCCGAGGCGGGCCAGGCGGGCCCGCATGCCGCCGCCGCCCGAGGGGCTGCGGCCGCCCGGGGCGGACGGGCGGGACGGGGTCGGCGCCGGACGTGCCGGGGTGGCCCCCGAGGGCGTGGGCCGGTTCTCGGGGGCGGACGCAGCGGCCGCGGGCACAACCTCGTCGGGCAAGGACACTCCTCAGGGCACTTGGCCTGCCCCCCGCGGGCGCCGGGCGGCTCGGGCCGCGCCTCGCGCAACCGGGAGGGGATGAATCTTCATGGTACCGAGCCTTGCGCCAGGACGTTCGGTCGGCCGGGCCCGCACACGCTGCGGACACACGGCCGACACAACAGCGGGCGGCGGCCGGAATGTTCCGGCCGCCGCCCGTCGTCCGATGGGCCCCGCGGGGCTCAGACCGTGACCAGCGTCTCCAGCGGGGCGCCGCCCAGGTGCGGGGTCAGCCGCTCGCGGCCGTCGAGGAAGCCCAGCTCCATCAGCACGACCACGCCGGCCAGCTCCGCGCCGGCCTCCCTGACCAGGTCCAGCGAGGCACCGATGGTCCCGCCGGTGGCCAGCACGTCGTCCACCACCAGCACCCGCTCACCGGGCGCGAAGGCGTCGCACTGCACCTCCAGCGTCGCCGAGCCGTACTCCAGCTCGTACGAGCGGCGGAACACCTCGCCGGGCAGCTTGCCCTGCTTGCGGATCGGCACGAAGCCGACCCCGGCCGCGAAGGCCGCCGGGGCGGCCAGCACGAAGCCGCGCGCCTCCAGGCCGACCACCTTGGTGGCCCCGAGCTCCGCCGCCCGCTGCGCCAGCGCCCGGGTGAGCGCGGCGAAGGCCTCGGCGTCGGCGAGCAGCGGCGCGATGTCCTTGAACAGCACGCCCGGCTTCGGGTAGTCCTGGACGTCCCGGATCCGGCTGGTGAGCAGCTCGGCCAGTGCGGTGTCGGCGGTGGTCACGAAGGGTCCTTAGGGTCGGCGGGGATCAGCGCTTGGTGGACGGACGGCCCTTGGCACGCGTGGTGCCGGCCGCCCTGCCGCGCTGACCGACCATACCCGCCGGCAGGTCCTCGTCGGCGATCTCCTCGGCGTCCCCGGTCTCCTTGGTCTCCCCGGCGTCCTTGGCCGCGGCGGCCTTGGCGTCGGCGGCGCGGCGCTGGGCCACCCGCTTGGCCAGGGCCTTCATCTCCGGCGCCTCCTCCTTCAGCTGCGCGAGCAGCGGGGTGGCGACGCAGATCGAGGAGTAGGCACCGGCGGCGAGACCGATGAACAGCGCCAGCGAGATGTCGTTCAGGGTGCCGGCCCCGAGCAGACCGCCACCGATGAACAGCAGCGCCGCCACCGGGAGCAGGGCGACCACGGTGGTGTTGAGCGAGCGGACCAGGGTCTGGTTGAGGCCCGCGTTGGCCGCCTCGCTGTAGGTGAGCTTGTTCTGCTTGGTGAGGTCCTTGGTGTTCTCCTTCACGGTGTCGAAGACGACGACCGTGTCGTAGAGGGAGTACCCGAGGATGGTCAGGAAGCCGATCACCGTACCGGGGGTGACCTCGAAGCCCACCAGGGCGTAGACGCCGATGGTGATCAGGAGGTCGTGGATGAGGGCGACCAGGGCGGCCACCGCCATCCGCCACTCGAAGGCGATCGCCAGGTAGATCGTCACCAGGATCATGAAGATGATCAGGCCGGTGAGCGCCTTGTTGGAGATCTGCTCACCCCAGCTGGGACCGATCACCTGGGTGTCGATCTCCGCGACCGGGACGCCGATCTCCTGCGACAGCTTGCCGGTGAACTCCGAGGAGGTGGTCTTGTCCTCCGAGGAGATCTGGATGCGGATCTTGCCGTTGTCGGTCGACTGCACCAGCGGGTGCGAGGAGACGATCCTGTCGACCGCGTCCTGCGCCTGCGACACCGAGAGCCCCGGCTTGGCCACGGTGTAGACCGAGCCGCCCTTGAACTCGATACCCAGGTGCAGGCCCATCGCCAGGCCGATCCCGGCGATCAGGACGATCACCGCGGAGATGCTGTACCAGAGCTTGCGGCGGCCGACGAAGTCGAAGCTGACCTCGCCCTGGTAGAGCTTGTGGCCCAGATTGGAGAAGCGCGACACGGTGTCAGGCCCCCTTCACGGCGGCGGAGGACGACGGGGTGCGACGGCGGGTGCTGCGCAGCGGCGGGCGGGCGCCCAGCCGCTTCGGGTCCAGACCGGACCACGGGTGGCCTTCGTAGAAGAACTTCCGGCGGGCCAGCAGCGTGATCAGCGGCTTGGTGAACAGGAAGATGACGACGACGTCGAGCGCCGTGGTCAGGCCCAGCGTGAAGGCGAAGCCCTGGACCTTGCCGACCGAGACCAGGTAGAGCACGGCGGCACAGAGGAAGGACACGAAGTCCGACACCAGGATGGTGCGCCGGGCGCGCGGCCAGGCCCGCTGGACCGCCGGGCGCAGCGGGGCGCCCTCGCGGACCTCGTCGCGGATGCGCTCGAAGTAGACGATGAAGGAGTCGGCGGTGATACCGATCGCGACGATGGCACCGCAGACCGCCGGCAGGTTCAGCGCGAAGCCGATCCCGGCGCCGAGCAGGCTCATGATCGAGTAGGTCAGGACCGCCGAGACGATCAGACCGGCGATCGAGATCAGGCCCAGGCCCCGGTAGTAGACCAGCGAGTAGAGGACCACCAGGATCATGCCGATCAGACCGGCGACCAGGCCGGCCTTCAGCTGGTCGCCGCCGAGCTGCGGGGAGACGGTGGTGACGTCGCTGGTCTGGAACTCCAGCGGCAGGGCGCCGAAGCTCAGCACGTTGGCGAGGTTCTGCGCCTCGGTCTGGGTGAAGCTGCCGGAGATCACGGCCGAGCCGCCGGGGATGGCGCTGCGCACGTACGGGTGGGAGACGACCTGGCCGTCCAGGACGATGGCGAACTGGTTGCCCGGCTCGGGCTGGCTGGCCAGCTGGCCGGTGACGGCGGTGAAGGCGTCGGTGCCCTTGCCGTTGAACTGCAGCTGGACCTGCCAGCCGCCGCCCTGCTGGGTGTCGATGGTGGCCTGCGCCTTGGAGACGTCCGAGCCGAAGACCGCGACCGGGCCGAGGGCGAGCTTGTAGTAGAGCCCGTTCTCGTCCTTCTGGGTGCAGGCGACGGTCGGGGTGCCCTCGCCGCTCTGGTAGTTCTTGTTCCGCTGGTCCGGCTTGGTGCAGTCCAGCGCGCCGAACTGGGCGGCCAGCTCCGGCGGAACGGTGCCCGAGGTCATCGCCGAGGACAGGTCCGGCGTGGCCGGCGGGGTGGCGGCGGCGGGGCTCGGGGCGCCGGTGGCGGCCGGGGGAGTCGCGGCGGCGCCGGTGGCGGCGGGCGCGGTCGGGTTGTCGGCCGCGAGGGCCTCACCGGCCGGACGGCCCTGCTTGGTGGCGCTCGCGCTGGGCGCGCCGGCGGCGGCCGGGGTGCCGCTCGCGCTCGGGGTGGCGGCGGCGGGGGTGCCGCTCGCGCCCGCCGACGGGGTCTCGGTCGGGGCCGGGGCCTGGATGCCGCTGGGGGCGAGGGCGAGGACCGGGCGGAAGTACAGCTTCGCGGTGGTGCCGACCTGGTCGGCCGCGCTCTGCTTGTCACCGCCCTTGGGGATGTTCACGATGATGTTGCGGTCGCCCTGGGTCTGGACCTCCGCCTCGGAGACGCCCATCCCGTTGACCCGCTGCTCGATGATCCCGGTGGCGATGTCCATGTTGGACTTGTTGATCGCCTTGGGGTCGGTCGACTTCGCGCTCAGCGTGATGCTGGTGCCGCCGGCGAGGTCGATCCCGAGGCGGGGCTTGGTGTTGCCCGTCCCGAACATGAGGGCGACCAGTCCGACGGTGACGACCAGGATGAGGGCCAGCGCCCGCCCTGGGTAACCGTCGCGCGGGCGCGACTTGGGTGTTGCCACCTTGCTCGTTTCTCCCTGTCCATGCCACTTCCCCCCACCGACCCCCGCCCGGCACGCGGCCGGGCGGGGAGTGGCGGAACTGCGGCCCTGAGTCCTGTGGGCTCGCGGCACAACGCCGCGCGGCCGGGCGGGTGCCCGACCGTACTACTTGCTCGCGGGAGCCCCGCCCTCGGCCTCGGCCTTCGCGTCGCCCTTGTCGGCGTCGTCCTTGCTGAACGACAGCGGCTTCGCGTCGGCCGGCGCGGCCTCGACCTCGGCGTCCTCGTCCGAGGCACCGACCCCCTCGTCCTCGTCCGGACGGCCGTTGATGATCGCGTCGTACTCGGCGGGATCCAGGACCGCCGCGATCGCGCTCTTGGTGAAGTGGGTGACCACGCCCGGCGCGATCTCCAGCTCGACGGTCTCCTCGTTGACCGCCTTCACCTGCGCGTACAGGCCGCCGATGGTCCGCACGCCCGCCCCCGGCTCAAGAGCCGTCTGCATCTGGGTCATCTGCGCCTGGCGCTTCTTCTGCGCCCGGAACATGAGCACGATGGCGAGGATCGGGAGGAGGAGGATGATGAGGTTCACTGCAGCCAGGGTCCTTTACGGGCCGCCGGCCGGCGGCCTGTGTGGTATTGGTCGTCCCGTCGGGTGAGAGGGGCGGTCCGGCGGAGTCTAGGCGACCCCGAACTGATCGGACAACGCCAAGCATCGCATCCTGCCGCCGAAAGTGGCGACCCTCCGCCTGCACAGTTTCCCCGGACTTCTTCCCCGGCTTCCGCAGGCGCCCCCACGGCGGGCGCGCATGATCCGCACACGCTCCGCCCTCACCCGTTCGGCTCAGCGCGACGGCGCGTCGTTCACCCCTGGTCCCCGGCGCGGTCCCCGTCCGGGGCGAAGAGCTCCGGCTGGGCCGGCACCACGCCGCCGCGCCCGGGCTGCGCCGGCGGGGTCAGACCCAGGTGCTGCCAGGCCGCGGCGGTGGCGATCCGGCCGCGCGGGGTGCGGGCCAGCAGGCCCTCGCGCACCAGGAACGGCTCGGCGACCTCCTCGACCGTCTCGGCCTCCTCCCCCACCGCGACGGCCAGCGTCGACAACCCGACCGGGCCGCCGCCGAACAGCCGCAGCAACGCGTCCAGCACCGCCCGGTCCAACCGGTCCAGACCACGGGCGTCCACCTCGTAGACGTCCAGCGCCTGGCCCGCGATCGCGGCGGTGACCACGCCGTCGTGGCGCACCTGCGCGTAGTCGCGCACCCGGCGCAGCAGCCGGTTGGCGATCCGCGGCGTGCCCCGCGAGCGGCCGGCGATCTCGGCGGCGCCGGCCGGGTCGATCTCCACGTCCAGCAGCGCGGCCGACCGGTGCACCACCCGCTGCAGCTCGGCCGGCGCGTAGAACTCCATGTGCCCGGTGAAGCCGAACCGGTCGCGCAGCGGCGGCGGCAGCAGGCCCGCCCGGGTGGTCGCACCCACCAGGGTGAACGGCGGCAGCTCCAGCGGGATGGCGGTCGCCCCGGGCCCCTTGCCGACGATCACGTCGACCCGGAAGTCCTCCATCGCCATGTAGAGCATCTCCTCGGCGGGCCGCGACATCCGGTGGATCTCGTCGAGGAACAGCACCTCGCCCTCGGCGAGCGAGGAGAGTATCGCCGCGAGGTCGCCCGCGTGCTGGATCGCCGGGCCGGAGGTGATCCGGATCGGGGCACCCAGCTCGGCCGCGATGATCATCGAGAGCGTGGTCTTGCCGAGCCCGGGCGGGCCGCTGAGCAGCACGTGGTCCGGGGCCGCGCCGCGCTGGCGGGCCGCCTGGAGCACCAGCGACAACTGCTCGCGCACCCGCTCCTGGCCGATGAACTCGTCCAGCAGCCGCGGGCGCAGCGCCGCCTCGACGGCCTGGTCCTCACCGTCGGCGGCGGCGGTCACCAGCCGGTCGGCGGGCTCGGAGTCGAAGGGGCTCATCGCGGGCGGCTCCCAGATCGGTGTCGACAAGAGGACAGGTCGTCGGATGGCTTCAGCGAGAACGGTTGAGTCCGCGCAGCGCCAGCCGCAGCAGGGCGCCCACGTCCGGAACCGGCTGCGCCTCGGCCTCCGGCGTGACCGCCGCGACCGCGTCGTCCGCCTCGCGGGGCGCGTAGCCGAGGCCGACCAGCGCGGAGTGCAGCTGCTCGCCCCACGGCGCCGGACCGGTGGCGACCGGCTTCTGCGCGGGGACCCCGCCGTGCGGGGCGCCGAGCTTGTCCTTGTATTCGAGCAGCAGCTTGGCGGCCTTGGCCTTCCCGATGCCGGGCACCGCCACCAGCGCCTTCTCGTCGCCGTTGGCGATCGCGACGCGCAGCGCGTCGGGGCTGTGCACGCCGAGGATCGCCTGCGCCAGCTTCGGGCCGACGCCGGGCGCCGCCTGGAGGATCTCGAAGACCGCCCGCTCGTCGTCGTCCGCGAAGCCGAACAGGGTCAGCGAGTCCTCCCGGACCACCAGCGAGGTCGCCAGCCGGGCCGGCTCCCCCAGCCGCAGGCCGGCCAGCGTGTTCGGCGTGCACTGCACGGCCATGCCGACCCCGCCGACCTCGACCACCGCGACGCCGCCGGACAGCGCGGCCACGGGTCCTTGCACGAAGGCGATCATCGGACGGTTCCTTTCGGGCCCTGCGGGGAGGTGGTGGTGCGGGCCGCCCGGATCGCGGCCTCCAGGCGGTTGGCGGCGCCGCCGCGCCAGATGTGGCAGATGGCCAGCGCCAGCGCGTCGGCGGCGTCGGCCGGCTTCGGCGGTGCGTCCAGCCGCAGCAGCCGCTGCACCATGGCGGTGACCTGCGCCTTGTCGGCCCGGCCGGAACCGGTGACGGCGGCCTTGACCTCGCTCGGGGTGTGCAGGGTGACCGGTATGCCGCGCCGGGTCGCGCAGAGCATCGCCACCGCGCTGGCCTGTGCCGTCCCCATCACGGTGCGGACGTTGTGCTGGGCGAAGACCCGCTCGACGGCCACCAGGTCGGGCCGGTGCTCGTCCAGCCAGGCCTCCAGGCCCTGCTCGACCAGCAGCAGCCGCTGCCCGGTCTCCGCCTCGGCGGGGGTGCGGACCACACCGACCCCGGCCATCCGCAGCGGCCGGCCCGGCGCGCCCTCGACCACGCCGACCCCGCACCTGGTCAGCCCGGGGTCGACACCCAGCACCCGTACCAAGGCTCCCCCTCCATCACCATGTGCTCCGACCTGCGAAGGCTACCCCCCGCCACCGACAGCGCCCCGAACGACACCGGCCCGGCGGTCCTGGGGACCGCCGGGCCGGGAGGGGGTGCGGTCACTCGGCGTCGAGCTGGGCACCGACCTCGTCGCTGATGTCGAAGTTGGCGAAGACGTTCTGCACGTCGTCGCTGTCCTCCAGGGCGTCGATCAGCTTCAGGATCTTGCGGGCGCCGTCGACGTCCAGCTCGACCTGCATGCTCGGCAGGAAGTTGGCCTCCGCCGAGTCGTAGTCGACGCCGGCGTCCACCAGGGCGGTGCGCACGGCGACCATCTTGGAGGCCTCGGAGACGATCTCGAACGAGTCGCCGAGGTCGTTGATCTCCTCGGGCTCCTGGTCGAGGACGACCTCGAAGAGCTTGTCCTCGTCCACGCCGTCCGCCTTGGGGACGATGACGACGCCCTTGCGGGTGAACAGGTAGGACACCGAGCCCGGGTCGGCCATCGAGCCGCCGTTGCGGGTCATCGCCACACGCACGTCCGAGGCGGCGCGGTTGCGGTTGTCGGTGAGGCACTCGATGAGCACCGCGACACCGTTCGGGCCGTAGCCCTCGTACATGATCGTCTGGTAGTCGGCCCCGCCGGCCTCCAGGCCGCCACCGCGCTTGACGGCGCGGTTGATGTTGTCGATCGGGACCGAGCTCTTCTTCGCCTTCTGGATGGCGTCGTAGAGCGTCGGGTTGCCGGCCGGGTCGGGGCCGCCGGTGCGCGCCGCCACCTCGATGTTCTTGATCATCTTGGCGAAGAGCTTGCCGCGCTTGGCGTCGATCACGGCCTTCTTGTGCTTGGTGGTAGCCCACTTAGAGTGGCCGGACATCGCCAGCTCCTTTACGTCGCCAATGGGAAATGAACAGATGAGATCTTACCGGTGCGGCGGCCGCCGCCCGACCGCGCACGGTCGGGCACGCGCGGTCACGCGGCGGCGAGGTGCTCCTCGACCATCCGCACGAAGTGGCCGTGCACCCGGTGGTCGCCGGTGAGCTCCGGGTGGAACGAGGTGGCCAGCAGGTTGCCCTGACGGACGGCCACGATCCGGCTCTCCGGGCCGTCGGCGGCCGGCAGCTCGGCCAGCACCTCGACGCCCGCGCCGACCG
Organism: Kitasatospora sp. NPDC015120; assembly: GCF_043080305.1. NCBI lineage: Bacteria > Bacillati > Actinomycetota > Actinomycetes > Kitasatosporales > Streptomycetaceae > Kitasatospora > Kitasatospora sp. NPDC015120. Next base: position 69,827 of record NZ_JBIBVJ010000024.1, on the reverse strand, counting down.
ACTCCACCCAGGGCGCGCGGATGAACACGCCGTGCACCGGGGCGTCGTCCAGGCCCCGGAAGGCGATCCCGGACTCGAAGGACTCGTTCTGGCGGCCGAAGGCGTTGCGGCGCACCGTCATGTCGATGCCGCCGACCGTCTCCTGGTCCTCGCGCCCGTCCAGGATCTTGTCCGCCAGCATGATCATGCCGGCGCAGGTCCCGTACACCGGCATGCCGGCGGCGACCCGCTCGCGCAGCGGGTCCATCACGCCGAACAGCAGTGCCAGCTTGGACATCGTGGTGGACTCCCCGCCGGGGATCACCAGCGCGTCGACCTCGGCCAGCTCCTCCGGGCGGCGCACCGGGCGGGCCAGCGCGTCGGCCTCGGCCAGCGCGATCAGGTGCTCGCGGACGTCACCCTGCAGGGCGAGGACGCCGATGACTGGAGTGGACACTTCTCGTACCTCTTGACTCTCGAACGGACGACGCACGGCGGCCCGCCGCGCCGGTGATCACCGTGCGGCGGGCCGTCCGGGGCGCATTACCAGCCGCGGTTGGCGTACCGCTCGCTCTCCGGCAGGGTGTCGCAGTTGATGCCGACCATGGCCTCGCCCAGGTTGCGGGAGGCGTCGGCGATGATCTTCGGGTCGTCGAAGAAGGTGGTGGCCTTGACGATCGCGGCGGCACGCTTGGCCGGGTCGCCCGACTTGAAGATGCCCGAGCCGACGAAGACGCCCTCGGCGCCCAGCTGGCGCATCAGCGCGGCGTCGGCCGGGGTGGCCACGCCACCGGCGGAGAACAGCACGACCGGCAGCTTGCCGAGCTCGGCGACCTCCTTGACCAGCTCGTACGGGGCGCGCAGCTCCTTGGCGGCGGCGAACAGCTCGTTGTGGTCCAGGGCGCGCAGGTGGCCGATCTCGTTCTTGATCTGGCGCAGGTGGCGGACCGCCTCGACGACGTTGCCGGTGCCGGCCTCGCCCTTGGAGCGGATCATGGCCGCACCCTCGGCGATGCGGCGCAGCGCCTCGCCCAGGTTGGTGGCGCCGCAGACGAAGGGGGTGGTGAACGCCCACTTGTCGGAGTGGTTGACCTCGTCGGCCGGGGTCAGCACCTCGGACTCGTCGATGTAGTCGACACCCAGCGACTGCAGGACCTGGGCCTCGACGAAGTGGCCGATCCGGGACTTCGCCATGACCGGGATCGAGACCGCGTCGATGATCTCCTCGATCATGTTCGGGTCCGACATGCGCGCCACGCCGCCGTCCTTGCGGATGTCGGCCGGCACCCGCTCCAGGGCCATGACGGCCACAGCGCCGGCGTCCTCGGCGATCTTGGCCTGCTCGGCGTTGACCACGTCCATGATCACACCGCCCTTGAGCTGCTCGGCCATGCCGCGCTTCACCCGGGCGGTGCCGATCTGCGGCTGGTCTGCGGTGGTGGGGGTGGTGGACACGTGAGACCTCACTCGAAGAATGAACCAGTGCTATCGCCCTATGGTAGGCGGAAGGTACTGCCCCTCCATGCGCCACCAAGTCCAGCCGGTCCGGCGGGATACGACAAAGAGGCCGTATCCGGACCCTCCCGTCGACCTGGGCGGAACCGGGCCGCGGCCGTCCGGCTAGGCCGGAGCGCCCTGCGGGGTGAGCGCCGCCGGCGGCGCGTCGTCCATCTCGAAGGCCATCGGGAACGGCGCCTTGCCCGCCAGCCGGAAGTAGCGCACCAGCCGGTGCTCGCGCACCGCCCGCGCCGCCCGTACCGCGTCGTTGTGGAACCGCCGCGCCATCGGCACCCGCCGCACCGCCGCCGTCAGGTCCCGCACCGCGTCCTCGCCGCCCGGCTCCGCCACCAGCGCCGCCACCTGCTCGGACTCCGCGAACACCGCCCGCAGCGCGAGGCTCAGCTGGCTCTCCGCCACCTCGCGCTGCTCGTCCTCCGTCTGGCGCGCCGCGTGCGCCGCGTCCAGCAGCAGCAGCGACGCCGCCGGGTCCAGCAGCGAGGACGTCGCCAGCTCCATCGCCACCGACGCCCGGCGGACCAGCTGCGCGTCCAGCGCCGCACGGGCGGCGTCGATCCGGGCATGCAGCCGGTCCAGCCTTCCGGCCGTCCAGCTCAGGTACATGCCGAACAGCACCACGGCCACGCCGGCCCAGATCCAGGTAGTCACGGGGCGCTACGCTACCGGGTGACCCCGGTTCACCCCTCGACGGTCGTGTTCCGGTAGGCCCCGCGGTCGATGTCGCGCACGTCCACCGCCAGGTGCAGCCGCTCCCCCGGCGCCGGCTTCACCCGCTCCGCCAGCAGCGCCAGCACCCCCTCGGTGAGCGCCGCCTTCGCCTCCGGGCTGCGGCCCGGGAAGATCTGGAACTGCACGAACAGCTGCGCCTCGGCGCGCTCCCCGAACCCCACCACGACCTCCGGGTCGGTCGCCCGGAAGACCGTCTTGCAGCCCTCGGGCGCGGCGGCGATGGTCTCCACCGCCAGCCGGTTGATCGCCGCGCCCAGCTCACGGCGGTCGAAGGAGCCGGCCAGGCTCGGGGAGTAGTCGACGGAGATCTGCGGCATCGGGCCCTCCAGGGACGGGAACGGGAACTGCGGACGGGAGACCGTCCGAACCCTAACCGCGCGCTCCCCGACCGCGCGCCCCCCGGTCAGTCCCGGGCCAGCCCGAACCGGCCGCGGCGCCCGCTGCGCTCGTCCTCCACCACCGCGGCCTCGCCCGCCGTCACCGTCTCGTACACGGCCAGGATGTCCGCGCCCACCGTCGACCAGTCGAACCGCCGCACGTGCCGGGAGGCCGCCTTGCGCAGCTCCTCCAGCCGCGCCGGGTCCCCCAGCAGGCGCAGCGCCGCACGCGCCAGTGCGTCCGCGTCCTCCACCGGGAACAGCTCGCCCGCGTCCCCGCCGTCCAGCACCTGCTTGAACGCGTCCAGGTCGCTCGCCAGCACCGGCGCGCCCGCCGACATCGCCTCGACCAGGATGATCCCGAAGCTCTCGCCGCCGGTGTTCGGCGCCACGTACAGGTCCACGCTGCGCAGCAGCCGGGCCTTGTCCCGGTCGCTCACCATGCCGAGGAACTCCACCTGCGCGCGGACTTCCGGCGCCAGCCCGGCGACCGCCTCCTCCTCGTCGCCCTTGCCCGCCACCAGCAGCCGCACCCCCGGCCGCTGCGCGAGGATCCGCGGCAGCGCCGCCAGCAGCGTCGGCAGGCCCTTGCGCGGCTCGTTGATCCGGCCGATGAAGCCGATCGTCCCCGGCCGCCCCTCGGCCGCCCCGCCGGTCCACCGCTCGTCCGGCTCCGCCTGCGCGAAGAACCCCACGTCCACGCCGTTGGGGATCACCACCGCGTCCCCGCCCAGGTGCTCCACCAGGGTGCGCCGCGCGTACTCGCTCACCGCGATCCGCGCCCGCATCTTCTCCAGCCCCGGCTGGAGGATCGGCGAGGCCGCGATCATCGCCCGCGAGCGCGGGTTCGAGGTGTGGAAGGTGCCCACCATCGGACCCGACGCCGACCACGCCGCCAGCATCGACAGGCTCGGCGAGGCCGGCTCGTGCACGTGCAGGATGTCGAACCGCCCCTCGTGCAGCCACCGCCGCACCCGGGCCGCCGACAGGATCCCGAAGCTCAGCCGCGCCACCGAGCCGTTGTACGGCACCGCCACCGCCCGCCCGGCCGACACCACGTACGGCGGCAGCGCCTCGTCGTCCTCGGCCGGCGCCAGCACCGACACCGCGTGGCCCAGGCCGATCAGGTGCTCGGCGAGGTCCCGGATGTGGAACTGCACGCCGCCGGGAACGTCCCAGTCGTAGGGGCAGACGATGCCGATCTTCACGGGTCTCCTCGAAGTCCTGCGGGCGGGTGCGGTGCGGTGCGGGTACGACGGCGCCCCGGGACGTCCCGGGGCCCGTCGGTGCTTCAGGCCCCCGAGGCCTCGGCCGCCGGCTCCCCGGCCTCCGCCGCCGCGGGCCGGACGGCGGCCTGGCGGACGGCGGCCTTGCGGACGGCCGGACGGGCGGTGCCTGCGGCCCGGTCCGCCCCCGGCTCCACCGTCTCACGGACCGGGAGGTCGGCCAGCCAGAAGCGCTGCAGCATGTGCCAGTCCTGCGGGTGCTCCCGGATCGCCGCCTCCCACACCGCGGCCATCGCCTGCGTCATCGCCCGGGTCTTCTCCGCCCGGTCGCCCTCCGCCGGCACCACGACCTCCGGGTGCACCCGCCCGCGCATGGTCCGCCCCTCGTACCAGAGCGACACCGGCAGCAGCGCCGCCCCGGTCCGCTGGCACAGCGCCGCCGGGCCGGCCGGCATCCGCGTCGCCTCGCCGAAGAAGGACACCTCGATGCCCGCCTCCGAGAGGTCCCGGTCCCCCACCAGGCAGACCAGCTTGCCCGCCCGCAGCCGCCGCGCCAGCGTGCCGACCACGCTCACCGAGCCGCCGGTCAGCGCCAGCACCTCCATGCCCAGGCTCTCCCGGAACGCCACGAACCGGTCGAACAGCCGCTCCGGCTTCAACCGCTCCGCCACCGTCGTGAACGGGTACCCCCGGGTCGCCACCCAGGCGCCCGCCAGGTCCCAGTTGCCCATGTGCGGCAGCGCTATCACCGCGCCGCGGCCCGACTCCAGCGCCTCCTGCAGCAGCTCGAAGCCGTCCACCCGCACGTCGCGCAGCACCCGCCCGCGGCCCCACACCGGCAGCCGGAACGACTCCTGCCAGTACCGCATGTACGAGCGCATCCCCGCCCGCGACAGCTCCCGCAGCCGGGCCTCGTCCGCCTCCGGGCACACCCGCAGCAGGTTCGCCTCCAGCTGCAGCACCCGCTTCCCGCGCCGCCGCCACGCCGAATCCGCCAGCCGGTCGAACAGCGCCCGCGCCGCCGGCTCGGGCAGGTGCTTGAGCGCCCCCCAGCCCGCCGCGTACGCCGTGTACACCAGCCGGTCCACCACTCGGTCCTTCACTGCGGGACCGCCCCCTCTCAGCTCCCGGCCGCCGTGCGGTCCGCCTCGAACGCCTCGCGGCGCACCGTCAGCATCCGCTGGAACACCGTCACCAGACTGCCGGCCGCCACCAGCCACAGCGCCACCGGCAGCAGCCACTCCACGTACGGCACCCCGAACGTGTGCAGACCCGCCACACCGGCCGCCACCAGGCTGATCACCAGCCGCTCGGCCCGCTCCACCAGCCCCGACACGTCGCACGGGAGCCCCTGGCTCTCCGCCCGCGCCTTGGTGTACGACACCACCAGCCCGCTCGCCAGGCAGAACACCGCCACCGCGCACAGCAGGTCGTTGTCACCCTTGCCGGCGTACCACAGGGCGATGCCGCCGAAGACCGCCGCGTCCGCGACCCGGTCCAGCGTCGAGTCCAGGAACGCCCCCCACTTCGTGGACCGCCCCAGCTGCCGCGCCATGTTCCCGTCCACCAGGTCCGAGAAGATGAACAGCGTGATCGTGACGGTGCCCCAGAAGAACTCCCCGCGCGGGAAGAACACCAGCGCACCCGCCACCGAACCGGCCGTGCCGACCAGCGTCACGGTGTCCGGACTCACACCCAGACGGATGAGGAACGCGGCGAACGGGGTCAGAACACGTGTGAAGAAGGCACGCGCGTATTTGTTGAGCATGGCCTTCCCGACCGCTCCGATCTCCCTGGTACCCGCCTGCGGCCAGAGTGCGCGGCAGACGACCCGATGGATCAGCCCATCCGGCCCACCCATCGTAGCCACGCCCGCCGGCCTTCCCCGCGCGCGCACCGTCCCCGCATGCCGCTCGCGCGCCCCCGGGGGCTCCGGCCGGGCGGTGCCCCCTCCCCCGCCCTGCGAGGCACGCGCCCCGGCACCACCGCCTCGTCCGAGCTGATCCACAGGACACGCCCTAGACTTTCACCGACAGCCTCGGCGCGACGGGAGGAGACCCCGATGCCCGACCGCAGCACCGCCAGAGCCGGCCAGGCCCCCGCCGTCGCCGGACCGGGCGACCTGCGCAACGTCGTCCTCATCGGCTGCGCCGGCGTGGGGAAGACCACCCTCGCCGAGTCCCTCGCCCACGCCGCCGGCGCCGTCGGCCGCCCCGGCCGGGTCACCGACGGCACCACCGTCTCCGACCACGAGCCCATCGAGCACCAGCAGCAACGCTCCGTCCAGCTCTCCGTGCTCCCCCTGGAATGGCGCGGCACCAAGATCAACCTGATCGACCCGCCCGGCCACCCCGACTTCGCCGCCGAGCTGCGCGCCGCCCTCCACGCCGCCGACGCCGCCGTCTTCGTCGTCTCCGCCACCGACCCGGTCACCGCCCCCACCCGCGCCCTGTGGCGCGAGTGCGCCGCCGAGAACATCCCCCGCGCCATCGCCGTCGCCAAGCTCGACATCGCCCGCGGCAGCCTCGACGACATCCTCACCGCCTGCCACGACGCCTTCGGCCTCGGCCCCGACACCCTGCGGCCGCTCTTCCTGCCCGTCCACCACGACGGCCGGCCCGACGGCAGCGTGGACCTCCTCACCGGCCACACCTACGGCCGGGCCGACCCCCTGCCCGACACCGCCCCCGCCCGCGAGAGCCTCGTCGAAGCCATCTCCGGCCAGGACGACACCCTCATGGAGCAGTACCTCACCGGCGAGACCCCCGACACCGACTCCCTCGAAGCCGGCATGCGCCGCGAGGTCCTCGCCTGCACCCTGCACCCCGCCGTCCCCACCAGCGAACACGGCCTCGGCGCCACCGAACTCCTCGACCTCATCGCCACCACTTTCCCCACCCCCGCCGAACGCACCCGCCCCGCCCCCGAGTGCGACCCCGACGCCCCCCTCGCCGCCCAGGTCGTCCGCGTCACCGGCGACGCCTACGTCGGGCGCGTCAGCCTGCTGCGCCTCTACGCCGGCACCCTGCGCCCCGACACCCGCATCCGCCTCACCGGCCCCGGCCACCCCGCCGACCAGGACGCCGAGGAACGCGTCACCGGCCTCACCAGCCCCTTCGGCAAACTCCAGCGACCCGTCCCGCACGCCGTCGCCGGCGACCTCGTCTGCGCCGCCAAGCTCACCACCGCCCGCGCCGGCGACACCGTCCAGGAGCCCGGCCGCACCGCCGAACTCGACACCTGGACCCTGCCCGAACCCCTGCTGCCCGTCGCCGTCGAGGCCCACAGCAAGGCCGACGACGACAAGCTCTCCCAGGCCCTGTCCCGGCTCGCCGCCGAAGACCCCGCCCTCCGCCTCGAACAGAACCCCGACACCCACCAGCTCGTCCTCTGGTGCACCGGCGAGGCCCACGCCGAAGCCGTCCTCGACCGGCTCCGCAACCGCCACGGCGTCCACGTCGACACCGTCGGACACCGGGTCGCCCTGCGCGAGACCTTCGGCACCGCCGCCGCCGGCCACGGCCGCCTCGTCAAGCAGTCCGGCGGCCACGGCCAGTACGCCATCTGCGACCTGGAGGTCGAACCCCTCCCCGCCGGCTCCGGCTTCGAGTTCCAGGAGCACGTCGTCGGCGGCTCCGTCCCCAAGCACTTCATCCCCTCCGTCGAGAAGGGCGTCCGCGCCCAGCTCGCCAAGGGCGTCGCCACCGGCCACCCGCTGGTCGACATCCGCGTCACCCTCACCGACGGCAAGGCGCACTCCGTCGACTCCTCCGACTCCGCGTTCCAGACCGCCGCCGCCCTCGCCCTGCGCGACGCCGCCGAACACGCCGTCATCCGGCTCCTCGAACCGGTCGCCGCCGTCAGCGTCCTGCTGCCCGACGACTACCTCGGCGCCGTCCTCGGCGACCTCTCCGCCCGCCGCGGCCGCGTCCTCGGCACCGAGACCGGCGGCCCCGGCCTCACCCTGCTGCGCGCCGAGGTCCCCGAACTCGAACTCGCCCGCTACCCCGTCGACCTGCGCTCGCTCACCCACGGCACCGCCGAGTTCAGCCGCGCCCACCTGCGCCACGAACCGATGCCCGCCGCCCTCGCCACCCGCTTCACCGACCAGGAGGGGTGAAAGGACCTCAGCGGCGCGGCAGGGCACAGGCCGGCGTACCGCCCGGCATCCGGTGCCGGTTGACCGACACCCACCGGTACACCAGCGCCGCCACCGGCCGCACCGGCGCCAGCGCCAGCACCCCGCCCAGGTACGCCCACACCCCGCCCGAGCGCATCAGCAGCCGCGCCACCGCCTGCGCCCCGCCGTACACCCGGCCCGCCGGCGTCACCCAGAGCACCTCGCGCTCCGCGCGCTCCCAGGACACCTCACCGCGCCCCCCGGCCACCGCGTCCAGCTCCGCCAGGTCCGCGAACTGGAACGGCACCGCCTCCCAGCCCCCCGACGCCAGCGTCTGGCGCAGGAAGCGCTCCCCCCAGGTCACGCACGTCGTGCAGAACCCGCAGTCCCCGTCGAACACCAGCACCGGATCCGTCAGCCCACCGCTCGTCATGCCGCCATCGTGCACCATCACGCGCCGACGACCCGCACCAGGGCGCGTCGCACAGCCGGAACGTGGGCATCATGCCCCACAGGCCCACCGTGGCCCGTTCGTGACGGCACTTCAGACGATCATGCCCGCGGCGGTGCCCCGGCACGGTAACCTGCCGCAGGACAAAGGGGAGGAGGGGACCGCCACCGTGACCACACTCGACATGACCCCGGGTGCGCAGATACCCCGGACCGACGCCGGCCCGCAGACCGCCGGCACCCAGGCGATCTCCTCGGTGGCGTACCGCGACATCACCCTGGAGGAGGGCGCCGCCAAACTCGCCGGGACCAGCGTCAAGAAGGGCCGCTTCGCCCTCTTCGCCCCCAACTTCGGCGAGGCCTGGAGCAAGGCGCTCATCTCCCGCACCCTCGGCGGCGACCGCAAGCCGCTGGTCCCCTCCTTCGGCCTCGACACCCGCCAGATCGTCGAGCACTGCCTCGCCGCCGAGGAGATCCGCCGCAACCGCGACCGGCAGCTGTCCACCGTCTCCGTCGTCACCGGGCTGCTCTGCCTGCCCGGCACGCTGGTGTGGCTCGGCGCGTTCCAGCTGCGCGCCTGGCTCAGGCGCGACAGCCCGAAGAACGCCACCGCGTACGGCGCCGTCGTGCTCGCCCTCGTCGCCGGCCTCGCCGCGCTGCTCGCCATCAAGCCCCCGGCCGGCGGCGTCCTCGGCCTCTACCTGCGGATCGTGCTGCTCGCCCCGGTCATCGGCTGGTTCCTGGCCCGGCGCATCGTCGAACGCACCGCCGTCGACCTGCGCGCCCGCTGGCTCGCCCTGGCCGAGGGCAACGCCGTGGCCGCCACCGTCCCGATGGCCGTCCCCCGCGACGACCTCGACAAGAAGGCCGCCGACCTGCGCGCCAAGCTCGGCCGGCTGGACTCCGAGCAGGAGACCAACATCCAGCACTACGCCGGGGCCAAGGGCATCCTCGGGGCCGGCCGCCGCTGGGGCGAGTGGAAGCTCATCGACACCCTGCGCCCCGCCGAGGGCCAGATCGATTTCCGCCAGTTCCACCCCTGGGACCTCGTCCGCAAGATCTCCGGCCACCTCAAGGCGCTCGGCATCAGCGAGGTCGCCAACAGCGGCATGCCCGGCGTCCAGGTCAAGCAGTGGGTCGTCCTGGAGGTCGGCGAGAGCGCCGACGAGATCAGCCGCCCCGGCAACGCCGACATGGACGGCGACCACATGCGCGACTTCGCCGTCCAGGCCATCGCCGACAAGCAGACCTTCTCCGGCGGCCCCCGGCACTACCTCGCCACCCAGTTCATCACCCACGACGGAAAGCTCGTCCTGACCTTCACCGTCACCGTGGTACTGCTCGCCAACACCCTCAACATCACCGTCGCCGGCTACGCCCTCGGTCCCATCGCCGGCTTCTTCGGCGACAAGCCCGCGGACAAGGAGAAGTCCGTCGCCAAGACCTTCCGGTTCTGGGAGGAGCGCACGGTCAAACTCCGGCTGATCGACAACGACGAGGTCGTCCGGCAGGCCGTCCGCGCCCCCTTCCACCGGACGCCCGGCCTGCTCTCCTGGCTCGGCGGCGGCCTCGGCCTGCCCGAGCCCTTCGGCTTCCGGCACACCTGGGCCGGAGCGCCCTGGGGCACCCGCACCATGGCGGACAACGCGCTCAACGCCTCCCACCCGGTGCTCGGGGCCGTGCACACCGCCACCCTGGAGTTCCTCGCCGAGCACGACCTCGACACCGAGCGCGCGTTCAAGGGCCGCGCGGCCGGTCTCAAGGCCGAGGCCCAGGGCAGCCGCCCGTTCAAGGTCGACCAGTACGACGCCTGACCGGACACGGCGCAGGGCCCCGGCGACCCGCTGGTCGCCGGGGCCCTGCGCCGTGAAGGGCGTACGGATCCGTCCGGATCAGTCCTGCGGCCAGGCGTCGGCCAGCATCTTCCGGGTGTCCGCCAGCAGCTGCGGCAGCACCTTGGTGTGGCCGACCACCGGCATGAAGTTGGTGTCCCCGCCCCAGCGCGGCACCACGTGCTGGTGCAGGTGGGCCGCGATGCCGGCACCGGCCGCCGCGCCCTGGTTCATGCCGATGTTGAAGCCGTGCGCCCCCGAGGCCGCGCGCAGCGCCGTCATCGCCTTCTTGGTGAACACCGCCAGCTCGGCCGTCTCCGCCTCGTCCAGCTCGGTGTAGTCCGCCGCGTGCCGGAACGGGACCACCATGAGGTGCCCGCCGTTGTACGGGTACAGGTTGAGCACCGCGTACACGGAGTTGCCGCGCGCGACGACCAGCCCGTCCTCGTCGCTCAGCGACGGGATCGAGCAGAACGGACAGCCGTCGTCCGGAGCCGGACCGGTGGGCTTGTTCTCGCCCTGGATGTAGGCCATCCGATGGGGGGTCCAGAGGCGGCGGAAGCCGTCCGGCTCCCCGACGCCCTGCTGCAGTTCCGGCTCAGTCGTCATGCTGATCAGCATATTCGCCCAACCGTGCTTGCAAAGACGCGCGGGGCGGACTCCTGAAGGAGCCCGCCCCGCGCCCGCGCACGACCGACGGCGTCAGACCTGGATCCGGCGCTCCACCGCGTCCACGATCTCCTGGACGGCCTCGGCGACCGGCACGCCGTTCTTCTGCTCGCCGTTGCGGTAGCGGAAGGAGACCGCGCCCGCCTCGACGTCGTCGTTGCCGGCGATCAGCATGAACGGCACCTTGCTGCGCTGGGCGTTGCGGATCTTCTTCTGCATCCGGTCGTCCGAGGTGTCCACCTCGACCCGGATCCCGCGCTTCTTCAGCTCGGCCGCGACCTCCAGCAGGTACGGCACGTGCTCGTCGGTGATCGGGATGCCGGTCACGGTGACCGGGGCCAGCCACGGCGGCATGGCGCCGGCGTAGTGCTCCAGCAGCACCGCGAAGAACCGCTCGATCGAGCCGAACAGCGCCCGGTGGATCATGACCGGCCGCTGGCGCGAGCCGTCCGCCGCCGTGTACTCCAGGTCGAAGCGCTCCGGCAGGTTGAAGTCCAGCTGGATGGTCGACATCTGCCAGGTACGGCCGATGGCGTCCCGCGCCTGCACCGAGATCTTCGGGCCGTAGAAGGCCGCGCCGCCCGGGTCCGGGACCAGCGGCAGGCCCTGCTTCTCGGCCACCGCGGCGAGGACGGCGGTGGCCTCCTCCCACGCGTCGTCGGTGCCGACGAACTTCTCCGGGTCCTTGGTGGACAGCTCCAGGTAGAAGTCGGTCAGACCGTAGTCGCGCAGCAGGTTGAGCACGAAGGTCAGCGTCGAGTCGAGCTCGTCCGCCATCTGCTCGCGGGTGCAGTAGATGTGCGCGTCGTCCTGGGTGAAGCCGCGGGCGCGGGTCAGACCGTGCACCACGCCGGACTTCTCGTACCGGTACACCGTGCCGAACTCGAACAGGCGCAGCGGCAGCTCACGGTAGGAGCGGCCACGCGCGTCGAAAATCAGGTTGTGCATCGGGCAGTTCATCGGCTTGAGGTAGTAGTCCACGCCCTCGTCGAGCTGCATGGGCGGGTACATGCCGTCCGCGTACCAGTCCAGGTGGCCGCTCTTCTCGAAGAGCTTCCCCTTGGTGGCGTGCGGGGTGTAGACGAACTCGTAGCCCTCCTCCTCGTGCCGGCGGCGCGAGTAGTCCTCCATGGCGCGGCGGATGATGCCGCCCTTGGGGTGGAAGACGGCGAGGCCGGAGCCGATCTCCTCGGGGATGGAGAAGAGGTCGAGCTCGTTGCCGAGCTTGCGGTGGTCGCGCTTGGCGGCCTCCTCCAGGAACTCCAGGTGCGCCTTGAGCTCGTCCTTGCTCGGCCAGGCGGTCCCGTACAGGCGCTGGAGCATAGGGTTCTTCTCGCTGCCGCGCCAGTAGGCGGCGGCCGAGCGCATGATCTTGAACGCCGGGATCATCCGGGTCGACGGCAGGTGCGGTCCGCGGCAGAGGTCGCCCCAGCACAGCTCGCCGCTCTTGGCGTCCAGGTTGTCGTAGATGGTGAGCTCGCCGGCGCCGACCTCGACGTCCGCGCCCTCGCCGGCGGTGGCGGCGGAGCCCTTGAGGCCGATCAGCTCCAGCTTGTACGGCTCGGCGGCCAGCTCCTCGCGGGCGGCCTCGTCGGTGACCACCCGGCGGGAGAACCTCTGCCCGCGCTTGATGATCTCCTGCATCCGCTTCTCGATGGCCTTGAGGTCATCGGGGTGGAACGGCTTCTCGACGTCGAAGTCGTAGTAGAAACCGTCCTTGACCGGCGGGCCGATGCCGAGCTTGGCCTCCGGGAAGAGCTGCTGCACGGCCTGGGCCATGACGTGCGCGGTGGAGTGGCGCAGGATGTCCAGGCCGTCCGGGCTGGAGATCGCGACCGGCTCGACCTCGTCGCCGTCCTGGAGGGCGTGGGCGAGGTCCTTGAGCCGGCCGCCGACGCGGGCGGCGATGATCGAGCGGTCGTCGGCGAAGAGCTCGGCGGCCGTAGTGCCCGTGGTCACCACGCGCTCTTCCCGATCGGGTTCGCGGTTGATGATTACCCGGACGTCCGTCACCGGTCTCTCCTGACGTGCTGGATTCAGAGGACGCAGCACAGCGCTGCGCCTGACGATGGTACCGAGAGCGGTGACCCCACCGTCACCTCCGTACCCTTCCTACTCGCCCCGCCCCTCCCCCAGTGTCTTGAGCAGGCGCTCCCGCTCGGCGTCCTCCAGCCCGCACGGTTCCGGGCCGGTGGGCCGGGTGAGCCGCCGGAATCCGCCGCGCCGTTCCAGGCGGCCGCTGATCCGCACCGGGGTGCCGGCCAGGTGGGCCTCGGCGGCGAGCCGGTAGGCGGGGTCGGCGAGGCGGACCTTGACCTCGTCGACCTCGGCGCCGCCGAGCACCCGCAGGCGCACGCTGCCGGGCCCCGCGGGGTCGGCGCGCTTGAGGCGGACGACGAGGCCGACGACGGTGACGGCGACGGCGGGCTCGATGCGTTCGAGGAGTTCGGCGGCCTCGTCGAGGGCGGGCAGGTCGCCGGGTGAGAACTCGACGGCGATCCGGCGGTCGCCGAAGCCGCCGGGGGTGCCGGCGGCGGCGGACCAGGCGACGGTGAACCGGCCGGCGGTGGCGCCGCGCACCAGTTCCCGGACGGATTCGACCAGCTCGCGGCTGACGCCGGACTGGACGGCGTTCTCGAAGGCCTCGCCGCCGCCGCTGACCCGCCGGTAGTCGACGGCGTCGCGCAGTGCCTCCAGGGCGCGGACCAGGGTGGTGACCGCGGCCCGGCCCTCGGGGGCGGGGGTGTAGGCGGTCAGGCCCGGGCCGCCGGCGACGACCAGGACGCGGTCGAGGAAGTCGCCGGCCCAGGCGTCCAGGCGGGCGCCGAAGTAGGCGGCGCGGGTGCGGCCGGCCTTGGCGCCGGCGGCGAGCATGGCGCGGGCGGCGTGCCGCAGCCGTTCGGTGTCGTCCCAGGGCGCCGCGCCGGGGACGGCGGCGGCGGGGGGTGCGGCGAGGTCGCGGTGCCACTGGAGCTCGTCGCCGGGGACGGCCAGGGCGAGCAGGATGGCGCGGGCGGAGGGGCTGGCGGAGCGGGAGAGCGCGGTGACGGCGTCGGTGAGCAGGTCGACCGCGTCGTCGAAGCCGTCACCGGCGGGGACGAGCAGGCTGACGCCGGGGTCGGTGCCCTCGGGGGGCGTCCAGCGGCCGTAGCGGGCGGTGGGCCCGCCGCGCCGGACCCAGCCGTGCCGGGCGAGCAGAGTGGCGAGCACCGCGGGGTCGACGGCGGACGGATCGGGCAGCGGCGCGGTCCGTGGTGGTCCGCCGGGCGTGGCGCGCATCGGCCCGTGGGGCAGTGTCATGGGGCGGCTCCTCCCGGCCGGGGCCGGGCCGTCACGGGCTGCCGCCCGCTCCGACCCGGGCCATGATGGCGCACAGGGCGCGGTCGTCGAAGACCTTCGCGGTGGGGACGCGGACGTTGGTGCGGCGCTGCCCGGTGACGGGGTGGCCGGCCAGGTTGACCCAGTAGCAGCAGTGCCGCAGTTCGAGGGCGTCGGGGCCGGCGGCGAGCCACCGGTCGACGCGGCGGGGCAGCAGCATGACGACGAGGATCCGGGGCACGGCGACCCGCGGGCGGGCGAGTTTGCGCAGGTGGTCGTTGTCCAGGGTGAAGGAGAAGAACGCGCCGCGGGGGTCGGGGGCGATCTGCTGGGTGGCCTTCAACTGGATCTTGACGGTGACCTCGTCGTCGACCTCGTGGCTGCGCGAGCCGTGGCTGACCTGCCAGTCGATGCCGTTGTCGGGGAACGGCTGGGAGAGCGAGCAGCCGGCCGCGGCGGCGACCGCGTGCAGGTAGCCGACCTGCAGGGTCTCCATGCAGGCGGTCACCGCCAGGTCGCCCCGCAGGACGGCCGCCGCCCCCTCGGGCTGCGGCTGCGTCAGCGCCATGACCGTCCGTCCTCCCCCGTCCCCCCGGCCCGTCCGGATTCGAACAGGGCACCCGTGGGCAGGGTGCCCGGCCGGTGCGGCGCCAAACGGTTGAGGGTGCGTCAGGGGCGGGTATCACCGGGGCGGGATCGCGCCGTTCTCCGAGGGGCAGTCATGCAGCAGCACTGGTTCACCGGCCCGCTCGCCTCCTTCGACACCGAGACCACCGGCGTGGACGTCGAGAGCGACCGCATCGTCTCGGCCGCCCTGGTCGTCCAGTCCGCCCCCGGCGCCGCCCCGGCGGCCACCGGCTGGCTCGCCGATCCCGGGGTCCCGATACCCGACGGCGCCCGCGCGGTGCACGGGATCAGCGACGAGACGGTGCGGGCGCACGGGCGGCCGGCGCCGGTGGTGGTGGCGGAGGTGGCCGCCGCGCTGGCCGAGCAGGCCCGGGCCGGGCGGCCGGTGGTGGTGATGAACGCGCCGTACGACCTGACGCTGCTGGACCGGGAGTTGCGCCGGCACCGAGGGGTGTCGCTGGCCGAGACGATCGCTCCGGCGGCGCTGCTGGTGCTGGATCCGCGGGTGTTGGACAAGTACGTCGACCGCTACCGCCGGGGCCGGCGGACGCTGACCGACCTGTGCGCGCACTACGGGGTGGAGCTGACCGGTGCGCACGACGCGGCGGCGGACGCGACGGCGGCGCTCGGGGTGGTGCGGACGATCGGCGCGCGCTATCCGGGGGCGCTGGGCGGACTGACGGCGGCGGAGCTGCACCTGCGGCAGGCGGTCTGGCACGCGGCGCAGGCCCGGGGGCTGCAGGCGTGGTTCGACCGGTCGGGGGCGGACGAGCGGGTGGACCTGTCCTGGCCGCTGCGGCCGGCCCGGTGCGGGTGCGGCCGGCGGCTGTCGCCGGAGCACGAGTGCGAGGTGGCGGCGTAGCGCGCGGGGGCCGGGAACGCCGCAGGCCCTGACCGGTCTCCCGATCAGGGCCTGCGTGCTGTCCGGTGGGCGATACTGGGATCGAACCAGTGACCCCTTCGGTGTGAACGAAGTGCTCTCCCGCTGAGCTAATCGCCCGGGCAACGAGAAGAACTGTAGCACCATTCGGGGGGTGCCGTACAACTCGTTCGGAGCGCCTCCGACGCCTCCGCAGAACTCGTGCGTCACGCGGAAGATGACTGTGCCTCAGCACATTCTCCCGGCGCCGTTCGCCGGATTGCGGAAATACAGGTGAGGCCCAGCCGATAATCGGCTGGGCCTCACCTGTCACAATGCATTCCGGTGGGCGATACTGGGATCGAACCAGTGACCCCTTCGGTGTGAACGAAGTGCTCTCCCGCTGAGCTAATCGCCCGGGTGCAGGGAAAACATTACCGCATCCCGGGGGGTGGTCCGAACACGCCGCCCCGCCGGGGCGGCCCCGTCCGGACCGCCGGCCGGAGACGGGCGGACCGGCTCAGTCCTCGTGGATCTTCCAGGGCATGACCAGCCCGTACTTCCACAGGTACCAGCCGCCGAGCGCGGCGATCAGCGTCAGGCCGATCGCGGTGAGCGTCAGGTTGCGGCGCCGGACCTTCGGGTCCAGGGCCTTCTGCGCGGCCTCGGCCACCTTGCGGCGGGTCCAGCGCAGCGCCAGCTGGGCCCAGACGAACTCGGTCGCCCAGATGCCCATGCCGAGGAAGATGACCACCCAGCCGGGACCCGGCAGCGGGAGCATGATCACGCCGAGCACCACCACGGCGAGGCCGACCAGGAAGACGGCCACCTGCCAGCTCAGGTGCAGCGGGCGGGAGCGGCGGATGAACCGCGGGGCGCGCGAGCCCAGTGGCTTGTCACCCTGCGTACCGCCTTCGCCGCCGGGGGTCGCTCCCCCGTCGCCCGCCCCCGTCGGCACCCCCGTGTCGTCCGGCACGATCGCGTCCCCCGTTCCGGTGTTCCCGCCCGCGTCGCCGCGTGCCTCGTCGCTTCGCACAGTCATGCCAGGAAACTAACCGAGAAGGGGCCCGGTAATCGCCGGCCGGGCACTCTGTGGCGATTCCGCAATGCGCCGTAAGGGGTACGACTCGCGCCCGAATCGGGACAGAGGGGTTTACATCGGTCGTGGAGGTGGGATGGTCCGTTCGCCGACGTGCGATTCCCCGAGCGCACACTGAGCGAAAGGCCATGGCGCTTATGAACACCACGGTCAGCTGCGAGCTGCACCTGCGCCTCATCGTGTCCAGCGAGTCCTCACTGCCCGTCCCCGCGGGCCTTCGCTACGACACCGCCGACCCCTATGCCGTGCACGCCACCTTCCACACCGGTGCCGACGAGACCGTGGAGTGGGTGTTCGCCCGAGATCTCCTTGCGGAGGGGCTGCACCGACCCACCGGTACGGGCGACGTCCGGGTGTGGCCCTCGCGCAGCCACGGGCAAGGGGTGGTCTGCATCGCCCTGAGCTCTCCGGAAGGAGAAGCCCTGCTGGAGGCCCCGGCCCGGGCGCTTGAGTCGTTCCTCAAGCGGACGGACGCCGCCGTGCCGCCCGGCACCGAACACCGTCACTTCGACCTCGACCGGGAGCTGTCCCACATCCTCGCCGAAAGCTGACCCCGACCGGAGGCGGTCACACCCCGCTGTCGGCGGGGTCGTAGCCCCTGCCGTCAACCGCAGCCGTCCTACTCGGGGGCACGGCAGCAGACTCAGCCGCGCACGACGCGGTCTCGGGGCCGGTGGCGAAACGGTTCTCTCCCATCGGAGCGGGCCTGCGGCACCGAAGGCGCCCGGCAGCGAGGCCGGCCATCCTGTGGATGGCCGGCCTCGCTGCCGGGCGCGGCCGTTCTCCCGCCCGGACGGCCGTCGCGCCGGCCGCCGCGCCGGCTGCCCGGACGCCTGGCCGGGCGGACACCCGCCGGGGACGGCCCCCGCGGAAAACTCCGTACAGACTGACGGAATCCGTACGCATCTTCGACGCAAGCCGCCGTCGCTCGCCGCACCGCCCCGGTAAGGTCTGGGAATGACCCGTAGTCGCGGGGTGCCCACGGCCCCCTCCGCACGAGGAGCCTCCACGTGCTGATCACCCATGACACCGAGTGCGCGCTGAGCATCCTCGTCGAGCTGCTCAACACCGCCCCCGAGGTGTGCGGCACCGAACTGATGCCCGACGTGGCCGCCCTCGACGCCTTCGTGGTCCGGCAGGAGATCAGCGAGATCGATTCGCTGACCGAGGACGACCTGCGCCAGGTGCACGAGCTGCGCGCCCGGCTGCGCGAGGTCTACGGCACGGAGTCCACCGAGGAGGCCGCCGAGCTGGTCAACGCCCTGGTCGCGGCCGCCGGCACCACGCCCCGGCTGACCAACCACGACCACCACGGGTGGCACATCCACTACTTCGCGCCGCACGCCGCCCTCGGCGACCACCTGGCCGCCGAACTCGGCATGGCGCTGGCGTTCATCCTCACCGCGGGCGAGCGCGAACGGCTGCGCCGCTGCGAGGCGCCGGACTGCGCACGGGTCTTCGTGGACCTCTCGCGCAACCGCTCGCGCCGCTACTGCGACAGCCGGACCTGCGGGAACCGGCTGCACGTGGCCGCCTACCGGGCCCGCCAGCGCTCGGCGGACTCCGTCACCTCGGCCTGAACCGGCCCGGACCGGCCGCGGGGCCGGCGCGCTCAGATGCCGCGGCGGCGCAGGATCTCCTCGATGTCGGCGAACTCGTCGAGGCCGTCGCCGCCCTTGCCCTTCTTCTCCGCACGCCCGGCCTTCTCCGCACGGCCGTCCTTCCCCGGGCGCCCGGGCGCCGCGGCGGCGGCCGGGGCGCCGGCGGCGGGAGCCACGGCCGGACGGGCCGGGGCGGGCCCGGCGGCCGGGGTCGCGGCCTCACGGCCCTCGGTCACGGCGCCGCGCCGCCCCACCCAGCGGGTGGTGACGAGCAGCCCCACGGAGACCGCCAGCAGCACGATGCCGGTCCACACCCGGGGGTCGAAGACCAGCTTGACCGCCCAGTCGGCGATCTCGTCGCCGATCGTGCGGGCCACCGGGAACAGGCCGGTCAGATAGAGGCCGGCGGGCAGCAGCGCGACGGCGAACCAGCGGGTCGCGGAGAGGAAGCGCTTGCGGTAGGCCCGCAGGCCCGCCACGGCCACGCCCGCCGCCGTCAGGGCGAAGGCCGCCGCCGCCGTCAGCACGGCCGCCTCCGGGACGCCGTCACTCCGGCCGTCGGACTGGTCATCTCGTCGGACCTCCCATCGCTCCGGTCTGGTGGACTGCGCGGACCCGGCCGCCGGAACGGCACAGGCCCCACTGGTGGAACACTGGGGGCATGATCGAAGGTTCCCTCCCCCGTCTTGAGTTCTGGTGCGAGCTCCAGTGCCCGGACTGCCGCACCGCCCTCGCCGACGTCCGCGCGCTGCGCGCCCGCTACGGCGACGCGCTGGCGATCGAGCTGCGGCACTTCCCGCTGGAGAAGCACAAGTACGCCTACCCCGCCGCCGAGGCGGCCGAGGAGGCGTTCGCCCAGGGACTCGGCTGGCCCTTCGTCGAGGCGCTGCTGGAGCGGGTGGCGGACCTGGAAGCGCGCGGCACCGCGGTGCTGCTGGAGGTGGCCCGGGAGGTCGGGGTGGACGCCGAGGAGGTGGACACCGCACTGGTGGACGGACGGCACATGCTGACCGTGGACGCCGACCAGGCCGAGGGCCGGGCGATCGGGGTGAGCGGCACGCCGACGTACGTGGTCGCCGGGCAGCGCCTGGACGGCGGGCAGAGCCAGGACGGCCTGCTGGAGCGCGTCATCGCCGCCGTGGAGGGCGTCAAGGCGTCCTGACCTCGGCCGCGCACCGCGCACCGGCCGCGCGCACCGCTCGCCGCTCGCCGCTCACAGCAGCGGCTTGCCGTAGACCCGGTTGGTGACCCGGTAGCCGAGCGACTCGTAGAGGCGCAGCGCGACCTCGTTGCCGCTGAAGACGTTCAGCCCGAGGTCGCGGACGCCCGCCGACAGGCATGCGCGCTCGGCCAGTCGCATCAGCGTCCGGCCGTGGCCGCGGCCCCGGTGGGCGTCCGCCACCTCGACCACCATGACCCAGGCCAGCGGGGCGCCGTCGGGCAGGTCGCGCAGCCGCAGCGCCAGCCAGAGCGAGCCCAGCGGCTCCTCCCCCGCCCCGTACAGCCGGCGCAGCACGATGCCGGGGGTGTCCGCGCCCTGCGGCAGGAGTCTCGCGTGGTCGGCCTCGGACTTGGCGCGGGCCTCGTCCTCGCCGAGGCCGGAGGCGCGCAGGTCGTGCAGGTAGCCGGCCTTGGCCTCGGCCAGCCAGGCGGGGAAGTCGGCGGCGCCGAGCGGGCGCGCGGCGGTGCCGGGCGGCAGGGCGGGGGCCGTTTCCAGCCGCTTGACCATGTTCCGCATCCGCTCGGTGTAGCCGAGGGTGACGGCGAGGGAGCGGGCGACCTGCGCGCTCTCGGGGATGTCGGCGTCCACCCGGACGCAGCCCCAGCCGCGCAGCACCTCCTCGGCGGCCAGCGCGCCGATCGTCCCGCGCCCCCGGCCGCGCCCGCTGCGCACCTCCAACTCGGCTATCTCGCCCCAGAGTCGGTTGCCACGCGGGACGGCGGTGGTGCGCAGGCCGCCGACCGGGCGGCCGTTGACGCAGATCTGCCAGCGCCGGGTGCGGCCGCCGGCGGGGGTGGGGGTCTCCGGGCTCTCGGGGCGCAGCGTGGTGGTCATGTCGGGGTCCCTTCCCCGCCGCCCGGGTCTTCTACCGGTCGGACCCGCTCCGGGACTGCGCCGTTCCGCCGGAGGGGTTCTCCGGCGGAACGGCGGGCGGGGTGCTCAGGGGTCGAGGTCGTCGCCGCTGCGCTGGGTGAACACGGCCATCGCCTTGGTGGTGACCGGTCCGGGGCCGGGCAGTTCGCGGTCGTCGACGCGGGTGACGGCCTGGACGTCGCGCAGGGAGGAGGTCAGGAAGATCTCCTCGGCCTCCTGGAGGGCGTCGAGCGGGAGGTCGGCCTCCTCGGCGCCGCACCAGTCGACGACGAGCTGCCGGGTGATGCCGGCCAGGCAGCCGGAGGCGAGCGGCGGGGTGAGCAGGCGGCCGCCGAGGACGACGAAGACGTTGGAGCCGGTGCCCTCGCAGAGCCGGCCGGCGGTGTTGGCGAGCAGGGCCTCGGAGGCGCCGGCGCGGTGGGCGGCGGCGAGGGCGACGACGTTCTCGGCGTAGGAGGTGGTCTTGAGGCCGGCGACGGCGCTGTGCTCGTTGCGGCGCCAGGGGACGACCGTGACGGCGGTGGTGTCGGGGCGGCGGGTGGCGGTGCCGAGGGAGGCGACCAGGGTGGGGCCGTCGTCGCCGCGCTCGGAGCCGAGCGGCGCGGTGCCGCCGGTGTAGGTGATGCGCAGGCGGCCGAGGGGCATCGGGTGGTTGGCGGCGAGGACGGCCTCGCAGGCCTCGCGGACCAGGTCGTGGTCGGGGTCGGGCAGGCCGAGGCCGCGGGCGGAGCGGGTGAGCCGCTCCAGGTGGCGGGTGACGGCGAAGGCCCGGCCGTCGACGGCCTTCATGGTCTCGAAGACGCCGTCGCCGGTGGTGAGTCCGTGGTCCAGGACGGACAGGGCCGGGTCGGCGGAGTCGACGAGGGTGCCGTTGACCCAGCTGGTGGTGGGGTGCTGCATCGCGGGGTGCTCCTCGCGGGACGGGCGCGGGCCGGCCGGCTGCGGGTGGCGGCGGGTTCGGCCCGTGTCGGGGTTCGATCCGTGGGGGGTTCAGTCGGTGGGCGGCGGGGTGTCGGTGCCCGACGCTATCGCGACCAGGCGGGCGGCCTTCAGCTCGGTTTCCGCCCACTCGCGGCCGGGGTCGGAGCCCCAGGTGATGCCGGCGCCGGTGCCGAAGCACAGTTCGGGTGCCGCGGGGTCGGTCCGGTCGATCCAGAAGGTGCGGATGCCGACGGCGAGTTCGCCCTCGCCGCGGTCGGCGTCGACCCAGCCGACGGCGCCGCAGTAGGGGCCGCGCGGGGCGGTCTCCAGGGATTCGATGATCCGCAGGGCGCTGGACTTGGGCGCGCCGGTGACGGAGCCGGGCGGGAAGGTGGCGGCGAGCAGTTCGGGCCAGCCGGCGTCGGGGCGCAGGGTGCCCTCGACGGTGGAGACGAGGTGGACCAGGCCGGGGTGCTTCTCGACCGCGCACAGGTCGGGCACGGTGACGGTGCCGGTGGCGCAGACCCGGCCGAGGTCGTTGCGGACGAGGTCGACGATCATCACGTTCTCGGCGTGGTCCTTGTCGAGCAGGTCGTGCTCGGTGCGCCCGGTGCCCTTGATCGGGCCGGAGGAGACGGTGCGGCCGGTGCGGCGCAGGTAGAGCTCGGGGGAGGCGGTGGCGATCTCCACGCCGTGGCCGGGCAGCCGGATCGTTCCCGCGTAGGGGGCGGGGTTGCCGTGGGCGAGCAGTCCGGTGAGGGCGTCGATGTCGGTACGGGCGGGGTCGGGCAGCGGTGCGCGGAGCACCCGGCAGAGGTTGGCCTGGTAGACCTCGCCGGCCGCGATGTGCTCGCGGACGCGGCGCACGCCCGCGGTGTAGGCGGCGCGGTCGAGCGAGCTGCGCCAGTCCCCGGCGGCCGGGCCGAGCCAGCCGGCGCCGGAGGGCGGGGCGGGGGCCGGGCGGACGTCGTCGAAGCGGGCGCAGGTCAGCCGGCCCTCGAAGTCGTAGGCGACGGCCCACCAGCCGGCGGAGTCCAGGGCGGCGGGGTCGGAGGTGACGTCGCGCAGCCCGGTGGCGAGGCGGCCGCCGAAGCGGGCGAGGGGGTGCTGGGGGTCGGGGTGGCCGGACACGGTTCTCCTGCGCGGGGCTCTGCTCGGGTGGCGGTGCCTGAAGTGTAGGTCGGGGGGCGTGAGCAGATCCCGGGGTCGCGCGGGCGTACGCCGGGTGACCTGCGGGTGTCACTCAGGGTGCCGGTCCGCCCGCGCCCGGGCCGTCCGGGCCGTCCGGCGCCGGGGCACGCGGAGGGCGTCCGGCGCCCACCGGCCGGGCATGCTGCGGGAACGGATTTTTCGCTGGCCCGGGAATCCGCTAGAGTTCAACACGTCGCCAGGGAGCGCAGCCGGGAAAACCGGTGAAGATCCCGGGAGACAGGCGGACGTGGCTCAGTTGGTAGAGCATCACCTTGCCAAGGTGAGGGTCGCGAGTTCGAATCTCGTCGTCCGCTCGGTGAAGGGCAGTGTAAGATCGTCCTTCGAGTGTTGCCTGGTGGAGTGGCCGAGAGGCGAGGCAACGGCCTGCAAAGCCGTCTACACGGGTTCAAATCCCGTCTCCACCTCCAAGAGGCTCGCCCGGCTCCCGCCGGGTGGCCTCCCCGCGCGATTAGCTCAGCGGGAGAGCACTACCTTGACACGGTAGGGGTCACTGGTTCAATCCCAGTATCGCGCACCATGCCCGGCCCTGCCGGACACCTTTCCAGGCGCGATTAGCTCAGCGGGAGAGCACCACCTTGACACGGTGGGGGTCACTGGTTCAATCCCAGTATCGCGCACGTCGGACCTTCCGGATCCTCGGGTCCTGGGGTTCGCTGCGGTAGCACCGCACCAGCGCGATTAGCTCAGCGGGAGAGCACTACCTTGACACGGTAGGGGTCACTGGTTCAATCCCAGTATCGCGCACGCCAGGTCCTCCGGGACCCGTTGCACCACCGCCTGACCAGGCGCGATTAGCTCAGCGGGAGAGCACTACCTTGACACGGTAGGGGTCACTGGTTCAATCCCAGTATCGCGCACAGTGACGGCCGGGGCCGCGATCCACCACGGGTCGCGGCCCCGGCCGTTTTCGGGCGTGCCCCCGGCCGTTTCGGCGCTCTCCGGGAGGGACCGGGGACGGTGGAGGAACGCAGGGGAACGCAGAAGAACGCAGAAGAGCCGCGTACGGTCGCCCTCACCGACGTCCGTACGCGGCATCTCCGCCTGCCGGGGCGCTCTGCGCGCCGCTCTCGCCCGTCCGCGGTCATCGCGGGCGCGGCCTCCCCGGCGGCACTGGTTCCCCGTCCCCAGGGGATCAGTGCCCGCTCTGTGGGCACCCTCGGTGCCCGGCCGGTCAGTGGCCGATCAACTCGGCCACCGTATGGGCCTGGTCGGCCATCTGCTCCCACCCGCCGAACAGGACCGCCAGCAGCACCGCGCAGGGCAGTGCCATGGCCACCGCCACCGCGGGGTGCCGGGTGGGCTCCGTGGCTCCGGGCTGGGTGAAGGCCGGCCGACGTCGTCGGGAGGTGGATCCCGTGGGCTGCGGTGCCATGCCCTTGACTCCTGGTTCGTGAGCTCGGCCGGTGGATGGACGGTGGTGCACGTGGACGCGGTGGACGGCTTACCTCGGGGGACGAGCTCCCCGTCCACCGCTGAGAACAACGGTATGGCGGGAGGGGGTTGGCGGGCGTCATGCCGTCGTACTGTTCTCCTGGCCTCCAGGAGGATGATGATCAGACCTGGGGCCTACTACCGCAGGGGGAGACGCCCGCTCCACGGTCCCAGGGGAACCCTGAGGGGGAACCCCGAGAAACGATTCGGCAGCCCACCACCCGAAGGCCGGTCCAAGATCCGACAATCGGACGGTGGCTTGAGGTGTTGCGTATCAGCACACCGCAGCGGGCAGTCCGTAAGCTGTGCCCGACAGGAACTGACGACGCCCCATCCGACGGGGCCTCACCCACAGTCTGACGGGGAAACGAGAATGGCGATGATGCGGCTGCGGCGTGAGGACCCCCGCGTCGTCGGGCCGTACCGCCTGCACCGTCGGCTGGGGGCCGGCGGCATGGGCGTGGTCTACCTGGGGTCGGACCGCCGGGGGCAGCGCGTCGCGCTCAAGCTGATCCGCTCCGAACTGGCCGAGGACGTCGAGTTCCGCACCCGCTTCGCCCGCGAGATCGCCGCCGCCTCCAGGATCCGCGGCGGCTGCACCGCCCGCGTCATGGGCTCCGACATCGAGGCCGACCGGCCCTGGCTGGCCACCGCGTACGTCCCCGGGCCCTCGCTGTACAAGCGGGTCGGCGACGAGGGGGCGCTCGGCTGGCCCGAGGTCGCCCGGATCGGGGCCGCGCTCGCCGACGGCCTGGTCAAGGTCCACGAGGCCGGCGTCGTCCACCGCGACCTCAAGCCGTCCAACATCCTGCTCTCCCCGCGCGGGCCGCGCATCATCGACTTCGGCATCGCCTGGTCGCGCGGCGCCAGCACGCTCACCCACGTCGGCACCGCCGTCGGCTCGCCCGGCTTCCTCGCCCCCGAGCAGGTCCGGGGGGCCGCCGTCACGCCCGCGACCGACGTCTTCGCCTTCGGCGCGACCCTCGCGTACGCGCTCACCGGGGACAGTCCGTTCGGCTCCGGCGCCTCCTCGGAGGTCATGCTCTACCGCGTCGTCCACGAGGAGCCCGACCTGTCGGCGGTACCGCCGCAGCTGGCACCGCTGATCCGGGCCTGCCTGGCCAAGGAGCCCGCCGAGCGGCCCGGTGCGGCCGCCCTGCACGAGCGGCTCAGCGAACTGGCCGCGCGCGGCTCGGCCGGCGGGGCGGGCCAGGGCTCCGGCGGACCGTTCGGCCGCGGGCGCGCGGCCGCGCGCGGCCAGGCCGGCGCCGCCGGGGCGGCGGGCGCGGAGCGGGGCGGGGTCGCGGGGCGCCCGGGACAGCCCGCGTACCAGGGGCAGCCGGGACGTCCGGGCCCGCAGGGGCAGCAGGGACATCCGGTGCGCCCGGCCGGGCCGGTGCCGCCCGCGCCGCCGGCCGCCGCTCCGCGCGGCGTCCCGGCGCCCGGACGGGCACCCGAGCAGGCCCCGGCCGCCGCCCGGGCCCGGGCGGGCGCGGCCGGCGGCGTACCGCGGCGGGCCCCCGGTCCGGCCGACGGGCAGGCGGCCACCGCGCCGCTCCCCCGGCCGGAGACCGCCCAGGCGACCCGGCCGATGCGCGAGCGCCAGCAGACCCCGCCGCCCGCACGCGGCCGCGCGCCCCGGCCGGGCGGGCCGCGCGGCCGCGCCGGCGACCGGCAGCACACGCCCGCACCCGGCGGGCGGCCCGCGACGGCGCGACGGCGGCTGCTGCGGCAGCGGCTGGTGGTGTTCGTGACGGTGACGGTGGGCGTGGCGCTGGCCATCGCGGCGGCGCAGGGGTGCGAGAACCGGGACAAGCAGGGACTCCGGGCACCCGCGAGTTCCGCGTCCGCCCCGGCCTCCCCGGGGGGCACGGCTTCGGCACCCTCGGCGGCCCCGGCGGCCGGCTCGGGGCCGGAGGCGCCGGCCGGGACGGGGATCTCGGCCGACGGCCTCGCGCCGTCGACCACGCCGCTGGCGGCCGCGGCGCACGGGGCGCCGGGCGGCGGCGCCGCGGACGGCGCGCTGCTGCCCGCCCAGGGCCCGACCCCGGGGGTCGACTGGCCGAACCGCAGCTACTCCGACCCGGCGGGCGGCCCGGCGATCGCCCTGCGGGACGGCCGCTCGACGACGGGCGCGGGGCCGCAGGTCGTACTCAGCGCGGTCCTCCCGGCGCGGTACAAGGGCGAGCCGGCGACCGTGGTCGTGCTGCGCCGCTCGGAGGGCTCGGTCCCGGCCGACCTGGTGCAGCTGTTCGCCTTCAGCGGCGCCAACCCGGTCGCCGTCACCTCGCGCTCCTCGGCGGCCGATCCGCAGGCGACGGCGTCCTGGCGGCTGGAGAACGGCGCACTGGTGCGGGAGGAGCGGGTCGCCCAGACCGGGGCCGCCACATCCACCCGCTACACGCTGCGCGCGGACGGCACCCTGGAGGAGTCCTGGCCCGGCTCCCCCACCCTGACTCCCCCGGCCACCACCCCACCCCCCGCCGCCGCCCCGGCCCCCCCGACCGCCCCGACGACCGGCTGACCCCCGCATCGGCCCGGAGCAGGCAGTCGGCGGGCCCGACTTCTCACGCCACGCCCCCCAGCAGCCCGCGCAGCCGAAACCGCCACCACGAGCAGGCAGGCACACCGGAGCAGGAAGTCGGCCAGCCCGACCTCGCACGCCACGCATCCCAGCAGTCCGGACAGCCGAAACCGCCGCCGCAGGCAGGCACGCCGAAACAGCAAGTCGGCGAGCCCGCCACACCGCGCGCGCCAGGGGCCCCGCACAGCGCTGCCATGGGCAAGCGGCCCGGAACAGGAAGTCGGCCGGCCCGACTTCTCGCGCAACGGCAGCAAGCGCCGCCGCTGAGAGTCGGCGGGCCCCACCTCCCCACACGGCCACCGACGCCAGGCACGGCTGAGGCCCCCCAGCAGGCGGACCCCCGCCTCGCCGAGACCCCCAACACCGCGCGCCCCAGGGGCCCCGCACAGCGCTGCCATGGGCAAGCGGCCCGGAACAGGAAATCGGCCAGCCCGACGTCCCACGCAACGACACCGCACCCCCCGGCGGCAACCGCCCGGGCGAAGGCACCCCAGCAACAGCCCCGCACCGGAACAAGAAGTCGACGGGCTCGACTTCTCGCGCAGCGGCAGCAAGCGCCGCCGCTGAGAGTCGGCGGGCCCCACCTCCCCACACGGCCACCGACGCCAGGCACGGCTGAGGCCCCC
>NZ_JBIBVJ010000024.1:0-42455 GCF_043080305.1 Kitasatospora sp. NPDC015120 | reverse complement strand
CCAGCAGGCGGACCCCCGCCTCGCCGAGACCCCCAACACCGCGCGCCCCAGGGGCCCGCACAGCGCTGCCATGGGCAAGAGGCCCGGAACAGGAAGTCGGCCGGGCCGACTTCCTACGCCACAACCCCACGCGCAGGGGAGGACGAGCGAACCCGGCGGAACACAGGAAGCCGGTGAGGCCGACACCACGCGCGTCACGGGCCCGCGCAGGGGAGGACGAGCGAACCCGGTGGGGCAGGAAGCCGGTGGGGCCGGCGCCGCGTGCGTCGGGGGAGGAGGAGCGAGCCCGGTGGGGCGTGTGCGGGCGGAGGTGGGCGAGATCGGTGGGGCCGGGGGGGTCAGGGGGTGGCGGTGACGGCGTAGAAGGCGACGGCCGCGGCGGCGCCGACGTTGAGGGAGTCCACGCCGTGGGCCATCGGGATGCGCACGGCTTGGTCGGCGGCGGCCAGGGCACGGCGGGTGAGGCCGTCGCCCTCGGCGCCGAGCATCAGGGCGGCCTTGAGGAGGCGGTGCGGGGCGAGGACGGCGAGGTCGACGGCGGTCTCGGCCGGGGTGAGGGCGAGCAGTTCGAAGCCCGCCGCCCGCACCGTGTCCAGGGCGTCCGGCCAGGGGTCCAGCCGGGCGTACGGGACGGCGAAGACCGCGCCCATCGAGACCTTCACCGCGCGCCGGTACAGCGGGTCCGCGCAGTCGGGCGAGAGCAGGACGGCGTCCATGCCGAGGGCGGCGGCGCTGCGGAAGATCGCGCCCAGGTTGGTGTGGTCGACCAGGCCTTCCAGGACGGCGACCCGGCGGGCGCCGGCCAGCAGTTCGGCGGCGTCCGGCAGCGGCTGCCGCTCCATCGAGGCGAGGGCGCCGCGGTGGACGTGGTAGCCGGTGACGGCCTCGGCCAGGGCGGGTTCGACGACGTGCACGGGGGCGTCGGCCTCGGCGATGACGTCCGCCATCACGTCCAGCCACTTGGGGGTCAGCAGCATCGACCGCATCCGGTAGCCGGCCGCCAGGGCGCGGCGGACGACCTTCTCGCCCTCGGCGATGAACAGGCCCTCGGCGGGTTCGCGGCGGCGGCGGAGCTCGACGTCGGTCAGGCCGGTGTAGTCGGCGAGGCGCGGGTCGGCGGGGTCGGTGATGGTGCGGGGTTCGGACACCCTGCGATCCTGCCAAGTCGGGCCGGGGAAGGCCAACCGGCCCAATGGGCGGGGTGGTCGGCCTTGGCCCGCCGCCACGTGGAGTGCAAATATGACGTATGGCCCGTTTTCCGGGCCGATCTTGGGCTCCGTCGGACCCTGGTGCGGCCGGTTCCACCTCCGCCTCCCGATCCACCGGTACCGCCGCCGGCTCGCCCGGTGGGCATCCCCACGGTCGGCACCAGCGATCACGAACGGCCCGGCCGGCATCGGCCAGGGTCCGGTCGGTGGCCGGACAGGTCTTCGCGCTCCAGGTCCTGGTGGTGCTGCTGCTGGTGGTGGCGGCCGTGGTCGCCCTGCTGGTGCAGTCCCGCAACGACGCCCGGCAGGAGGCCACCAACCGCTCGGTGGCGGTCGCGCAGACCTACGCCAACTCGCCCGGCATCGTCGCCGCCCTGCGCTCCCCCGACCCGACCGCGCTGCTGCAGCCCTCGGCGCAGTCGGCGCGGATCAACGCGGGCGTGGACTTCATCGTCGTGCTCGACACCGACGGCATCCGCCTCACCCACCCCAATCCGGAGCGGATCGGCCAGAAGGTCATCGGCAACTACCAGCCCGCGCTGGCCGGGCAGGTGGTGACCGAGCAGGTCAAGGGCACGCTCGGGTCGCTGGTGCAGGCCATCGTGCCGGTGCACGCCCCGAACGGGCAGGTGGTCGGGATGGTGGCGGCGGGCATCACGATCGCCAATGTGAGCAGTGCCAGCGAGCGGCAGCTGCCGGTGGTGCTGGGGGCGGCGGCCGCCGGGCTCGCGCTGGCGACCGGCGGGACGGCGCTGATCAGCCGGCGGCTGAAGCGGCAGACCCGGGGGCTGGGACCGGCCGAGATGACCCGCATGTACGAGCACCACGCGGCGGTGCTGCACGCGGTGCGCGAGGGCGTGCTCATCGTCGGCGGCGACGGCCGGCTGCTGCTCTGCAACGACGAGGCGCGCCGGCTGCTCGACCTGCCGCCGGACGCCGAGGGCCGTCCGCTGACCGAACTGGGTCTGGAGCCGGCGCCCCTGGAGCTGCTGGCGGACGGGCGGACGGTCACCGACGAGGTGGTGCTGGCCGGTGAGCGGTTGCTGGCGGTGAACGTGCGGCCCACGGACCGGGACGGCGGGCCGCCGGGCTCGGTGGCGACGCTGCGGGACTCGACGGAGCTGCTGGCGCTGTCCGGGCGGGCCGAGGTGGCGCAGCGGCGGCTGCGGCTGCTGTACGACGCCGGGGTGCAGGTGGGCAGCACGCTGGACGTGACCCGGACGGCGGAGGAGCTGGCGCAGGTGACGGTGGGCCGGTTCGCCGACATCGTCACGGTGGACCTGGCCCACGAGGTGCTGGAGGGCGACGAGCCGCCCTCCGGCGGTTCGCTGCGGATGCGGCGCACGGCGCTGGCGGCGGTCCGGGACGACGCGCCGTTCTACCCGGTGGGCACGGTCCAGGAGGTGGCGCCGTCGACGCCGCTCGCCGGGGCGCTGAGCAGCGGGCTGCCGGGGGTGGAGCCGCGGCTGGCGGACGCCGTCGGGTGGCGGGAGCAGGATCCGGAGGCGGCCGCACGGGTGCTGGCGTACGGGGTGCACTCGCTGGTGCGGGTGCCGCTGAAGGCGCGCGGGGTGCTGCTGGGGATCGCCCGGTTCTGGCGCACGGAGGGGTCGGAGCCGTTCGAGGAGGACGACCTGGCGTTGGCGGCGGAGCTGGTCGCGCACGCGGCCGTGTGCGTCGACAACGCGCGCCGGTACACCCGGGAGCACGCGATGGCGGTGACGCTGCAGCACAGTCTGCTGCCGCGGAGCCTGCCGGAGCAGAACGCGCTGGAGGTGGCGCACCGGTACCTGCCGGCGCAGGCGGGGGTGGGCGGGGACTGGTACGACCTGATCCCGCTGCCGGGGGCCCGGGTGGCGCTGGTGGTCGGAGACGTGGTCGGGCACGGGCTGCACGCGGCGGCGACCATGGGGCGGCTGCGGACGGCGATCCACAACTTCTCGACGCTGGACCTGCCGCCGGACGAGCTGCTGGGACACCTGGACGAGCTGGTGAACCGGATCGACCTGGAGGAGTCGGCGACCGGAGGTTCGGCGGCGGTGACCGGCGCGACCTGCCTGTACCTGATCTACGACCCGGTGGCGCGGCGGTGCACGGTGGCGAGCGCGGGGCATCCGCCGCCGGCGCTGGTGCGCCCGGACGGGTCGGTGGTCTTCCCGGAGCTGCCGACGGGGCCGCCGCTGGGGCTGGCGGTGCTGCCGTTCGAGACGGTGGAGCTGGAGGTGGCGGAGGGCAGCCGGCTGGTGCTCTACACGGACGGGCTGGTGGAGGACCGCGAGCGGGACATCGACGAGGGGCTGGAGCTGTTGCGGGCGGCGTTGACGGGGCCGCCGCGGACGCCGGAGCAGACGTGCGCGGACGTGCTGGGGGCGATGCTGCCGGAGCGGCCGCAGGACGACATCGCGCTGCTGGTGGCGCGGACCCGGGGGCTGCCGGCGGAGCGGGTGGCGGAGTGGGAGGTGCCGTCGGAGCCGGCGGCGGTCGCGGGGGTGCGGGCGGCGGTGGCGGAGCGACTGGAGCGGTGGGGGCTGACGGAGGCGGCGTTCGTCACCGAGCTGATCCTGAGCGAGCTGGTGACCAATGCGATCCGCTACGGCACGGGGCCGATCAGGGTGCGGCTGCTGCTCGACCGGTCGCTGATCTGCGAGGTGTCGGACGCCAGCAGTACGTCGCCGCACCTGCGGTACGCGGCCACCACGGACGAGGGCGGGCGCGGGCTGTTCCTGGTCGCCCAGTTCGCGGACCGGTGGGGGACGCGCTACACGGCCACCGGGAAGGTGATCTGGACGGAGCAGCCGCTGGAGTAGCCCGTCGGCGCGTCGGCGCGGAGGACCTCGCGACGTGCCCGACGCGGAGACCCGCGGGGAGAACCGGGAGGGTCAGGCGTCGGGCACCGGGCGTCAGGCGTCGGGGGACGTGGCGTCGGCGAGGACGTGGACGACGTCGCCGACGACGATGACCGCCGGGGGCTTGATGCCCTCGGCCTCGACGGTGGCGGCGACGGTGGCGAGGGTGGCGTCCACCCGGCGCTGGGCCGCGGTGGTGCCCTCCTGGACGACGGCCACCGGGGTCTCGGCGGCGCGCCCCTCCGCGATCAGCCGGGCCGCGATCGCGCCGATCTTGTCCACGGCCATCAGCAGCACCAGGGTGCCCGTCATCCGCGCGAGCGCCCCCCAGTCGGTGAGCGAGCGCTCGTCGTCCGGCCCGACGTGCCCCGAGACCACGGTGAACTCGTGCGTCATCCCCCGGTGGGTGACCGGCACGCCGACCGCCGCCGGCACGCTGATCGAGCTGGAGATGCCCGGCACCACCGTGACCGGCAGCCCGGCCTCGGCGCAGGCGAGCAGTTCCTCGCCGCCGCGCCCGAACACGTACGGGTCGCCGCCCTTCAGCCGGACCACGAACTTGCCGGCCTTGGCGTGCTCGACCAGGGTCCGGTTGATCGCCTCCTGCGCCATGAACCGCCCGTACGGGATCTTCGACGCGTCGATCACCTCGACGTGCTCCGGCAGCTCCGCCAGCAGCTCGCGCGGCGCCAGCCGGTCGGCCACCACCACGTCCGCGTCCGCGAGCAGCCGCCGGCCGCGGACGGTGATGAGGTCCGGGTCGCCCGGGCCGCCGCCGACCAGCGCCACCCCCGCGCCGTGCGCGCGGTACTGGCGGGCGGCGAGCGAGCCGTCCCGCAGGCCCTCGACGATCGAGTCGCGCAGCGCGGCCGAGTGCCGGGGGTCCCCGGTGAGGACGGCCACGGTCGCCCCGGCGTCGCGGCCGCTGGCCGGCGTCCACGCGGTGGCCGCGGCGGCGTCGTCGCTGCGGGCGCAGAACACCCGTTCGCGCTCCGCCTCGACGCTGACGGCGGCGTTCACCGCGGGGTCGTCGGTGGCGACCAGCGCGTACCAGGTGTCGGCGAGGTCGCCCTCCTGGTAGGGCCGGCGGTGCCAGGTCAGCTCACCGGCGTCGGCCATCGCCTGGACGGCCGGGGTGGTGGCCGGGGATATCAGGTGCACCCGGGCGCCGGTGGCGAGCAGGGCGGGCAGCCGCCGCTGGGCGACATGACCGCCGCCGACCACCACGACGCGGCGGCCGGCGAGCAGCAGGCCGACCGGGTACGGAGTGCGGCCCTCGGTGCTGGGGTTGGGCCCCTCCTGCCCGTTGGCGGGCAAGGAGGGCGGGGTGGGCGCGGTCATCGGTGGTGCTCCTGGATCGGTGAGGGTGTGGGGGTGCGACGCGGCGCCGCTCCGCGCACCGGCGCGCCCTCGGGCCGGTGCGCGGAGCGGATCGGGCGGGCGTCAGGCCTTCTCGGTGACCCCGGCGGAGTCGAAGGTGGCTACATCGTGCATCGCGCGGGCCGCACTCTGCACCAGCGGCAGGGCCAGCAGGGCACCGGTGCCCTCGCCGAGCCGCAGGTCGAGGTCGATCAGCGGACGCAGGCCCAGCTTGGTGAGCGCGGCCTGGTGGCCGGGCTCGGCCGAGCGGTGGCCGGCGATGCAGGCGGCCAGCACCTCGGGGGCGATCGCCTTGGCGACGAGCGCGGCCGAGCCGGCGATCACGCCGTCCAGGATGACCGGGGTGCGCAGGCTGGCCGCGCCGAGCAGGAAGCCGGCCAGGGCCGCGTGCTCCAGGCCGCCGACGGCGGCCAGGACGCCGATCGGGTCGCCCGGGTCGGGCTGGTGCAGGGCCAGGGCGGCCCGGACGACCTCGACCTTGCGGGCGTGCGTCTCGTCGTCGATGCCGGTGCCGCGGCCGGTGACCTCGGCCGGGTCCAGGCCGGTGAACACCGAGATCAGGGCGGCGGAGGCGGTGGTGTTGGCGATGCCCATGTCGCCGGTGACCAGCGCCTTGTTGCCGGCCGCGACGAGGTCGCGGGCGGTCTCGATGCCGACCTCCAGGGCCTTGAGCGCCTCCTCGCGGGTCATCGCCGGGCCCTGGGTCATGTCGTCGGTGCCGGGCTTGACCTTGCGCGGCAGCAGGCCGGTGGTGCGGCCCTGCTGGATCGCGTCCGGCAGCTCGGCGGCCACGCCGACGTCGACCACGCAGACCTCGGTGCCGATCTGCTTGGCGAAGGCGTTGACCACCGCTCCCCCGGCGAGGAAGTTGCCGACCATCTGGGCGGTCACCTCCTGCGGCCAGGGGGTGACGCCCTGGGCGTGCACGCCGTGGTCGCCGGCGAAGACCGCGACGCAGGCGGGCTCCGGGACGGGCGGCGGGCACTTGCGGGACAGGCCGCTCAGCTGGGCGGAGATGATCTCCAGCATGCCGAGCGAGCCGGCCGGCTTGGTCATCCGCTTCTGGCGGTCCCAGGCCTCGCCGAGCGCCTTGGCGTCCAGCGGGCGGATGCCGCGCAGGGTTTCGGAGAGCAGGTTGTTCGGCTCCTCGCCCGGCAGGGCCCGGTTGCCGTACTGCTCCTCGTGGACGACCCAGGACAGCGGGCGCTTCTTCGCCCAGCCCTGCTGGGCGAGCTCGGGCTCGTCCGGGAAGGCGTCGACGAAGCCGACGCACAGGTAGGCGACGACCTCCAGGTGCTCGGGCAGACCGAGCTCGCGGACCAGCTCCTCCTCGTCGAAGAAGCTCACCCAGCCGACGCCGAGGCCCTCGGCGCGGGCGGCCAGCCAGAGGTTCTCGACGGCGAGGGCGGCCGAGTACGGGGCCATCTGCGGCTGGGTGTGGCGGCCCAGGGTGTGGCGGCCGCCGCGGGTGCGGTCGGCGGTGACCACGATGTTGACGGGCGTTTCGAGGATCGCCTCGATCTTCATTTCCTTGAACTGCTTGGCCCGGCCCTTGGGCAGCGAGTCCGCGTAGGCCTCGCGCTGGCGCTCGGCCAGTTCGTGCATCCTGCGGCGGGTCTTCGCGGAGCGGATGACCACGAAGTCCCAGGGCTGGGAGTAGCCGACGCTGGGGGCGGTGTGGGCGGCCTCCAGGACGCGGATCAGCACCTCGTGCGGGATCGGGTCGGGGCGGAAGCCGTTGCGGATGTCGCGGCGCTCGCGGATCACCTGGTGGACGGCCTCGCGGCCGGCGTCGTCGTAGCCGGGGGCGGCCGGGCCGCGCGGTTCGGCGGGCTCGGCGGCGGCTTCGGCGTCGTGGGTGGCCTCGGCGGCGGTCTCGACGGTCTCGGCGGTCGCGGAGGCGTCGGCGGTCGCGGCGGGCTCGGTGGTCTCGGCGGATTCCGCGGCCTCGGGGACCTCGGTCGCCTCGGCGGCCGCGGTGGAGTCGGCGGCCTCGGGCCCGGCCTCGGGCGCGGGCTGCTGCTCGGCGGCCGGGGCCTCGGGAGCGGGCTGCTCGGCGGCGGGCTCCGCGACGGGCTCGGCGGCGGCCGGGCCCTCGGCGGCAGGGGCAGCGGTCTCCTCCGCGGCCGGGGCGGCGTCCACGGGGGCGGCCGGCTCGGCGGCGGGGACGGCGACGGGCTGGCCCGAGGGCATCTCGCCCGTGCCGACGGCGGTCTCGGCCGCGGCCTCGGGAACGGCCTCGGGCGCGGGCTGCTGCTCGGCGGGCG
Source organism: Kitasatospora sp. NPDC015120 (assembly GCF_043080305.1). Taxonomy (NCBI): domain Bacteria; kingdom Bacillati; phylum Actinomycetota; class Actinomycetes; order Kitasatosporales; family Streptomycetaceae; genus Kitasatospora; species Kitasatospora sp. NPDC015120. Next base: position 34,754 of record NZ_JBIBVJ010000024.1, on the reverse strand, counting down.
GGGCCTCGGCGGCGGACTGCTCCACCACGGGCTGCTCGACGACCGGCTGCTCGACGACGGGCTGTTCGACGACCGGCTGCTCGGCCACGGTCTGCCCGACGACGGCCTGCTCGGCGGCCGGGGCCTCGGGGGCGGGCTGCTCGGCCGGGGCGGGCACGGCGGGCTGGGCGGCGGCCTCGGCCGGAGCGGCCTCGGCAGCGGGCCCGGCGGGCGCGTCCGACGCGGCCTCGGCGGGCCCGGCCTCCGCGGGCGCGGTCCCGTCGACGGCGGGCGCTATGGGGGCGGACTGCTCCGCGTCCGGCGCGACGGCGTCGGGCGCGACGGCGGCCGGGGCCTGGGCCTGGGCCTGGGTGGCCGGGGCGCCCGCCTCGACCGGCGGCAGACCGTGCGGGGGCGGCGCGGCCAGGAAGGCGGAGATGCGGCGCGGCTGGCCGGCCGGGGCGGCGGGCTGCGCGTCGGCGGCCGGGGCCTCCCCCTGCGCCGGCTCGGCGGCGGCCGGGGCCTCGGCGGCGGGGGCGACGGCCGGCTCGGCGGTCTCGGGCGCGGCGACGGGCTGCGCCGGGGCCGGCACCTCCACCGGCGCGGGGGCGGCGGCCGCGGGGGTCTCGACGGGCGTGGCCGGCACGGCGGGTGCGGCGGCCTCCGCGGGCGCCGGGACCTCCACCGGCGCGGCGGTCTGCTGGACGGCCGGCGCGGGCTGGACCACGGGCGCGGCCACCGGGGCGGCCTGCTGCTCGGGCTGGACGGCGGCCGGCACGATCGGGATGCCGTGGGCGGGGGTGCTGCCGGTGGAGGGGCCCCGGTCGGCGAGGGAGCGCACCGGGACCTGGCCGGTCATCAGGGACGGGTCCGGGATCGGCGGGCCGGCGTGCAGCGGGCGGCGCGGCGGCTGAGCGGCCGTCATCGTCTCGGGGCCCTGGCCCTGGACGGGAACGGTCTGGGCGCCGGGCGCGGGCTGGGCGTGCAGCGGTGCCTGGGGGGTCTGGGCCTGCGCGGCGCCGTGGGCGACGCCGAGCACGGGCGGGTCCAGCGGCGGCCAGGACGGCTCGACGGGGGTGCCGGGCGGGGTCTGCTGGTCGGGGACCGGCTCGCCCCAGGAGCCCTGCGGGCCCGGCATCAGCAGGACGTCGTCCTCGTCGTCGAGGCCGTCCGGCTGGTCGACGAAGTGGAAGGCGGGGCGCTGGGCGCCCGGGTCGACGTTCCAGCCGTCGCCGGGGGCGCCGGGGACGCCGGCCAGGGCGTAGCCGGGCGCGCCGAGCGGGGTGCCCTGGGCCGGGACGCCGTGCGGCGGGAGCGTGCCGGGCAGGCCGGTGCCGTCCGTCGCGACGCCCTGTCCGGGTGCGACGGCCGCGGCGCCCTCGGGGCCGCCGAGCGGGTCGGGCCCGGCGAGCAGGTGCTCCGGCAGTCCCTCGTTCGGGACGTGGCCGCCATCGGTCATGTCAAAGCTCCTTCCAGGCCGCTGCCGCGCCCTCGGCGACGCGATCACCGACCGCAGCGCCCATCCGCACGGGCCGGGCCTGCACCGGCCCGCCCCTCAACCACACACGGCCGCCGCGCCGAGGCGCTGCGGCCGGAGTCCTTCCGGCGCGCTGCGGCACCCCGGCCCGTGCACCACCCGTGAGCGGTGGCGCGTCATCTGAAACAACGACAAGCCGGGGCAACCGGCACGACCGCACCGGACCCTACGGCATTCTCCAGGTCCGGCGGGCGGCCCGTCGAATTGCCCACACTTCGAGCCGTACCGGTCCGTACCGCGTCAGAAAGGCGCCGGACCGACCGGATCGGGCGGGTCGGCGGAGGCCGCAGCCGTCCCGGACGCCACACTACCGGCCCGGCGGGGCCGCCTCTCGAATCGGTGTCCGGATGCGACCTGGATCACCGTCCGGCGCGGCCGGGCGGTGCCGTCGCCGGGGTGCGGCGGGCGGAATCGGCACCGGGCCTTCACGCTTTCTGCTCACCCCAGAGCAGGAAGGTGCCGGGGTCGCCGACGCCGAGGCGCAGTCCGTGGCCGCCGTCGCCGCCGGGCGGGGTGCCGGGGGTGGTGGCGGGTGCGAGCAGCGGCGCGGACTGGAGCAGCGCGCCGTCGGCGCGGTAGCCGGCGTCGGCGATGGTCCGGCGGACCTCCTCGGCCTCGGCGAGGGTGCGGGCGACGGCGACGATCCGTTCGGGGCGGCGGGAGAGGACGGCGCGCACGACCTCGGGGCCGCCGGTCTCGACGACGGCGGCATCGGGTTCGGGGAGTTCGCCGAGGACGTCGGGGCCGTGGCCGTGGACGGTCTCGACCTCGACGCCGTAGCGGCGGGCGTTGACGGCGAGGCGGGCGCAGGCGGCGCGGTCGGCCTCGACGGCGACGACGGCGGCGCCGAAGCGGGCGGCCTCCACGGCGAGCGCGCCGCTGCCGGCGCCGACGGACCAGACGAGGTCGCCGGGGCGTGCGCCGAGGCGGGCGAGCACGAGCGCGCGGACGTGCGCCGGGAGTGTGTCGGGTACGCCGGGCGTGCGCTCGGTGCCGGTGTAGGTGTCGGTGGGCAGGGCCCAGCCGCGGTCGGGGCCGGGGTAGCCGACGGGGCGTCCGGCGAGCCAGCCGGCCGCTTCGCCGGCGCCGCCGCCCTGCGGTCCGCCGCCGGGGCCGCCGGCGCTGCTGCCGCCGATGACCAGGACGACGCTGGGGTCGCGCCAGATGTGGTCGGCGACGCGGTCGGAGGTGAGGACGGTGACGTCCTCGTCGGGGGTGCCGAGGGCCTCGCAGACGACGAAGGTGCGGTGGACGCCGCGGAGCATCAGGGCGAGTTCGCTCGGCCCGGCGCCGGGAGCGGTGAGGACGGCGACCTTGGGGTGGGCGCGGCAGACGTTGGCGGCGCGGCGCAGCCGGCCGCCGTGGGCGCTGACGACCTGGGCGTCCTCCCAGGGCATGCCGGCGCGGGCGAAGGCGGCGGCGACGGAGGAGACGGCGGGCAGGACTTCGAGTTCGAGGCCGTGCTCGGGGCGGCGCAGGGTGCGGACGACACCGAAGAAGCCGGGGTCGCCCTCGGCGATGACGACGGCGGCGCCGCGGTGTTCGGCGATCCGGCGGGCGGCGAGCTGGATGCTGCCGAGGGCGATGCGTTCGGCGGCGGCCGGCACCGGGAGGGCCTTGAGCTGGTAGGGGGCGCCGGCCACCAGGGTGGCTGCGGCGAGGGCCGCGGCGGCGGCCTCGGTCAGCGGTGTGCCGTCCCACCCGATGACCGTGATCCGGTCAGCCATCTGCGGCTGTCTCCCTCGCCGTCCGTGCACCGTCAGGCGCCGCACACCGGCGCCGGTCAGAGGCTACCGGGTGTGATCCCCTCGGCGCGGACATCTCGCACACCTGTGCCCGGCGAGGCGTGCGGCGCGCGGTGCCGCCGGGGCGTGGCGGGGCGCGGCGGGGCACGGCGGGGTCAGTCGCGCAGGACGTAGCGGTCGCCGCCGGCCCAGGCGGGGGCGAGGGCCTCGGGGGCTTCGAGGTCCTCGGGCAGCAGGCTCCACAGGATGAGGTCGGTGCGGCTCTCGGCCCCGGACGCCTCCGCCTCGTCGGCGGCGCCGGACTCGCCGCGCACTATCCAGGCGCTGCGCAGCACGCCCTCGCTGATGCCGCCGATCTTCTGGGCCACCTGCTGGGCGGCGGTGTTGCCGGCGGCGGTGCGCAGCTCCAGTCGCTGGAAGCCGCGGTCCTCGAAGAGCCACTGGGCGACGCCGAGGACGGCCTCGGGGGCGTACCCCTCGCCGCGGGCCCAGGCGGCGGTGATGAAGGAGATCTCGGTGGAGCGCAGCCGCCAGTCGGTGTGGCGCAGTTCGACGAGGCCGACGAGGCGCTGGGTGAGGTGTTCGGTGACGGCGAGGACGATGCCGTGGCCGGCGGCGCGGTGGGCGGGGGCGAGGGTGCGGGCCAGGTCGAGGGCGTCGGCCTCGGTGAAGGGGTGGGGCCGGTCGGTCCAGGCCAGGACGAGTTCGTCGGCCATCATGGCGGCCAGGCCGGGGGCGTCGTCCTCCGCAAGCGGGCGCAGCAGCAGCCGTTCGGTGCTGATGGCGGTCTCGGGGAAGCTCGCTGCCATGCCGTCTCTCCTCGCCGGGTCGTGAACACACCGTACGCCTCGCCGGTGCCGGGTGGTCACGCGGTGCACGGACCGGACGACGGTACGTCAGATGTGGGCCTGTCGGACCGTCACTGGTGCATATTGCCCGACCGGGCCCCCGCCTGGTTGCGGCGGGGGCCCGGTGGTGTCCGGCGGGACGGGTCGGCGGTGCGGTCGGCGTGGATCAGAACGCCGGGACGACGGCTCCCTGGAAGGTGTCGTCGATGTACTTCTTGACCTCGGGCGAGTGGAGCAGCTCGGCGAGCTTCTTGACCCGGGGGTCGTTCTCCTTGCCCTGCTTGACCGCGAGGATGTTGGCGTAGGGGTTGCCCTCGGCCTTCTCCAGGACCAGCGAGTCGCTGGTGGGCTTGAGGCCGGCGTCGATGGCGTAGTTGCCGTTGATGACGGCGGCGTCGAGGTCGTCGATGGAGCGGGGCAGCTGGGCGGCCTCCAGCTCCTTCCACTTGAGGTTCTTCGGGTTGCCGGTGACGTCGGCGGGGGTGGCGGCGGTGCCGACGCCGTCCTTCAGGGTGATGAGGTTGTTGTCGGCGAGGAGCTTGAGCGCGCGGCCCTCGTTGGTGGCGTCGTTGGGCAGGCCGACGGTGGCGCCGTCCTTGAGGTCGCCGACGGCCTTGGCCTTCTTGGAGTAGAGGCCGAGGGGCTCCAGGTGGACCGTCTCGACGGAGACGATCTGGGTGCCGTGCTTCTTGTTGAAGTCCTCCAGGTACGGCACGTGCTGGAAGTAGTTGGCGTCGGCCGAGCCGTCCTGCACCGCCGTGTTGGGGGTCACGTAGTCGGTGACCTCCTTGATGGTGAGCTTGAGGCCGGCCTTGTCCGCGAGGTTGTCCTTGACGTACTTGAGGATCTTCCCGTGGGGGGTGGGGCTGGCGACGACGGTGAGCGGCGCGTTCGGGTCCGAGGAGGACTTCGAGTCGCCGTTGCTGCCGCAGGCGGCCAGGGAGAGGGCGATGCCGGCGGTGGCGAGGACGCTGGTGAACTTCAGGGCGTTGCGCACGAAAAGTGCCTTTCTGCGTGATGCGGGGAGCCGGGTCCGGGGTTCGGACGCCGGGTGGTCTAGGAGGCGACGAGGTCGTCGGGGCCGGCCGGGGCGGCGGGGACGCGGCCGCGCGGGCGGAGCAGGCGGATCCGGCCGCCGGTGCGGCCGCGGTGGGCGAGGGAGCGCACGGCCCAGTCGCCGAGCAGCTGCACGACGGTGACGATGATCACCAGTTCGGCGACGATGATCCACATGAAGGCGGTCTCGAAGCGGAAGTAGCCGTAGTTGATGGCGAGGGTGCCGAGGCCGCCGCCGCCGACCGCGCCGGCCATGGCGGAGTAGCTGATCAGCGTGATGACCGTGGTGGTGACGGAGGCCACCAGGCCGGGCAGGGCTTCGGGGATCAGCGTCTTGCGCACGATGGTCCACGCGGAGCCGCCCATCGCCTGGACGGCCTCGACCAGGCCGCGGTCGACCTCGCGCACGGAGGTCTCGACGAGGCGGGCGAAGAAGGGGATCGCGCCGATGGTGAGCGGCACGGTCGCGGCCTGCCAGCCGATGGAGGTGCCGACCAGCCAGCGGGTGAAGGAGATCAGGGCGATCATCAGGATGATGAACGGCACCGAGCGGGCGATGTTGACGACGGCGCCGAGCACCTTGTTGACGGGCCGGTTCTGCAGCAGGCCGCCCTTGTCGGTGACGACCAGCAGCACGCCGAGCGGCAGTCCGAGCAGGACGGTGCCGACGGTGGCGGCGCCGACCATCTGGAGGGTCTCCCAGGTGGCGGGCCACATCAGTTCCTGCATCTGGTCCCAGGTCATGCGTCCGCTCCCTTCGTCGTCGCGGTGAGGGTGGTGTCGAGGACGTCGACCTGCAACCCCTGCTCGCGCAGGAAGCCGATGGGCACCACGTTGTCCTGGTGGCTGCCGGGCAGTTCGACCCGCATCCGGCCGACCATGCGCCCGGCGATGGTCTCGACGGCGGCGCCGAGGATGTTGATGTCGATCTGGTAGGTGCGGGCGAGCTGGGAGACGAAGGGCTGGGCGGGGGTGTCGCCCTGGAAGGTGATCTCCAGCACGGTGGCGCCCGGGTGGCCGGTGCCGAACTCGCCGAGCGGGAAGAGCTCGCGGGCGAGCTCGGAGTCGGGGACGGCGAGCAGGTCGGTGAGGACGCCGGACTCGACGACCCGTCCGCCGCGCATCAGGGCGGCGGAGTCGCAGACGGACTTGATGACGTCCATCTCGTGGGTGATCAGCAGCACGGTGAGGCCGAGCTGCTGGTTGAGGTCGCGCAGCAGCTTGAGGATGGAGCGGGTGGTCTCGGGGTCGAGCGCGGAGGTGGCCTCGTCGGAGAGCAGCACCTTGGGGTCGCCGGCGAGGGCGCGGGCGATGCCGACGCGCTGCTTCTGGCCGCCGGAGAGCTGGCCGGGGTAGCTGCGGGCCTTGTCGGCGAGACCGACGAGGTCGAGCAGCTCGGCGGCCTTGCGGCGGCGTTCGGTGCGGTCCAGGCCGATGATCTCCAGCGGGAGTTCGACGTTCTGCTGGACGGTCCGGGAGGCGAGCAGGTTGAAGTGCTGGAAGACCATGCCGATCCGGCGGCGGGCCTCGCGCAGTTCCTTGCCGGCCCGGTTCTCGCCGCCGGACAGGGCGGTGAGTTCCACGCCGTCCACGGTGACGGTGCCGGAGCTGGGGCGCTCCAGCATGTTGACGCAGCGGATGAGGGTGGACTTGCCGGCGCCGCTGGTGCCGACGACTCCGTAGACCTCGCCGGGGCGGACGTGGAGGTCGACGCCCGCGAGGGCGGTCACCTCGCGGCCGCGGGAGCGGTAGACCTTGGTGAGGTCCGTGGTGGTGATCACAGCTGCTTCCGTGGGTCGGGGCGGGCGGCGGGCGGCCGCCGCACCGGGGGGTGCGGTGGGCGGCGCGCGACGGCGCCACGTGCCGTGGGGATGCGAACCTGCCGTCCCTTGATCGTCGCCGCCGGGCGGCCGGGCCGCGCGACGGCGTGGCCCTTACGAGTCACCGGCCGTCCGCGGGCGGGCAGGCGGGAGGAGGGGGTGCGGCAGGACGGGCGCGCTCGCACGGGGACGGGAGCGGCGCCGGGTTCTCGCTTCGGGGCGCGAGGAGGAGGCACTCTCAGCGGGTGCCGGGGGCGATGGCCCTCAGCGGTGACACATTCGACGGCACATGGCACGCTCACCTGCCGGCAGTGTGCCGGTGGGGGTCCATTTCGTCGTCGCAGTCATGTGAGCCAGTAAAACAGATGGGCCGGGGTACGCCCAATTGCCAGCGCGGGCTGTCCGCAATGCGGACACTCGCGGCGGTGAGCTGGGGTGACGCGCCTCGGCGCCGCCACCGGGGGTCCGGATGGTGGCGGCGCCGGCGGGGACCGGCACGGCCGGGGCGTTCAGGCGGTGGCGGCGAGCGGGGCGCCGGCGGGCTTCTCCAGGTGGACGAGGGTGACCCCGCCGTCGGCCTGTTCGACGGTGGTCCGCCGGTAGCCCTGGCGGGCGTACAGGCGCAGGTTGCCGAGGCTGCGGTCGCCGGTGAAGAGCTGGTAGGAGGTCACCGCACCGTCCTCGGCGAGGCGCTGTTCGAGGGCTTCCAGCAGGCGGCCGCCGAGGCCGTGGCGCTGCATGCGCGGGTGGACGACCAGCCGCCCTATCCGCCCGACGCCGTCGGGGCCGCGCACGCCGCGCACGGTGCCGACGATCTCCTCGCCGAGGCGGGCGACCAGGACGTGCTGCTCGGTCAGCTCGGTGCGCAGGCTCTCCAGGGTCTGGGTCAGCGGCTCGATGGCCCAGTCCCCGTAGAGTTCGGCCTCGCTCTGGTAGCCGAGGTACTGGAGCTTGAGGATCTGCTCCGCGTCGTTCGTGTCGGCGGTCGAAATGATGACGCTCATGCCCATGTGCGGGGGCCTCCCCATCCTTGTGCCGGCGCGCGAACGTGAGGGTGTCGCACCGGGTCCCTGCCGGAGGTGTTGTCCCGGCCGGGGATCCGCCCAGACCGGGGTGGCGCACGAACGCACCAGCCCGCACGGCCCTGTGGGGCCGTGTCGGCGGCGGCACGCTCACGGTCAGTATCGGGGCGGGCGCGCCACCGTCAAGAGCGGCGTTCGCCAGCGCCTTACCCGCGCGTCAGCTGCCCTCAACCTCGCGGCCGCCGGACGTGGCGAGGGTCACGCCCGGCGGGGTGGCGGACGTGGCGGACGTCACGTCCGGGCGGGTGAGCGGCGGGGCGCGGGCGGGGCGGGTCACGGCGGCCCGGGTCAGGCGTGGCGCTCGGCGTGCAGCAGGGCGCGCAGACAGGCGAGGCAGCGGGCGCGGGTGGGACCGATGGAGCCGCGGGGCATGCCGAGGCGGCGGGAGAGTTCGCGGTAGGTCGGCGGCGGGTCCTCGATGAGGGCGGCGACCAGGTCCGGGCAGCGTCCGGGCAGGGCGGCGACGGCCTCGTGCACCAGGCGGCGGCGCAGCCCGGCGAGGACCTCGTCCTCGGCGGACGGGTGGGACGGGGGGTCGGTGCGCATGCCCTGCTTGACCCGGCGGGGGCCGGGCCGGTTACGGCCGGGCGGTGGCGTACGCGCGGGAGGGGCGCGGCGCCTGGTGCGCCACGCCCCTCCCCCGGGTGCCCGGGGCCGCGCTCAGCCGGCCACCCACGCCTGCTGGGCGGCCAGGTCGGCCTTGACCTCGGCGAGCTGGACGGCGACGGCGTCGGGGGCGGTGCCGCCGCGGCCGTTGCGGGAGGCGATCGCGCCGTGGACGCTGAGCACGGTGCGGACCTCGGGGGTGAGGTGCTCGGAGATGGCGGCGAACTGCTCGTCCGTCAGGTCGGCGAGTTCGATGCCGTGGGCCTCGCACTCCTTGACGCAGGCGCCGGCGACCTCGTGGGCGACCCGGAACGGCACGCCCTGCTTGACGAGCCACTCGGCGATGTCGGTGGCGAGGGAGAAGCCGGCCGGGGCGAGCTCTTCGAGGCGCTCGCGGTGGACGGTGAGGGTGGCCATCATGCCGGTGAAGGCGGGCAGCAGCACTTCGAGGGTGTCGCAGGAGTCGAAGACCGGCTCCTTGTCCTCCTGGAGGTCGCGGTTGTAGGCGAGCGGGAGGGCCTTGAGGGTGGCGAGCAGGCCGGTGAGGTTGCCGATGAGCCGGCCGGACTTGCCGCGGGCGAGTTCGGCGATGTCGGGGTTCTTCTTCTGCGGCATGATCGACGAGCCGGTGGAGAAGGCATCGTGCAGCGTGATGAAGCCGAACTCCTTGGTGTTCCAGATGATCACCTCCTCCGCGATCCGGGAGAGGTTGATCCCGATCATCGCGGTGACGAAGGCGAACTCGGCGACGAAGTCGCGCGAGGCGGTGCCGTCGATGGAGTTGCCGACGGAGCCGCCCTCGAAGCCGAGGTCGGCGGCCACCGCCTGCGGGTCGAGGCCGAGCGAGGAGCCGGCCAGGGCCCCGGAGCCGTAGGGGGAGACGGCGGTGCGGGCGTCCCACTGGCGCAGCCGCTCGGCGTCGCGGCCGAGGGCCTGCACGTGCGCGAGGACGTGGTGGGCGAAGAGGACCGGCTGGGCGTGCTGGAGGTGGGTGCGGCCCGGCATGGCGGTGTCCGGGTGGGCCTCGGCGAGGCCGACCAGGGCGTGCTGGAGGTCGAGCAGCAGGGCGCCGATGGTCTTCGCGTGGTCCCGCAGGTACATCCGGAAGAGGGTGGCGATCTGGTCGTTGCGGGAGCGGCCGGCCCGCAGCTTGCCGCCGAGGTCGGGGCCGAGGCGCTCCAGCAGGCCCCGCTCCAGGGCGGTGTGGACGTCCTCGTCGGCGACGGTGCCGGTGAAGGTGCCGGCCTCGACGTCGGCGAGCAGCCGGTCCAGCCCGTCGTGCATCGCGGCGAGCTCGCCGTCGTCGAGCAGTCCGGCCCCGTGCAGCACGCGGGCGTGGGCCTTGGAGCCGGCGATGTCGTAGGGGGCGAGGCGCCAGTCGAAGTGCACCGAGGCGGAGAGCCTGGCCAGGGCCTCGGACGGGCCGTCGGCGAAGCGGGCGCCCCAGAGGCGGACGTCGCCACCGGAGGCGGTCTGGTCGGCGGACATCGCTGGCTCCTTACTGACGTGCGGGAAGTGCGGGTGGGGGCGGCCCCGGCCGGGTGCGGCCGGGGCCGGGGCGGGCTCAGCCCAGGTCGCGCCGGGCGGCGATCTTCGAGGAGAGGCCGAAGATCTCGATGAAGCCCTTGGACATCGACTGGTCGAAGGTGTCGCCGGTGTCGTAGGTGGCGAGGTTGAAGTCGTAGAGCGACTGCTCGGACTTGCGGCCGTTGACGACGGCCCGGCCGCCGTGCAGGACCATCCGGATGTCGCCGGAGACGTGCTGGTTGGCCTCGTCGACGAAGCCGTCGAGGGCGCGCTTGAGCGGGGAGAACCACAGGCCGTCGTAGACCAGTTCGGCCCAGCGCTGCTCGACCTGCCGCTTGTAGCGGGCGAGTTCGCGCTCGACGGTGACGTTCTCCAGCGCCTGGTGGGCGGTGATCAGGGCGATCGCGCCGGGGGCCTCGTAGATCTCCCGGGACTTGATGCCGACCAGCCGGTCCTCGACCATGTCGAGGCGGCCCACGCCCTGGGCGCCGGCCCGCTTGTTGAGCTCCTCGATGGCTTGCAGGACGGTGATCTTGCGGCCGTCGATCGCGACCGGGACGCCGGCCTCGAAGGTGATGACCACCTCGTCGGCCTCGCGCGGGGTGACCGGGTTCTGGGTGTACTCGTAGACGTCCTCGATCGGGGCGTTCCAGATGTCCTCCAGGAAGCCGGTCTCGACGGCCCGCCCGAAGACGTTCTGGTCGATCGAGTACGGGGACTTCTTGGTGGTGGCGATCGGCAGGCCCTTGGCCTCGGCGAAGGCGATGGCCTTGTCCCGGGTCATCGCGTAGTCGCGGACCGGGGCGATGCACTTGAGGCCCGGGGCGAGGGAGTTGATGCCGACCTCGAAGCGGACCTGGTCGTTGCCCTTGCCGGTGCAGCCGTGGGCGACGGTGGTGGCGCCGTGCTTCTGCGCGGCGGCGACCAGGTGCTTGACGATGACCGGCCGGGACAGGGCGGACACCAGCGGGTACTCGCCCTGGTAGAGGGCGTTGGCCTTGAGGGCCGGCAGGCAGTACTCGTCGGCGAACTCCTCGCGGGCGTCGGCGACCTCGGCCTCGACGGCACCGCAGTCCAGCGCGCGCTGGCGGATGACGTCCAGGTCCTCGCCGCCCTGGCCGACGTCGACAGCGACGGCGATGACCTCCGCGCCCGTCTCCTCGGCGATCCAGCCGATGCAGACGGACGTGTCCAGACCGCCCGAGTAGGCGAGTACGACGCGCTCGGTCACGGCTTTCTCCTTCACAACTGGGCGAACAGGCTTACGGCGATAGGCATAAGTATGCACTACTCCGTATGAAACTCAAAACCCGGTGGACACGGGGTTCCGGATACGCCGGTGGGCCCGGCCGGAGCCGGGCCCACAACGGGACGGACGGGTGCTACTGCGCCTTCGCCTGGGCGAGCTGCATCAGGTGGTCGGCCAGCGCCTGGCCGCCGGCCGGGTCGCGGCTGATCAGCAGCACGGTGTCGTCCCCGGCGATGGTGCCGATGATCTCGAACACCTCCGCCTGGTCGATCGCCGAGGCAAGGAACTGCGCCGCGCCCGGCGGTGTGCGCAGCACGACCAGGTTGCCGGAGGCGGTGGCGGAGACCATGAGCTCGCCGGCCAGCCGGGCCATCCGGCCCTCGGTGGCGGACTCCCCCATCGGCGCGCGCGGGGTGCGGTCGCCGCCCTCGGCCGGGACGGCGTAGATGAGCGCGCCGTCCCGGTTGCGGATCTTCACCGCACCCAGCTCGTCCAGGTCCCGGGAGAGGGTGGCCTGGGTGACCACGAGTCCGTCGTCGGCGAGCAGCTTGGCGAGCTGGCTCTGCGAGCGCACGGGCTGGCGGGTGAGCAGGTCCACGATCCGCCGGTGGCGCGCGGTGCGGGTCTGCGGCACCTGCGGCGACGGGCCGGCGGCGGGCTGCCCGGAGTTGGGTACGGTCATGTGGTCATTCTCCCGGACTACGCGTGGTTCGCATCGTCCGGGGCGCCCTCGCGGACGGCCCGCAGCACGGCCGGCAGCGCCGCCAGGAAGGCGTCCGCCTCCTGCTCGGTCAGCACCAGCGGCGGGGCCAGGCGCACCGCGTCCGCCACCGCGGCGTTCACCAGGAAGCCGGCCTCCTGCAGGCCCGCCTGCACCTTCGCCGCCACCGGCTCGGTGAGCACGATGCCCAGCAGCATCCCGGCCCCGCGCACGTGCGAGACCAGCGGGTCCGCCAGCGCCTCGACGCCGGTGCGCAGCCGCTCGCCGATCGTGCGGGCGTGCTCCAGCAGGCCCTGGGACTCGATGGTGTCGAGCACCGCGAGACCGGCCGCCGCGGCCACCGGGTTGCCGCCGAAGGTGGTGCCGTGCTGGCCCGGGGTGAGCAGGTCGGCCGCCTCGCCGAAGGCCAGCACCGCGCCCATCGGCAGGCCGCCGCCGAGCGCCTTGGCGAGCGTGACGACGTCCGGCTCGATGCCCTCGAAGGCCTGGTGGGCGAACCAGTGGCCGGTGCGGCCGATGCCGGTCTGGATCTCGTCCAGCACCAGCAGGGTGCCGGTGGCGCGGGTGATCTCGCGGGCGGCGGCCAGGTAGCCCTCGGGCAGCGGGATCGCGCCGTTCTCGCCCTGGATCGGCTCCAGGAACACCGCGGCGGTCGCCGTGGTGACGGCCGCGCGCAGCGCCTCGACGTCGCCGAACGGCACGTGCGTGACGTCGCCGGGCAGCGGGCGGAACGGGTCCTGCTTGGCGGGCTGGCCGGTGAGCGCGAGGGCGCCCATGGTGCGGCCGTGGAAGCCGCCCTCCAGGGCGACCACGTGGGTGCGGCCGGTGCGGCGGCCGATCTTGAAGGCGGCCTCGTTGGCCTCGGCGCCCGAGTTGCAGAAGAACACCCGCCCGGGGCGGCCGTCCAGGCGCAGCAGCCGCTCGGCGAGGGCGACGGCGGGCTCGGCGATGAACAGGTTGGAGACGTGGCCGAGGGTGGCGATCTGCCGGCTCACGGCCTCGACGACGGCCGGGTGGGCGGTGCCGAGGGCGTTGACGGCGATGCCGCCGAGCAGGTCGGTGTACTCCTTGCCGTCGGCGTCCCAGACCTTGCTGCCCTCGCCGCGGACCAGCGGGATCCGGGGGGTGCCGTAGTTGTCGGTGAAGGAGTGCTGCCAGCGCTCGGTGAGCTGGGCGTTGGACGTCATGCGAGTCCCCCGGTCACGGTCGGTTCGTCGTCGGGCACGACCATCGTGCCGATGCCCTCGTCGGTGAAGATCTCCAGCAGCAGGCTGTGCGGCACCCGGCCGTCCAGCACGCGGGCGGTGCCGACGCCGGAGCGCACCGCCCGCAGGCAGCCCTCCATCTTGGGCAGCATGCCGCTGGCCAGGGTGGGCAGCAGTTCGTCCAGCTCGGAGGCGTTGAGCTGGCTGATGACGTCGTCGGAGCCCGGCCAGTCCTTGTAGAGGCCCTCGACGTCGGTCAGCACGACGAGCATCTCGGCGCCGAGCGCGACCGCGAGGGCGGAGGCGGCGGTGTCGGCGTTGATGTTGTAGACGTGGCCGTCGGCGCCGCGGGCGATCGAGGAGATCACCGGGATGCGGCCGTCGGCGATCAGCCCCTTCACCGCACCGGCCTCGATGTTGACGATGTCGCCGACCAGGCCGATGTCGACCTGCTCGCCGTCGACCACCGCGTAGCGCTTGACGGCGGTCATGGTGTGGGCGTCCTCGCCGGTCAGGCCGACCGCGAAGGGGCCGTGCTCGTTGAGCAGGCCGACGAGTTCGCGCTGCACCTGGCCGGCGAGCACCATCCGGACCACGTCCATGGTCTCGGGGGTGGTGACCCGCAGGCCGTTGGTGAAGGAGGACTCCAGGCCGAGCCGGTCGAGCTGGGCGCTGATCTGCGGGCCGCCGCCGTGCACCACGACGGGGTGCAGCCCGGCGAAGCGCAGGAAGACGACGTCCTTGGCGAAGGCGGCCTTGAGCTCCTCGTCGACCATGGCGTTGCCGCCGAACTTGATCACCACGGTCTTCCCGTGGAAGCGCTCCAGCCACGGCAGGGCCTCGATGAGCGTCATGGCCTTGGGCAACGCGGTGTTGTTGCGGGCCTGTTCGCCCTTGGGTGCGATCTGCACTGTTCTGCTTCCCCGGCTTGATGGCGGCTGTCAGGTGGAGTAGGCGCTGTTCTCGTGCACGTAGTCGGCGGTGAGGTCGTTGGTCCACAGACTGGCCCCGGCCCCGCCCGCGTTGAGGTTCGCGGTGATGACGACCTCGCGGCCGGTCATGTCGACGAGGTCGCGGTCCTCCCCCACGCTGCCGTCGCGGCAGACCCAGACGCCGTTGATGGCGACGTCCAGGCGGTCGGGGTCGAAGGCGGCGTCGGTGGTGCCGATCGCGGCCAGCACCCGGCCCCAGTTGGGGTCCTCGCCGTGGATGGCGCACTTGAGGAGGTTGTTGCGGCTGATCACCCGGGCGACGTCGACGGCCTCCTGCTCGGTGGCGGCGCCGGTGACGTCGATCCGGATGTCCTTGCTCGCGCCCTCGGCGTCACCGATCAGCTGGCGGGCGAGGTCGGCGCAGACGGTGCGCACGGCCTCGTCGAACTCGGCCGCGTCCGGGACGGTGCCGCTGGCGCCGGAGGCGAGCAGCAGCACGGTGTCGTTGGTGGACATGCAGCCGTCGGAGTCGATCCGGTCGAAGGTGGTGCGGGTGGCGCCGCGCAGCGCCGCGTCCAGGGCGGCGGCGTCCGCGTCGGCGTCGGTGGTGAGCACGACCAGCATGGTGGCCAGGCCCGGGGCGAGCATGCCGGCGCCCTTGGCCATGCCGCCGACCGTCCAGCCGGCCGGGCTGGTGACCTGTGCGGTCTTGTGCACGGTGTCGGTGGTCTTGATGGCGATCGCGGCCTGCTCGCCGCCGGTGGTGCTGAGCGCGGCGGCGGCGGTGGCGACGCCGGGCAGCAGGATGTCCATCGGCAGGCGCACGCCGATCAGGCCGGTGGAGGCGACGGCCACCTCGCCGGCGTTGAGCTTCAGCTCGCCGGCCACCTTCTCGGCGGTGGCGTGGGTGTCCTGGAAGCCGAGCGGGCCGGTGCAGGCGTTGGCGCCGCCGGAGTTGAGGACGACGGCGGAGACCGTGCCGCCCTTGAGGACCTGCTCGGACCAGAGCACGGGGGCGGCCTTGACCCGGTTGGAGGTGAAGACGCCGGCGGCGGCGAGCGAGGGGCCGTCGTTGACGACCAGCGCGAGGTCGGGGGTGCCGGAGGCCTTGATCCCGGCGGTGACGCCGGCGGCCCGGAAGCCCCGGGCGGCGGTGACGCCGACGTTCTGGTGGTCGGTCACGGTGCGACTCCGTTCACGGGAAGGCCCAGCTCCTCGGGGAGTCCGAGGGCGATGTTCATGCTCTGCACCGCGCCGCCGGCGGTGCCCTTGACCAGGTTGTCGATCGCGCTGATCGCCACGATCCGCCCGGCGGCCGCGTCCAGGGTGACCTGCACCAGGGCGGCGTTGGAGCCGTAGACGCTGCTGGTCTGCGGCCACTGGCCCGCGGGCAGCAGGTGCACGAACGGCTCGTCGCCGTACGCCTCGGCGTAGGCGGCGCGCAGTTCCCCGGCGGTGACGCCGGGCTTCGCCCTGGCGGTGCAGGTGGCGAGGATGCCGCGCGGCATCGGGACCAGGGTGGGCGTGAAGGAGACGGTGACCGGCTCGCCCGCGAGCGGGGTGAGGTTCTGGGACATCTCCGGGGTGTGCCGGTGGACGCCGCCGACGCCGTAGGCGCTGACGCTGCCCATCACCTCGCTGCCGAGCAGGTGGGTCTTGGCGGCCTTGCCGGCGCCGGAGGTGCCGGAGGCGGCGACCACCACCGCGTCGGGCTCGGCCAGGCCTGCCGCGTAGGCGGGGAACAGGGCGAGGGAGACGGCCGTCGGGTAGCAGCCGGGGACGGCGATGCGGTTGCTGCCCTTGAGCGCGGCGCGGTGGCCGGGCAGCTCGGGCAGGCCGTAGGGCCAGGTGCCGGCGTGCGCGGAGCCGTAGAACTGCTCCCAGTCGGCGGCGGCCTTGAGCCGGAAGTCGGCGCCGCAGTCGACGACCAGCACGTTCTCGCCGAGCGCCTCGGCGACGGCGGCGGACTGGCCGTGCGGCAGCGCCAGGAACACCACGTCGTGGTCGGCCAGCACCTCCGGGGTGGTCGGCTCCAGGACCCGGTCGGCCAGCGGCAGCAGGTGCGGCTGGAGCAGCCCCAGGCGGGTGCCGGCGTTCGAGCCGCCGGTCAGCGCCCCGATCTCCACCTCGGGGTGGCCGAGCAGCAGGCGCAGCACCTCACCGCCCGCGTACCCGCTCGCGCCGGCGACGGCGACTCGCAATGCCATGGCGTTCCTCCTTCGTTGTGGCATGAATATACGCAGCACGGAACATTCATGCAAGGAGTATGCGCGGGACCGCCCCGGCCCGGGGGCGGCCCCGGGGTGCTCAGCGCTTGACGGCCCTGAGCACCACGAACTTCGGATTGCCCGCGACCGTCCGGCAGTTGCCGAACAGGCGGCGCAGCTTGACGTGGTAGCCGAGGTGGCGGTTGCCGACCACCCACAGCTCCCCGCCGGGGCGCAGCGCGCGACGGGCGCCGGTGAACATCCGCCAGGCGGTGGCGTCGGTGGTGGCCTGGTGGGAGTGGAACGGCGGGTTGTTGAGGACGAGGTCCACCGAGCCGGCCGGCACCCCGGCGTCGTCGAGCGCGTCGGCGGTGAGGAACGCGGCGGGGGCGTCCGGCCCGAGGTTGGCGCGGAAGGTCTCCTCGGCGGAGGCGACCGCCTGGTGGGACTCGTCGACGAAGACCAGCTCGGCGCCGGGGGCGGCGAGGGCGGCGGCGGTGCCCACCACGCCGTTGCCGCAGCCGAGGTCGACGACGCGGGCGCCGGGGGCGGCGGTGGGCAGGTGGGCGAGGAGGAAGCGGGTGCCGATGTCCAGGCGGTCGGCGCAGAAGGTGCCGGCGTGGTTGACCACGGTGCGGCCCGAGACGGGGCCGATGCCGGCGGGCAGGGCGTAGCGGTGCGGCCAGGGGTTGGGGCCGGGCTCGCGCGCCGGGTCGGGGGTGCACAGGATCAGCCGGGCCTTGCGGACGGCGAGCGAGGTGCGGGTGGGACCGAGGATCCGCTCGAAGAGCTGCAGGGTGGAGGTGTGGATCTCGGTGGTCATGCCGGTGCCGAGGACCACCGTCTCCGGGTGGAGGGCCGGGGCGAGCCGGTGCAGCTGGTCCTCCAGCAGGGCGAGGCTCTTGGGGACGCGCACCAGCAGGACGTCGGTGCGCCCGGGCGGGGTGTCCCGGGTGGTGAGCAGCCGGGCGGCAGCGGGTCCGGCGCCGGCCCGGGCGAGGTTGGCCTCGGTGGCGCGCCGCGCGAGGTGCGAGTCGCTGATCTGGGTGATCCCGGCGGGGGCGTCGGCGGCGGGGGCGGTGGCGAGCGCGGTGGTCAGCGCGCCCCAGCGGTCGCCGAGGACGGTGACGGCGCGCCCGGCCAGGGCGGTGGGCCGGCCCTCGGCGGAGTCGCTCTCGCCGGCCAGGTGCCGCAGCAGGTACGCGTCGGCGGCGTCCCAGGCGCGCAGCCGCTCACGCGGGTCCTCGGGGTGACGGGTGAGGTCGAGGGTGCCCCACGGGGTCGGGAAGGGGGTCGCGGCGGCGGTGGTGGCGAGGTGGTTCATCGCCGCCCAGGCTAGCCGACCGGCGCGGGCCGGCCCACCGGCGCCCGCGCGCGGGGCGGGGCGGCGGCCGATACTGGGAGGGCCCGACGGAAGGGGCGCAGCCATGGACTGGAAGCTCGAAGTGGTGGTGGTCCCGGTCACGGACGTCGATCGGGCGAAGCTCTTCTACGAGGAGCAGGCCGGCTTCACCGTCGACCACGACAGCCGGATCCGGGACGGGGTGCGGGTGGTGCAGCTGACGCCGCCCGGCTCCAGTTGCTCGATCGTGCTGGGCACGGGGCTGACGGACGCGCCGGCGGGCTCGCTGAAGGGGCTGCAGCTGGTGGTGCCGGACATCGACCGGGCGCACGCGGAGCTGGTGGCGCGCGGCGTGGAGGTGAGCCCGGTGCAGCACTTCGAGGACGGCGACCGGGTGGACGGGCGCGGCGAGCTGTGGAACTCGTTCGTCTTCTTCAGCGATCCGGACGGCAACGGCTGGGCCGTGCAGGAGGCACCCGGGCGGCGCTGAGGGAGGCTCTAAGCTCGGAGGATGGTCGAAGACGAGGGAAGCGTCCGGGTGGACAGCTGGATCTGGTCGGTGCGGCTGGCCAAAACGCGGTCGGCCGCGGCGGCGGCCTGCAAGGCCGGGCACGTGCGGGTCAACGGCGAGCGGGCCAAGCCGGCCCAGGCGCTGAAGCCGGGCGACGAGGTCCGGGTGCGCCTGGAGGGCTGGGAGCGGGTCGTGGTGGTGACGAAGCTGATCCGCAAGCGGGTCGGCGCGGGCGTCGCGGCGGAGTGCCTGGTGGACAACACCCCGCCACGGCCGGCGCGCGAGCTCGTCGCCGCCCCGGGCGTGCGCGACCGGGGCGCCGGGCGGCCGACCAAGCGCGACCGCCGTGAGATGGACGAACTGCGCCGCCGGTGAACCCTCCGGTGGCACGTCCCGCAAGGCCACGGCAGGTTCCTGCCGAATTGGTCTCGACCATTGCCCCGGTCGGGAGGTCGGAGAACACTCGCTGCGAAGCGCCGGGCGGGCAGTCCGGCGCTCACGTCCGAGGAAGGCACCGGCATGGCATTGCGCAAGGCGGTTTCCACCATGGCCCTGGCTGGACTGCTCGCGGCGGGCGGTCTGATGGCCGCCCCGGCCGCCCAGGCGTCCACCACCAGGACGACCGGCTACGTGTACGTCGGCATGTACCCGAGCGGCGCGGCGTGTCACGCCGCCGGCCAGGCGTACGTGGCCCGGGGCGCGGCGGTCTCGTACTTCTGCGACGTCCTCGACTTCGCTCCGTTCACGGCCCGCCTGTCCATCTGGGCCTGACCGCGGCACGGAGAACGGGCCCGGCGGCGCACCGCGCCGCCGGGCCCGCCCGCGGGAGGACCGCTCAGGCGACCGGGGCCTCGCTGCGCACCTGGGTCAGGAAGGCGTCCAGGTTGGCCACCGTGCGGGCGATCTGCTCCTCCACCGGGAGCGACTCGTTGGGCCGGGTGACCGACGCGGACTTCCTGAGCCCGCGCACGTAGAGCGAGCAGGCGAGGTCGGCGCAGATGTAGCTGCCGACGCTGTTGCCCTCCCGCCCCGCCGCACCGGCCCGGCGGGCGGTGAG
This sequence comes from Kitasatospora sp. NPDC015120, assembly GCF_043080305.1. Taxonomy (NCBI): domain Bacteria; kingdom Bacillati; phylum Actinomycetota; class Actinomycetes; order Kitasatosporales; family Streptomycetaceae; genus Kitasatospora; species Kitasatospora sp. NPDC015120. Next base: position 15,330 of record NZ_JBIBVJ010000024.1, on the reverse strand, counting down.
CAGCGCGACGCCGGAGCCCGCGTGGGCGGTGACGCACAGCGAGCACACATTGGTCTTGGTCAGGCTGCGCCGGAACGAGGGCACCCGCAGGGTGACGCCGACCAGCTCACCGCGGTGCTCGGCGACCAGGTAGGCCCGGTCGGGTGCGCCCTGGTCCCGCCAGCCGAGGAAGTCCAGGTTCTCCCAGGGGAGTTCGGCCAGCCCCCGGGGCAGGTTCAGCCGGCGCGCCTCGCCCTTGGAGCAGTTGACGAAGGACGCGCGGATCTCGGGGTCGTTCAGTGCACGCATGCCCGGCAAGCTAACACCGCCCGCCCCCGCCCGTCGCCCGGTTTTTCCCCTCCCGCCCGGCCCGCCGGTGCGGCGGGCGGGTGCGGAGAGGCTCCTCCCGGTGCACGGCCTCGCCGGAGTCGCGGGTGGCGGCGCCGGACAGCACCGCCTCCCGCTCCGCCGCCGCCCCGGACTCCTCGCACCGGCGGAGGAGCGGCCCGGCGACCTCGTGGACCGGGGCGGGGTGCGCGGTCAGCCGCGCTTGAAGGCGACACCCGCGTAGGCGGAGACGTCCTGCCAGCCCTCGGGGAGGTCGGCGGTGCGGATGTGACCGGCGTCGGGGCGCCACAGCGGGAGCTGGACCAGGCCGGGGCCGGCGAACTCGAAGTCCCCGAAGAAGGGTTCGACGGCCGCGCGCGGGCGCAGCACCAGCGGCGCGCTGGCGCTGCGGTAGACGCGGGTGCCCTCGGCGGCGCTCTCCCGGGAGGCGAAGTCGGGGCTGCCGTGCGAGAGGATCAGCGCGCTCCCGGGCGCGAGCGCGTCGCGCAGGGTGCGCACGATCCGCTCGGCGCCGTCCTCGTCGCGGATGAAGTGCAGGACGGCGACCAGCATCAGGGCGACCGGTTCGCCGAGGTCCACCGCGTCGCTCAGGGCCGGGTGGGCGAGGATCGACTCCGGATCGCGCAGGTCCGCCTCGATGACCGAGGTGTGGCCGGCCGGGTGCCCGGAGAGCAGGGCGCGCGCATGGGTGGCCACGATCGGGTCGTTGTCGACGTAGACGACCCTGGCGTCGGGGGCGACCCGGCGGGCGACCTCGCTGGTGGAGCCGACGGCGGGGATCCCGGTGCCGATGTCGAGGAACTGCCGGATGCCCCGGCCGGCCGCGAACTCCACGGCGCGTCCGAGGAATTCCCGGTTGGTGCGGGCCAGCAGCGGCAGCGCCGGATAAGCGGCGATGGCGGCCTCGGCGGCCTTGCGGTCCGCCTCGAAGTTGTCCTTGCCGCCGAGGTAGTAGTCGTACATCCGGGCCGTGTGCGGGACCCCGGTGTCGAGCTCGGTCGGCGGCTGCCAGTCGTCGGCGCGCGCCCATTCCCAGTCGGTGCCGGTGCCGCCGTACACCACCGCGCTGTCCTCGCTCATCTTCCGCCCCCTGGTGTCCGCTGCGTCCGGAGCTGTTCGCCGCCGAACGGTTCCTGTTCCCCTTGCCCCGCGCCCGGCGGACTGCCGGCAGCGGCCCCCACCGCACGGTGCGCCGTGATCGTAACCGACGAAACCCCGCGGAAACAGCGGAAGTTCAGGTTTCCGCAGCATCCGAACAATGGCGTGTGTGCACGTCAACACCCGCCCGCGGGGCGGCCCGGACCGCCACGCCCGGCGGTCGCCGCCCGGTGGCGGCGTCTCTATGCTGGCTGCCGATGACTGCCGACCGGCGCACCGTCCTGCGCACCACCGTCACCCTGGCCGCCCTCACCGCCGTCGGCGGCCTGCTCACCGCCTGCGGTGACACCGGCCGCCGCCGGGCCGATCCGGGGGCGTTCGCCGTGCGCCCGGGGCCGGTGGACCCGTCGGGCACCGTGGACCCGGCCTGGGCCGGCGGCGAGGGACCGGCCTCGCCGGAGCCCGTCGCGAGCCCGGCCGCCGCCTCCACCCCGCCCGCCGCCACGCCCGCCGCCGACACGCCGCCCACCCCGCCGGTGCTGCCGCCGCTGGCGCCGGGCACCCCGGTCGAGGTCGCGTACGGGCCGCGCTCCGGCCGCGGCGTCGCGCTGACCTTCCACGGCAGCGGCGACCCCGCGCTCGCCACCGCCCTGCTGGAGATCGCCGAGCAGCGCGGGGCGGGGCTCACCGTGATGGTCGTCGTCAGCTGGCTCGACCAGCAGCCGCAGATGGCCCGGCGGATCCTGGACGGCGGCCACGAGCTGGGCAACCACACCCAGAACCACCAGAACATCTCCACCATGACGCCGGACCGGGCGCGCGCCGAGATCGCCCAGTGTGCGGAGCGGCTGCAGCGCCTCACCGGCTCGATCGGCCGCTGGTTCCGCCCCTCGGCCGCCCAGTACGCGACGCCGATGGTGCGCGAGCAGGCGAAGGCGGTCGGGTACGAGCACGTGCTCTCGTTCGACGTGGACCCGCGCGACTACGCCGACCCGAGCGCCGCCGAACTGCAGCGCCGGGTGCTCGGCTCGGTGCGCGGCGGCTCGGTGGTCGCCCTGCACCTGGGCCACCGCTGCACGGTCGACGCGTTGCCCGGCATCCTCGACGGCCTCGGCAAGGCCGGCCTCAGCCCGGTGACCGCGAGCCGCCTATTCGCCTGACGGCCCGCGCGGGGCCCGTGACATGCTTCGGGGATGCGCTACATCATCGTCGGGGCGGGTGCGGTGGGCGGCACGATCGGGGCCCGGCTGCACGAGGGCGGGCACGAGGTGGTCCTGGTGGCGCGCGGCGCGCACCTGGAGGCGCTGCGCGCACGGGGCCTGCGGTTCGGCACGCCGGAAGGGGTGCGGACGCTGCGGGTCCCGGTGGCCGGCGGGCCGCAGGAGGTGGCGCTGCGGGCGGACGACGTGCTGGTGCTCGCCGTCAAGACGCAGGACACCGCCGCCGCGCTGGCCGCGTGGGCGCCGCGCCCGGTGGCCGGGGGCGGGACGGCCGCCGAGCGGCTGCCGGTGGTGTGCGCGCAGAACGGGGTGGAGAACGAGCGGCTCGCGCTGCGGCTGTTCCGCGAGGTGCTGGCGATGTGCGTGTGGATGCCGTCCACCCATCTGGAGCCGGGCCGGGTGAGCGCGGGCGGCACACCGGTCAGCGGGGTGCTGCGGCTGGGCGGTTACCCGTCCGGCACCGGAGGGCCGCGGGCCGCCGCGATCGCCGCCGACCTCGCCGGGTCGGGCTTCAGCGCCCCGGTGGAGGCCGAGGTGATGGGCTGGAAGTACACCAAGCTGCTCGGCAACCTCGGCAACGCACTGGACGCGGTGGCCTCGGGCACCGGGGACGCCGTGCTGCGCGAGCTGCGGGAGCGGGTGACCGCGGAGGGCGTCGCCGTGCTGGCGGCCGCCGGCGTCGCCCACCGGGACCCGGCCGAGCAGGCCCGCACGGTGCGCGCATCGCTGCGCCTGGAGCCGGTGGCCGGCGAGGGGCGGGCCGGTTCGTCGTCCTGGCAGAGCCTGGCCCGCGGCACCGGCTCGATCGAGGCGGACCACCTGAACGGCGAGATCGTGCTGCTGGCCCGGCTGCACGGGGTGGCGGCGCCGCTCAACGAGGCCCTGCAGCGGCTGGCCGGGGAGTTCGCCCGCACCGGCCGGGCGCCGGGCTCGCTGACCGGACCGGAGCTGGCGGCGCTGCGCGCGCTGTGAGCATGGCGTACGCGGTGAGCGTCGCGCGTCCCGTGCGCGGCCGGACGCGGCCGGACGCGGTCAGACCATCGGGTCGTCGGGCCCGTACGGGCGCAGCCGCAGGGTGCGGGCGTCCGTCTCGCGGATCCGCTCCGCGTGGCGGACGAGTTCCTCCAGGTTGTCCCGTCCGGCGTGCAGGAAGCGCCCGTGCAGCGCGTCGAAGCGCCCGCGGGCGGCGTCCACGGTGACCGCGACCATGTACGGGATGGAGCCCCAGGTGGTGGTGTCGCGGAACATCGGCATGCCGGCGGTCATGTCGGTGGCGACGGCGCCGGGGCTGATGTCGAGGATCACCACGTGGTGCTCGGCGAGGGAGTCGGCGATGTTGTCGGAGAGCTGGAGCAGCGCGCCCTTGGAGGTCGCGTACGCGGTGTAGTGGCCGTCGGGGCGCAGCGCGAAGCCGGAGTTGAGGTTGACGACGCGGCCGCGGCGGCGGCGGACCATGCCGGGCAGGACGCAGCGCAGCAGGTTGTAGGGGCCGCGCAGGTTGACCTCGACGACCTGCCACCACTGGTTGACGTCGGTCTCCCAGAGCGGGACCTCGGCGTGGTCGACCTGGCCGGCGTTGTTGACCAGCAGGTCGACCGGGCCGAGGTCGCGTTCGACGACCCGGACGGCCTCGCGGACCGAGCCGGGGCGGGTGACGTCGGCGGCGACGGCGACGCCGCGCGAGCCGTGCCGCACGCACTCCTTGAGGGTGTCGGTGAGCGTCTCCTGGGTGCGGCCGACGAGGCCGACCGCCATCCCCTCGGCGGCCAGGCCGATGGCGAGCTCCCGGCCGATGCCGCGGCCGGCGCCGGTGACCAGGGCGACCTGCCCCGTGAGCGATCCCGTCGGCATGCCGTGCTCCCTCCGTCCGTCCGTGACCACCCGCGGTCCGGCCCCGCATTCTGTCCCCCGGCGGGCCGCGCGGGCGCGGGTGAACGCCCGCGACGCGGGCGGGCCCACCCGTTCGGGGGAAGGCGCCGCGCGGTGCCTCCGCCGGGGAGGGGATGACCTACTGGCCGGTAGGGAGTAGTAACGTCGTCGGGGCGGTGCACCGGTCCGCACATACCGGTGCTCCCGAACCGCCGGACAGCAGCAGCTGGGCCACTTGTCGCTGGGTGACCCCCAGCACCACCGAAGGGCAACTGAGTGAGTGACATCGCGCGCGTCGGAGTGATCGGCTGCGGACTCATGGGGTCGGGCATCGCGGAGGTGTTCGCCCGGGCCGGGCTGGACGTCCTGGTCGCCGAGGCGAGCGGGGAGGCGCTGGAGTTCGGGCGCGCCCGGCTGACCAACTCGCTGGACACCGCCGTCAAGCGCGGCAAGCTGACGCCGGAGCAGCGCGACGAGGCGCTGGGCCGCCTGGCGTTCACCGTCGACCTGGCGGACTTCGCCGACCGCGACCTGGTGGTCGAGGCGGTCGCCGAGCGCGAGGACGTCAAGGTGAAGATCTTCGAGACGCTGGACCGGGTGGTGGAGCGCCGGGACGCGATCCTCGCCTCGAACACCTCGTCGATCCCGATCGTGAAGCTGGCCGCCGCCACCTCCCGACCGGAGCAGGTGATCGGCCTGCACTTCTTCAACCCGGCGCCGGTGCAGAAGCTGGTCGAGGTGATCCCGACCCTGACCACCTCGGCCGCCACCACCGACCGGGTCGAGGCCTTCGCCACCGAGGTGCTGCACAAGGCCCCGATCCGCGCCCGCGACCGGGCCGGCTTCGTGGTGAACGCGCTGCTGGTGCCGTACCTGCTCTCGGCGGTGCGGATGTTCGAGTCCGGGGTGGCGACCGCCTCCGACATCGACAAGGGCATGGAGGCCGGCTGCGCCCACCCGATGGGCCCGCTGCGGCTGTGCGACCTGATCGGCCTGGACACCATCGTCTCGATCGCCGAGTCGATGTACGACGAGTACAAGGAGCCGCTCTACGCCGCTCCCCCGCTGCTGTCGCGGATGGTCGACGCGGGCCTGCTGGGCCGCAAGTCCGGCCGCGGCTTCTACGACTACACCGCCACCGCCTGACCTGCGGCGCCCGGCGCCGGGCGGACGCGTCGGGGCCCGGGAGCCGCAGTCGGCTCCCGGGCCCCCGGCGCACCGGCCCCGCGTCAGCTGTTGATGACGTAGCTGTCGCCGTAGACCTTCCACTTCAGCGGCGGGTTGAGGTCGAAGTTCTTGGCGTTGAGGAAGACCAGCTGCTCGGTGTCGACCCGGCTGGTGTCGGCGTGGGCCTCCTCCTGCTTCATGACGACCTTGCGGGCGTCCAGGAAGGCCTTCAGGTAGGCCGCCTCGTCGCCGCCCTGGGCGGGGGACTTGGCCTTCTTCAGGGCGGCGGCGCGGATCCCGCCGAAGCTGTCGGAGCTGGTGCCGGGGCCGTGCATGACGATGGCGTCGTAGTAGACGAACTGGCCGAGCGCGCGCAGGCCGTCGGCCTTGGCCTGGGTGACCGAGGGGTTGAAGTAGACCCGGTCGCGCTCCTCGTTCTGGGCCTGCTGGAAGACGGTGTCCTTGGCGGCGGTGGCCCAGTCGCGCTCGAAGGCGGAGCCGAGGCCGGAGTGCGAGTCGGTGCCGTTGACCTTGCGCAGCGCCGGCAGGTACTTGGCGAGGACGTTGCCCGGCTTCAGGTCGGTGTAGTGCTCGACGAGGTCGAGCATGTCGCCGGTGCCGGAGCAGAAGCCGATGATGCCGGCGGTGTAGCCGCGGCCGTCGTTGATGTCCTCGATGTACTTGTACTGGGCCTTCCAGTCGAGGGAGGAGTTCTCGGCGCTGGACACCAGCTGCATGGCGATGTCCTTCTTGTGCGGGTCGTCCAGACCCACGGCGGCGAGCCGGACGGTGCCGGCGGCGGGGGCGGCGTGGACGGTGCCGGCGGCCGCGACGGTGGCCGGGGCGGCGACCAGCAGGGCGGCGAGGGCGAGGCGGGCGGTGCGGGCGGTGCGGTGCTGGGGACGCATCTGACGCTCCGTTTCCCTGGTCCGGACATGGGGGCGGCCGGACTCCTGAGAGAGGGTTAGGAAAGTTTCCTAACTTGATTGAAGCGTTCACGTCGGGCCCGGCGCAAGGGGGTTGCCCGCAAAGACACGCGGAAGGGCCCCGGCCGGGGATCCGGCCGGGGCCCTTCCGTCGGCGCGCCGGACGCGTCACGCGCGTCCGGACGCCCGGGTGCCTCAGGCGCCGCGCAGCACCGCGCCGGTGCGGGCGACGGCCTCGGCGACGGCCGCCTCGCGGGCGGCGCTCGCCTCGTCGGCGGTCAGCGTGCGGTCCGCGGCGCGGAACCGCAGCGCGTACGCCAGCGACTTCCTGCCCTCGCCGACCTGCTCGCCGGTGAAGACGTCGAACAGCCGGATCGCCTCCAGCAGCTCGCCGGCGCCGGCGCGCAGCGCGGCCTCCACGTCGGCGGCCGGCACCCCGGCGTCGACGATCAGCGCGACGTCCTGGGTGGCCACCGGGAAGCCGGACACCGCCGGACCGTCGACCCGCACGGCGCCGTCGGCGGCCAGCAGGTCCAGGTCCAGCTCCATCGCGCCGGTGCGCTCGGGCAGGTTCATCGCCTTGACGACGCGCGGGTGCAGCTCACCGGCGTGGCCGACCACCCGGTCGGTACCGGCGACCACCAGCTCGGCGCAGCGGCCCGGGTGCCACGGCATCAGCCGGCCCTGGCGCACGGTCAGCTCGACCCCGGCGGCGCGGGCCACCGTACGGGCGGCCTCGACCGCGTCGGCCCAGACCGCCGGCGCGCCCTTGCCCCACCAGCCGGACGGCAGCCGCTCGCCGGCCAGCGCGACGGCGACCCGGCGCGGCTGGTGCGGCAGCGCGGCGTCCAGCGCGGCCAGCTCCTCGTCACTGGGCCGGCGGTCGACGGCCGGGCGCGGGGCGACCGAGCGCTCGTCCTTCGGCAGGAACACCGTGCCCGTCTCGAAGATCGCCAGATCGGTGTTGCCGCGGCCGACGTTGCGGCGCAGCGCCCCGAGCAGGCCGGGCAGCAGCGTGGTGCGCAGCCCCGGCTCCTCGTCGTTGAGCGGGTTGACCAGGGTGACGGTGGTCCGCCGCCGGTCCTCCGGCTCCAGGCCGAGCGCCTCGAAGGAGGCCTCGCCGACGAACGGGTAGTTGTTGACCTCGACGTAGCCGGCCCCGGCCAGCGCGACGCCGACCCGGCGGTGCATCCGCTGGGCCTCGGTCAGGCCCCTGCCCGGCGGGACGGTGGGCATCCGGGCGGGGACGTTGTCGTAGCCCTCCAGCCGGATGACCTCCTCGGCGAGGTCGTACGGGTCGGTGAGGTCGGGGCGCCAGGTCGGCGGGGTGACCTCCAGGACGTCGGCGCCGGCGACCGAGCAGCCGATCTCCTGCAGGCGCCGGGTGACGGTCTCGCGGCCGTACTCGGTGCCGGCGACCCGGTCGGGCAGGTCGGCGGCGATGGTGATGGTGCGCACCGGGTGCGGGGCGGCGATGTCGGTGACACCGGCCTCGGCGGTGCCGCCGGCGATCAGCACCAGCAGGTCGACGGCGCGCTGCGCGGCGGCGCGGGCGGCCTCGGGGTCGACGCCACGCTCGAAGCGCTTGGACGCCTCCGAGGGCAGCTTGTGCCGCTTGGCGCCGCGGGCGATGACGACCGGGTCGAAGTGCGCGGCCTCGATGATCACCTCGGTGGTGCCCGGGCCGGCGGCCGGGTCGAGGATCTCGGTGGAGGCGCCGCCCATGACGCCGGCCAGGCCGATCGGGCCGCTGTTGTCGCAGATCAGCAGGTCCTCGGCGGACAGCTTGCGCTTCACGCCGTCGAGGGTGGTGAGGCTCTCGCCCTCCTCGGCCCGGCGGACCGTGATCGGGCCGTCGACGCGCTGCTTGTCGTAGGCGTGCAGCGGCTGGCCGACCTCCAGCATCACGTAGTTGGTGATGTCGACGGCGAGCGAGATCGGGCGGATGCCCGCCTTCTGCAGCCGGCGCTGGAGCCAGATCGGGGACTTGGCGGCCGGGTCGAGGCCGACGACGGTGCGGGCCACGAAGCGGTCGCAGCCGGCCGGGTCGTTGACCTTGACCAGGTAGCCGAAGGAGTTGGCCGGCGGCACGTCGAGCAGCGCCGGGTCGGCCAGCGGCAGCCCGTAGGCGGCGGCGGCCTCGCGGGCCACGCCGCGCATGGACAGGCAGTAGCCGCGGTCCGGGGTGACGGCGATGTCGAGCACCTCGTCGACGAGCTGGAGCAGCTCGATCGCGTCAGTGCCGGGCTCGTACTCGGGCGGGAGCACGATGATGCCGTCGTGGTCGTCGCCCATGCCGAGCTCGCGGGCCGAGCAGATCATGCCGGCCGAGGTCTGGCCGTAGGTCTTGCGGGCGGAGATCGGGAACGGGCCGGGCAGCACGGCGCCGGGCAGGACCACGACGACCTTGTCGCCGACCGCGAAGTTGCTGGCGCCGCAGACGATCTCCTGCGGCTCGCCGGTGCCGTTGGCGTCGCCGACGTTGACGAAGCAGTGCCGGATCGGCTTCTTGAAGCCGGTCAGCTCCTCGATGGAGAGCACCTCGCCGACCACCAGCGGGCCCTTGAGGTCGCCGCCGAGCTGCTCGACGGTCTCGACCTCCAGGCCGGCGCGGACCAGCCGCTCGGCCACGTCGCGGCCGGTCTCGCCGGCCGGCAGGTCGACGTACTCGCGCAGCCAGGAAAGCGGGACGCGCATCAGATCTCCATCCCGAACGGGAGGGTGAAGCGCACGTCACCCTCGACCATGTCGCGCATGTCGGCGACGTTGTGACGGTTCATCAGGATCCGCTCCAGGCCCAGGCCGAAGGCGAACCCGCTGTAGCGGTTGGGGTCCACGCCGCAGGCGACGAGCACCCGCGGGTTGACCACGCCGCAGCCGCCGAGCTCGATCCAGCCCTCGGAGCCGCAGGTGCGGCAGGGGCGGTCCGGGTTGCCGACCGACGCGCCGCGGCACACGAAGCACTGCAGGTCGATCTCGGCGCTCGGCTCGGTGAACGGGAAGTAGGAGGGCCGCCAGCGCAGCTCCAGGCCGTCGCCGATGAGGGTCGAGACCAGCTGCTCGATGGTGCCCTTCAGGTCGGCGAAGGTGATGCCCTCGTCCACCGCCAGGCCCTCGACCTGCCGGAAGACCGGGGTGTGGGTGGCGTCCAGCTCGTCGGTGCGGTAGACCCGGCCGGGGCAGACCACGTAGACCGGCGGCTCGCGGTCGAGCAGGGTGCGGGCCTGGACCGGGGAGGTCTGGGTGCGCAGCACCACGCCCGAGTCGGCGGAGCCGTCCGGGGCCTGGACGAAGAAGGTGTCCTGCATGGAGCGGGCCGGGTGGTCCGGGCCCAGGTTGAGGGCGTCGAAGTTGAGCCACTCGGCCTCGACCTCGGGGCCCTCGGCGACCTGGTAGCCCATCGCGACGAAGGTGTCCTCGATGCGCTCGGCCAGTGTGGTCAGCGGGTGGCGGGCGCCGCGCGGGGTGCGGTCGTAGGGCAGGGTGACGTCCACCGCCTCCTCGACCAGTACGCGGGCGTCCCGCTCGGCCTCCAGTTCGGCCTGCCGCTTGGCGAGCGCCTGGTTGACGGCGCCCCGGGCCTGGCCGATCAGCTTGCCGGCGGCGGCCTTGGCGTGCGGGGGCAGGGCGCCGATCTCGCGGTTGGCGAGGGACAGGGCGGAGCGGTCGCCGGTGTGGGCGACCTTGGCCTGCTTCAGCTCGTCGAGGCTGGTGGCGGCGGCGAACGCGGCGACGGCCTCGTCCCGGGCCGCTTCCACCACCTCGGGCTTGAGGGCCTCGACCTCGACCGGGTCGTACGACTTGTTGGGTGCCGACATCTCTATCTTTCCCGTGCTCCTGCTCGTCCGTGCTCAGGTAAGGGGCTCGTGCCTTCGCGTCACGCCCGGCGTGGCCGGGGCACGGGCAGCCGTTCTCCGAACCGGGGAGGCGGGGTGTCCGCGGCGCGGCCGCGCGGGGCGTTCCACAACGCCAAAGGTCGAGTGTAGTCGCAGCGCGTAGCGCGGCGGCCGTCAAGCCCGTCCGGGGGGCCGGCCACGACGGGCGGTGCTCGTCGTCCGTGCTCGTTCAGAGCATGAAGTCGGGGATCCCGGCGGGCAGGATGAATCGGAACCGGGCGCCGCCGCCGGGTGCGCGGTCGACCCGGATCGAGCCGCCGTGGGCCTCCACGATGCCCTTGACGATGTAGAGGCCGAGCCCGGTGCCGCCGCGCTTGGAGCCGCGCCAGAAGCGGGTGAAGACGCGCGGCACCGCTTCCTCCGGGATGCCGCTGCCTTCGTCGCTCACGGTGACCGCTGTGCCTTCCACGATGCGGGGCGGGGTGCCGGGGCGCTCCCAGACGGGGGCCTCGACGACCTCCTTGGCCGGTGCCACCTCGATGGTGACAGTTCCCTCGCCGTGCCGCACGGCATTTTCCAGCAGGTTGGCGAGCACCTGGTCGACCTTGTCCGGGTCGGCCCACAGCACGGTGAGCGGCTCGCTGACCCGGATGTCGAAGCGCTCCTCGGCGAGGCCGGTGGCCACCTTGCGCTCGACGTGCCGGCGCACGGCGGCGGCCAGGTCGACGACCTGCTTGCGCAGCTCCAGCCGGCCGGCGTCGATCCGGGAGATGTCCAGCAGCTCGGCGATCAGCCGGGTGACCCGGTCGGCGTCGGCGTCCACGGTCTCCAGCATCAGGCGCTTCTGCCCGTCGGTGAACCGCTCCCACTTGGCGAGCAGGGTCGCGGTGAACCCCTTGACGCTGGTGAGCGGCGAGCGCAGCTCGTGCGCGACGGTGGCGATCAGCTCGGCGTGGCTGCGTTCGGTGCGCCGGCGCGCCTCGGTGCCCCGCAGGGCGATCACCAGCCGCTCCAGCGGGCCCCCGGGGCGCGCGCGGACGTAGCGGGCGGAGACCAGCACCTCGCGCCCGCCGGGCAGCAGCAGGTTGCGCTCCGGCTGGCCGGTGCGCACCGCCAGGCCGCCGTACGGGTCGGTCAGCTGCCACCAGCGGCGGCCGTCGAGGTCCTCCAGCGGCAGGACGTCCTCCAGGGCGCTGCCGAGCGCGTCCTCCGGGGCGACGCCGGTCAGCCGGGCGGCGGCCCGGTTGAAGCGGACCACCAGGCCCAGGGCGTCGGCCACCACCAGGCCGTCCGGCAGGTCGTCCGGGTCGAGCTCTGGCCCGCTGCCGACCATGGGTGTCCTCCCCGATTACCCACCGTGTCTTTCCCCCCACCGAGGCAGACCCTAGCGCCTCGCAGCCTCGCGTAATAGGGCCCGCGGCGAGTTGCCGGCACGGGTCAGCGCACGGGTCACCCCACGGCGCGGCACCCGCCGGGCGAGCGCTGGGCGCGGGCCGAGGCGTAGAGGCACACGGCGGCGGCGGTGGCCAGGTTGAGGCTCTCGGCGTGTCCGTGGATCGGCACGCGCACGACCTCGTCGGTCAGTGCGCGGGTCTCCTCCGGGAGCCCCCACGCCTCGTTGCCGAACACCCATGCGCCCGGTGCGCCGAGGGTGCCCTCGTCGAGTTCCCGGTCGAGGTCCCGCTCCCCCGCGCCGTCGGCGGCGAGCACCCGCACCCCGGCCTCGCGCAGCCGGCCGATCGCCTCCTCGACAGGCACGCCCACGGCGACCGGGAGGTGGAACAGGCTGCCGACCGAGGCCCGCACGGCCTTCGGGTTGTAGAGGTCCACGGAGGCGTCGGTGAGCACCACGGCGTCCGCGCCGGCCGCGTCGGCGGTGCGCAGCACGGTGCCGGCGTTGCCGGGGTCGCGCACGTGGGCGAGCACGGCGACCAGCCGGGGGCGGGCCGCGAGGACGTCGGCGAAGGGCGTGTCGATGAAGCGGCAGAGCGCGACGATGCCCTGCGGGGTCACGGTGTCGCAGATCCCGGCGATGACCTCGTCGGTGGCGGTCAGCACCGGCAGCCCCTCGTCCAGGGCCGCCCGGACGATGCCGGCGTGTCGTTCGGCGGCCTCCGGCGTCGCGTAGACCTCGACCACGGCGTGCTCGCCGGTGCCCGGCAGCCTGCCGAAGGCGACGGCCTCCCGGACCGCCTGCGGGCCCTCGGCCAGGAAGCGGCGCTCCTTGGTGCGCTGGTTGCGCTTGGCCAGCCGGCGGGCGGCGACGACGCGCGGCGAGCGCAGGGAGGTCAGCAGGGGGGTGTCGGTGCTCGGCATGGTCTCGTTCTCTGGAGGCGCTGAAGGACGGGGTCAAAGCAGGACCGGACCCGCAGGCGAGCCTGCGGGTCCGGTCAGAGCCCGACCGATCTCGGAAGATCAGGCGGCGTCGGCGGCGGCCTTCGGGGCGTTCACGTCGGCCGGCAGCGCCTTCTGGGCCACCTCGACCAGGGCGGCGAACGCACCCGGGTCGTTGACGGCCAGGTCGGCCAGCATCTTGCGGTCGATCTCGACGCTGGCGGCCTTCAGGCCCTGCACGAAGCGGTTGTAGGTGATGCCGTTGGCACGGGCCGCAGCGTTGATGCGCTGGATCCACAGCTGACGGAAGTCGCCCTTGCGCTTCTTGCGGTCGTTGAAGTTGTAGACCAGCGAGTGGGTGACCTGCTCCTTGGCCTTGCGGTACAGGCGCGAGCGCTGGCCGCGGTAGCCGCTGGCGCGCTCCAGGATGACCCGGCGCTTCTTGTGGGCGTTGACTGCCCGCTTGACGCGTGCCACTTGATTACTCCTTGAGTTGGACCACGGACTGCTTCACGTGGTCCGTCATTCGAATGGGTCGGGAAGGATCAGCTGCCCCGCACGCGGCTCGCGCCGGGCGGGAGGGCGATCACTTGCCGAGAAGCTTCTTGATCTTCTTGGCGTCGGCGGGGGCCAGCTCGATCGTCCCGGCCAGCTTGCGGGTCAGCGTCGAGGGCTTGTGCTCCAGGAGGTGGCGGCGGCCGGCGCGCTCGCGCAGCACCTTGCCAGAGCCACTGATCTTGAAGCGCTTGCTGGCGCCACTGTGCGTCTTCTGCTTCGGCATTTCGCCGTATCTCCTCGTCGGTCCGTCCACGCCCGCGCGGTGTGCGCCGCGCGGGCGTGAAGGATGGATCTGCGGTGACCGGGCGGGACGCCCCGTCACCCTGGTGGCCGGTCTCCCGGGCTTCCTGACCCGGGGGTCAGGCGCCCTGGGAGGCCTCGGCCGGCTGCTCGACCGGAGCGGCGGCCTCGGGGGCCTCCGCCTCGTCGGCGGCGTCCTGGGCCTCGACAGGCTCGTCGGACTCGGCAGTGGCGGCATCGGAGCCGACGGTCCGGCCCTGGCGCTCGGCCTTGCGGGCGTCCGCGGCGGCGCGGGCCTCGGCCATCGCCTCGGTCTTCTTCTTGTGCGGGCCGAGAACCATGATCATGTTACGGCCGTCCTGCTTCGGCGAGGACTCGACGAAGCCCAGCTCCTGGACGTCGTCGGCGAGCCGCTGGAGCAGACGGAAGCCCAGCTCGGGGCGGGACTGCTCACGACCGCGGAACATGATCGTGATCTTGACCTTGTCGCCCTGCTTGAGGAACCGGACGACGTGACCCTTTTTGGTGTCGTAGTCGTGCGGGTCGATCTTCGGCCGGAGCTTCATCTCCTTGATGACCGTGTGCGCCTGGTTCTTGCGCGCCTCACGGGCCTTCATGGCCGACTCGTACTTGAACTTGCCGTAGTCCATGAGCTTGCACACCGGCGGCCGGGCGGTCGCCGCGACCTCGACCAGGTCGAGGTCGTACTCCTGCGCGAGCTCCAGCGCCTTGGCAAGCGGCACGATGCCGACCTGCTCGCCGCTGGGACCGACGAGTCGCACCTCGGGGACGCGAATCCGGTCGTTGATGCGGGGCTCGGTGCTGATGGGGCCTCCTCGGTTGCACCTTCTGCGATGCGGCCGTCGGACGGCGGTCGCACGTAGTGGACTCGACCACTGGGCGGGGCTTCATTCGTGCTGCGCTGTACCCGGCTCCGTTCGGCCGTTCACACCGCGACACGAAAAAAGCCCCGCTCGGTACAAGCGGGGCTCCACACAACCGGGGGCGGCACCCGGTGAGGGGCGCTGCGGCGACCGTCGGCGCACTGGGCGCCCGTCGCGGACCGGACCCGTCGACCGCGAGGCCGATCGGGTGGGAGACTTTCGCGGTTGCCCTCTCGGGCCTCCTGGGTGGAGCCTCCACTTGCTGGCCGGACCTCCGTGAGGACGTCTGGCCGGTCAGTCTCGAAGCATACAGCGCCGGGGGGTCGAACGCTATTCCGCCCCCGCGCGCCCCGGCTTGTACGCTCCCTCTGTACGGACACCGGCACGACGGAACGAGCCCCCTTTGAGCAGCGAGCCCACCCAGACCCCCGCCGCGGACGACGAGGCGATCGGCTTCGACGACCTCACCCGGGACATCGCGGAGGTCCCGGCCGTCGAGGTGATCACCACCGTCGCGGTGCACCTGATGAGCGCCGCCGCCGTGAAGTGCGGCCTCGCCGAGGGCGGCGAGAAGGACAAGGACCTCGACGAGGCCCGCAAGCTCATCACCGCGCTGGCCGGGCTGGTCACCGCCGGCGCCCCGGAGATCAGCAACTTCCACGCCGCGCCGCTGCGCGACGGCCTGCGCTCGCTGCAGCTGGCCTTCCGCGAGGCCTCGCTCGTCCCGGACGCGCCGGGCGCCGGCCCGGGCGAGAAGTTCACCGGCCCGGTCTACTCCTGACGTGACCCGCGCAGGGGCGGGGGGGCCCCCCCGGGGGGGGGGGGGCGCCCCCCCCCCCCCCCCCCCCCCCCCCCCCCCCCCCAACCCCCC
>NZ_JBIBVJ010000023.1:0-99837 GCF_043080305.1 Kitasatospora sp. NPDC015120 | reverse complement strand
CGTTGACTTTTGGCACGCTGTTGAGTTCTCAAGGAACGGACACTTCCATCGGGCGGCTTTCACACCGGCCCTCCGGGCGCTTCGTTCTTTCGTGTCTCCAGCTTATCAGATGTTTTCCGTGCCGTTCCCGGCGCTTCCTTCATCCAACTCGCTGGTGTCTTCTGCGGCTTGACGCCCCGTCCGACGTTTCAAACTCTAGCCGATCCCCGCTCCGAAAAGCGAATCCGACCGCAATCCCCAAAAATGCACACGCCAAATAAACCCCAGGCCGGGGAGGCATTGGCATTTCCAGAGGATTGGCCGCTCCGGGACCGTCCGCGCCGATGCGTGTCCGGTGCTCCCTGTCGAGCGACTAGGGAACACTACGCCGGTTCCCGCCCGAAGGCAAACACCGGGCGAACTCCCGGGCACGCCGCAGGCCGGCCCACGTACCCGCGGACCGGCCTGCGTTGCTGCGGACTCAGCTGTTGGTCGGGAAGCCGAGGTTGATGCCGCCGTGGGACGGGTCCAGCCAGCGCTGGGTGACCGCCTTGCCGCGGGTGAAGAACTGCACGCCGTCCTGGCCGTACGCGTGGGCGTCGCCGAACAGCGAGGCCTTCCAGCCGCCGAAGGAGTAGTAGGCGACCGGCACCGGGATCGGCACGTTGATGCCGACCATGCCGACCTCCACCTCGAACTGGAAGCGCCGGGCGGCGCCGCCGTCGTTGGTGAAGATGGCGGTGCCGTTGCCGTACGGGTTGGCGTTGATGAGGGCGAGGCCCTCCTCGTAGGAGGAGACCCGCACCACGGAGAGGACCGGGCCGAAGATCTCGTCCGTGTAGACGGACATGCCGGGCTTCACGTGGTCGAACAGCGTGGGGCCGAGCCAGAAGCCGTCCGCGGTCGGCGTGCCGTTGCGGTCCTCGGCGGTGACCGGGTGCTTGCGGCCGTCGACGGCCAGCTCGGCGCCGTCGGCGAGGCCGGACTCCACGTAGGAGGTGACCTTGTCCCGGTGCTGGCCGGTGACCAGCGGGCCCATCTCGGACTCGCCGTTGCAGCCGGGCCCGACGGTGAGGGTGGCCATCCGCTGCTTGATCTTCTCGACCAGCTCGTCGCCGATCGGGTCGACGGCGACCAGCACGGAGACGGCCATGCAGCGCTCGCCGGCCGCGCCGAAGCCCGCGTTGACGGCGGCGTCGGCGCTCAGGTCGAGGTCGGCGTCGGGCAGGACCAGCATGTGGTTCTTGGCGCCGCCGAGGGCCTGGACGCGCTTGCCGTAGCGGGTGCCCGTCTCGTAGACGTAGCGGGCGATCGGAGTGGAGCCGACGAAGCTGACCGACTTGACGTCGGGGTGCTCCAGCAGGCGGTCCACCGCGACCTTGTCGCCGTGCACGACGTTGAAGACGCCGTCGGGCAGCCCGGCCTCCTTCCACAGCTCGGCGAGGAAGTTGGCGGCGGACGGGTCCTTCTCCGACGGCTTGACGACGACGGTGTTGCCGGCCGCGATGGCGATCGGGAAGAACCACATCGGCACCATGGCCGGGAAGTTGAACGGCGAGATGATCGCGACCGGGCCGAGCGGCTGGCGGATCGAGTAGACGTCCACGCCGGTCGAGGCCTGCTCCGTGAAGCCGCCCTTGAGCAGCTGCGGGATGCCGCAGGCGTACTCGACGACCTCCAGGCCGCGGGCGATCTCGCCGAGCGCGTCCGCGTGCACCTTGCCGTGCTCGGAGACGATGATCGACGCCAGCTCGTCCTTGCGGGCGTTGAGCAGCTCGCGGAAGGAGAAGAGCACCGTCGCGCGCTTGGCGACCGAGGCGGTGCGCCACTCGGCGAAGGCCGAGGCGGCGGCGGCGACCGCCTGGTCGACCTCCGCGACCTCGGCGAAGTCGACCTGGCCCGTGACCTGGCCGGTGGCCGGGTCGAAGATGTCACCGCGACGGGGCGCGGCGCCGGCGGTGGCGACCGGCCGGCCGCCGATCCAGTGGGTGATGTGCTTGCTCAAGGTCCGTCTGCCTCCGAAGTCCGGGCGGCGTGACGCCACCGGTCCCTGGTGTGGCGCCACCCGTGCGGGACGGGCGGCGGGGTCACGGGGCTACCGCGCTACCCGTCCAGTCTGCTGGGCGGTCCGGGCGGTCTCAACGAACAGGCTGACGGGGATCGGGGATTCAGCCTTACAGGTCGTCGGCCGCGTCCTCCTGGTCCTCCAGATAGGGGTCGTGCAGCCCGTCGGCCGCCTCCTGGGTCTCCAGCAGGTCCAGCCGGAGGTCCTGGGCCCAGGCGAGGGCCCACCGCTTCAGCCCGTCGACCTCCTCCGCCGGCAGGCCGCGGGCCCGGAACCGGCCGTCGGCCGCCTCGGCCAGCGTCTCCAGCCGCTCGGCGAGCGCGGCGGGCTGGAAGTCGGCGTCCAGCCCGGCGGCGAGGGCCAGCAGTTCGCCCTCCCGGTAGCAGGACGTCAGGGCGTGCACGTCGATCAGGTCCCGGGGCAGGGCGCGGTCGACGAGCAGGGCGGTGGTGAGGGCGGCGGCGTCCTCCAGGGCGACCACGGTCACCGTCAGCGGGGTGCCGTCCGGCCCGTCGAGGCCGACCCGGACCGGGTGGTGGCCCAGCGGTTCCTTGCGCAGCTCCACGGTGTGCGCGCGACCGCCGAGGAGGAGCCGGACGGAGAGCTGCTCCAGCCGGGGTGTCCCGGGGCGTTCGGCGACACCGGCGCCCGCCGCGCGGTAGGCGGCCGCGAGGTCGGCGGCGGCCTGCGGCAGGTCGGTGGCGCCGGCGGCCACCAGGGTGAGTCCGTCCTGGTCGCAGGCGGGGACGCCGTGGGCGCGCAGGCCGTGCCCGCCGGCGAGGGCGAGGCCGTGCCGGTCCCCCACGGGCCGGGCCAGTTCGACGAGGCGCAGCTGGGCCGGGCCCGGGTGGAGGGAGGGGCCGACGGCGTCCGGGGCGGTGGTCACCCCTCCAGTCTGGCGCGCCGCGGACGGCCGCGCGCCCGGCGGAGCGGTGCGGGCCGGGCGCTCACCAGTCGCCGAGTCCGGCGGCCGCCTCGTGCAGGGCGAGTTCCAGGAGGACCGGGTCGTTGAGCCGTCCGGTGCCGTCGGGCGGGACGAGCCAGCGCACGCCCCGGCCGCGGCGGTCGGGGTGGGGGACGACGATCCAGGTGCCCTCCCCCGCGCAGCGCACGCCGGTGCCGATCCAGCGGGCGGCGGTGCCGGCGGGCACCAGGAAGCCGATGTGCTCGTCGCCGAAGTCGGCGAGCACCGGCCCCCGGGAGGCGGTGCCGATGAGGTCGGCGGCCGGGCGGCCGAGCCGGCCGGGGACGGAGAGGACGTCCCAGTGCCGCCCGGCGGGGAGCAGCACCAGGCCGAGGCCGCTGCGCTCCCACTGCTCCCGGAAGGCCGCCGGGTCGGGTGCGGCCTGGGCGAGCCAGTCGAGTCCGGTGATCTCCATGTGGTGTCCCCGCTCTGCGCGTCGGTGCGTTCGGTGTCGGCGGGACATGCCGGGACCCGCCGTCACCAACGAGAGGGGGACGGCGGGTCTCTCTTACACGGTTCGCACGATCGGCGTACTCGGGGCGGCGCCGGAGTCAGCTGTCGAAGCCGAGTCCCATCCGGTCGAGGGTGCGCAGCCAGAGGTTGCGCCGGCCGCCGGTGCGGTCGGCGAGCTCCAGTGAGCGGGTGGTGATCCCGATGCCGGCCCAGCGGACCGGCTCTGGCGGGAACGGCAGCGGCTTGCGGCGGACCATCTCCAGTTCGGTGCGCTCGGTGCGCTCGCCCGCGAGCAGGTCGAGCATGACCTCGGCGCCGAACCGGGTGGCGCCGACGCCGAGGCCGGTGAAGCCGGCGGCGTAGGCGACCCGGCCGCGGTGGGCGGTGTCGAAGAAGGCGGAGAACCGGCTGCAGGTGTCGATCGCGCCGCCCCAGGCGTGGGTGAAGCGCAGGCCCTCCAGCTGGGGGAAGCAGTGGAAGAAGTTCCGCGCGAGGGTGCGGAAGGTCTCCGGGCGCTGGTCGTACTCGTGCCGCAGGTGTCCGCCGAAGCGGTAGACGGCGTCGTAGCCGCCCCAGAGGATCCGGTTGTCGGCGGAGAGCCGGAAGTAGTGGAACTTGTTGGCGCTGTCGCTGAGCCCCTGGCGGCCGTGCCAGCCGATGGCCGCGAGCTGCTCGGCGGTGAGCGGCTCGGTCATCAGCGCGTAGTCGTAGACCGGGACGATGTACGGGCGGACCCGCTTGAGCAGGGACGGGAAGGCGTTGGTGCCGAGCGCGACCTTGCCGGCCAGGACCCGGCCGTAGGGGGTGCGCACGGCCATGCCGGCGCCGTGTTCGCGCAGCCCGGTCGCCGGGGTGTGCTCGAAGATCCGCACGCCCTGGGCCAGGCAGGCCTCCTTGAGGCCCCAGGCCAGCTTGGCGGGGTGGACCATGGCCACGCCGTCCTTGTCCCAGATCCCGCCGAGGAAGGTGGGCGAGTCGACCTGGGCGCGCAGTTCGTCGCGGTCGAGCACGGTGACGTCGAGGCCGTACCGGCCGACGGCCTCGGCGACCTCGTGCAGTTCGTCGAGCTGGTGCGGCTGGGTGGCGATGTCGATCTCGCCGGTGCGCTCCCACTCGGCGTCGATGCCGTAGCGCTCCAGGGTGGCCCCGATGGCGTCCAGGTTGGCGGCGCCGAGGCGTTCCAGCTGTCCGAGTTCGGAGGGCCAGCGCTGCAGGCCGTTGCCGAAGCCGTGGGTCAGGCTCGCCGCGCAGAATCCGCCGTTGCGCCCGGACGCGGCCCATCCCGTCTCCTTGCCCTCGACCAGGACGACGTCCAGGGAGGGGTCGCGCTCCTTGGCGACGAGGGCGGTCCAGAGGCCGGAGTAGCCGCCGCCGACGACCAGCAGGTCACAGACGGCGTCGCCGGCCAGGGCGGGCAGGGGCGCCGGCCGGCCGGGGTCCTCCAGCCAGAAGGGGGTGGGCCTGGCGTCACTGAGCGCGCGGGCGGAGTCCATGCATTATCAGCCACTTTCTGCACATCGGTGATGGTGGTCGGCCGCCCCCCGACGGTACGCCGGGCGGGCGGCCGGGTGGGTCAGGCGGTGGCCTTGCGGCGGTTCCCGAGCCACTGGCCGGCGACGGTGAGCACCACGGCGGCGAGGAACATCGCGGTGCCGATGACGTTGACCTGGACCGGGATTCCGCGCTGCGAGGCGCCCCAGACGAACATCGGGAAGGTGACCGTGGTCGGGCCCGAGTTGAACTGGGTGATGATGAAGTCGTCGAAGGAGAGCGCGAAGCTGAGCAGCGCGCCGGCCGCGATGCCGGGGGCGGCGAGCGGCAGGGTGACCCTCAGGAAGGTCTGGGCGGGGGTGGCGTAGAGGTCCTGGGCGGCCTGTTCGAGCCTCGGGTCCATGCTCATCACGCGGGCCTTGACCGCCGTCACCACGAAGCTGAGGCAGAACATGATGTGCGCGATGAGGATGGTGGTGAAGCCGAACGGGATGCGCATGTTGAGGAAGAGGGTGCCCAGCGAGGCGGCCATCACGACCTCGGGCATCGCCATCGGAAGGAAGATCATCGCACTGGTGGCGGCCTTGCCGCGGAAGCGGTAGCGGGCCAGCGCGAAGGCGACCATGGTGCCGAGGACGGTGGCGCCGATGGTGGCGGCGACCGCGATCTGCAGGCTGAGCGAGAGCGACTGGCACATGTCGGCCACGCCGCAGGGGTCGGTCCAGGCGTCGGTGGAGAACTCGTTCCACTCGTAGTTGAACTTGCCGACCGGCTTGTTGAACGAGAAGGCGAGCACGACGAGGTTGGGGAGCACCAGGTAGGCGAGGGCCAGCAGGCCGGCCAGCACCACCAGGTTGCGGCGGATCCAGGCGGTCACTCGGGACATCAGACCAGTTCCTCCGTCCCGGCCTTGCGCATGTAGACCGTCACGATGCCCAGGATCAGGGCCATCAGGATGAAGCTCAGCGCGGCCGCGGTGGGGTAGTCGAGCACGTTCAGGAACTGCTTCTGGATGCCGTTGCCGACCATCTGCTCGCTCGGCGATCCCAGCAGCTGGGCGTTGATGTAGTCGCCGGAGGCGGGGATGAAGGTGAGCAGGGTGCCGGCGACCACGCCGGGCAGCGAGATCGGGAAGGTCACCTTGCGGAAGGTGGTGAACGGGCGGGCGTAGAGGTCGCCGGAGGCCTCGTGCAGGCGCGGGTCGATCCGCTCCAGCGAGGTGTACAGCGGCAGGATCATGAACGGCAGGAAGTTGTAGGTGAGGCCGCAGACCACCGCGAGCGGGGTGGCGAGCACCCGGTCCCCCTCGGTGAGGCCGAGGGCGGCGGTGACGTCGAGGACGTGCAGGGCGTCGAGCGCGCCGACCACCGGGCCGCCGTCCGAGAGGATGGTCTTCCAGGCGAGGGTGCGGATCAGGAAGCTGGTGAAGAACGGCGCGATGACCAGGATCAGCATGACGTTGCGCCAGCGCCGGTTCACCTTGAACGCGATGGTGTAGGCGAGCGGGTAGCCGATGGCGAGGCAGAGCACGGTGGCGGTGGCGGCGTAGCCGAACGAGCGGACGAAGTGCCACTTGTACTCGACCAGGGCGTCCCAGTAGGTGGCGAGGTGCCAGGTGACGCGGAAGCCGTCCTCCAGCGAGCCGGTCTGCAGCGAGGTGGAGGCCTGGTAGACCATCGGCACCGCGAAGAAGACGACCAGCCAGGCGATGCCGGGCAGCAGCAGCCAGTACGGGGTGAGCCGGCGCCGGGCCCTGGGGGCCGGTCCGGGGAGGGGGACGACCTGGGGTGGCGCCGCCGGGGTGGTGGTGGTCATGCCGCGGCCTCCCCGGTGCCCGCGTCGATCGCCTGGGCGGCGTCCAGGGCGAAGGAGTGGGCCGGGTTCCAGTGCAGGACGACGGGGGCGCCGGGGACGATCCGGGCGTCGCGCTCCATGTTCTGCTCGAAGACGGTGACCTCCTGGCCGCCGTCGGTGCGCACCAGGTACTGGGTGGAGACGCCGATGAAGCTGGAGTCGACGACGGTGCCGGCGAGCCGGTTGCGGCCGTCGGCGACCTCGGCGGAGCCGTGCTCGATGGTGATCTTCTCGGGCCGCACGCCGAGGTGGACCCGGGTGGCGCCGGTGGCGCAGCGGGCCCTGGGGACGGTGAGCCGGGTGCCGGCGGCGGTGAGCAGCAGGTCCTCGCCGGCGCCGCCGGTGACCTCGGCGGCCAGCAGGTTGGACTGGCCGAGGAAGTTCGCCACGAAGGTGGTGGCGGGGTTCTCGTAGAGCTCGGCGGGGGCGCCGAGCTGTTCGACCCGGCCGCCGTTCATCACCGCGATGGTGTCGGCCATGGTCATGGCCTCCTCCTGGTCGTGGGTGACGTGCACGAAGGTGATGCCGACCTCGGTCTGGATCCGCTTGAGCTCCAGCTGCATCTGCCGGCGGAGCTTGAGGTCGAGGGCGCCGAGCGGCTCGTCGAGGAGCAGTACCTGGGGGTGGTTGATGAGCGCGCGGGCGACGGCGACGCGCTGCTGCTGGCCGCCGGAGAGCTGGTGCGGCTTGCGGCGGGCGTACTGGCCGAGCTCGACCAGTTCGAGCATGTCGTCGACCTGCCGCTTGACGTCCTTCCGGCCGCGGCGGCGCAGTCCGAAGGCGACGTTCTCGAAGATGTCGAGGTGGGGGAAGAGCGCGTAGCTCTGGAAGACGGTGTTCACCGGCCGCTTGTAGGGCGGGAGCTTGGTGACGTCCTGGTCGCCGATCAGGACGGTTCCGGTGCTGGGCTCCTCCAGGCCGGCGATCATCCGCAGGGTGGTGGTCTTGCCGCAGCCGGAGGCGCCGAGCAGGGCGAAGAAGGAGCCCTGGGGAACGGTCAGGTCCAGTGGGTGCACGGCGGTGAAGGAGCCGTAGGTCTTGCCGATGCCGGTGAGGCGGACGTCGCCGCCGGCGGCCGCGGAGCTCTGCTGCTCTGTCATGGGTGGTGTCTCTCTGGGTTTCTCGGCCGTCGGTGGGGGGTCAGGCGCCGATGAGCTTGGAGAACTTCTCCTCGAAGTCGCTCTCCTCGGTCTCGGTGAGGGTCCGGAAGACGTGCGCCTTGGCCGCCATCCCGGGGGTGGGGACGACCAGCGGGTTGGCCGCGCTGTCGGGGGCGATGGCGGCCAGTTCCTCCGGCATGCCGGCGACGGCGGACACGAAGCCGATGCCTGCGGTCAGCTGCGCTGCGATCTTCGGCTGGTAGTAGAAGTCGATCAGCTTCTCGGCGTTCGTCTTGTGCTGGGCCCTGGCCGGAACGAGCAGGTTGTCGGTGCTGCTCACGAAGCCCTTCTCGGGAATGGCGAACTCGATGTCGGGGTTGTCGGCGCGCAGCTGGATCAGGTCGCCGCCCCAGGCGACGCAGGCGGCGATGTCGCCGGAGGAGAGTTCCTGGCCGTAGTCGTTGCCGGTGAAGCGGCGGATCTGCTTGTTGTCGACGGCCTTCTGCAGCCGGGCGACGGCGGCCGCGTAGTCGTCGGCGGTGAACTTCGCCGGGTCCTTGCCCATGTCCAGCAGGGTGATGCCGATGCTGTCGCGCATCTCGGAGAGGAAGGTCACCCGTCCCTTGAGGTCGGGGTCCTCCAGCAGCTGGGCGACGCTGGTGACCTCCTTCCCCTTGGTGGCCTTCTTGTTGTAGGCGACGACCACCTGGATGCCGGCCCACGGGTAGCTGTAGAGCCGGCCCGGGTCCCAGTCCGGGGCGCGGAAGCGGGAGTCGACGTTGGTGATGGCGGTGGTGACGTTGGCCGGATTGAGCTTCTGCGCCCAGCCGAGGCGGATCATCCGGGCGGCCATCCAGTCGGTGAGCACCATCAGGTCGCGGCCGGTGTCCTGGCCGGCCGCGAGCTGCGGCTTGACCTTGCCGAAGAACTCGACGTTGTCGTTGACGTCCTCGGTGTACCTGACCTTGATCCCGGTGGCGGCCGTGAAGGCCTCCAGGGTGCCGTGCTTCTCCTTGTCGTTCTCGTCGGTGTCGATGTAGAGCGGCCAGTTGGAGAAGTTCACCTCCCGCTCGCCCTCCGAGAGGTCCGGGGCGGCGTTCGCGGTGGAGTCACCGGTCCCGTTGACGGTCCTGGCCGCCGGGATGCCGCAGGCGGCCAGCGGGCCCGCACCGGCGGTGAGGGCGGCGGCGCGCAGCACGGTGCGCCGGCTGAGGGCGGCCCGGCCACTGGTCAGACTGCGTTCCCAGGCCTTGCGGACCGGTTCCGACAGTCCGTCGGTGAGCTCGTTGAACGCCATGGGACGGGCCTCCTGGGGGGCGAAGGGGGGTGTGGGGGACCACCCGGGTCCGTTATCTGTCTCCGAAGACGGTGCGGTGCCAGTCCTTGCGGGCGACCGCGGTGGTGTCGAACATGACGTGCTTGACCTGGGTGTACTCGTCCAGCGAGTACTGCGACATGTCCTTGCCGTAGCCGGAGGACTTGTAGCCGCCGTGCGGCATCTCGCTGATGATCGGGATGTGGTCGTTGACCCAGACGCAGCCCGCCGCGATCTCGCGGGTGGCGCGCAGCGAGCGGTGCACGTTGCCGGTCCAGGCCGAGGCGGCGAGGCCGTAGGGGGTGTCGTTGGCCAGCCGCAGGCCCTCGTCGTCGCCGTCGAAGGGGAGCACGACCAGGACGGGGCCGAAGATCTCGCCCTGGACGACCTCGCTGTCCTGGGCGGCGCCGGTGATCAGGGTGGGGCGGTAGTAGGCGCCGCGGGTGAGGTCGGTGCCGTCGTGGCCCCGGCCGGGGGCGCCGCCGCCGGTGACCACGGTCGCGTAGCCGCGGGCGCGCTCGACGAAGCCGGCCACCCGGTCGCGGTGGGCGAAGGAGACCAGCGGGCCGAGGTCGGTGCGCGGGTCGAGCGGGTCGCCCAGCCGGATCGCGCCGTACAGCTCGGCGACGCCGGCCACGAAGGCGTCGTAGAGCGGCCGCTGGACGTAGGCGCGGGTGGCCGCGGTGCAGTCCTGGCCGCCGTTGATCAGCGAGGCGGCGACCGCGCCGTGCACGGCGGCGTCCAGGTCGGCGTCGTCGAAGACCACGAACGGGGCCTTGCCGCCGAGTTCCAGGTGGGTGCGCTTGACGGTCGCGGTGGCGAGTTCGGCGACCCGCTTGCCGACCGCGGTGGAGCCGGTGAAGGAGACCATCGCGACGTCCGGGTGGGCGACCAGGTGCTCCCCCGCGTCCCGGCCCGCGCCGGTGACGACGTTGACCACGCCGTCCGGGATGCCGGCCAGGGTGCAGGCCCGGGCGAACATCAGCGAGGTCAGCGGGGTCAGCTCGGCCGGCTTGAGGACGACGGTGTTGCCGGCCGCGATCGCCGGCAGGACCTTCCAGGCGGCCATCTGCAGCGGGTAGTTCCACGGCGAGACCGAGCCGATCACGCCGATCGCCTCGCGCCGCACGTAGGAGGTGTGGTCGCCGGAGTACTCGCCGGCCGCCTTGCCCTCCAGGTGGCGGGCGGCCCCGGCGAAGAAGGCGGTGTTGTCGATGGTGCCGGGGACGTCGAACTCGGTGGAGAGCTTGATCGGCTTGCCGGTCTGCGCGGTCTCGACCCGGGCGAGGTCGGCGGCCGCGTCGGTGAGGACCGCGGCCAGCCGGGTCAGCGCCTCGGAGCGGGCGCCGGGGGTGGCGCCGGACCACTCCGGCAGTGCGGCCCGGGCGGCGGCCACGGCTTCGTCGACCTGCCCGGTGGAGGCCAGGGTGATCTCTTCGACGACGCTGCCGTCGGCCGGGTTGACGACCTGGAAGGGATCGCCGCTCCCCCGGCTGCACCGGCCCGCGATGTACTGCGCGCCGGCGCCGAAGTCGGTCAGGTCCATTGCTTCCTCCAAGTCCCGGTGGTTCGTGTGCGGCACGGACGGCCGCGCCGGTCCCGCCGTGCCGCACCGGCCGGCGGGCCGGGAACCGCACCGGCACCGTCCGACCGCTCGGGGTCGTCCGCGGGGGCCGCGGGGTGCGGGGTCCGGTGCGGGCATCGAACCGGCTGACCACCGGTGATGTCCAGGTCCCGGCAGTGCCGACCCGCTGACCATGCCCGCTGCCGCGGGGGCGTGACAAGGGTCACTGCGACAACCTCGGCGCGAAGCGCCTTACAGGGTGCAAGGCTTCGGGGAGGGCGACAGTTCGTCGCCGCGAGGGATGATTGCCTGACACTCTGAACCCTGGAGGCCGCGATGCTCCCCACCGTCGCCCGTGTGCTCGACCTTGAGGTGATGCGCCGCGGCCTGCCCCAGGTGGTGGCCGGCGCCGATCACCTGGAACGTCCGGTCCGCTGGGTGCACGTCAGCGAGCTGCCCGACGTGGCGGGCGTGCTGCAGGGCGGTGAGCTGGTGCTGAGCACCGGCATCGCCCTGCCCGAGGACCGCGAGGGACTGGCCCGGTACGTGCGCGAGCTCGCCGACATCGGGGTGGCCGGGCTGGTCATCGAGTTCGGCCGGCGCTACTTCGACACCCTGCCGCGCGCCCTGGTGCACGCCGCCGAGCAGCGCGGGCTGCCGCTGGTCGTGCTCCGCCGCGAGCTGCGCTTCGTCGCCGTCACCGAGGCCGTGCACGCCCTGGTCGTCAACGCCCAGCTGGAACAGCTGCGCACCTCCGAGGCGATCCACCAGGTCTTCAACGAACTGGTCGTGGAGGGCGCCGAGCCGGCCGAGGTGGTCCGCCAGGTGGCCCGGATCGCGGGCGCCCCGGTGGTCCTGGAGAACCTCGCCCACCAGGTGCTCACCCACGACCCCGCCGGACGGCCCGAGGCCGAGCTGCTGGAGGACTGGGAGCGCCGCTCGCGCGGGGTCCGCCCGGCCGGGCGCACCGGCCACGACCCGCGCAGCGGCTGGCTGGTCACCACGGTCGGCGCCCGCGGCCAGGACTGGGGACGGCTGGTGCTGGTGCAGGAGCCGGGGCCGCTGCCGGAGGGCGGCCCGCACCCGTTCACCATGCTGCTGGAGCGCGGTGCCTCCGCGCTGGCGCTCAACCGGCTGGTGGTCCGCGACCGGGAGAGCCTGGAGCGCCAGAGCCACCGCACCCTGCTCTCCGGCATCCTCACCCATGCGCTGACCGTCTCCGAGGTGGCGCTGCGCGCCCAGGCGCTCGGCGTCCCGCTGGAGGGCCGGCGGCTGGTCGGCGCGGTGCTGCGTCAGCGGCGCGGCCCGATCCACGCCGCGCTGGAGGCGCAGGCCCGGCTGCGCGACTTCACCGAGCTGGCGGCCGGCGCCGTCCGCGCCTGCCGGCTCTCGGCACTGGTCGGCGCGCTGGACGACGAGGGCGTCGGGGTGCTGATCGCGCTCGGCCCCCAGCAGGACGAGCACGCCGCGCTGGACGCCTTCGCCGCGGCGCTGCGCCGGCTGGCCGCCGAGGCGGCCCGGGACCAGCCGGTGCCGGCCCCGGTGGTCGCGGCCGGCTCCTCGGTCGGCTCGGTGCGCGACGCCCGGCGCACCCTGCTGGAGGCCACCCAGGTCGCCGACGCCGCGCTGCACGACGGGCCCGGCGGGCGGACGGCGTCCTACTACCGGCTGCCCGACGTGCGGCTGCGCGGCCTGCTGCACCTGCTGCGCGACGACGCCCGGCTGCAGACCTACGTCGAGCGGGAGCTGGGCCCGCTGCTCGCCTTCGACGCCGAGCACAACGGCCAGCTGGTGCGGATGCTGCGGATCTACCTGGAGCAGGGCCGCAACAAGTCCGCCGCCGCGGACGCCGCGCACCTGTCCCGGCCGTCCTTCTACGACCGGCTGCACAAGGTCGAGCGGATCCTCGGGGTCGACCTCGACCAGGTCGAGTCCTGCCTCTCCCTGCACGTGGCCCTGCTGGCGCTGGACGCGGTGCGCCGCTAGCGGACCTCAGGCGCCGGTGATGCGGGTCCACACCTTGTGCAGGCCGGGCCGCTCGGCGGAGGTGACGTCGCGCATGGTGTGCAGCCGGGCCCGCATGTCCTCGGTCGGGAAGACCAGCGGGTGCTCCGCCAGCTCCGCCTTCTCCCGGTCCCCGCTGGCCGCCAGCACCTCGCGGGCGGCCGGCACCGGGCAGATGTACTGCACGGCGGCGGCCAGTTCGGCGGCCACCTCGGGCCGGTAGTAGTGGTCGATCAGCAGTTCGGCGTTGCGCTTGTGCCCGGCCCGGTTGGGGATCAGCAGGCTCTCGGCCCAGAGTTCGCCGCCCTCCTCGGGCACCACGAAGGCGAGGTCCGGGTTCTCGGCCGTGAGCTGCACGGCGTCGCCGGAGTACGCCTGGCAGGCCAGCGCGGCGCCGGAGGCCAGGTCGCTGGTGTAGTCGTTGCCGGTGAAGCGGCGCACGTGCCGGCCGTCGACCATCCGCTGCACCAGGTCCATCGCCCGGTACGCGTCGTCCTCGGTGAAGGCCGTGACGTCGGCGCCCTGGGAGAGCATCAGCAGGCCGAGCGCCTCGTCCAGGCCGGCGAACAGGGTGACCCGGCCCTTGAGGTCGGGCGCCCAGAGGTCGGCGACGGACCTCAGCTCGCGGCCGAGCTCCTTGCGGTTGTAGGCGATGCCGGTGATGCCGGACTGCCAGGGCACGCTGTGCCGGCGCCCGGGGTCGACCGCCGGGTCGGCCAGCTGCGGGTCCAGCTGCGCGGTGACGTGGGGCAGGTTGGCCCGGTCCAGGGCCTGCACCCAGCCGAGCCCGATGTAGCGGCCGACCATCCAGTCGCTGACCACCATCAGGTCCCGCCCGGGGTCCGCGCCCTGGGTCAGCACCGGCCCCATCTTGCCGAAGAACTCGTCGTTGTCGTTGATGTCCTCGGTGTAGGTGACCCTGATCCCGGTCCGCTCGGTGAAGCCGTCCAGGGTGGGGCGCCCGCCGTCGTCGTCGACGTCGATGTACTGGGTCCAGTTGGAGAAGCCCAGCCGCTGGTCGCCCTCCGAGCGGTCGGGGGCGGAGCGGCGGTCCTCGTCCACGTACGCGGAGGGGATGCCGCAGCCGGTCAGGGCGGCGGTCCCGAACAGTCCGGCGGTGGCGCCGAGCACCCGGCGGCGGGTCGGACGGCGGAACCCGCTCGGGCGGCGGGGCGTGGTGGTGCTGGGCATGGTGGGGGCCTCCGGGGCGTGGCACGGCCCCGGGCGCACGGGGGAGGCGCCCGGGGCCGTCCTGTCGGGGTGTCAGACGGTGTGCGCGTCGGTCAGCGACAGCACCTCGTCGAGGACGGCGAGGCCGGTCTTCGCCTCCTCCTCGGTGACGGTGCACGGCGGGACGACGTGGAAGCGGTTCATGTTGACGAACGGCCACAGTCCGCGCTGCTTGCAGGCGGCGGCCAGCTCGGCCATCGGCGCGTTGGCGGCGCCGGCCGCGTTGTACGGCACCAGCGGCTCCCGGGTAGCGCGGTCGCGGACCAGGTCGAGCGCCCAGAAGACGCCGAGCCCGCGCACCTCGCCGACGGACGGGTGGCGCTCGGCCAGTTCGCGCAGACCGGGGCCGAGCACGGTCTCGCCGATGTGCCTGGCGTTCTCGACGATGCCCTCCTCGGCCATCGTGGTGATGGTCGCCACCGCGGAGGCACAGGCCAGCGGGTGGCCCGAGTAGG
The DNA here is from genome assembly GCF_043080305.1 of Kitasatospora sp. NPDC015120. Classification (NCBI taxonomy): domain Bacteria; kingdom Bacillati; phylum Actinomycetota; class Actinomycetes; order Kitasatosporales; family Streptomycetaceae; genus Kitasatospora; species Kitasatospora sp. NPDC015120. The sequence goes on along the minus strand of NZ_JBIBVJ010000023.1, from coordinate 85,363 downwards.
TGAGGCCGCCGGGGAACGCCCGCTCCGCGAAGGTGGCGGCGATCTCCGCGCTGATCGCCACGCCGCCGAGGGGGACGTAGCCCGAGTTGACGCCCTTGGCGAAGGTGAGCAGGTCGGGGGTGACGCCCCAGTGGTCGGCGGCGAACCACTCGCCGGTGCGGCCGAAGCCGGCCATCACCTCGTCCAGGATGAGGACGATGCCGTGGCGGTCGCAGATCTCCCGGACGCCGGCCAGGTAGCCGGGCGGCGGGACGAGGACGCCGGCGGTGCCGACCACGGTCTCCAGGATGACCGCGGCGACGGTGCCGGGGCCCTCGAAGGCGATGACCTGCTCCAGGTGGGCCAGCGCGCGCTCGCACTCCTGCGCCTCGTTCTCGGCGTGGAAGTTGGAGCGGTAGGCGTACGGGCCCCAGAAGTGCACGACGCCGGAGACGCCGGTCTCGTTGGCCCAGCGGCGCGGGTCACCGGTCAGGGCGATCGCGTTGGCGGTGGCGCCGTGGTACGAGCGGTAGGTGGAGAGCACCTTCTGCCGGCCGGTGTGCAGCCGGGCCAGCCGGATGGCGTTCTCGTTGGCCTCGGCGCCGCCGTTGGTGAAGAAGATCTTGTCGAGGTCGCCCGGGGTGCGCTCGGCGATCAGCCGGGCGGCCTCGCTGCGGGACTCGACCGCGAAGCCGGGGGCGATGGTGCAGAGCTTCGCCGCCTGCTCCTGGATCGCCGCGACCACCTTCGGGTGCTGGTGACCGATGTTGGTGTTGACCAGCTGGGAGGAGAAGTCGAGGTAGCGGTTGCCGTCGTAGTCCCAGAAGTACGAGCCCTCGGCGCCGGCCACCGCGAGGGGGTCGATCAGCGCCTGGGCGGACCACGAGTGGAAGACGTGCGCGCGGTCGGCGGCCTTGACGGCCTGGCCGGCGGCTGAGTCAGCGGTGGGGATGCTCATGCGGCAAGGCTAGGGACTCCCCGGGCCGAAGTGGAGGTCCATCCTGTCAGCCGGTCGCGGCGGCCGCCGACAGGGTGCAAAGCGGAGGGCCCGGGTCGACCTGACCCGGGCCCAATGCCGATCACATGATCAACAGCTCATCAGATCGCGGTCATGACGTGCTTGACGCGCGTGTAGTCCTCGAAGCCGTAGGAGGAGAGGTCCTTGCCGTAGCCGGACTTCTTGAAGCCACCGTGCGGCATCTCGGCGACCAGCGGGATGTGGGTGTTGATCCAGACGCAGCCGAAGTCCAGGCGGCGCGACATCCGCATGGCACGGGCGTGGTCCTTGGTCCACACCGAGGAGGCGAGCGCGAACTCGACGCCGTTGGCGTAGCCGACGGCCTGCTCCTCGTCGGAGAACTTCTGCACGGTGATAACCGGGCCGAAGACCTCGTTCTGGATGATCTCGTCGTCCTGCTGCAGGCCCGAGACGACGGTCGGGGCGTAGAAGAAGCCCTTGTCGCCGACCCGGTGGCCACCGGCCTCGACCTTGGCGTGCTCCGGCAGGCGCTCGATGAAGCCGGAGACCTGCTTCAGCTGGTTGGCGTTGTTCAGCGGGCCGTACAGCACGTCCTCGTCGTCCACGCCACCGGTCCTGGTCTCGGCCGCGGCCTTGGCCAGCGCCTCGACGAAGGCGTCGTGGATCGACTCGTGGACCAGCACGCGGGTGGCGGCGGTGCAGTCCTGGCCGGCGTTGAAGAAGCCCGCCACCGAGATGCCCTCGACGGCCTCGGCGATGTCGGCGTCCTCGAAGACCACGACCGGGGCCTTGCCGCCCAGCTCCAGGTGGACGCGCTTGACGTCCTTGGAGGCGGACTCGGCGACCTGGATGCCGGCGCGCACCGAGCCGGTGATGGAGGCCATCGCCGGGATCCTGTGCTCGACCATCAGGCGGCCGGTCTCGCGGTCGCCGCAGATGACGTTGAAGACGCCGGCCGGCAGCTCCAGCTCGGCGAGCACGCCGCCGATGATCTCGGCCAGCAGGACGGTGGAGGCGGGGGTGGTGTCGGACGGCTTGAGCACCACGGTGTTGCCGGCGGCGATGGCCGGGGCGAACTTCCAGACCGCCATCATCATCGGGTAGTTCCACGGCGCGACCTGGGCGCAGACGCCGACCGGCTCGCGGCGGACGATCGAGGTCATGCCGTCCATGTACTCACCGGCGGCCTTGCCCTCCAGCAGGCGGGCGGCACCGGCGAAGAACCGGATCTGGTCGACCATCGGGCCGATCTCCTCGGAGAGGGTCAGCGCCCGCGGCTTGCCGGTGTTGCGACACTCGGCGTCCACCAGCTCGTCGGCGCGGGCCTCGACCGCGTCGGCGATCTTGAGCAGCACCTTCTGCCGGGTGCTCGGGGTGGCGTCCCGCCAGGCCGGGAAGGCGGCCGAGGCGGCGTCCATGGCGGCGTCCACGTCGGAGGCGCCGGACAGCGGGGACGTCGCGTAGACCTCGCCGGTGGTGGGGTCGACGATGTCGAGGGTGCGGCCGTCGGCCGCATCGACGAACTCACCGTTGATGTAGTTGCGCAGCGTGCGAAGGTCGCTCACGGGTCTCTCCTCGGTCTCGGCCTGCGGCGTTGCAGAATCCGGCGCCATGGTACGTCGACCGGAGCGGCCGACGAAGGGCGCCGAGTGGCCGCGCCGCAAGTGCCGCGGTCCACTGGTTCGGGGGAATGCGCGCGGCGCTGCGGGGCCGCGCGCGTACCGTGGCCAGGTTAGCCCGACGACTGCCGGTATCGACAGGGCGACGACGTAGAGACGATGAAATCCGCATGCGTTTTCCAAGATCGCGACGAAATCAGCAGCTCTTGCGCTTGCGAACGGGGGAACGATCGGGCACAGTGGCGGCGTGGCCAACCGCGACCGGAACGCCAGCGTTCCCCTCGACGCCGCCTCCAAGGCGATCATCGAGCAGCTCCAGGAGGACGGGCGCCGCCCGTACGCCGCCATCGGCAAGGCCGTCGGCCTGTCCGAGGCGGCCGTGCGGCAGCGCGTCCAGAAGCTGCTCGACCAGGGCGTGATGCAGATCGTTGCCGTCACGGACCCGCTCACCGTCGGCTTCACCCGCCAGGCGATGGTCGGAATCCGGGTCGAGGGCGACATCGAACCCGTCGCCGACGCGCTGGCCGCCCTCGACGAGGTCGACTACGTCGTCTGCACCGCGGGCTCGTTCGACCTCCTGGCCGAACTGGTCTGCGAGGACGACGAGCACCTGCTCGAACTGATCAACAAGCGCATCCGCGCGCTTCCCGGCGTGCGGAGCACCGAGAGCTTCGTTTACCTGAAGCTCCGGAAACAGACCTACACCTGGGGCACCCGATGACAGCCGACCCGGCGCAGAAGGACCTTTCCAAGACCGCCTACGACCACCTGTGGATGCACTTCACCCGCATGTCGTCGTACGAGAACTCTCCCGTGCCGACGATCGTCAAGGGCGAGGGCACCTACGTCTGGGACGACAAGGGACGCAAGTACCTCGACGGCCTCGCCGGCCTGTTCGTCGTCCAGGCCGGCCACGGCCGTGAGGAGCTCGCCGAGGCCGCCGCCAAGCAGGCCAAGGAGCTCGCCTTCTTCCCGGTGTGGAGCTACGCCCACCCGAAGGCCGTCGAGCTGGCCGAGCGCCTGGCCAACTACGCCCCGGGCGACCTGAACAAGGTCTTCTTCTCCACCGGTGGCGGCGAGGCCGTCGAGACCGCCTGGAAGCTCGCCAAGCAGTACTTCAAGCTGACCGGCAAGCCGACCAAGTACAAGGTCATCTCGCGCGCCGTCGCCTACCACGGCACCCCGCAGGGCGCCCTGTCCATCACCGGCCTGCCGGGCCTGAAGGCCCCCTTCGAGCCGCTGGTGCCGGGCACCCACAAGGCGCCGAACACCAACATCTACCGCGCCCCGGCCTTCCTGGAGGGCCCCGACGGCACGGTCGACCCCGAGGCCTACGGCCGCTGGTGCGCCGACGAGATCGAGGTGGCCATCCTCAACGAGGGCGCCGAGACCGTCGCCGCCGTCTTCGTCGAGCCGGTGCAGAACGCCGGTGGCTGCTTCCCGCCGCCGCCCGGGTACTTCCAGCGCCTGCGCGAGATCTGCGACCGCCACGACGTGCTGCTGGTCTCGGACGAGGTCATCTGCGCCTTCGGCCGCCTGGGCACCATGTTCGGCGCCGACAAGTTCGGCTACCAGCCCGACATGATCACCTGCGCCAAGGGCATGACCTCGGGCTACTCCCCGATCGGCGCCACGATCATCTCGGACCGCCTCGCCGAGCCGTTCTACAAGGGCGACAACACCTTCCTGCACGGCTACACCTTCGGCGGCCACCCGGTCTCCTCCGCGGTGGCGCTGGCCAACCTCGACATCTTCGAGCGCGAGGGCCTGAACCAGCACGTGCTCGACAACGAGTCGGCCTTCCTGAGCACCCTGGGCAAGCTGCGCGACCTGCCGATCGTCGGCGACGTCCGCGGCAACGGGTACTTCTACGGCATCGAGCTCGTCAAGGACAAGGTCACCAAGGAGTCCTTCAACGACGAGGAGGTCGAGCGCGTCCTCTACGGCTTCCTGTCGAAGGCCCTCTTCGACAACGGCCTGTACTGCCGCGCCGACGACCGTGGCGACCCGGTCATCCAGCTGGCCCCGCCGCTGATCTCCGACCAGTCGACCTTCGACGAGATCGAGCAGATCCTGCGGACCAGCCTGACCGACGCGTGGGCGAAGCTCTGATCCACCGGCTTTCCTCCCCACCCTCAGTCACAGGGCGGTCCCGCTTCGGCGGGGCCGCCCTGCGGCGTTCCCGGTCCGTTCATCGGACCGCACTTGGGATCAAACACGCCTGATTGCGGGTGATTTGCCCCGGATGGAGCAGTGTGCCGCGCCCGCGCCTGGGTCCGATCGTTCTAATCTGACGACTGTCATATCCCTGCGGCCCCCAGGACGGAACCTCATGGCAGCGGCCCCTCCTGACAACGACGTGCTGTGGGCCCGGGGGATCGTCAAGTCCCATCACGGCACCCCCGCGCTGCGCGGCGTCTCGCTCGGGGTCCGGGAGGGCGAGGTCCTCGCCGTCACCGGCCCGCGCGGCTCCGGCAAGAGCACCCTGCTCGGCTGCCTCTCCGCGCTGCTCCCCGTCGACGAGGGCGAGGTCTGGTTCAACAGCGCCCCGGTGCACACCCTCGGACGGGCCGGACGGGAACGGCTGCGCCGCGACCGCTTCGGCTTCGTCGGCTCCGAACCGCACCTGGTGCCCGAACTGACCGCCCGGGAGAACGTCGCCCTGCCGCTGCTGCTGGCCGGTGCCGGCGGCAAGGCCGCCCACACCGCCGCCGACGAGTGGCTGGAGCGCCTGGACATCGGCGACCTCGCCAAGGTCCGGCCCGACCGGCTGGTGCAGGGCCAGCGCCAGCGGATCGCCGTCGCCCGCGCCCTCGCCCCGCTCCCGCCGGTCGTCTTCGCCGACGACCCCACCGCACCGCTGCACCGCGAGACCGCCGAGCAGGTCATGCGGATACTGACCAGCGCGGCCCGCTCCCACCAGCTCACCCTGGTACTGGCCACCCACGACCGCGAGCTCGTCCGGTACGCGGACCGCGCCGTCGACCTCGTCGACGGACGCCTCACCGGCCCCGTCACGCCCGTGCCGCGGGTCGCCCCGGCTCCCGGCACGACCGGGGTCACCGCCGTCCCGGCCGCCGGCCGCTGAGAGGGCCGCCGTGTTCTACCTCCGCCTGGCCCGCGGCTACCGGGCCCTCGACCTCGGCCGCTGGCTGCTGACCGCCCTCGCCGGCGCCGTCGTCGCCGGCTTCCTGCTGCGCGCCCTCGGCCGCGCGATGAGCGACCCGGCCGCCGGCCCCGACGCGCTCGTCCGGCTGCTCTGGTGCCTGCCGCCGCTGGCCGCGGTCGCCTGGTTCGCCGCCGTCGCCGCCCGCGCCCTGCCCGCCCGGCGGGCCGAACGGATCACCGGTCTCACCACCGCCGGGGCCGGGGCCGGCCGGATCCGCGCCCTGATCGCCGGCGAGGTCGCGCTCGCCTGCGGCGCCGGCGCCGGCCTCACCCTGCTGCTCTTCCTGGTCCTGCGCAACGACATCGCCGGACCCTCGCTCGCCGACGAACTCGGCATGGGCGTGGCCCTGCCGGCCGCCGCACCGGTCGCCCTGCTGGCGCTCGTGCCGCTCACCGCGGGCCTCGCCGCGGCCGGCGCCGTCCCGCACGCCGAGACGCTGCCCGGCCGCTCCCGGCCCGAGCCGACCGGCTTCGGCCCGTGGCGGCTCGCCCTGCCGATCGGACTCGCCGTCCTCGGCCTCGCCCTGGAACTCATCGCCCTGCGCCCCGGCGCCGCCGCCGACGGCCGCCCGATCCACCTGCCGGCCGGGCTCGGCACCACCAGCACCGCCGCGCTCGGCGGCTGGGCCGCCTCCGCGCTCGGCCTCGCCCTGCTCACCGGCCCGCTGCTCGCCCTGGCCGGCCGGCTGCTGGCGCTCGGCCGGCCGACCCCGCTGCGGCTGCTCGCCGGACGCGGCCTGACCGCCCAGGCCCGCCGGCTCGGGGCCCCGCTGGCCGTGCTCGCCCTGGCGCTCGCCCTGGTGCTCACCACCGTCCGCTACTGGCTCGGCGAGCCCGGCAGCGCCGATGTGCTGCCCGCGATCGAGGCCGGCCTGATCCTGGGCTGCACGGCCGGCGCGGTGGCCGTCCGGCTGGCCGAGCTGCGCACCGCCCGCCGGGGCGTCGCCGCGGCGCTGCTGAGGCTCGGCGCGGCGCCCCGGCTGCTGTTCGGCGCCGTGGTGCTGCGGACCCTGATGGCCGGGACCGTCCTGCTGGTCACCGGCGGGGCGACCGCGGCGCTGGCCGCCGCCGGACTGCGCTGACCGGCGCGCGGCCGGAGCCGCGCGCCGGTCGGTAACGGCCGTTCGTCCGGCCGTCCGTCGGGCAGGCCTGATCAGCCGGCCGCCGCGAGCTGGCCGCAGGCGCCGTCGATCTCCTGGCCGCGGGTGTCGCGGACCGTGGTCGGCACACCGTGCGACTGGAGCCGCCGGACGAACTCGCGCTCGTCCTCGGGGCGGGAGGCCGTCCACTTGGAGCCCGGGGTCGGGTTCAGCGGGATCAGGTTGACGTGCACCCGGTGGTTCTTGATCAGCCGGCCGAGCAGGTCCGCCCGCCAGGCCTGGTCGTTGATGTCCTTGATCAGCGCGTACTCGATGGAGATCCGGCGGCCGGACTTCTCGGCGTAGTTCCACGCCGCGTCCAGCACCTCGGCGACCTTCCAGCGGGTGTTGACCGGCACCAGCTCGTCGCGCAGCTCGTCGTCCGGCGCGTGCAGCGACAGCGCCAGCCGGCAGCTGAGGCCCTCGTCCGCGAACCGGTTCATCGCCGGGACCAGGCCGACGGTGGAGACGGTGATGCCGCGCTGGGAGAGGCCGAAGCCGTCCGGCGCCGGGTCGGTCAGCCGGCGGATCGCGGCCAGCACCCGGTTGTAGTTCGCCAGCGGCTCGCCCATGCCCATGAAGACCACGTTGGACAGCCGCGCCTCGCCGCCCGGGATCTCGCCGGCCTTGAGCGCACGCATCCCGGCGGCGATCTGCTCGACGATCTCGCCGGTGGAGAGGTTGCGGGTCAGCCCCGCCTGGCCGGTGGCGCAGAACGGGCAGTTCATGCCGCAGCCGGCCTGCGAGCTGATGCACATGGTGACCCGGTCCGGGTAGCGCATCAGCACCGACTCGACGAGCGTGCCGTCGAACAGCTTCCAGAGGGTCTTGCGGGTGATGTCGTCGTCGCAGGACACGTGCCGCACCACCGACATCAGCTCGGGCAGCAGACCACCGGTGAGCTTCTCCCGGCTGGCGGCGGGGATGTCCGTCCAGCCGGCCGGATCGTCCGACATCCGGCCGAAGTAGTGGTGGGAGAGCTGCTTGGCGCGGAACGGCTGCTCGCCCAGCTCGGCGACGGCCTCCTTGCGCTCGGCGGGGCTCAGGTCGGCGAGGTGTCGCGGGGGCTTGGCGCCGCGCGGCGCGACAAAGGTGAGTTCTCCGGGCTTAGGCATGGTCCGTCCAGTGTCGCAGACGCGCAGGGGCCCCGGACGCCGTGCGTCCGGGGCCCCTGGGTGGGCGAGGGCTGCGGGTCAGCTGCCGACGAAGGCCGCCAGCAGCAGCCAGACCACCGGGGCGGTCGGCAGCAGCGAGTCCAGCCGGTCCATGATGCCGCCGTGGCCGGGCAGCAGCGTGCCCATGTCCTTGATGCCGAGGTCGCGCTTGATCATCGACTCGCCCAGGTCGCCCAGGGTCGCGGTGACCGCCGCGCAGCCGCCCAGGATCAGGCCCTGCCACCAGCTGCCGCCGTCGATGATCAGCTCCATCAGCAGCGCGCCCGCCAGCATCGACAGGCCGATGCCGCCGGCCAGGCCCTCGCGGGTCTTGCCCGGGCTGATCGTCGGCGCCAGCTTGGTGCGGCCGAACTTGTAGCCCACCGCGTAGGCCCCGGTGTCGCTGCACACCGTGACGATGAGGAAGAGCACGATCCGCTGCGGGCCGTCGTCGGCCGCCAGCATCATCGCCACGAAGGTGGCGAGGAACGGGACGTAGAAGGCGGTGAAGATGCCCGCCGTTATGTCCCGCAGGTAGTTCTCCGGCGGCTCGGTCATCCGCCAGACCATCACCGCGAGCCCGGTGAGCGCGAGCGAGGCCGCCGCCCACTGGATCCCCGACCAGTAGCCGGTGGCGACCATCGCGATGCCGCCCGCGACCAGCGGGACCAGCGGCGCCTTGATCTCCTTGCGCTCGGCCAGCCGGCTGGTCAGCTCCCGGACGCCGACCGACACCGCCGCGATCACGACGACCAGGAACAGGGCCTTGACGACGAACAGCGAGGCGACGATCACCGCGCCGAGGCCGACGCCCACGCCTATCGCGGCCTGGAGGTTGCGGCCGCCGCGCTGTTTGCGCTGCGGCGGCTGAGGCTGCGGATCGGCCTGGGCCACGGGTGTCTCCTGCCCTGGGTGGGACGACGGCACGAGGAGGGGCTGCCCCGCCGCCGGTCCGCCCGGCGTGCCGGGGTACGGCCCGCCCGCCGGGGCGGGAGGCGGGGTGTCGTCGGTGATCGCGCGCAGCACGACCGTCTCCGACGCACCCGGCTCCGGCGTCCCGGGCTGCTCGTCGCGGAACAGCGGTCCGCTCAGCCGGCCCGGCTCCCGGGCCGGCCCCTCGGCGGGGTCGGCCCCGGGCGGGGGCACGGGCTGCGGGCCCGGGTCGGCCGGTACGGGAGGCATGACCTGAGTCTCCTCCGCGTCCGGGTCCCAGTACACCGGAGGCTGCTGGGAGTGACCCGTTCGGTGGCCGGGGTCGTTCGTGCCGTACGGCCCGTACGGCCCGGGCGGGCCGGCCTGCTGCGCCGGGTGCCCGGGTATGCCGCGGGCCTGCGCAGGTGCGGCTGGTGCCTGCGCAGGCCGGTGCGGCCGGTACGGCTGGTACTGCTGGTCGGACGGGCCCCAGTAGCCAGGGGCGTCAGGGGCGTCGTTCATCAGACCTCGAGCAGCTCGGCTTCCTTGTGCTTCAGCAGCTCGTCGACGGAGGCCACGTACTTGGCCGTGGTGTCGTCGAGCTCCTTCTCGGCGCGGCGGCCGTCGTCCTCGCCGACCTCGCCGTCCTTCACCAGCTTGTCGATCGCGTCCTTGGCCTTGCGGCGCACGGCGCGGATCGAGACCTTGGCGTCCTCGCCCTTGCCGCGGGCGATCTTGATGAACTCGCGGCGGCGCTCCTCGGTCAGCTCGGGGAGCACGACCCGGATGATGGAACCGTCGTTCGACGGGTTGACGCCCAGGTCGGAGTCACGGATCGCCTGCTCGATGGCCTTCAGCGCGGTCTTGTCGAACGGCGAGACGACCGCCATCCGGGGCTCCGGCACGGAGAAGGACGCCAGCTGGTTGATCGGCGTCACGGCGCCGTAGTACTCCGCGACGATCTTGGCGAACATCGCCGGGTGCGCGCGGCCGGTGCGGATGGCGGCGAAGTCGTCCTTGGCGTGGGCGACGGCCTTCTCCATCTTCTCCTCGGCGTCGAGGAGGGTCTCTTCGATCACTGTGATCTCCCTGTCCGGTTCATCTGCTGTTGTCCCGACCGGAGTCGGCGGCGGGGCCTCGCGGTGGCGGCGCCGTCCGGTGCGGCTGGTTGCTGCTCAGGCCCGGACAGAATCCTGGCTGATGAGTGTGCCGATCTTCTCACTCTTCACCGCCCGCGCGATATTGCCCTCCGCGAGCAGCTCGAAGACCAGCATCGGCAGGTTGTTGTCCTTGCAGAGCGTGATCGCGGTGAGGTCGGCGACCTTGAGGTCGCGTGCGATGACCTCGGAGTACTCCAGCGCGTCGAACTTGACGGCGTCCGGGTTGGTCCGGGGGTCCGCGTCGTAGACGCCGTCCACCCCGTTCTTGCCCATCAGCAGGATGTCGGCGTGGATCTCCAGGGCGCGCTGCACGGCCGTGGTGTCGGTGGAGAAGTACGGCATGCCCATACCGGCGCCGAAGATCACCACACGGCCCTTCTCCAGGTGCCGCACCGCGCGCAGCGGCAGGTACGGCTCGGCGACCTGGCCCATCGTGATGGCGGTCTGGACCCGGGTCTCGATGCCCTCCTTCACCAGGAAGTCCTGGAGCGCGAGGCAGTTCATCACCGTGCCGAGCATGCCCATGTAGTCCGAGCGGGCCCGGTCCATGCCGCGGACCTGGAGCTCGGCGCCCCGGAAGAAGTTCCCGCCACCGATCACCACGGCGACCTCGGTGCCCGCGCGGACGACCGTGGCGATCTCGCGGGCGATCGCGTGCACGACGTCCGGATCGACGCCGAGCCCGCCGCCGCCGGCGAAGGCCTCACCGGACAGCTTCAGCAGAACCCGGCGACGCGTGCCGCCGTGGGTGTCCTGCGCGGTCTCCTGCGTCTCCTGCATGGACTTCTCCTTCTACACCTACTGGTTCACAGGCGCGGACGTGCGGATGACCGGCCTGCGCGTACACGCGAGGAGGCCACTGCCGCGGGAACCGGTTCGGTGTCCTGCACGGCAATGGCCTCCTCGTCGTTCATGCTGCCGACGCGGCTCGCCCATGGACGGATGGCGCTGGGTGAGCCCGTACGGCGCGTTCCCCACCGCCCTGGTCAGCGGGCGGGGGCGGTTTCCAGCCTACGGCCGGAAGCCCGGGTGGAACGTGGCTCAGGCGCCGACGCGGAAGCGGGCGAAGCGCTTGAGGGCGACGCCGTTCTCCTCGAGGACCTTGGCGACGGTCTTCTTGTTGTCCTTCGCGAAGGCCTGCTCCAGGACGGAGTTCTCCTTCACGAAGCCGGTGACGCGGCCCTCGACGATCTTCGGCAGGGCGGCCTCCGGCTTGCCCTCCTCGCGAGCGGTGGCCTCGGCGACGCGGCGCTCGTTCTCAAGGTCCTCGGCCGGGATGTCCTCGCGGGACAGGAACTTCGGCGCGAAGGCGGCGATGTGCTGCGCGACGTCCTTGGCGACCTCGGCGTTCTCCTTGTCCAGCTCGACCAGGACGCCGACGGCCGGCGGCAGGTCGGGGCTGGTCTTGTGCAGGTAGACCGCGACGAAGCCGTCGCCGGCGAACTGCGCGAAGCGGCGGAAGACGATCTTCTCACCCAGGGTCGCGTTGGCCTCGTCGACGAACTGCTGGACGGTCTTGCCGGCCTCGATCTCGGAGGCGAGGGCGGCGTCCAGGTCGGCCGGGGCGGTGGCGGCGACGTGGGCGGCGATCGCGTCGGCGACCTTGACGAAGTTGTCACCCTTGGCGACGAAGTCGGTCTCGCAGTTCAGCTCGACCAGGACGCCGGACTTCTTGTCCTCGGCGATGAGCGCGGCGACGGCACCGTTGGAGGCGTCGCGGCCCTCGCGCTTGGCAACGCCCTTCTGGCCCTTGATGCGAAGGATCTCGACGGCCTTCTCGACGTTGCCCTCGGCCTCGTCCAGGGCCTTCTTGCAGTCCATCATGCCGGCGCCGGTGAGCTCACGGAGCTTCTTGACGTCCGCGGCGGTGAAGTTCGCCATGGTGTGAATCTCTTCTCGCGTCTCGCGTGTCTGCGTGGGGTAGCACCGGGGCCGGTGGTTCGGCCCAGGCACGGGAGAGAGGGGCACCGACCGGTGTCGTACCGGCGGGTGCCCCTCACCCTTGGTACGTCAGGCCTGCTCGGCCGGAGCCTCGGCCTCGGCGGCGGGCGCCTCGGCGGCGGCGGGGGCCTCGTCGGCCTTCTTCTCGCCCTCCAGGAGGTCCTTCTCCCAGTCGGCGAGCGGCTGGTCGGCGCCCGGCTCGGCCTTGACGTCGCCCTTGGCGACACCCGCGCGGGCCTTGAGGCCCTCGGCGACGGCGTCGGCGATCACACGGGTCAGCAGGGTGACGGAGCGGATCGCGTCGTCGTTGCCCGGGATCTTGTAGTCGACCTCGTCGGGGTCGCAGTTGGTGTCGAGGATGGCGACGACCGGGATGTTGAGCTTCCGGGCCTCGCCGACCGCGATGTGCTCCTTCTTGGTGTCCACGATCCAGACGGCGCTGGGAACGCGCTGCATGTCGCGGATACCGCCGAGGGTCTTCTCCAGCTTGTCGTGCTCGCGCTGGAGGACCAGGAGCTCCTTCTTGGTGAGGCCGGAGCCGGCCACGTCCGAGAAGTCCAGCTCGCCCAGCTCCTTGAGGCGCTGCAGGCGCTTGTAGACGGTCGAGAAGTTGGTCAGCATGCCGCCGAGCCAGCGCTGGTTCACGTAGGGCATGCCCACGCGGGTGGCCTGCTCGGCGATGGCCTCCTGGGCCTGCTTCTTCGTGCCGACGAAGAGGACGCTGCCGCCGTGGGCAACGGTCTCCTTGATGAACTCGAAGGCGCGGTCGATGTAGTTCAGCGACTGCAGGAGGTCGATGATGTAGATGCCGTTGCGCTCGGTGATGATGAAGCGCTTCATCTTCGGGTTCCAGCGGCGGGTCTGGTGACCGAAGTGGACGCCGCTCTCCAGCAGCTCCCGCATCGTGACGACGGCCATGGCCGTGCTCCTCAGGTGTTACGCCCGGCTCCGGCGCACGCGTCGCGGTCGGCGCACGGTGGCGCTTCCCGCTCGGCTCGTGCGAACGGCCGGGTCAGGCTCGGTTTGTCCGTGGCGGCCAGGTGACAGCCACGCCTGACGCCCCGAACGTGCCGAGCCGCTTCCACCCGGCGGTCCGTGGACCGGCCGGGCTCGGCGGACCGAGCGGCACTCGCACCTGGCGGGGCGGCGGCGGAGCCGCTTGCGTCCACCGGTGGCGGGGCGTGCGAAGTCGACCCGGCGGACCGGGTCGCGTGTGAAGTGTACGGGAAGCGCCGAGCGCCGGGCGACTCCGCGCGGGGCGGACGGCCGGGGACACGCCTGGTCCGGAGCGCCCGGACAGCGCTGCCGGGCCCCCGTGAACCCGGCGCAGTACACCCGTTGGAGGGACCTCCGTGATCCACAGCGGCCGGTTGTCCACAGGTTCCGGGGCGGGGGTGGCAGGGCCCGCGCGGGCCGGGGAACCTCGGCGGCATGACTGCTGCTGCTCGGGTTCCGGCCGGTCCTGCGGGGCCGGGCGCTTCGGACGGTACGACGGCCGGGCCGGGGGACGGCGCGGCGGCCCGGGTGCGGGACGGCGCAGCGGTCGGGGTGCGGGACCGCGCAGCGGCCCGGGTGCGGGACGGCGCAGTGGCCTGGGTGCCGTGGTCCGGTCGGCGGGCGCTGCTGGTCGCGCGGGTGCTGTCGGTCCTGCTGGTGGTTCTGGGGGTGCTGGGGGCACTGGGGGTGGCGGTGCCCGCGGGGTGGGCCCGGGCGGCTGGGCGCGCGGCGGCGGGCGAGGGTGGCAGCGGCGGGGGCGGAGGCGGTGGCAGCGGCGGGCGGGCGTGGCCGGTGGACGGGCCGGGCGGCGGGGCGGGCGCGGTGGTCCGCCGCTTCGAGGCGCCGGCGCGGCCGTGGGGCGCGGGGCACCGGGGCGTCGACCTGGCCGCAGCTCCCGGCGCGGAGGTCCGGGCGGCGGCTGCCGGGGTGGTGACGTTCGCCGGGCCGGTGGCGGGGCGGCCGGTGGTCACGGTCACCCATGCGACGGCGGGGACTCCCCCGGCTTCCGCTGCTTCTCCGGTCTCCGCTGCCCCGCCGCTGCGGACCACCTACCTCCCGGTGGCCGGCAGCGTCCCGGTGGGCACCGGCGTGGCCGCGGGCCAGGTGATCGGGCGGCTCGCCGACGGGGCCGGCCACTGCTCCGACGGCGCCTGCCTGCACTGGGGGCTGCTGCGCGGAGGGCACTACCTCGATCCGCTGGCCCTGTTCGGCACCGGCCGGGCCCGGCTGCTGCCGCTCGCGGACCCGCTCCCCCGGGACGGCGCGCGGCCGGTCAGCTCGGGCCGAGACCGTGCAGGGCGAGGGCGACCGCGGCGTCCGCGATCACCTCGGGACTCTCCGCCCGGCCCCCGGCCGCCCGCTGCTCCGACTGGCGGACGGCCGCCTCGACGATGCCCTGCAGCAGCGCGGCGGCCAGCCGGGGCTGTTCGTGGCCGAGGTCCTCCAGGGCCTGGACCACCAGCCCCACCAGCGTCCCGTGCGCCGCCCGGATGCGCTCACGGGCCGCGTCGTCCAGCTCCAGCGCGGAGATCGCGGCGACCGCCCGGTGGCGCGGGTCGGCGGCCAGCGCGAGCTGGCCCCGGACGTAGGCCTCGATCCGCTCGGCGGCGGTGTCCCGGCCCGACATCCCGGCCTCGATCTCGGCGGCCCAGAGCGGGAAGTCGCTCTCGCAGAGCGCCTCGACCACGGCCGCCCGCGAACGGAAGTACTCGTACACCGAGGACCGCGCGAGCCCCGTGCGCGCCGCGAGTGCGGGGAAGGTCAGGGCTTCCATGCCTCCCTCGGTGAGGAGACTGCGGGCAGCGTCGAGGAGGGCTGCCCGCTGCATCTGACGGTGCTCGGCCACACTGGCTGCTCGGATCTTCGGCACGCACTCCACTGTACGGAGCCCTACATCCCGCCGGTACGGTGCCGCGCGTCCGTGCGATGCGGAGGGATGCGTACCGGGGCGCAGAGCGTGGAACGGGCGTGCGCGGCGCACCCGGCGCAGGGCGACCGCGCCGTCCGCTAGCGGATGTCCGACAGCTTGGCGCGCAGCTGGAGCACCGACTTGGTGTGGATCTGGCTGACCCGGCTCTCCGTCACCCCGAGCACCTGGCCGATCTCGGCGAGGGTCAGGCCCTCGTAGTAGTAGAGCGTCACCACGGTCTTCTCCCGTTCGGGGAGCGTGTTCACGGCCTGCGCCAGCAGCCGGCGCAGCTCGCGGTCCTCGGCCACCTCCACGGGGTTGTCGGCACCGTGGTCCTCCAGGGTGTCCATCAGACTGAGCCGGTCGCCGCCCTCGCCGACGGGGTGCAGCAGTTCGTCGAGCGCCACCACGTTGGCGAGCGAGAGCTGACTGAAGATGGCGTGCAGGTCCTCGATGGCGATGCCCATCTCGGCCGCCACCTCGGGCTCGCTCGGCGTCCGCCGCAGCCGGGCCTCCAGCGTCGCGTACGTCCGCTCGACCGCCTTCGCCTTCTGCCGCACCGAGCGCGGGATCCAGTCCAGCGCCCGCAGCTCGTCGATGATCGCGCCGCGGATCCGGCTGATGGCGTAGGTCTCGAACTTGATGGCGCGCTCGATGTCGAACTTCTCGATCGCGTCGATCAGCCCGAAGACGCCCGAGGAGACGAAGTCGGCCTGCTCGACGTTGGAGGGCAGGCCGACCCCGACCCGCCCCGCCACGTACTTGACGAGCGGTGAGTAGTGCAGGATCAGCTGCTCCCGCAGCCGCTGGTCGGCCGTCTCCTTGTAGGCGCGCCAGAGTTCTTCGAGCGCCGTGCGCTCGCGCCCGCCCGCCTCCCGGCGGGCCGCCGGCGCCTCGGTCGACGCGGGGGCGCCCGGGTCGGCGGAAGCGCCGGGCGCGTCCGGACGGTCGTCGTGCGCCCCGGGGTGCGCCGGGCGACCGCCCTGCCGTGCGAGGGCCCCCATCCCGCCCGTGGCCTTGGGCGGGAACTCGGTCACGGTGCGCCGCTCGGTACGCGGCCCTCCCGAGGACCGGGCGCCACCGGTCACTCGGTGTCCGGGAATGTGTGTGGGCATACGTTGGTCTGCGCCGTTCTGCCGAGTCATGTGCTGATAGGGAAGGCATGGCGAGCGTAGCGTGACCGACTCGCTGCGCAGTGCTACCGCCACTCGGTCGTCCCCCGATCCGGTGGCGTTCGTGTCACCGCCCCGGGGTACCGGGGATCGACGAACCGGAGGCCGGGCCCCACCGCGCCCGCCCGGTCCGTCAATCCCCCTCCCTTCTCCCACTCGTCCGTGTGGTCGCCCCCGCCGTGGTCCGTCCGGCCGTGCGCGCGCCGCCGGCCGCCCGGAGCCGCCGTCACCTCCTCCGCACCAGGCGCCAGTGCGCTCCGTGCCGCTCGACGTGGCCGAGGGAGCCCAGCTCGTAGAGCCGCTGGAGCACCTCCTCCGGCGGGAGCCCGGACTGCCGGGCCAGCCGCTCCACCGGTGCGCCGCCAGGGTCGGCGGGCACCGCCTCCAGGACCCGGGCCGCCGCCGGCTCCAGGAGGTCCCTCGGCAGGACCGGTCCGCCGCGCTCCGGCGCGAGGTCGTCGCCGATCGCACCGATCAGCTCGACCACCTCGGCGGCGTCGGTGACCACGGTGGCGGCGCCGCTGCGAATCAGGGCGTGCACCCCGGCGGACAGCTCCGAGGTCACCGGGCCCGGCACGCCCATGGTGTGCCGGTTGAGGTCGCGGGCGCGCCGGGCGGTGCTGAGCGCCCCGCTGCGCAGCGCCGCCTCGACCACCACGGTGCCGCGGGTCAGCGCCGCGATCACCCGGTTGCGCAGCACGAACCGGAACCTGGTCGGGTGCTCCCCCGGCGGGAGTTCGCTCAGCAGCAGCCCCTGTTCGGCCATGCGGCGGATCAGTCCGGTGTTGCCCCTCGGGTAGGCCACGTCCACCCCGCAGGCGAGGACGCCGACGGTCGGCCCGCCGACCGCCAGGGCGCCCCGGTGGGCAGCCGCGTCGATGCCGTAGGCCCCGCCGGAGACGACCACCCAGCCGCGTTCGGCGAGCTGGGCGGCGAGGTCCCCGGCGACGTGCGCGCCGTACGCCGTGCAGGCCCGGGCGCCCACCATCGCCACCGACCGCAGCGCGAGCAGGCGGAGCGAGCCGGTGCCGACCACCCAGAGGCCGGTGGGTCTGCTCTCGCCGAGGTCGTCCAGCTGGCTCGGCCACTCGCTGTCGCCCGGAATGATGAAGCGTCCGCCGGCCGCCCGCACCCGTTCCAGGTCGGCGACCGGGTCGAGGCCGGGCAGCCTGGCCCGGTAGGCCGCCAGCCGCGAGCCGTCCGGGCCCGGACGGCCGGGAGCCGTGCCGTCCCGGATGGCCCGGACGACGTCGAGGGCGTCGGTGCGGGCGAGCCAGCGGCCGAGCGCGGCGTCCCCGGGTTCGCCGAGCCGGCTGAGCGCCGCGCGGGCGAGGCGCTCGGGCTCGGCTTCGGGCTGCGGCCGGGGCGCCGGTTCGGCGGACGGGCCGCGGCCGGGGTCGTTCGTGGTGGGGTTCACGGGCCGGCCTCCTCGGGCTCGGGTCGCGGATCGGCGGTGCGGCGGGCGGAGCGGGGGCGGGGCGGGCGGCGCTCGGCCTTGTCGCCGGTGCCGTCGCGGGTGCCGTCCCCGGTGCCGTCGCGGGTGTCCCCACCGGGACCGTCTCCGGCCCGGCCGCCCGTCCGGTTCGGGAACGGATCCGGCCGGCCGAGGATGCGCTCGGTCAGCGGGAGCCCCTGCTCGACGCCGGTGCGCAGGACCAGGGCGGTCCGGAGGTCGCGCTGCTCGGGGCGGTCCCGGCCGGCCAGGTCGGCGACCGTCCACGCGACCCGCAGCACCCGGTCCAGGCCGCGGGCGGTCAGCAGGCCCCGCTCCAGCTGGCGCGCGGCGTCGTTCAGCGCTCCCGGGGCCAGCTGCCAGCGGGTGCGCAGCTCGTGGCCGGGGACCTCGGCATTGGTCCGCCACGGCGTGCCGGCCAGCCGGGCCGCCGCGCGCTCGCGGGCCTCCAGGACCCGGGCCGCGACGACCGCGGTGGTCTCCGCCGAGGTGTCGCGGTGCATCAGCTCGGCCCTGGTCACCGCGGCCACCTGGACCTGGAGGTCGACCCGGTCGAGCAGCGGCCCGGACAGCCGCCCCTGGTAGCGGCTGACCATCGCGGGCGTGCACTCGCAGCCCTCCCCCCGCCGTGAGTGGCGCCCGCACGGGCAGGGGTTGGCGGCCAGGCAGAGCAGGAACCTGGCCGGCAGCCGCATCGATCCGGCCGACCGGGCGATCACCACCTCGCCCGATTCGAGCGGTTGGCGCAGCGCGTCCAGCACCCGGACGGGGAACTCCGGCGCCTCGTCGAGGAACAGGACGCCCCGGTGGGCCAGCGAGACCGCACCCGGTCTCGGCAGCCCGCTGCCGCCGCCGACGATCGCCGGCATGGTGGTCGAGTGGTGCGGGGCGCAGTAGGGCGCACGGTCGACCAGCGGCCGCCCGGCCGGGAGCAGCCCCGCCACCGAGTGGACCGCGGTGACCTCCAGGGCCTCCTTCTGGGTGAGCGGCGGGAGCAGCGCCGGCAGCCGCTCCGCCAGCATGGTCTTGCCCGCGCCGGGCGGCCCCTTGAGGTAGAGGTGGTGACCGCCGGCGGCGGCGATCTCCAGCGCCCGGCGGGCCTCGTACTGACCGGCCACGTCGGCGAGGTCCATCCGGGCGGCCGCCTCGTCGGGCAGGCCTCGCACCCCCGCGCTGGGGAGCATCAGGCCCGCCATCAGCGGGTCGGGGTGCCCGCCGGCGCGGTCGGCGGGCTCCTCCGGTTCGGGGGCGCCGGTCAGGACGGCCACCAGTTGGCGCAGGCTGCGCACCCCGACCACGCTCACCCCGGGGACCAGCTCGGCCTCGGCGGCGGTCTGGTCGGCGACCACGACGCGCCGGTAGCCGGCGTCGGCGGCAGCCAGCACCGACGGCAGCACCCCGCGCACCGGGCGCACCCGCCCGTCCAGCCCGAGCTCGCCGATGAGCAGCAGGTCGGCGATCGAGCAGGGGTCGAGCCGTTCGGCGGCGGCCAGCACGGCGCAGGCCACCGCGAGGTCGAAGCCGCTGCCGCTCTTGGGCACCGAGGCCGGGCTCAGCCCGACGGTCAGCTTCCGCTGCGGCCAGGCCTCGCCGCTGTTGACGACCGCCGCGCGCACCCGGTCGCGGGCCTCGGAGAGCGCCTTGTCGGGCAGGCCGACCAGGGTGAACGCCGCCACCCCGGGCTCCAGGTCGGCCTGGACCTCGACGATCACTCCGTCCACGCCGACCAGGGCCACGGAGCACGTCCGGGCGAAGGCCATCTCAGACCACCCCCCGCAGGTGGTCGACCGAGGCGGCGCCGCGGGTCCGGTTGATGACGGCGACCAGGTCGATCCGGACGCCGCCGGGCGGTACCGGGGCCCACGGCGGGTCGGTGCCGGCGGGCCGGTACTCGGGACCGGCCAACCGGGCGAAGTGGCCGGGCCAGCGCTCGGCCATCCAGCGTTCGGCCAGTCGGCGCAGCCGGTCCGCCTTGGTCGGGCCGATGGCCTCGCTGGGCTGCTGGAAGCTCCGCTCGGAGCGGGTCTTGACCTCGCAGACCGCGAGCGTGTCGCCGTCGAGCGCGACGATGTCCAGCTCGCCCTCGACGCAGCGCCAGTTGCGGTCGAGGATGCGCAGCCCGTCCTCGGCGAGGCGGCGGGCCGCGACCTGCTCGCCGTAGCGGCCGAGGCCGGTGTTGGTCGCCCGCTCCGTTCCCGCCGCGGACGGCGGGGGCGGGCCGCCCTCCGGGGCCCGCGTCGTCCTCCGGCGCGGCTGCCCGTCCTGCCGGGCCTTCGCGGTCTGCTTGCGCGTGGCGCGCTCGATCTCCTGCACGGTGACCACCTCCGCCGGGGAGGTTGCCGTGCGGTCCGGGTACGGACCAGAGAGTTCTTTTTACCTGTGGACAACTGGGGCCTGTGGATAACTCCTGTCACCCTCGGGAGTGATTATCCCGGAATACCCGGAATTCCCCTGGACATCCGGGGACCGGGCGGTCCACCGTCAGTTCCCGAAGCCGGACTCGTCCGAGGGCAGCTCCAGGTCGCTCTTCGCGAGTTCCTCGATGTTCACGTCCTTGAAGGTCAGCACCCGGACCTTGCGGACGAACCGGGCCGGCCGGTACATGTCCCAGACCCACGCATCCGCCATCGACACCTCGAAGAACACCTCGCCCTGCACCGAGTGCACCTGCAGCTCGTAGTCATTGGTGAGGTAGAACCGTCGCTCGGTCTCGATCACGTACTTGAACAGGCCGACGACGTCCCGGTACTCCCGGTAGAGCTTGAGCTCCATCTCGGTCTCGTACTTTTCGAGATCTTCGGCACTCATCCAGGCGTCCCCTCAACTTGTCACGTCCACCCATTGTGGACCACCGCACTCACCCTCAGAGCCTCACCGGAGCGGCCGGCGGCCCCTCGGCCAACAGCCGCTCCAGAAAGTCCACCAGCCCGGCCGGATAGACCGTCTCGGCGGTGGCCCGCAATTCCCCGACCGTCCACCAGCGCGCCGCGAGCAGCTGGGCGTGTTCGTCCTCGCCCATGCCCGAGTGGTCCAGCACGGTCTCGGCCGTGCGGGCCAGGTGGAACCACTGTTCCTGCTGGTAGCGCCGCCCCCGATAGGAGAACGAAGCCGTGCCGTACGCCACCACCGGTCCCAGCTCCACGCCGCGCAACCCGGTCTCCTCCCGCAGCTCGCGCTCGGCGGCGTCCCGGGTGTCCTCGCCCGCCTCCAAGCCCCCGCCGGGGGTGAACCACCAGGTCACGCCGGGAACCGCCGGGTCCGAGCCGTGGAAGAGCAGCAGCCGGTCCTGGCCGTCGAGCAGCAGGATCCGTGAGGCCCTGCGTCGCTGTGCCGCCATGACGAGACTCCACGCTCCCTTCGTCCGCCCCGGTCGTTCCCCCGATCCTGCCACCCGGCGCGGTCGTCCGGGGCGAGGTTCGGCAGAGCGGTCCCGGGGCGGGCAGCGCCGGGCGGGATCAGGCCGCGCGGCGGCGACGGCGTACCAGGCCCGCCACCGCGCCCACCGCCGAGGTCACGAGGATCGTCGCCGCGCCTACAACGCTCGCCCAGAACGCGGGCTCCAGCGGTCCCGGGCCCGCCGGCCGCTGTCCGTCGACCGCCTCGAACGCCGAGGTGCCGGCCAGCAGGCCCGTCCGGCCGGGCGGGACCACGGTGGCCTCGACCCGGGCCTCCACCTCGGTGGCCGGGACGGTCCCGCCGTCGGCCTCCAGGTGGACCCGGGAGTCGAGCGAGCCGAGCCGGTTGTCGCCGAGCAGGAACAGCCGGCCCCGCGGCACCTCGACGCTGAAGGCGGCGCCCTGCGCGCCCTGATCCGCGAGGTAGGGCTCGTCCACCGGCTTGCCGTTGACGGTCAGCCGCGCGTCACCGGGGCCGACCGCGACGGTGTCGCCGCCGATCGCGACCACGCGCTTGACCATGAGCCGGCCGCCCCAGACCTGGTCGCGGAAGACCACCACATCGCCCCGCCGGACGTCCGCCCCGTCGGTCTTCCGGGCCAGGACGGTGTCACCGGCCATGAGGGTGGGCGCCATCGAGGCGGTCGGGATGCTGTACGGCCGGTACATCGCGGCGATCACCGCAAAGCCGCCGATCAGCAGGACCAGCCCGAGACCGAGCAGCACCCCCTGGGCCACGGCCCCGGGGCCGCGCCGGCGGCGGGCGACGGCCGCAGGACCGCCGGCCGGTCGTTCCACGACACTGCTCATCGACACCGTCCAACCCCTGACCGACCCGGAAACGCGCACGGCGGCGCACCGGCGCCACGGGCGGAGAACCCGGCGGGCCGTGGCACGTCCGAGCAGATTACTCGCCGGTACCACGGCCCGCGCAAGACCCGGGAGCCCCCGGCCGGTGTCAGGACCGCCGGTCGCGGTCCGGCCGGTTCCGCAGTCGGCGGACCAGCGGGAGCAGGGCGACGGCGCCCACGGCACCGGCCGCGGCCGGCACCGCCGGCACGGTCGCCGCCAGGCCCTTCTGGTCGAAGGTGTCCGGCACCGGCAGCGTCGACCAGTGGTTGACCGGCCAGGCCACCACGAAGGCACGCCCGATCACGTCGTCCACCGGAACGGTGCCGCCGCCCGGCTGGTCCATGTGGAAGCGCGAGTCGAGCGAGTCGGCGCGGTGGTCGCCCATCACCCAGATCCGGCCGTCGGGGACCTTCACCGGGCCGAACGGCTTCGTCCCGCACGGGGTGTTGCCCGCGTAGACGTACGGCTCGTCGAGCGCGATCCCGTTGACCTTCACCGGGCCCTCGCCCTCGCACTCGACGGTGTCCCCGCCGACCGCGATGACCCGCTTGATGAGGTCCTTCTCGTTGTCGGAGGGCATCAGGCCGACGAAGCTCAGCACCTCCTGGACGCCCCGGACGAAGGAGTTGCTGCTCTGCTTGGTCGGCTCGTCGGCCAGCCAGCCGCCCGGATCGTGGAACACCACGACCTCGCCGCGCTCGGGCTCGGAGCCGAACCACGGGGTGAGCTTGTCCACCAGGACCCGGTCACCGACCTGCAGCGTGTTCTGCATCGATTCCGACGGAATGGAGAACGCCTGGACGAAGAACGTCTTGATCACCAACGCCAGGACGAGGGCGATGCCGATGAGGATCGGCAGCTCCTTCCAGAACGAACGCGGCTTGCGCTCGTTGCGCGGCGGCTGCTCCTCGGTACGGTCCGTCGGCCCGGAGTCTCCCGGGAGGGGCTGCGGGGTGTCACCCGTGCCGTCGCCGTGCCCGTCCGCGGACTGGGCAGCCGCCTCCTCGGCCGGGGCCGAGGACGCCGCCGCCTCCGTGGACCGGGCCGCCCGGCCGCCGGAGCCCTCGGGCTCGCCGGCGCCTGAGCGGGCGCCGATCACCAAATCCCCCACAACGTCTCCTCCCTGCTGTGCGGACGCCCGTGCGTCCGCGCTCACAGTGCCGCACAGCGGGCACCACGTTCCACCACCGGCCGGGCCTCCCAGGTCCGGCCCCGGACGGGTCCGCCTGACACCGGCACAGCCTTCGGACGCGACCTCTCGACACGAGCCGGCCGCACCCAGCACTTCTCTATCACTCCCGGGCATCCGGCTTCCGGTCCCACACGCGCGGTCCGCCCGGCGACCGGGCCGCCCGGGCCTACGACCGGACCTGCCCCGCCCTGCGCCCGATGAGCGGAAGGATGCCCAACACACCCATAACGAGCGGAGGTTCCGCAGGAACCGGCCCCCTGCCCGCCGAATCCGGCGCGGCTCCCTCACCCACCGGGGCGCGCGCCACCGAGGAGAGTGAAACCGGCACCTCAAGTTGATGAACCCGCCCCGGCGGCCAGGCGATCATGAACGCCCGCCCGAGCACACCGCTCACCGGGATGGTGCCCTGCCCCGGATTTCCCATGTGGAAACGGGAGTCTGCGGACACGTCCCGGTGGTCGCCCATCACCCAGAGCCGTCCCTGCGGCACCTTCACCTTGAACGGCTGCCGGGACGGCGGATTGCCCGACGCCAGGTAGGGCTCGTCCAAGGGCGTGCCGTTGAGACTGACCCTGCCCTGCTCGTCGCAGCACTCGACGGTGTCGCCGCCGACCCCGATCACCCGCTTGATGAGGTCCTGCTCGCTGTCGGAGGGCAGCAGCCCGACGAAGGTCAGCACCTGCTTGGCCGCGCGCAGGACCGGCCCGTCCGTCGAGGGCCCGTGCGTGCTCTCCAGCCAGCCGCCCGGATCCTTGAACACCACCACCTCGCCGCGCTCCGGCTCGGCACCGAACCAGGGGGTGAGCTTGTCCACCAGCACCCGGTCGCCGACCTGGATCGTCTGCTCCATCGAACCGGAGGGGATCACGAAGACCTGCACCAGGAAGGTCTTCATCACCAGCGCCACGACCAGCGCCACCACGACGACCAGCGGTATCTCGCGCAGCCGGGAGCGCCTGCGGCGGCGGGCGGCCCGACGGGCGCTGCGCCGACGCTCGGCACGCCCGCGCCCGCGCACCACGGGGGCGGGCGGAGAGGCCGGGCCGGTGTCTGCGGGGCCGGAGGCGGGATCCGGCTCCCCCTCCGCCCCGGCCGGGGGGCCGGGAACGGGGTCGGCACCGGGACCAGGGCCCGCACCGGGGCCAGTGACCGCACCGTGCGGGGAGCCGGGTGCCGGGCCGGACGCCGGGCCGTCCGCGAGCGGCCCGTCGGCGAGCCGTCCCCTACCTCTGGTCCCCATGGCCACCGGTCCCCCCTGTCCCGGCGAAGGCCGCCGGCCGCTCCACGGTGGCCCAGTGCCCGACCGGGTAGACCACCCAGGCGGCCCGGCCGATCACCTTGGACTCGGGGACGAAGCCGCCACCGGGGTCGCCGAGGTGGTCGCGGGAGTCGCGGGAGGCACTGCGGTGGTCGCCCATCACGAAGAGCTTGCCGGGCGGCACCACCACGTCGAAGGCCACGGCGGAGGGCTCGTCGCCGGGGAAGAGGTAGCCGGACTCGTCGACCGGCACGCCGTTGACGGTGAGCGGGTGGCCCGGCCCGGCGCTGGTGACCCGGTCGCCGCCGACGCCGATCACCCGCTTCACATAGACCGAGTCACCGGCCGGGACCAGCCCGATGTCACGGCCGAAGGAGCGCAGCGAGGTCCCCAGGCCGTCGCGTTCCAGCGGCTTGCGCAGGAAGGAGCCCGTACCGTCGAACACCACCACGTCACCGCGTTGCGGGTGACCGCCGAAGGCGTAGGACAGCTGGTTGACGACCAGGCGGTCGCCCGGGCGCAGGGTGTTCTCCATCGACCCCGAGGGCACCGAGAACGGGCGTGCCACGAAGGCGTTCACCAGCAGCAGCGCGAGCAGGCAGATCCCGGCGAGCAGCAGCAGGTCCCGCGAGCGCGAGCGCCCGCCCGCGAGGTCCTCCGCAGGATCGTCCCCGGGATCACCCGCGGAGTCCTCGGCGCCATCGCCGGCGGCCTCGTCGACGCCTTCCGGGGGCGGGCACGCGGAATCCTCCGCGGAAACGACCGCGGACCGCGTCGGCGAGTCCGCACCGGTGGGTGCGGGACGGCCGTCGCGGTCCGCGGGTGGTTCGTGCGTGCTCATCGGAGGCTGAGCTTACCGTGCGGCAGCCCGGCCCCCCAGAGCGATCCGATCCCCCGGCATCGCCGGGGGCCGGTGGATCAGCGGTCGCGCTTCTCCTTGATCTTCGCGGCCTTGCCGCGGAGGTCACGCAGGTAGTACAGCTTGGCGCGGCGGACCGCACCGCGGGTCACGACCTCGATCTTCTCGACGACCGGGGTGTGCACCGGGAAGGTGCGCTCGACACCGACGTTGAAGCTGACCTTGCGAACGGTGAAGGTCTCACCGACGCCGGCGCCGTGGCGGCGGATGACGACGCCCTGGAAGACCTGGACACGGGAGCGGTTGCCCTCGATGACCCGGACGTGCACCTTCAGGGTGTCACCGGCGCGGAACGCCGGGATGTCGCTACGCAGCGAGGCCGCGTCGACAGCAGCGAGCTTGTTGCTCATGTTGCTCTCCATCGCAGGCGCCACGGGCCGCCCACGGAAGTCGTCAGAAATGGGTCCGCTGCGGGCCGCACCGGCTACCGGCGATCCCCCCGTGGCGGGGGCGCCGAACCACGTGACTCCTACGGGAGGAGCCCAGCGACAGACAGCAGCCGCCTATTCTTCCACATCACCGGCCGCGGACCGAAATCGGCCGAGCTCCTCGTCCCAGGCGAGGCCGAGCACACCGAGCGCCGCGCGGTCCTTCTTGTCGAAGTCCGCGTGCCGCCAGCGGGCCACCAGGTCCGGCCGGTTGGCCAGGGTGCGGGCGAAGGCCTGCTCTCGGCGCCAGCGGGCGATCCTGCCGTGGTTCCCGCTCAGCAGGACGTCCGGCACCGCACGGCCGCGCCACTCGGCGGGCTTGGTGTAGACCGGGCCCTCCAGCAGGTCGGCCATCGCACCGGGCGCGAAGGAGTCGTCCCGGTGGGACTCGGCGTTGCCGAGCACCCCGGGCAGCAGCCGGGCGATCGCCTCGACCATGACCAGGACCGCGACCTCGCCGCCGGCCAGCACGTAGTCACCGATCGACACCTCGACCACCGGCATCCGGGTGGCCGCCTCCTCGATCACCCGCCGGTCGATGCCCTCGTACCGGGCCGGGGTGAACGCCAGCCACGACCGGCCGGCCAGCTCCTGCGCGAGTTCCTGGGTGAACGGCCGGCCGCTGGGGGTGGGCACCACCAGGGTCGGCAGCTCCCCCTGCGGACCGCGGGCGAGCACCGCGTCGAGCGCCTCGCCCCAGGGCTCGGGCTTCATCACCATGCCCGGGCCGCCGCCGTACGGGCTGTCGTCGACGGTCCGGTGCACGTCGTACGTCCAGTCGCGCAGGTCGTGGACGTGCACGTCGAGCTGGCCGCGGGCACGGGCCTTGCCGACCAGCGAGATGTTCAGCGGCTCCAGGTACTCGGGGAAGATCGACACGACGTCGATCCGCATCCCGTGCCGCTCGGCCTCCGGGGCCTCCGGAACGTCCGGCACAGCGGGCGTCTCCGGCGCTTCCGGGGCTTCCGGCGCTTCCGGCGCTTCCGGCGCAGCCGACCTCTCCACGCTCTCCTCGGAGCTCACTGCGACTCCTCCGGGCCCTCGGCCTCGTCCGCCGCGCCCGGCGCCTCCGCCGCCTCCGCCGCCTCCGCCGCGGCCTCCGTGGCGCCCGCGACCTCGGCGTGCTCCGGGTCGATCAGCCCGGCCGGCGGGTCGATGACGGCGCGCTGGTTCTCCAGGTCGATGGTCGGCACGATCCTGGTGACGAAGGGCACCAGCACCTCCGTGCCGTCCGCCTTCTTCACGGTCAGCAGGTCCTGGTACGGCAGGTGGATCACCTCGGTGAGCTCGCCCACCGGGGTGCCGTCGAGCAGCACCACGTCCAGCCCGATCAGCTGGTGGTCGTAGTACTCCTCCGGGTCCTCCGGGCGCTCCTCCGGGTCGACCTCGGCGATCAGGAGCGTGCCGCGCAGCGCCTCGGCGCCGTTGCGGTCCTTGACGCCGGCGAACCGCAGCAGCAGCCGCCCGCTGTGCACCTTGCCGGACTCGACGGTCAGCGGACCGGCCGAGGCCGGGTCGGTCAGCAGGACGGCGCCGGGTCCGAGCCGGAGCTCCGGCTCGTCGGTGCGGACCTCGACGCTGACGTCCCCCCTGATGCCGTGGGCGCGGCCGATCTTGCCGACGACGAGCTGCACGGTGATCGTTCTCCTGGATGAGTGCTGCGGGTGCTCGGGATTGCTGCGGAAACGCTGCGGAACTGCTGCGGGATGCGAGGGCGCCGGTGAGAACGGCGAAGGCCGGCCGGGACGCATGCGTCCCGGCCGGCCCCGAAAACCCTGACGGCTGAACGAGCAGCCTGGTCAGCGAATGTTGTCCACGTCGACGAGGTCGACCCGGACGTTGCGACCGCCGAGGGCGCCGACCACGGTGCGCAGGGCGCGTGCCGTGCGGCCACCCCGGCCGATCACCTTGCCGAGGTCATCGGGGTGCACCCGCACCTCGATGGTGTTGCCCCGGCGCAGGTTGCGCGAGCGCACCTGCACCTCGTCGGGGTGCTCGACGATGCCCTTCACCAGGTGGTCGAGGGCGTCCTCGATCACGCTCAGGCCTCGGCAGCGGCGTCGGCCTCAGCCTCGGCCTTGTCCGACTTCTTGGCCTTCGGGGTGATGGCGACACCGGTGGTGGCGTCCTCGAAGCCGGCGACGGCCTTGGCGAACAGGTGCGAGAAGTCCTCGACCTTCGGCTCGGCGACCTTCAGCGGCTCCGGAGCCGGCAGGCCCTTGAACTTCTGCCAGTCACCGGTCAGCTTGAGGATGGCGAGCACCGGCTCGGTCGGCTGGGCGCCGACGGACAGCCAGTACTGGGCGCGGTCGCCGTCGACCTCGATCTTCGAGGGGTTGTAGGTCGGCTGGTAGATGCCGATCTCCTCGATCGCGCGGCCGTCACGCTTGGTGCGGGCGTCGGCGACGATGATGCGGTAATGCGGGGAGCGAATCTTACCGAGACGCTTCAGCTTGATCTTGACTGCCACGGGAGTGGAATCTCCTGGTGTTGACGTGGGTGAGCGGCCGCGCCCTCGCGTGGGGTTGCGCGGTGGACCGTTCAAGGGACACGCCAGCCGAAGGAGAGAGGGGTCCTGCCCGGCTGCCGAGTACTCAGCGGTCCATTCTGCCACACGGGGCGCCCGCCCCCGAAAACAGGTCGACCGGGAGCCCCCGCTCCCGGTCAGCCCAACACGCACACCTGCGCGGTGCACCTCACTGGCGAATCATCGGTGGATCAGGTGGATCAGGTGGATCAGCGTGGATCGATGCCGCCCGGACCGCCGGCGCATCGACCGTCGACCGTTGACCGATCGCTCCGGCCGGGCCACTGCCCGCACAGCCGCCCGCCGGTTCTCCTCGGTTCCCCGAGCCGTGAGGCTCCCCGAGTCGTGCGACGGATCGCGAGCCGAGCTACGCGATCTTGAACGGCTGCTGGCACGCACCGCAGACGATGGACGCCTGCGCGAGCACCGACGGAACGACCCGGACGTTGCGCCCGCAACCGCAGACCGCCTTGACCCGGACGCCGCCCCCGGAGGAGCCGTGCCGGGCGGCCGGACCGCGGAAGGCGCGCGAGGCCCCTTCACCGGCCACCGCCTCCTGGTGCGCGCCGAGGGCGCGTTCCAGGCGCTCGATGGTCTCGGCGTACCGCTCGCGGGTCTCCTTGAGCATGGTCACCTGGGAGAAGCCGCTACTGGCGTGCGGCTCGACCGGGTGCGCCAGGCCCAGCTCGGAGGCCAGGAGCAGGAAGCGCCGGTTGTGGTAGCGGCCGGCCCGCGAGGTGTCCCGGATGTCCCGGGCCGCGGCCAGACCATGGGCAGCCTCGTGGAGGAGCCGCTCGAAACCGAGCCGGGTGCCACAGGCCGAGGAGGACTCGCCGATCAGCGCCTCGGGCGAGGCGAGGTCGGGGAGGTCCTGGTGGTAGGCCTGGATGTCACTCCAGGCGGCGGCCAGTTCGGCCGCGAGAACGAGGGGCTGTGTCGTGCTCACGCTAGACCAACGATGGAGTAGCAGCCGATGTTCCGCGCGTTCGAGTTCCCCGGGAATTCCCAGGAAACTCTCAGGAATGTGTGACCACGCGCGAAATGCGCGTTCCGGATCTGACGCAAGACCAACCCCCTGCAGGTTTGGGCCCGCCACCTCGGCGGGCGCCTCGTCATTTCCGTCCGGGGGCGGGCTGTCGCCCCCAGGACGTACGGCCCGTGGTCCTGTCGAGTTGACAGGGCCACGGGCCGTACACCGTACCGCTATTCCGTTAATACCGGCAGTTGACCGGCCAGTAGGTATGTCGGCATGTGAGACATGTTCGGAACAACGCCGGTCACCGGACGTCCGAATTTCCCGCCGGGCTGGACAACAACCGTCAGAACGCGGCCCCGGACATCGTTTTCCGGAGACATCCTTCGTGATCGTCCACTATCCGGAGAGCGACCGAACGGTCAGTAGGCACGCGCGACGAGCGCGACATTGCCCTCCTGGTCGTCCGCCTGGGGCACCGAGCCGTCGGCGGCCACGATGCAGCGCACCGAGACGCCCTGCTCGGCCAGCTTGGCCTCGCCCTCCGGGCCCAGCTCGGCCCAGGAGATCCGGCCCCAGCCGGTGGCGGCGGCCTCGACGGCCTCGTCGATGGTCTTCACGTCGACCGTGCGGGCCTCGCGGCGCTCGCGCGACTGACGGAGCAGCAGGGCCTGGTCCTCCTCCAGGATGCCCGGGAGGGTGGCCGCCAGGGAGTCGATCGAGACCGGCTCCTTGCCGCCCGGGATCCGGCGCGCCAGCATCGCGGTGCCGTTCTCCAGGTCGCGCGGGCCGACCTCGATCCGCACCGGCACGCCCTTGAGCTCCCAGTCGACGGCCCGGCGGCCGAACGGGGTGTCCGTGCGGTCGTCGACGACCACGCGGACGCCGGCGGCCTCCAGCGCGGCACCGATCTCACGGACCTTGGCGATCACCGCGTCGTCGCCCTTGATGGCGAGCACCACGGCCTGGACGGCGGCCAGCCGCGGCGGCACGCGCAGGCCGCTGTCGTCGCCGTGGGACATGATCAGGCCGCCGACCATGCGGGTCGAGACGCCCCAGGAGGTCTGCCAGACGTACTCGCGCTCGGCACCCTGCAGCTGGTACGTGGTGTTGAACGCCTTGGCGAAGTTCTGGCCCAGCTCGTGGCTGGTGCCCATCTGCAGCGCCTTGCCGTCCCCCATCATGCCTTCGAGGGTGAGGGTGTTGATGGCGCCGGCGAAGCGCTCCTTGGCGGTCTTGCGGCCGAGCACGACGTCGATGCCGAGCACGTTGGTCATGAAGTCGCCGTAGACCTGGGTGTGGATCATCGAGGCGTAGTCACGGGCGTCCTCGTACGTGGCGTGGGCGGTGTGGCCCTCCTGCCAGAGGAACTCGGTGGTGCGCAGGAAGACGCGCGGGCGCAGCTCCCAGCGGACCACGTTGGCCCACTGGTTGATCAGCAGGGGCAGGTCGCGGTGGCTCTGCACCCACTTCGAGAAGTACTCGTTGATGATCGTCTCGGAGGTCGGCCGGACCACGACCGGCTCGTCCAGCTGCTTGCCGCCGCCGTGGGTGACCACCGCGAGCTCGGGGGCGAAGCCCTCGACGTGCTCCGCCTCCTTGGTCAGGTAGGACTGCGGGATGAACATCGGGAAGTAGGCGTTCTGGGCGCCGGCCTTCTTGATCCGGGCGTCCATCTCCTGCTGCATCCGCTCCCACAGACCGTAGCCGTACGGTCGGATGACCATGGTGCCGCGCACCGGACCGTTGTCGGCCAGCTCGGCCTTGTTGATGAGGTCCTGGTACCAGCGGGGGAAGTCTTCCGCCTGGGGGGTGAGAACGGGTGCCTTAGCCATGGGCGAATCGTACGGGGAGCAAGCCCCCGACTTCGAATCCGTTCTCCGCGACGACCCGCCCGGGGGCGCACGACCCCGACACGCGCGCACCACCCCGCACCCCTCTGGACGCCGCGCCCGAGCCGCTGTTCGCTGGAGTGGGGCGGGACGCCGAGGGGGGCCGGAGCAGCACACCGACGGACCGGATGGGAGGCCGCGATGGCTTCAGCGCGGGTGACCGGCACGACCCCAGAACCCCCCGGCACGGAGCGGCCCGCCGCCCGGGCCCGGGACTGGGCGGAGATCCAGGAGCGGATGCTGGTGCCGCTCTACGAGGCCGTCCACGACCGCCTGGAGGTCGGTCCGGCGACGAGCGTGCTGGGCCTGGGCTGCGGCTCCGGCCTCGCCCTGCTGCTGGCCGCCGGCCGGGGCGCGCAGGTGGCCGGGCTGGAGCCCGACGACGGGCTGCGCGCGCTGGCCCGGGAGCGCCGGCTGCGGGTCGGCCCGGACCACCGGGCGGGGGCGGACGTCGCCCGCTCGGCCTATTCGCTGGTCACCGTTTTCGAGCAGCCCCCGCCGGGCGGCGAACCACGCCGGACGGTGGCCGCCGCGGCCCGGCTGGTCCTGCCCGGCGGGCACGTGGTGCTGGCCGCCTGGGGGCCCCGGGAGCGCTGCGAGAGCGCGGCCGTGCTGGACGTCGCCCGGCGGATGGCCCGGCGCAGCCGGGCGCGCGACCCGTTCGAGCTGAGCCCGCCCGGCGCGCTGGAGGACCTGCTCTCCGGGACGGCCCTGCGCCCGGCCGGCGGGGGCCGGGTGGGCTGCCCGTTCGCCTACCCCGACCTGGGCAGCGCGGTGCGCGGGCTGCTCTCCACCGGCCTGTACGACGCGGCGGCGGAGTTCTCCGGGCCGGCGCTGGTGGCGAAGGAGCTGGAGGAGGCGCTGCAGCCGTACCTGCGGCCGGACGGCACGGTGCGGATGACGAACGTCTTCCGCTACCTGATCGCGGAACGGCCCCGCTGAGCCCTGCGGGGCGGACGGACGGCGGCCCCGGGCGCGCGGACCGTCCGCTCCTCCGCGGGACGGAGGCGCGCCGTACCGCGGAGGAGCGCCGTACCGCGGAGGAGCGCCGTACCGCGAAGGAGCGGGGCATGACGAAGGGGCGCGCACCAGCATGGCGCACGCCCCTCGCCCCGGGCCCGCCCGCCGGTCCTCAGGCCTGGTCGAGCGCCTTCCGGGGCACCCCCGCCGCCCGGTAGGCCTGCTCCTCGTCCAGCGTCTCCGCCTCCAGCAGCGCCGCCGCCAGCGCGTCCAGCCGGGCCCGCTGCTCGGTCAGCAGCCGCACCGCCTCCTCGTAGCACTCCGCGACGATCCGCCGGGCCTCCTCGTCCACCGCATCCAGGGTGGTCGGCGCCGCGGAGAGCCCGTAGGCGCCCTGCGGGTCGGACGGGACGGCGGTGAGCCGGCCGACCCGCTCGCTCATGCCCCACCGCCCGGCCATGCCGCGGGCGATGTTGGTGACCTGCTCCAGGTCGCTCTCCGCGCCGGTGGTGATGACCCCGTAGACCACCTGCTCGGCGGCCATCCCGCCGAGCGCGCCGATGATCCGGCCGCGCAGGTAGGGCTCGGTGTAGGAGTACCGGTCGGTCTCCGGGGTGGAGAGGGTGACGCCGAGGGCGCGGCCGCGCGGCACGATGGTGACCTTGCGGACCGGGTCGGCGCCCGGCTGCAGCATGCCGAGCAGGGCGTGGCCGCTCTCGTGGTACGCCGTCCGCTCCCGTTCGGCCTGCGGCATCACCAGCGGTCGGACGGCGCCGAGCTGCACCTTCTCCAGCGCGTCCGAGAGGTCCCGGTCGTTCACCGCGTCCTGGCGGCGCTTGACCGCGAGCAGCGCGGCCTCGTTGACCAGGTTGGCCAGCTCGGCACCGGTCATCCCGGGGGTGACCTTGGCGAGCCGGTTCAGGTCGGCGTCGCCGGCCAGCGGGACGTCCCGGGAGTGGATGCGCAGGATGGCCGCGCGGCCGTCGCGGTCCGGCGGGCTGACGGTGATCCGCCGGTCGAAGCGGCCGGGGCGCAGCAGCGCCGGGTCGAGCACGTCGGCCCGGTTGGTGGCGGCGATGACGATGACGCCCTCGGAGCCGGTGAAGCCGTCCATCTCGGTGAGGATCTGGTTGAGCGTCTGCTCGCGCTCGTCGTGACCGCCCATGCCGCCGCCGCTGCCGCGCTGGCGGCCGATGGTGTCGATCTCGTCGATGAAGATGATCGCCGGGGCGACCTTGCGGGCCTCGGCGAACAGCTCGCGCACCCGGCTGGCGCCGACGCCGACGATCATCTCGATGAACTCGGAGGCGGAGGCGGAGAAGAACGGCACGTCCGCCTCGCCGGCGACGGCCCGGGCCAGCAGCGTCTTCCCGGTGCCGGGCGGGCCGCTGAGCAGCACGCCGCGCGGCATCTTGGCGCCGAGCCGGCGGTACTGCTGCGGGTTCTTCAGGAAGTCGACCACCTCGGTGAGTTCGGCCTCGACCTCGTCGATGCCGGCCACGTCGGCGAAGGTGGTGCGCCGGCCGGCCTCCGCGGTGACCGGCTTGGGCGGGGCCTTGCGGCCGAGCGCCCCGCCACCGAGCCCGCCGGCCATCCGCCGGGCGAGCAGCACCCAGATCACGATCAGCAGCAGCATCGGGGCCAGCGAGATGAGCAGGTTGGCGAGGAAGCTGCGCTGCTGGACCACCGGTTCGGCGGTGACCTCGACGCCCTGCCGCTGGAGGGTGGTCCAGAGGTCGTCCCCGGCGAAGACCGGGCGCTGGGTCTCGAACTCGGTGTAGGTCCCCTTGCCGCCGTCCGGCTTGGGCTCGGTGTTCTTGAGGGTGCCCTCGATGGAGTCGCCCTTGGAGTAGATCTTGGTGATGTTGCCCTTGTTCAGCTGGTTGTTGAACTCGGTGTAGGAGATCGTGGTCGCGCCACCGGGGCCGAAGAAGGACAGCAGCACATCGCTGATCAGGAACACCACGAGGGCGGTGAGGACGAGGCCCGTCCAGCCGCCGGGCATCTTGCGCCGCGGGGGCGGCGGGGGCGGGGCGCCCTCGGACCGCCACGGCTGGTCGGGGGTCTGGCGCGGTGGCACGGGATCAGTCACCCATCGGACAATACGGACATCGGCTCGGCTCCTCCAACCGCAACGCCGCACCGCCCGCCGCACCCGGGCGCGGGGCGGGGTCCCCGCACGGGGCGGGATCCCGGACGGACGCCCGCACCGCCCCGTCGGCCCCGTCGGCCCGCGCACCGCCCCGTCAGCCCCACTCCTCCCCGACGGCCGACCCCGGCCACTCCTCGACGGTCAGCGCGAACCGCTCGTGGTCCCGCCAGGCCCCCTGGAGGAACAGCATCCGCGGGGTGAACCCCTCGTGCCGGAAGCCGAGCCGCTCGGCCAGGGCGATCGACCGGTCGTTGTCCGGCTGGACGTTGATCTCCAGCCGGTGCAGGCCGAGCCCGCCCTCCGAGCGCGGGGCGAAGCAGCGGTCCAGCACCAGCCGCATGCCCTCGGTCATCCGCCCGGTGCCGGCGAACGGCAGGAAGGAGTCGTAGCCGAGCGCGCCGTTGCAGAACCGGCCCATCACGATGTTGGCCACGTTGACCTTGCCGACCAGCCCGCCGGTCTCCCGGTCGTGGATCAGGAAGGTCCGCAGCGAGGGGCCCTGGCGCGCGATGAGGTCCGCCAGCGCGTCCGGCTCCACCGGGTTCCACCGGCCGATGTGCTCGGCGGACCTCCGGACCGCCTCGGCGTAGACCGCCTCGTCCCCGGACCTCGGGGCCCTGATCGTCACTCGCATCGGACCATCATCCCGGACGGCCCCCGGGCAGGCGAACGGCCCTCCGCCCGGGGAGACCGGGCGGAGGGCCGTTCACCAGCACCTCCCGGGGCGCACCGGACCGGTGCGCACCCGGCTACAGCAGGTCCTTGAACTCCTTGGGCAGCTCGAAGTCGGCCGGGCCCTTGCCCGCGCCGAGGCCGAACGCGCCGCCCTCGGCGGGCGCCTGGCCGGCGCCGAGCGCGCGGCGCTCGGCGGCCGCGGCCTCCTCCTGCGCGCGCTTCAGCGGATTGCCGCTCTTGCGCTTGCCCTTGGCGACCGGGGCCTTCTTGGCGGACTTCTTGCCGCCGCCGCCCATGCCGGGGATGCCCGGCATCCCGGGCACGCCCTTGCCGGAGGCCATCGCCGACATCATCTTGCGGGCCTCGAAGAACCGCTCGACCAGGTTCTTCACCTCGCCGACCTGGACGCCCGAACCCTTGGCGATGCGGGCCCGGCGCGAGCCGTTGATCAGCTCCGGCTCGGCGCGCTCGGCCGGGGTCATCGACTTGATGATCGCACCGACGCGGTTGACGTCCTTGTCGTCGATGTTGTTGATCTGCTCGCGGATCTGGCCCATCCCGGGCAGCATGCCCAGCAGCTTGGAGATCGAGCCCATCTTCTGGACCTGCTCCAGCTGGGACAGGAAGTCGTCCAGGGTGAACTGCTTCGGGCCGCCGCGCAGCTTGGCGGCGATCTTCTCGGCCTCGGCCTGCGAGAAGGTCTGCTCGGCCTTCTCGATCAGCGAGAGGACGTCACCCATGCCCAGGATGCGCGAGGCCATCCGGTCCGGGTGGAAGGCGTCGAAGTCGTCGACCTTCTCGCCGTTGGAGGCGAACATGATCTGCCGGCCGGTGACGTGCGCGACCGACAGGGCGGCACCGCCGCGGGCGTCGCCGTCGAGCTTGGAGAGCACCACACCGGTGAAGTCGACGCCTTCGAGGAAGGCCTGCGCGGTGGTGACCGCGTCCTGGCCGATCATCGCGTCGACGACGAACAGGACCTCGTCCGGGTCGACGGCGGCCCGGATGTCGGCGGCCTGCTGCATCAGCTCGGCGTCGATGCCGAGGCGGCCGGCGGTGTCGACGATGACGACGTCGTGCTGCTTCTGCTTGGCGTACTCGATCGAGTCCCGGGCCACCTGGACCGGGTCGCCGACGCCGTTGCCCGGCTGGGGCCCGTAGAAGGCGACGCCGGCGCGGTCGGCGACGACCTGCAGCTGGTTGACGGCGTTGGGGCGCTGGAGGTCGCAGGCGACCAGCAGCGGGGTGTGCTTCTGCTGCTTCAGCCAGTGGCCGAGCTTGCCGGCGAGGGTGGTCTTACCGGCACCCTGCAGACCGGCGAGCATGATCACCGTCGGGCCGTTCTTGGCGAACCGCACCCGTCGGGTCTCGCCGCCGAGGATGGCGATGAGCTCCTCGTTGACGATCTTGATGATCTGCTGGGCCGGGTTCAGCGCGCCGGAGACCTCGGCACCGAGCGCGCGCTCCTTCACCTGCTTGATGAAGGCCCGGACGACCGGCAGCGCGACGTCCGCCTCCAGCAGCGCGATGCGGATCTCGCGGGCGGTGGCGTCGATGTCCGCCTCGCTCAGGCGGCCCTTGCCCCGGAGGTTCTTGAACGTCGCTGCGAGGCGATCGGAAAGGGTGTCGAACACGTCGTCGCGGGTCCTCTGCGGCATCGGTGTGAGTACGGTCGTCGCCCCCAAGGGTATCCGGCCGCCCCGGGGACGGTCTCCACCCGGGTTCGACCGGACCTCGGCGGGCTCCGGGAACGGCCCCGCGGCGGCCCGGCGGACGGCCCCGGGGCGCCGGGAAGCCGCCTCGGCGGACGGCCCGGCGCACGCCCCGGCGGACGGCCTCAGCCCAGCGCCGCCCGGACCGCCGCCGCCACCTCCCCGGCCCGCCGCGCGGTGAGCGGACGGCCCGCCCCGTCCGTCAGGTAGAAGGCGTCGACGGCGTCCGCGCCGAGCGTCGAGACGTGCGCGGTCCGCACCCGCACCCCCGCGTCGTCCAGCGCCCGGCCGATCCGGTGCAGCAGCCCGGGGGCGTCGTGGGCGCGCACCTCCAGCACCGTCGCGCTCGCCGAGGCCACCGGCGGCGCCACCGCGACCACCGGCGGCGGGGCGGGGACCCCGCGCCGGCGCGGGGCCGCGGCGTCCCGCTCGGCCAGCCGGCGGGCGACGTCCAGCGAGCCGTCCAGCGCCCGGCGCAGGTCCGCCCGGAGCCGGGCCGCCTGCGGCAGCTCCCCGAACTCCGCGGCCACCCGCCAGGAGAGCACCAGCACCGGCCCGGCGCCGGCCGGGTCCAGCTCGCGCAGGTGCGCCGAGCGGACCGCCAGCCGGTGCAGGGCCAGCACCCCGGCGACGGTGCCCAGCAGGCCCGGCCGGTCCGGGACGGCCAGCAGCAGCCGCACGCCCATCGGCCCTGCGCCGGGGCCGGCGCCGGGGCCGGCGTCGTCGCCCTCGCCGTCGGCCCGGGACGCGGCGGCCGACAGCGACAGCGCCGGTTCGCCGGTCCTGGCCGCCTCCACCGCCAGCCGCTCCTGCTCGGCCGTCGGCCCGGCCTCGACCGGACCGGGCCGCCCTCCGCCCGCCCCGCTCAGCCGGGCCGCGGCCCGGGCGGTCAGGCCGTCCACCAGCGAGGCCCGCCAGGCGCTCCACGCGGCCGGGCCGGTGGCCAGCGCGTCCGCCTCGGTCAGCGCCCGCAGCAGCTCCAGGCGCGCCGGCGTGCCGACCGCCTTGGTGACGGCCTCCACGGTGGCCGGGTCGTCCGGGTCCCGCCGGGTCGCGGTCTCCACCAGGGTCAGGTGGTGGCGGACCAGCACCGCCAGGGTCTCCACCGACTCCGGATCGAAGCCCATCCGCACGGCCAGGTCCCGGACGAGCGCCTCGCCCGCCTCGCTGTGGTCGCCCGGCCGCCCCTTGCCGAGGTCGTGCAGCAGCGCGGCGACCAGCAGCAGGTCCGGCCGCGCCACCCGGCGGGTCATCGCGGCGGCCCGCACCGCGGTCTCCACCAGGTGCCGGTCCACCGTCCAGCGGTGCACCGCGTTGCGCTGCGGCCGGCAGCGCACCCACGCCCAGTCCGGCAGCAGCCGGGTGACCAGCCCCTGCGCCTCCAGCGCCTCCCAGACCGGCAGGCAGGCCCCGCCCGCGCCGAGCAGGGTGACCAGCTGCTCGCGCGCCTCGTCCGGCCAGGGCACCGGCAGCGGCCGGCACTCCGCCGCCAGCCGGCGCACCGTCGCGTACGCGAGGGGCAGGCCGTTCTGCGCGGCGGCGGCCGCGGCGCGCAGCGGCAGCACCGGATCCGCGGCCGGGCGGGCGCCCAGGGCGAGCACCGCCTCGCCGTCCTGCTCGACCACGCCCTCGGCGAGCGGCCGGCGCTCCACCGCGCCCCGGGCCACCGCGCCGCGCCCGGCGGCGGTGAACGGGGCGAACGGGAGGCGCCGGGGCGGGCGCCGGCCCCGGCCCGAGCGGGCGGCCAGCACCCGCTCCACCGACCGCCAGGCGACGTCGGAGGCGTAGGCCACGGTCCGCGCCGCCTCGTAGACCCGGCGCAGCAGGGCGTCGGCGTCCGGCACGCCCAGCCGCGCGGCGACCTCGTCCTGGTCCTGCAGCGCGAGCCGCTCGGTGGCCCGGCCGGTCACCAGGTGCACGGCGTCGCGGACGTCCGCCAGCCGGAGCGCGGCGGCGTCCAGCCCCTCCCGGGGCGCGTCGGCCAGCCAGCTCGCGGCGACCGCGCGCAGCGCGACGACGTCCCGCAGGCCGCCGCGGGCCTCCTTGAGGTCGGGCTCCAGCAGGAAGGACAGCTCGCCGTGCCGCTCGGCCCGCTCCCGGCCCAGCTCGCGCAGTCCGGGCAGCCGCCGCGGGGCGCCCGCCCGCCAGTCGGCGAGGACGGCGGAGCGCAGCGCGGCGGTGAGCGCCGGGTCGCCGGCCACGTGCCGGGCGTCCAGCAGGCCGAGCTGCGCCTTCAGGTCGGCGGCGGCCACCGACCGGGCCTCGGCCGGGGTGCGGACGGCGTGGTCGAGCGGGACCCCGGAGTCCCACACCGGGTACCAGAGGCGCTCGGGAAGGGCGGGGTCCAGCCGGCCCTCGTGCAGCAGCAGGACGTCGAGGTCGCTGCGCGGGGAGAGCTCGCCGCGCCCGTAGCCGCCGACCGCGACCACGGCGGCCCCGGCGGGGGCGCCGGCCGCCGCGAACAGGCCCGCCAGCCAGTCGTCGGTGAGCGCGGACAGGGCCGTGCGCCGCTCCCGGCCGCCGGGGCCGGGAGCGGCGAGCAGCCGGGCCCGGGCGGCGGCGTGGCCGTCGGGACCGGGGCCCGGGGCGGCGGCGGGGACGGTGGCCATCCGGTCGGGCCCTCAGAGGGCGTCGGGGCCGCGTTCGCCGGTGCGGACCCGGACGGCCGTCTCGACCGGGACCGCCCACACCTTGCCGTCGCCGATCTTGCCGGTCCGGGCCGCGTTGACCAGGACGTCGATCAGCGGCTCGGCGTCCTCGTCCTCGACCAGGACCTCGACTCTGACCTTGGGCACCAGGTCCACGGTGTACTCCGCGCCCCGGTACACCTCGGTGTGACCGCGCTGGCGGCCGTAGCCGCTGGCCTCGGAGACGGTCAGGCCGTGCACGCCGAAGGACTGCAGGGCGGCCTTCACCTCGTCCAGGCGGTAGGGCTTGATGACGGCGGTGATGAGCTTCATCGGGCGTCCACCTCGGTCTTCTCGATGCTGTCGGCTGCGGGTGCGGCTGCGGCCGCAGGGGCGGCCGCGGTCTTGGCCGCGGGGGCGGGGGCGGGGGCGGTCGCGGACGCCGCGGCGACCAGCACCGCGGCCGGGGCGGCCGTGCGGCCGAGGCCCGACCCCAGCGCGCCGAAGTCGTACGCGGACTCGGCGTGCTCGGCCTGGTCGATACCGGCCAGCTCGACCTCCTCGGCGACCCGGAAGCCGATCACCCGGTCGACCGCCTTGGCCAGCAGCCAGGAGAGCACGAACGAGTAGACGCCGACCACCGCCACGCCCATCGCCTGCTTGCCCAGCTGCGCCGCCCCGCCGCCGTAGAACAGCCCCTTGGCGCTCTGGCCGACCGTCCCGGTGGCGAACAGGCCGACCAGCAGCGAGCCGATCGCCCCGCCGAGGGCGTGCACGCCGACCACGTCGAGCGAGTCGTCGAAGCCCCAGCGGTACTTGAGGCCGATCGCGGCCGAGCAGGCGGCACCGGCCACCAGGCCGATCGCCACCGCGCCGAGCGGGGAGACCGAGCCGCAGGCCGGGGTGATCGCCACCAGGCCCGCCACCGCGCCGGAGGCGGCGCCCAGCGTGGTGAACGCGCCGTGCCGCAGCTTCTCGTAGACCAGCCAGCCCACCAGCGCGGCACCGGTGGCGACCTGGGTGTTGAGCAGGGCCGTCGCCGCCACGCCGTTGGCGGCCAGCGCCGAGCCCGCGTTGAAGCCGAACCAGCCGAACCAGAGCAGCCCGGAGCCGAGCATCACCAGCGGCAGCGAGTGCGGGCGCATCGGGTCCTTGCGGAAGCCGATCCGCTTGCCGAGCACCAGGCAGAGCGCCAGGCCCGCGACCCCGGCGTTGATGTGGACGGCCGTCCCCCCGGCGAAGTCGATCACGCCGCTGCGGTCACCGAGCCAGCCGCCGTGCCCGCCGTCGAAGAAGAACACCCAGTGGGCGACCGGGAAGTACACCACGGTCACCCAGAGCGCCACGAACAGGCCCCAGGCCGCGAACTTGGCGCGGTCCGCGATCGCGCCGCTGATCAGCGCCGGGGTGATGACCGCGAACATCAGCTGGAAGGCGGAGAACGCCGTCACCGGGATCGTCCCGGTGAGGTCGGCCACGCCGACGCCGCGCATCCCGAGGAAGTCCAGGTTGCCGATCAGCCCGGCGCCCGCGTCGGGACCGAAGCTGAGCGAGTAGCCGTAGAGGACCCACAGCACGCTGACGATGCCCAGCGACAGGAAGCTCATCGCCAGCATGTTCAGGATGCTCTTGGCCCGGACCATCCCCCCGTAGAAGAAGGCCAGCCCCGGGGTCATCACCATGACCAGGGCCGCACAGATGAGTACGAAGGCGGTGTCACCCGCGCTGAAGCCGTCCGGCATCGGCGTCTCCTCCTGACTGGAAGCCGATCCGACCCGGGTCCCTGTCCCGTGGCCCGGGGCGTCGGCGTTGAGCAGGAGCGTGCCGAAGGCTGGTTTCGGCCGATGCGGCCGGGTGTTTCACCACCGTGACGAGGGCGACCGCGGGGTTACGCCCGCGTGAACGGGCACCGGCCGTGCCGTCGGCGGACGGCACGGCCGGTGAGGGGGTCGCGGTGGCGGCTCAGACCACCGAGACGTATTCGGGGATGTCCTGGACCACCCGCTCCTTGAGCCGGCCGACCGCGTCCACGCCCTTGAACCGGGAGACGGCGGCCTCGGTGGTCTTGCGGACCCGTGAGTTGAGCCGCTCGGAGCGGACCTTGGTCGCGATGTCCACGGCCTGCTCGGCGAAGACCGCCGCCTCCTCCGGCTCCCGCTGCAGCAGGTGCACGCTGGCCATGCCGACCAGGTTGAAGGCGTAGGAGCGGACGTGGTCGCCGTCCTGCCGGAACAGGTCGACCGCGCGCTCCATCACCGGCGCCGACATCGAGGCGTACAGCTCGGCGTTGTCCGAGTGGTAGGCGAGGTCGCGGAAGGAGTGCGCGTTCTCCGCGTTCAGCTCGGCCGGGGAGAAGAACTTCAGCCAGTCCGGATCCCCGTCGCCCTCGCGGATGTCGGTGAAGGTGTCCTCGGCCAGCCGGATCGCCCGGGCGCACCGGTTCACCTCGCCGATCGTGGCGTACGCCCGCGCCTCCATCGCGTACAGCAGGGACTGCTGGCGCGGAGTGGCGGTGTCGCGGCTGCCGTACTGGGCGAGGTGGATCAGCTCCAGCGCGTCCTCGCCCCGGTTGAGGTGGATCATCTGCCGGCTCATGTCGGTCAGGATCAGGGCGCCGAACGGGCGGTCCCCGGCCTCCTTGGCGGCGTGCAGCGCCAGCACGTAGTACTTCTGCGCGCTGGGGTGCATGCCGACGTCGTAGGACATCCAGCCGGCCAGGTGGGCCAGCTCGGCGGTGAGCCGGAACAGCCGCTTGGTGGTCTGCTCGGGGTAGGTCTCCTGGAGCAGGTCGGTGACCTCGTGGAGCTGGCCCACCACGGCCTTGCGGCGCAGCCCGCCGCCGTTCTGCGCGTCCCACTGCCGGAACATCACGGTGGTCTGCTCCAGCAGTTCCAGCTCGGGCTCGGAGAGCCGGCCGGTGAACGGCTCCCCGCCGTTGGCGGCGGTCAGGATCGGGGTGGGGGCGCCGTTCGGGCCGGGCGCCAGCCAGCGCTGCATCGGCTCGATCAGCGCGGCACCGGCGGTCAGGGCGAGCGAGGTGCCCAGGAAGCCGCGCCGGTTGAGCATGAGGTCGCTGCGCGAGTAGTCACTGATCAGCTGGACGGTCTGCGGTGCGCTCCAGGGCAGGTCGACGCCGCCGCCGACGGTGGAGACCGGCACGGCGGCGCGCAGCCCGAGGTCCTCGATGGAGACCACCGACCCGAAGCGCTCGGAGAACAGTTCGGACATGATCTTCGGAATCGGCTCCCGCGGCTGCTCGCCGTCGAGCCATCGCCGCACCCGCGAGGTGTCCGTGGAGACGTGATGGGCCCCGATCTGCCGGGCCCGGCGGTTGACCTGACGGGCCAACTCCCCCTTGGACCAGCCGCTGCGGGCGAACCACGTGGTCAGCTTCTCGTTGGGTTGCTTCTCTGCCATGGGTCCGTCCCCATCCCGCCCGGGCCCCGGGGCCCCGATCGTGATCGCCCGACGGTCGCGGGCTCTTGCCAGACGTGTCGTACCGGACTGCGGCGCCACAGCCGCAGACGAACCGTCAGTTCCCCAACTCCCGGCCCGCCATGGCCCGGAGCGGACTCCCCGACGAGGTCCGTGTGCTGAACGTAACGCCCCGCGCACCGCCCCGGGGAGCGGCCCTGGCGAAACGCCACCTTTCGCCACCCCCAGGAGTGAACCGAACCGTGTCGGCAGGCGGTTCACTAGGAAGTCCCGGCGGTCCGGCATATGCGGGCCGCCAAGTCCCCGACGGCACCCGGCTCTTCAGGCGAACCGCCGCCGCCGCAGGCGGACTTCACACCCGCACCGACCGACAGCCCTCCCGCGCACCGACGATCCGGCATCGGCACCGCCGGCCACAAGGCGGCGCACGAGGCGCACCAGGGCGACTGGCGCACACCGCGCGCCGCGCGCCGCCACCGCACCACGCACCACGCACAGGAAAAACAACACACAGTCACCGTCCCGTAACCATCGGCAACGAGATCCTGTTGGGGGAGGCATGGACAACCTGTTCGGCGTACTTCGACTGGGGCACCTGCGGCTGGCACCGCTGGGCGCGCGCCACCGCACCCGCGCCACCGCGAGCCAGGCGGCCGCGGAGTACACCGGCCGGTGGGGCTGGTCCGTCGTCGTCGGCGAGCCGGCCCGCACCACCGCCGCCCCGCGCCGCTGCCACTGCGGTGCGCCGCGCTGCGCCGCGCCCGGGCTGCACCCCGTCCCCGGGGCCGGGCCGGCCGCCCGCCCCGGCCCCGACGTCTCGGTGCTGTTCCCCACCGGCCGCGCCTTCGACGTGCTCGACGTGCCCGAGCAGGCCGGCCTCCAGGCACTGGTCCGGCTGGAGCGGATGGGCACCCAGGTGGGCCCGGTGCTCGCCGCGCCCACCGGGCGGCTGCAGTTCCTGGTCGCGCCCGGCACCGCCCGCCGGCTGCCGGACCTGCTCTACCGGATGGGCTGGGACGACGCCGCGCTCGACCTCACCTGCCACGGCGAGGGCAGCTTCGTCGCCGCACCGCCCACCGTGCTCGCCGGTCTCGGCCCGGTCCGCTGGCTGCGCCGCCCGACCCGCGACAACGCCGGCTGCCCGCCCGAGGCCCGGCTGCTGCTCGGCACCCTCGCCTACGCCTGCCACCGCGGCCGCGAGCGCACCCGCGAACCCGCCTGGATCGCCTGAGGGCGCTGCGTCACCCGCCTGCGGCGGGGCGGTCCCCGCCCACGCCGAAGGGCCCGCCCCTCACGGGAGCGGACCCTTCACCGGTGGGACGGGACGGTGCTCAGTCCCCGATCAGCGCGTCCACGAACGCGCCCGGCTCGAACGGCGCCAGGTCGTCGGCGCCCTCGCCGAGCCCGATCAGCTTGACCGGCACGCCCAGCTCCCGCTGGACCGCCACCACGATGCCGCCCTTCGCGGTGCCGTCCAGCTTGGTCAGCACGATGCCGGTGATGTCGACCACCTCGGCGAAGACCCGGGCCTGGATCAGCCCGTTCTGGCCGGTGGTGGCGTCCAGCACCAGCAGCACCTCGTCGACCGGGCCGTGCTTCTCCACGACCCGCTTGACCTTGCCCAGCTCGTCCATCAGGCCGGTCTTGGTGTGCAGGCGGCCGGCGGTGTCCACCAGCACGGTGTCCGCACCCTCGGCGATGCCCTCCTTGACCGCGTCGAAGGCGATCGACGCCGGATCGCCGCCCTCCGGCCCGCGCACGGTGCGCGCACCGACCCGCTCACCCCAGGTCTGCAGCTGGTCGGCGGCGGCGGCGCGGAAGGTGTCGGCCGCGCCGAGCACCACCTTGCGGCCGTCGGCCACCAGCACCCGGGCCAGCTTGCCGGTGGTGGTGGTCTTGCCGACGCCGTTGACGCCGACGACCAGGACGACCGCGGGGCCCTCCTCGTGCTTGGTGGAGCGCACGGTGCGG
Organism: Kitasatospora sp. NPDC015120; assembly: GCF_043080305.1. Lineage (NCBI taxonomy): Bacteria > Bacillati > Actinomycetota > Actinomycetes > Kitasatosporales > Streptomycetaceae > Kitasatospora > Kitasatospora sp. NPDC015120. Next base: position 40,814 of record NZ_JBIBVJ010000023.1, on the reverse strand, counting down.
TCGGAGTCCTTGCCGATCAGCTCGACGAGCTCCTCGCGCAGCAGACCGCGCAGCTCGTCCGCGGTTCGGGTGCCGAGCACCTTGACCCGGGTGCGCAGCCGCTCGACCAGCTCCTGGGTGGGGGCCACGCCGACGTCCGCGGTCAGCAGGGTCTCCTCGATCTCCTCCCAGGTGTCCTCGTCGAGGTGCTCGCGGGAGAGCAGCGAGAGCAGGCCCTTCCCGAGCGAGTTCTGCGAGCGGGAGAGCCGCGAGCGCAGCCGGACCAGGCGGCCGGCGGTGGGCTCGGGGACCTCGATGGCCGGGGCTTCGCCGACCGCCTCGGGGACGACCTCGGTCTCGGCCTCCGCCTCGGTCCCGGCCTCGGGGAGCGGGACCTCCTCGACGGTGCGGCGCGGTTCCTCGGTCGGCGGCGCGGCCTCCTCGCCGACGGCGGGCTCGCGCGGGGTCGGGGGCGCCGTGATGACCGGCGCCTGCGACTTCGGGGGCAGCTGCTGGCGTCGTCTGCCGGAAACGACGAGTCCGGCGATCGCGCCTACGGCGACCACCGCGATGACTACGGCAAGAATCACGTATTCCATAACCCCCCCAGTATCCGCGACAGCGGTCCCCGTGGACCGCAGCCGGTGGAGTGGATCACCGGCGTTCCCGGTGTTCCTCGCGCAGCCGCTGGCTGATCACCTGCGAGATGCCGTCGCCCTTCATGGTCACCCCGTACAGGGCGTCGGCGGACTCCATGGTCAGCTTCTGGTGGGTGATCACGATCAGCTGGGAGCTCTCCCGCAGCTCCTCCATGATCGCGATCAGCCGGCGCAGGTTGGTCTCGTCCAGCGCCGCCTCGACCTCGTCCATGACGTAGAACGGGCTGGGCCTGGCCTTGAAGATCGAGACCAGCAGCGCCACCGCGGTCAGCGAGCGCTCCCCGCCGGAGAGCAGCGACAGCCGCTTGACCTTCTTGCCGGGCGGGCGGGCCTCCACCTCGACGCCGGTGGTGAGCATGGAGTCCGGCTCGGTGAGCACCAGCCGGCCCTCGCCCCCCGGGAACAGCCGGGCGAACACGCCCTCGAACTGCGCGGCGGTGTCGTGGTAGGCGGCGGTGAACAGCTGCTCGACCCGCTGGTCGACGTCCTTGACGATGTCGAGCAGGTCGCGCCGGCTGCGCTTGAGGTCGTCCAGCTGCTCGCCGAGGAAGGTGTGGCGCTCCTCCAGGGCCGCGAACTCCTCCAGGGCCAGCGGGTTGACCTTGCCCAGCTGCTGGTACGCCCGCTCGGCCGCGCGCAGCCGCTTCTCCTGCTCGGCGCGGACGTACGGGCGCGGCTCGCCCGGCTCCCGGCCCTCCTCCGGCGTGGACGGCGGGACGGGCCGGTCCGGCCCGTAGGAGGCCAGCAGCTCGGCGCCCTCGATGCCGAACTCCTCCAGCGCCCGGCCCTCCAGCTGCTCGATCCGCAGCCGCTTCTCCGCCCGCAGCACCTCGTCGCGGTGGCCGGCGTCGACCAGCTTGTCGAGCTCGTCCTTGAGGCCGCGCCCGTGCTCGCGGTGCTCCTTCAGCTCCGCCTCGCGCGCCGCCCGGGCCTGTTCGACGGCGGCCCGTTCGGCGTCCGCCCGGGCCAGCGACACCTCCAGGCAGGCGAGCAGCTGGCGGGCGCCGGCGGCGACGGCACCCGCGACGGCGGCGTCGTGCTCCGCGCGCCGCCGGCGCTCGGCGGCCCGGGCGCGGGCCTCGCGCTCGGCGCGGGCGGCCCGGTCCAGCTGGTCGGCCCGGCCGGCCAGGGCGCGGACCCGCTCCTCGTGGGTGCGCACCGCCAGGCGCGCCTCCAGTTCGGTCTGCCGGGCGGCGGTGGCGGCCGCGGCCAGCCGCTGCTGTTCGGCGGCGTCCGGCTCGTCCTGCCCGTCGGCGGCGCCCTCCTCGGCGGCGGCCAGCCGCTCGGCCAGTTCCTCCGCGGTGTCCAGCAGCCGGGCCAGCCCGTCCTCGGCGCGCCGGGCGGCGGCGGTCAGCCGTTCGGCCTCGCCGGCGGCGGCCCTGGACTGTCCGCCGAGCCGGCCCAGGGTGCCCGCCACCTCGGCCTGCTCGCGTTCCAGCTGCCTGCGCCGGAGCGCGAGTTGGTCCAGTTCGGCGGCGGACTCCCGGCGCTCCTCGGTGAGTTCGGCCAGCAGCCGGGCCGACTCGGCGCAGCGGACGTCGAGTTCGGCGATCGCCCGGGCGGTCTCGTCCACCGCGGCCTGGGTCTCCAGCAGGCTGGGGGCGGCGCCGGAGCCGCCGTGCGCGAAACCGGCGCCGAGCCGGTCGCCGTCGGCGGTGACGGCGCTCAGCGCGGGGTGCGCGGCGACCAGGGCGAGGGCCCGGTCGAGGGTGTCCACCACCACGACGCCGTGCAGCAGCCGGGCGACGGCGGCCCGCAGGGCGTCCGGCCCGTCGACGAGTTCGGCGGCCCAGCGGGCACCGGGCGGCAACTCCCCCGCCGCACCCGCCGGTTCGGGGGCGCCGGCGATCAGCAGGGCGGCCCGGCCGGCGTCCTCCTTGCGCAGCAGCCGCAGCGCCTCGGCGGCGGCCCGGGGCGAGTCGACGGCCACCGCGTCGGCGGCGGCGCCGAGGGCGGCGGCGACGGCGCTCTCGTGGCCGGGGGCGATCCGCAGCAGCGCGGCGGCCGGGCCGAGCAGTCCGGTCAGCCGCTCCCCGGCGGCGAGCAGCGCGCCGCTGCCGTCCTTGCGGCGCAGCCCGAGCGCCAGCGCCTCGTGCCGGGCGGTCAGCGCGGCCCGCTCGCGCTCGGCGGCGCCGGCGGCCTCGCGCGCGGCGGTGAGCCGCTGTTCGACGGCGGCGAGCCGTTCCCGGGCGCCCTCGTGCGCGGTGTCGGCCCGCTCGCCGTCCCCGGTGCCGGCGTCGACCCGGGCCCGCAGCTCCTCGTACTCCTGCCGGGCGGCCCCGGCGCGTTGCAGTGCCTCGTCGCGGGCCTCGGCGAGCCGGCCGATCTCGGCCTCGGCGGCGGCGGCCCTGGAGCGGGCGGCGGCGGCCTGCCCCTGGAGCCTGGCCAGCCCCTCGCGGCGGTCGGCGATGGCGCGGGCGGCGTCCTTGAGCCGGCGCTCCTCGGCGGCGAGGGCACGCTCCAGCCCGCTCCTGGCCTCGACGGCCTCGTCGAGCGCCTCCTCGGCCTGCTCCAGGGCCGCGCAGAGCGCGGCCTCCTCCTCGCGGACCCGCCCGGCCTCGCGCTCCAGCTCCTCCGGGTCCCGGCCGCGCCGCTCCTCGGCCTGCCCGCCGGCGGCGGCGTGCCGGGCGGCGGCCTCGGCCAGCCCGACGGTGCCGCGGGTGCGCTCGGCCAGCGCGGAGAGCCGGTACCAGGTCTGCCGGGCCGCCTCCAGGCCGGGACCGAGCTGCTGGACCTGCGCCTCCAGCACGGCCTCGCGCCCGATCGCCCGGCCGAGCTCCTGCTCGACGGTGGAGCGGCGCAGCCGCAGCGCCAGTTCGTCGGCGATCTCCGCTTCGACGGCGGTGCGCAGCGCGAGCAGGTCGTCGGCGAGCAGCCGCAGCCGGGCGTCGCGCAGGTCGGCCTGGATGCCGGCGGCGCGCCGCGCGATCCGGGCCTGCCGGCCGAGCGGGCCGAGCTGGCGGCGCAGCTCGGCCACCAGGTCCTGGACGCGGTTGAGGTTGACCTGCATCGCGTCCAGCTTGCGCAGCGCCTTCTCCTTGCGCTTGCGGTGCTTGAGGACGCCGGCCGCCTCCTCGATGAAGGCCCGGCGGCCCATCGGGTCGGCGTGCAGGACGGAGTCGAGCTGCCCCTGGCCGACGATGACGTGCATCTCGCGGCCGATGCCGGAGTCGGAGAGCAGTTCCTGGATGTCGAGCAGGCGGCAGGTGTCGCCGTTGAGCGCGTACTCGCTGCCGCCGTTGCGGAACATCGTCCGGGTGATGGTCACCTCGGCGTACTCGATCGGCAGGGCGCCGTCGGTGTTGTCGATGGTGAGGCTGACCTCGGCACGGCCGAGCGGGGCGCGCCCGCTCGTCCCGGCGAAGATGACGTCCTCCATCTTGCCGCCGCGCAGCGACTTGGCGCCCTGCTCCCCCATCACCCAGGAGAGCGCGTCGACGACGTTGGACTTGCCGGAGCCGTTGGGTCCGACGACGCAGGTGATCCCGGGCTCGAAGCGGAGGGTGGTGGCGGAGGCGAAGGACTTGAACCCGCGCAGCGTCAGACTCTTCAGATGCACGCGCCGGTCTCCTCACCTCGCTCACCAGGGGCTCCAGCGGCGACTGTATCCCCCGGCGGCCCGGCCGCCCGCCCCCGGACACGACGAAGGGACGCCACACGGGGCGTCCCTTGCAAGCTGCGTCCCTTTCGGGGCGGCTCAGTGCACAGCGGCGTCGATCAGGGGATCGGGCGGGACTCAGGTGAGAGCCGGCTCCCGCTGATCCAGATCGATGCTGTTGAGCAGCGAGTGCTCGCCAGCGACAGCGGTGAGTGCGTCGTTCTCAGCCTGCATCCTGAGGAGCTCGGCTTCGAGGTCCTGGACGCGCTGCTGCAGCCGTCGCATCTCGGAGAGCATTCGCGGGTCGGGGCCGCCGACGTACCCGAGAAGCGCCTTTGCCATGATGAATGGTCCTCCACGCTGAGTGACCGAACCGGAACGGTCCAGGTCTAGGGGGAAGGGGGACGCACGCGCGGCGCGCACCGGCAGTGCTGGCTGGGCACTACGGCACAACCACCATGAGCTGGGCTCACGGGGGCGTGCGCCTACCGGAATGACGCGGTCGTGTGCGCGGGCATCCAGCGTCTCACCAAAGACGGTACGGGTCAACACGATCACCGCACGCTACCGCGCCCCTGTCACCTGCCTGGCGGTGTCGTCACGCCGGGCGGCCGCGAAGGGGGGTCCACCACCTGCTCGTGGATCATCGTTCGATGCGGAGTCAACCACGAGTCTGCCCGGATGGCAACCGTACGACACCGCCGGTTGCCGATCGTTTTCCGGCGGCCCTCCCAGGGCCCGCCGCGCGGGGGCGGTCAGCGGATCGCGAAGCTCTCGTAGCCGGGCCCGACGGCGGTCCAGATCTCGGTCACCCCGGTGACCCGGCCCGGTGTGTCCGGGCCCCTGAGCAGGGCGAGCAGCTGCTCGCAGTCCGGGGCGAGGCCCTCGGCCACCACCTGCACCCGGCCGTCGCCGAGGTTGCTCGCGTAGCCGGTCAGGCCGATCTCCAGCGCGCGCGCCCTGGTCCACCAGCGGAAGCCGACCTGCTGGACCGTGCCGCGCACCCAGGCGGTGACCCGGACCGGTTCGTCACTGTGGGCGTCGCGACCGTGCATGCCCACGACCCTATCCGCCCCGGCGGCGGCGCGCGTCACGGGCCGGCCGGGCCCTCGACCGTCCAGCCCGGGCTGCGGATCGTGATCCGCAGCTCCGCGCCGCGCCCCGGCTCGCCGCAGGTCCGGCAGACCCAGGCCGGGTCGTAGGGGTGCGGCGGGTGCCCCTCGGGCGCGTGCTCGAAGACCACCGGCGCCTCGGGCAGCACCCAGCGGTCGCCCCAGGCCAGCAGCGCCTGGGTGAGCGGGGCGAGATCGCGGCCGGCCTCGGTCAGGTGGTACTCGTAGCGCGGCGGCCGCTCGCTGTAGGCCCGCCGCTCGACCACGCCCGCCTCCTCCAGCGCCCGCAGCCGGGCGGTGAGCCGGTCCCGGGGCGCCCCGGTGTTGCGGGCGATCCGGTCGAAGCGGTGGTTGCCGTAGAACAGCTCCCGGACCGCGAGCAGCGCCCACTTCTCCCCCACCACGTGCAGCGCGGCGGCGATCGAGCACGGCCGCCCGGGCAGGACGGGCGGGACGGGACGCGGGTCGGAGGTCACGGGCACCAGCCTGCCACACAGGGTTGGGTTCTCGAACCCTTCCGCCCGGACACGGCCCGCCCGGACACGCCGCGGCCCCCGCCGGTCGCCCGGCGGGGGCCGCGGTCCGGTCGTCCCCCCGGCCCGGGGAGGGTCAGAACCCTCCGCCGAAGTCTCCGCCGCCACCGAAGTCCCCGCCACCGCCGAAGTCTCCGCCGTCGAAGCCGCCGCCGAAGTCGGAGGAGTTGAAGTCGGCACCGGAGTAGTCGCCGCCGTCGTAGCCGGCCCCCGCGTCGAGCGGGCCGGCCGCGTACGCCGGGGTGGCCATCATGGAGCCGAGCATGGTGCCGACCAGCAGGCCCGGCAGCAGACCGCCGCCGCCGAAGCCGCCGAAGTAGCCGCCCGCCCAGGGGCCGTACGCCGGGCCCGCGTTCCAGTACGGCTGCGGGCCGTGCGCGGTCGGGACGGTCCGGATGTCCGGGTCCTGGCCGGCCGCCAGCCGGTCTGCGTCCGCCCGGCAGACCGGGACGGCGCGGGCGGCGCCGCCCGCCGGGGACCACTCGGCGTCCAGCACGGACGGACCGTGCCGCGGGTCGAAGAAGCACGGCGGCCGGCGCTCCGGCAGCGCCCGCCCCTCCCGCCGGGCCGCCAGGGTGGCCAGCGCGAACCGGCCGTCCTCCAGCGCCTCGGTGACCGGCTTGACGTCCTCCGGCCCCGCGGCCGCGTCCATCAGCCGCTTGGCCTTCTCGTACGAGTCCAGGGCGTGGGTGTAGTCGCCGCGCTGCACGTCGTCGGCGTCCGGCGCGGACGGGACGAAGTCCAGCCGGTCCAGCTCCTCGCCGTAGGCGGTGATGTCCTCGTCGACGACCTGGCGCAGCTGCGCCAGCTCGGCCCGGCGCTGCTCCTCCTTCTTCCTCCTGGCCCGGCGGAACAGCAGGAAGACACCGGTGCCGGCGAGCGCCAGCAGGGCCAGCGGGACGACCACCGCGGCGGTCGAGACGCCGCCCTTGTCACTGTTCACCGCGTGCCCCTTGATCTGCGGGGCGGCGGTGTCGACGAAGTCGTTCAGGGTGGCGTCGATGTCACCCGGGTGGGAGCGGAAGGACGCGCCGGCGATCCGCTCGGCGCTCGCGCTGGGCAGCGCGGCCTTGTCCGAGCGGGCCTGGAACTGGTCGCCGCGCCAGATCGCGTAGGTGCCGGTGACGCCGACCTTGGTGCGCAGGTCCTCGAAGACGGTCCGGGCGCCGTACGGATCGGCGGCCGGGACGACCGCCACGAAGATCGGCTTGTCCGCCTTGCGGATCTTCTCCGTGAGGGCGTCGGCCTGGCTCTGGCCGAACCGGCCCGCCATCGCCGGGTCGACGTACACCCGGCCCTGCTTCAGCGCGGCGGCCGCGTCGTCGAGACCGCCCGCCGCCGAGGCCGCGGGAGCCAGCAGGAGCAGCAGCCCGAGCAGCGCCGCCACCAGGGCCAGCGGCCCGGCGCCCCGGGAACGTCGTCGTGCAAGGGTTCTCATGTCTCGACGCTACCCCGAGCGGCCCCCGGACAGGGCATACCGGTCGGCTACGGCCCGGCCCGGCACCCCCACCGTCCGCCGGGGTGGGCCCCCTTCTGCGGGATGATCTTCCGCCCCGCCGCCCCTGAGGCGCCCCCGGGGCGGGAACCCGTCCGGCGCCCCGCACGTACCTCCCGGCGGACACCGGGGCGGTCCGGCCGCCGGGGCGGGCGTGCCGACCGTACCCCGTGACCGGGCACACTGGTGCCGGTACCGCCGCCCCATGACCATCTCTTGACCATCCAGCCCCACCCCTCCTGATCGGAGCTCCGCGTGTTGATCGGCCTCGTCACCGCTGTGGCGGCCTCCGCCTGCTACGGCACCGGTTCGGTGCTCCAGGCCGTCGGTTCCCGGCGCTCCGCCCGTGAGGAGGCCGCCAAGGGCGGCGGCTCCGCCGGCACCACCGCGCACGGCGGGCCCAGCCTCGCCTCCACCGCCAAGGCCGCCGTGACCTGGGAGTTCATCCTCGGCACCGTGCTGGACTTCATCGGCTTCGGGCTCGGCGCGCTGGCCGCCCGGCTGCTGCCGCTGTTCCTCTCGCAGACGATCATCAGTGCCAACCTGGTGATCACCGCGGTGCTCTCGATCAAGCTGCTCGGCATCCGGCTCAAGCACCTGGAGTGGGCCTCGATCGGCGTGCTCTGCTCCGCGCTGGTGCTGCTCGCGGTCTCCGCCGGGCCGGAGGGCGGCCACCACGCCGCGACGGCCTTCCACTGGTGGCTGCTGGCGATCACCACCGTGCTGCTGGCCGGCGGCGGCCTGCTGGTGCGCCGGATGGGCGCCAACGGCGCGATCGTGGCCGGTCTGCTCTCCGGCCTCGGCTTCGGCGCGCTCGGCGTCGGGGTGCGCATCCTCGACGGCATCGAGCCGTTCGACCTCGCCCGGCTGCTCTCCGACCCGGCCCTGTACGCGATCCTGGTCGGCGGCATCGGCGGCATGTACGTGCACACCGTGGCCCTGCAGATCGGCTCGGTGAACGGCGCCACCGCCGCCCTGGTGGTCGGCGAGACGGTACTGCCCGGCGCGGCCGGGGTGCTGTGGCTCGGCGACTCCTCCAAGGCCGGCCTGGGCTGGCTCGGCGTGGCCGGCTTCCTGATCGCGGTGGTCGCGGCGGTCGGCGTCGCCTACTTCGGCCAGGACACCCACGGCGGGCTGCCGGAGGCCGCCCCGGCCGAACCGGCACCCGTCAAGGGCTGAGGAGCGGGTCAGCGCACCCGCGGGGGGCGCTGGCAGCGCGGGCAGAAGTAGCTGGACCGGTTCATCCAGGCGGCCCGCCGCAGCGCGGTGCCGCAGCGCCGGCACGGCTCGTGCTCCCGGCCGTAGGCGTCCAGGTCGCGGGAGAAGTAGCCGCTCTCGCCGTTCACGTTGACGTACAGGCTGTCGAAACTGGTGCCGCCGACGGCCAGCGCCGCCGTCATGACGTCCCGGGCGTTGGCCAGCAGCAGCAGCGCCTGGGGGCGGGTCAGCGTCGCGGTCGGCCGGTCGTAGTGCAGCCGGGAGCGCCACAGCGCCTCGTCCGCGTAGATGTTGCCGACCCCGCTGATCAGCGTCTGGTCCAGCAGCGCCCGCTTGACCGTGGTGCGCCGGGCCCGCAGCGCCGCCGCGAAGGCGGCGTCGTCGAAGCGGGGGTCGAGCGGGTCCCGGGCGATGTGCGCGATGGAGAGCGGGGTGCCCTCCGGATCGCCGTCCTCGGCCTCCTCGACCGCAAGCCCGCCGAAGGTCCGCTGGTCGACGAAGCGCAGCTCGCGCCCGCCGTCGGTGAACCGCAGCCGCACCCGCAGGTGCGTCTCGTCCGGCACCGCGGGGTCCTGGACGAGCAGCTGGCCGCTCATCCCGAGATGGCCGATCAGCGAGAAGCCCTCGCCCGCCCCCGAGAGCGGCACCCAGAGGTACTTGCCGCGGCGCTGCGCCGCGCCGAGGGTGGTGCCGGTGAGCCGGGCCGTGAAGTCCGCGGCGCCGGCCGGCTGGCGGCGCACCGCGCGCGGGTGCAGCACCTCGACGCCGGCGACGGTGCGCCCGGCGACCCAGTTCGCCAGACCGCGGCGGACGACCTCGACCTCGGGAAGTTCGGGCACGGGAAGAACGCCTCCAGCGGAACGGACTCGGCTCTGCAGGAGGAAGGCTACTGCGTGGTCAGGCGCCGCTCGGCAGGCGGTCGGCGTACTTCTCCTTGATCGCCCGCCAGGCGCTCTCGGCGGCCTTCTGCTCGGCTTCCTTCTTCGAGCGGCCGACGCCGCTGCCGAAGTCCTCGCCGGCCACCCGGGCCGCGGCGGTGAAGGTCTTCTCGTGGTCCGGACCGGACTCCTCGACCACGTACTCCGGCACTCCGATGCCCACCGAGGCGGTGAGCTCCTGGAGGCTGGTCTTCCAGTCCAGGCCGGCGCCCAGCTGAGAGGATTCCTCGATCAGCGGGTCGAACAACCGGTGGACGAACTCGGTGGCGGCGTCCAGGCCGCGGTCGAGGTAGACGGCCCCGATGACCGCCTCGACCGTGTCGGCGAGGATCGACGACTTGTCGCGGCCGCCGGTGCCCTCCTCGCCCTTGCCGAGCCGGATGAACGCGCCCAGCTCCAGGCCGCGGCCGACGTCGGCGAGCGCGCGCGAGTTGACCACCGCGGCGCGCAGCTTGGCGAGCGTGCCCTCCGGGACGTCCGGGTGGACGCGGTAGAGGGTGTCGGTCACCACCAGGCCCAGCACCGAGTCGCCGAGGAACTCCAGGCGCTCGTTGGTGGGCAGACCACCGTTCTCGTACGCGTACGAGCGGTGGGTCAGGGCACGTACCAGAAGGGCGCGCTCAAGTGTGTACCCGAGGCGCCCTTCCAGGACGTCGTATTCGGTCGAAGCCGGCCCGCCGGCCTTGCCACCGCCCGAAGGAGTCTTCGGAGCCGCGGCCGCCTTGCGGGAGGAGTTACCGTCCGACATCGATCCGTGCACCCCGCCGATCAGACCGAGAGGACCTGGCGACGGTTGTACGTGCCGCAGCTCGGGCACGCGATGTGCGAGAGCTTCGGCTCGTGGCAGCGGTCGCACGCCACGAGGGCCGGGGCAACGGCCTTCCAGTTGGACCGGCGGTGGCGCGTGTTGCTGCGCGACATCTTCCGCTTCGGAACAGCCACGGCTACTTCTCCTGGTTCTCGGCGAGACCCTCACGGGTGTCGCTGTTCTTGATTCCGTCACCCTCGTCGCCGTGGGCGGCGGAGAGTCCCTGCAGAGCCGCCCACCGGGGGTCGGCGGCGTCGTGGTGGTGCGCCGGGTCGTCGCTCAGGCGCGCTCCGCACTCGGAGCACAGGCCCAGGCAGTCTTCCTGGCACACCGGCTGCAGCGGCAGTGCGAGCACCACCGCGTCACGCAGCACCGGCTGGAGGTCGAAGAAATCGCCCTCCAGGCGGTAAGTCTCTTCCTCCGAGTCCTCGTCGAGGTCCTCGGCCCCGGCGGTCCGGGCGCGGTGGCGCTCGTCGGACTCCGGGTAGTAGTACAGCTCCTGGAAGTCCACGTCGAGGTCGAACTCGACGGGCTCCAGGCACCGGACGCACTCGCCCTCGACCCGGGTCTCGGCGGTGCCGGTGACCAGCACGCCCTCGACCACGGACTCCAGGCGGAGCTCCAGCGCGATCTCGCTCTTCTCCGGGACGCCGATCACGTCGATGATCCCGAGGCCCTCGGGGGCCTCCAGGGTCCGGGTCACCCTGCGCAGCGCACCCGGACGACGGCCCAGCTCGTGCGTGTCGAACACGAGGGGGTCGCGGTGGTCGAGGCGGTTCAAGGTGTCCTGACTTCCTGGGGGGTACCGGTGCGCGGCGCTGCTCGTCGGGGGAATGCGCGGGCAGACCGACGGCCCGACACGGAGAGGCCGGAGTGGTCAGACTACCCGAGTCTCCCGCCAGGCCCAACTTCGTGCCCCGGGCCTACCGGCCGCCGAGCTCCCGCAGCCGGGTCATGTCGATCATGCTGGTGTCGAAGAAGCTGGTCTCGTCCAGCCCCGCCTGGGCCTGCTGCGGCACGGGCGCCGGCGGGTCGGCGGGCGGCTGCGGGTAGCCGTAGCCGCCGCCGTACTGCTGCTGCTCCTGATAGCCCTGCTGCTGGGGCGGGTAGCCGTAGCCGGGCTGCGGCTCCGGCTGCTGCCCGTGCTGCTGGTAGCCGTACTGCGCGGCCCCGTACGGGTCCGCGGCCTGGCCGCCGGCCGGGTCGAAGCCGCCGCCGTACACCTCGGCGTACTGGGCTCCGCCCTGCTGCGCGGCCGCGTACTGGTCCGCCCCGGGCGCCTGCCAGCCGGCCGCGGCCGGGGTCTGCTCCGGCCAGGTCTGCTGCTGCGGCACCTCCTCGCGGTACCAGGCCAGCTCGCTGCCGTCGGCGTCCGCGGCGAAGCCGGCGGCGACCGCCTCGGCCCGCTCCTTGGCCTGCTGCGCCTCGTCGGCGGCGGCCAGGTAGGCGCCGAGCTCGTCGATCGGCCGCTTGCCGGTCAGCTTGTCCCGGCCCTTGCCGACCGCCTCCAGGGTGGCGCTGAGCACGTTCTCCAGCGTGGCGAGCTTCACATCGACGTACTCGTCGACCTCGGGGCTGGGGCTGATCCGCTGCGGCCGGAACTCCTCGCCGTCGGTCTCGCCCTCGTACTCGGTCTCGAAGACGCTGGCGTCGCCGCGCAGTTTGGTCCGCCCGCGGCCGACGGCGCCGAGCGTCTTGGTGAGCACGACCTCGAAGTTGGCGAGCTTGCTGTCGACGTAGTCGTCGGCCTCGGCGCGCTTGGCGTCGATCTCGGCGCGGGCCTCGGCGAGGATCCGGTCCGCCTCGGCCTGCGCGCGGCGGACCACCTCGGTGTCGGAGATCAGCGAACCGCGCTCGGCGTGCGCGCCCTGGATGATCCGGTCGGCCTCGGCCTGGGCGTCCGCGACCACCGACTCGTGGTCGGCCATCACCGACTGGGCCTGGGCCAGCTCGGCGGGCAGGGCCGCCCGCAGCTCCTGCAGCAGTCCGATCAGCTCGGCACGGTTCACCACGCAGGAGGCCGACATGGGCATCGAGCGGGCGTTCTCGACGGCCGCCACGATCTCGTCGACCTTGTTCTGCACGTCCACGGGGCTTCGTCTTTCCGTGTGCCGCCGAGGTCCGGCGGAGGCAGCGCCCGGCGCGGTGGACGTCACCGCAGGGCAGGAATACAGACTGTACGGCCACTGCCGGGCGAGGTCACAACGCCCGGACACGGCCGACTTCCCACCCCTCGGGCAAACCGTGACGAACCGGCAGAAACGGACGTCCGGTCACGCCCCTACTGCTGGGCGCGCCGTTCGGCGATCCGCTCGACCAGCCGCCGGTGCACCGTCTCCGGCAGCAGGTGCGAGACGTCGCCGCCGTACGAGGCGACCTCCTTGACCAGCGTCGAGGAGAGGAAGCTGTACGTCGGCGAGGTCGGCACGAACAGCGTCTCCACGCCGGTCAGGCCGTGGTTCATCTGCGCCATCTGCAGCTCGTAGTCGAAGTCGCTGACCGCGCGCAGGCCCTTGATGATCGCCGGGATGTTCCGCTCGCGGCAGAAGTCCACCAGCAGGCCCTGGTACGACTCGACCACCAGGTTCCCGTACTGGGAGGTGGTCTCCTCGATCAGCGCGATCCGCTCCTCGGTGGTGAACATGCCCTGCTTGTTGCGGTTGATCGCCACCACGACGTGCACCACGTCGTACAGCTTCGAGGCCCGCTCGATGATGTCGAGGTGACCGTTGGTGATCGGGTCGAAGGACCCGGGGCAGACGGCGCGGCGCATGGCGTGTGTGCTCCCTCGTGGGATGACGGAATCCTGCGGGCCCGGGCCCGCTAGGGGTGGTGGCGGGTCCCGGCGGCGGCGCGACCGTACCAGAGCGTGCCCTCGCCGTAGCGGCGCGAGCGCAGCACCTCGAAGCCTTCCGGCCAGCCGAACTCGCCGCCGCGGGTGCTGCGCTCCACGGTGACGAGTGCGTCCTCCGCGAGCCAGCCCCCGGCGGACAGTGTGATCAGCATCTCGCGCACCTCGTCGTCGGTGACCACGTACGGCGGGTCGAGGAAGACCAGGTCGTACGGGGCCTCCGGGGCGGGTCCGGCGATCACCTTCTCCGCCCTGGCGGCCTTCACCAGCGCCCCCGGCAGGCCGATCGACCGGACGTTCTCCCGGATCACCCGGGCCGCCTGGGCGTCCGCCTCGACCAGCAGCACGTGCTCGGCGCCGCGCGAGAGCGCCTCCAGGCCGACCGCGCCCGATCCGCCGAACAGGTCCAGCATCCGGGCGCCGTGCAGGGTGGTGCCGCGCAGCGCCTCCAGGGTGGAGAACATCGCCTCACGGGCCTTGTCGGAGGTCGGGCGGGTGCCCCGGCCTGGCGGTACGGCCAGCCGGCGGCCGCCGGCCGCCCCGGCGATCACGCGGGTCATGGTGGTGGGAGGTCCTTTCGTCGCTGCCCGACCACGCTATACGGCCGTGGCCCCCGCCGGTCCGTCCGGCGGGGGCCACGCGCGCGCACTCAGGTGATCAGACGGCCTCGGAGTCCGCCGGCCGGGCCGGGACGGCCGCGCCGAGCAGCGACGGCGAGGCGTAGCGGGACCAGGAGAGGCAGCCGTCCGGCGGGCAGTACTCGGGGCGGCGCGGGTCGTGGCCGAGCTCGCGCAGCTTGGTGCGGACGGAGTCGGGCGTGCGGCCGAAGCGGGCGGCGATCCGGGCGACGGTCTCGCCCTCGTGGAAGCGCCGGACCAGCTCCTCCTCGTGCTGCGGCACCCAGGGGGCGCCGTGGCCGGGGTAGAGCTCGCGCAGCACGTCGCGGTCGGGGATGGGTTCGGAGACGTCGGCGACGATCGCCAGGGCCCGGAGCGCGCGGTTGAGCGCGATCCGCAGCGAGGCGACGTCCTCGACCGGCAGCCGCAGCTTGCCGGAGGCGAGCGGGTCCGCCGCCGCCCCCTCGCGCCAGCCGGTGAGGGTGAGGGTGACCTCGCGGTCGTCGTCGCTGGCGAGTTCGATCCGGAAGACCTTGTCGCCCAGCGGGAGCTCGTTGAGATGACGGAATGCCATGGCTAAACCCCCAAGTGTCGCGCCAGGGACGCACCTTGGGGGTGCGCCCTGAACACCTTCATTCTCTCGCGGGGGTCTGACAATCCGGCCCTGCCGAGGGCGCCCTCAGCCCTTCTCCATGTAGGCCGCGCGGTCCTCGTCGAGCAGGCTCTCCAGGACGGTGCGCAGGTCCGGGTGGGCGGCGAGGTCCGGGTCCTCGGCGACCAGCCGAGTGGCCTCGGCGCGGGCGGTGACGATGACCTCCTCGTCCTCCAGCACCGAGAGCACCTTCAGCGAGGACTTCACGCCGGACTGCGCCTGGCCGAGGACATCGCCCTCGCGGCGCTGTTCGAGGTCGATCCGGGAGAGCTGGAAGCCGTCCAGGGTGCCCGCCACCGCGTCCAGCCGGGCGCGCGCGGCACTGGCCGCCGGCATGTCGGTGACCAGCAGGCAGAGCCCGGGGGCGGAGCCCCGGCCGACCCGGCCGCGCAGCTGGTGCAGCTGGGAGACGCCGAACCGGTCCGCGTCCATGATCACCATCGCGGTGGAGTTCGGGACGTTGACGCCGACCTCGATCACCGTGGTGGCGACCAGCACGTCCACCTCGCCGGCCGCGAAGCGGCGCATCACCTCGTCCTTGGCCTCCGGGGCGAGCCGCCCGTGCAGGATCTCCACCCGGAGCCCGGCCAGCGGCCCGGCGGTGAGCTTGCCGGCGGTCTCCACCACGGACAGCGGGGGGCGCCGGTCGCCCTCGGCGGCGGCGCCCTCGTCCGGGGCGTCGTCGAGCAGCTCCTCCAGGTCCCCCTCGCGGCGCTTGCGCCTCGCGCCCTTGGCGCCCTTCTGCTCCTCGGGATCCTCGTCGCCGATCCGCGGGCAGACCACGTACGCCTGGTGGCCCTTGGCCACCTCCTCGCGGACCCGCTCCCAGGCGCGGGTCAGGAAGTTGGGCTTCTCGACGGCCGGCACCACATGGGTGGAGATCGGCGAGCGGCCGGCCGGCAGCTGGTCCAGGACGGAGGTCTCCAGGTCCCCGAAGACGGTCATCGCGACCGTGCGCGGGATCGGGGTGGCCGTCATCACCAGCAGGTGCGGCGGCTGTTCTCCCTTGGCGCGCAGCGCGTCCCGCTGCTCGACGCCGAAGCGGTGCTGCTCGTCGACCACCACCAGGCCGAGGTCCTGGAACTGCACCTTGTCCTCGATCAGCGCATGGGTGCCGATCGCGAGGCCGGCGTCCCCGCAGGCCATGTCGAGCAGCGCCTGCCGCCGGGCCGGCACGCCCATCGAGCCGGTGAGCAGCACCACCCGGGTGCCCAGGTCGGCCCCGCCGAGCATGCCGCCCTCGGCGAGGTCGCCCATCATCTCCACGATCGACCGGTGGTGCTGCTGGGCGAGCACCTCGGTGGGCGCCAGCAGCACCGCCTGCCCGCCGGCGTCGACCACGGCCAGCATGGCGCGCAGCGCGACGAGGGTCTTCCCCGAGCCGACCTCGCCCTGGAGCAGCCGGTGCATGGGGTGTTCGCCCGCCAGGTCGGCGGCGATCTCGGCGGAAACCTTCCGCTGGCCCTCGGTGAGGGTGAACGGGAGCCGGGCGTCGAAGGCGTCCAGCAGGCCGCCCGGACGGGCCACGCGCGGCTTGGCGGGCAGCGCGGAGTCGGCCGCCCGGCGCTGGGCGAGGGCGACCTGCAGCACGAACGCCTCGTCCCAGCGCAGCCGCTCCTGGGCACGTTCGCGGTCGGCCTGGCTGCGCGGGCGGTGGATCAGTTCGAGCGCCTCGGGCAGCGCGATCAGCCCGTGGCGCTCGCGCAGCCCGGCCGGCAGCGGTTCGCCGACGTCGGCCAGGTGCTTGGTGAGCGCCGTCTCCACGCAGAGCGAGAGCTTCCAGCTGGGCATCTGGGCGCTGGCCGGGTAGACCGGGATCAGCCGTCCGGCGAACCGGGCGGCGGCGCCGTCGCCGTCGGTCTCGTCCAGCAGCTGGTAGTCGGGGGAGGCCAGTTGGCGGGCCCGGTTGAAGACCCCGACCTTGCCCGCGAACAGGCCCTGCGTCCCCGGCCGCAGCTCCTTCTGCCGCCAGCCCTGGTTGAAGAAGACCAGCGAGAGCCGGCTGCGGCCGTCGGTGACCACCACCTCCAGGCGGTCGCCCTTGCGGCCGCGGAAGGGGATCAGGGTGACCTTCTCGATCCGGGCCAGCACGGTGACGTGCTCGTCGATCTCCAGCTCGTCCAGGCTGGTGAGCTGCCCGCGTTCGACGTAGCGGCGCGGATAGTGGTGCAGCAGGTCCCCGACCGTGCGCAGCTTGAGGCTGTCGGCGAGCACCTTGGCGGTCCGGTCGCCGACGAGCTTGGTCAGTGGTTCATCGAGAGCGCCCATCAAGGCCCCTGTTTACACCACCGGACCGACGATCCGGGTGCTCACTCCACGCCGATCAGCAGCGGCGCCGACTCCTGGCCGCCGTGGAAGACCACCGCGTCCACCTCGGGCCGGCTCTGCCGGGCGTGCGCGACGAGGCCCTCGGCGAGGCCCTCGGGGGCGCCCTCGCCGAGGATCAGGGTGACCAGTTCGCCGCCGCCGCCGAGCATCCGGTCCAGCACGCTCTCGCCGACCTCGGCCAGCCCGGTCCCGATCACCGCGACGTCCCCGTCGATCAGGCCGAGCACGTCGCCGGCCTGGCAGACCCCGGCCATGGTCCAGGACTCGCCCTCGGCGACGGCCAGTTCGGCGTACCGGGTGGCGCCGGCCGCCGAGGTCATGGCGACCACGTCCTCGTCGAAGCGGCGCCCGGCCTCGTGCACGGCGAGCGCGGCCAGGCCCTGGACCGGCGAGCGGGTGGGCAGCACGGCGATCCGCACGCCCTCCTCGCGCAGCTGGTCGGCGGCGGCGCCGGCGGCGGCCCGCAGTTCGGGGTCGTTGAGCAGCAGCACCACCTCGCGGGCGGCGGCCCGGCGCACCGCGGCGGTGAGCTCGGCGCTGGCCGGCGGGCGGCCGGCGCCGGCGTGCAGGACGACCGCGCCGGCCTGTTCGCAGAGTTCGGCGAGGCCCTCGCCGGAGACCACCGAGAGCACCGCGCGGGCCGGCCGCTCGGGCTCGCCGCGGTCGTCGGCGGCGCCGGAGCGGGCGGCGGCCTCGGCGAAGTGGGTGATCCGGATCTGGTGCGGGCGCCCGGCCTCGACCCCGGCCTCGACGGCGGCGCCCGCGTCGTCGACGTGGACGTGCACGTTCCACAGGCCGTCCCCGCCGCCGACCACCAGCGAGTCGCCGAGCGCGCCGAGCCGGGTCCGCAGCGCGGGCAGCGCCTCGTCGGGCGCGTCCAGCAGGTAGATCACCTCGAACGCGGGGTGCCCGGGGCCGGGCGGCCGCACGTGCAGCTCGCAGCCCTCCGCCGGCCGCACGTCGCCCCGCAGCGCGACCGGTCCCATCGGCTGGTGGCCGGCCACCGCGTCGGCGAGCGCCCCGAGGACGGCGACCAGGCCGCGGCCGCCGGCGTCCACCACGCCGTTCTCGGCGAGCACGGCGAGCTGCTCGGGGGTGTGCCGCAGTGCGTCGCGGGCGGCCCGGTGGGCGGCCTCGGCGACCTGCCCGAGACCGTCGCCGGCCCGGGCGGCCTCGCGGGCGGCGATCCGGGCGACGGTCAGCAGGGTGCCCTCGACCGGTTCGGCGACGGCCTGGTAGGCGGCGTCGGAGGCCCGCTGGAGGGCGGCCCGCAGCTGGTCGGCGCCGCCGCCCCCGGCGAGCTTCTCCGCGGCGCCGCGCAGCCACTGGGCGAGGATCACCCCGGAGTTTCCGCGGGCGCCGACCAGGGCGCCGCGGGCCATCGCCCGGGCGGCCTCGGCCAGGCCGGGCGCCGGGCCGGTGCCCTGGCCGGCGAACCGGCTCTCCACCTCGGCGGCGGCCGACTCCACGGTCAGGTACAGGTTGGTGCCGGTGTCGCCGTCCGGGACGGGGTAGACGTTGAGTGCGTCGATCTCCTCGCGGGCCTGGCCGAGCGCGCGCAGCGCCAACTGGCACCAGCTGCGCACGGCCGGGGCGTCGAGCGTGTGCAGCACCAGGTCTCCTCCGGAGTGGGACGCCGTGATGGCCTGAGGGTGAACGGCGAGGGGTGGTACCGGCAGGTTAGCGGGGGCCGGGAGGGGGCGGCGGAACCGGCGGCCGGAGCGATCACTCTGCTGGTCATGGTAGTTTCGTTGAACGGAAGCAAGCGTTGTATGCTCTTCCGGTTGCCTGGAACAGGTCCAGGCTCACCCCTTGGTCCGGTTCGGTTCACGTGAGTGCTCCGCTGGTCCGGCGGGTTGTCTCACGTAAATGATTCTGAAGTCTTGGAGTGACTCCTGTGGCTGCCAACTGCGACGTCTGCGGCAAGGGGCCGGGCTTCGGCAACAGCATCTCCCACTCGCACCGCCGTACCCCCCGTCGCTGGAACCCCAACATCCAGACGGTGCGCGCTGTGGTTGGGCGGACGCCGAAGCGGCTCAACGTCTGCACCTCGTGCATCAAGGCCGGTAAGGTCTCGCGCTGACGCGCAGACCGGCATGCCGGTCCTCCAGTGAGCCGGTTCATCCTCGGGTGAACCGGCTTTCTGTTGTTCCGGCATGCGATCGTCCTGCTGTGGGCGGGCCCTCGGGCCCGCCCACAGGCGTGTCCGGCGCCGGGCTCAGCGCCAGCGCCAGGCGTGGTCGACCGGCCCGATCCCGGCGCCGAGGGCGAAGCCGCCGGCGATCGCTCCGGTGATGTACTCCTTCGCCGAGGCCACCGCTTCGGGCAGCGCCTCGCCCTTGGCCAGGCCGGCGGCGATCGCGCTGGCGAGGGTGCAGCCGGTGCCGTGGGTGTGCCGGTTGTCGTAGCGCGGCGCCCGGTACCAGTGCTCCTCCCCCGCGCCGCCGTACAGCAGGTCGGCCGCCTCGCCCGGCAGGTGGCCGCCCTTGACCAGCACCCAGCGCGGCCCGAGGTCGAGCAGCGCCTTCGCGGCGTCCACCATCTGCGCCTCGTCCTCGACCACCCGCCCGGTGAGCTGCGTCACCTCGTGCAGGTTGGGCGTGGCGAGGGTGGCGACCGGCAGCAGCCGCTCCCGGACGGTGGCGACGGCCTCGGCGGCGAGCAGCGCGTCGCCGTGCTTGGAGACGCCGACCGGGTCGACCACGACCGGCGCGCCGATCCCGGCCAGCAGGCCGGAGACGGTCTCGACCAGCTCGGCCGAGGCGAGCATGCCGGTCTTCACGGCCTGGACGCCGATGTCGTCGGCCACGCTGCGGAACTGGGCGCGGACGGCCTCGGCGGGCAGCTCCCAGTAGCCCTGGACGCCGAGCGAGTTCTGCGCGGTGACGGCGGTGATCACGCTCATGCCGTGCACGCCGAGGGCGAGCATCGCCTTGAGGTCGGCCTGGATGCCGGCGCCGCCGCCGGAGTCCGAGCCGGCGACCGTGAGAACGCGGGGAGGTGCGGTGGAAGACATGCGTCCAACCTACGCGGTCACAGCACGGCCTCGGACTCCGCCCAGTGGCCCTCGGGGACGGTCTTGAGCCGGGTGACCGCGTCGGCGATCGGCACCAGCCGGATGCCGCCCCGGCGCAGCGCGGTGAAGTGGCCGAACTCGCCCCGGTGGACGGCCTCCACCGCGTGCCAGCCGAACCGGGTGGCGAGCACCCGGTCCCGGGCGGTGGGGGTGCCGCCGCGCTGGACGTGGCCGAGGATGACCGGGCGGGCCTCCTTGCCGAGCAGGTTCTCCAGCTCGTGGGCGAGGCGGTTGCCGATCCCGCCGAAGGTCCGGTGCCCGAACCGGTCGACCTCGCCGTGGTCGAAGCGCATGGTGCCGGGCGTCGGGGAGGCGCCCTCGGCGACGGCGATGATGGCGAACTTCTTGCCGCGGGCGAACCGGTCCTCGACCATCCGGGCCACCGCCTCGATGTCGAACGGCTTCTCCGGGATCAGGATGCCGTGCGCGCCGCCCGCCATGCCGGCGGTGAGGGTGATCCAGCCGGTGTGACGGCCCATCAGCTCGACCACCATGACGCGCTGGTGGGACTCGGCGGTGGTCTTGAGCCGGTCGATCGCCTCGGTGGCGACGTGCACCGCGGTGTCGAAGCCGAAGGTGACGTCGGTCGCGTCGATGTCGTTGTCGATGGTCTTGGGGACGCCGACCACCGGCAGTCCGGCCTCGCTGAACATCCGGGCGGCGGTGAGGGTGCCCTCGCCGCCGATGGCGATCAGCGCGTCGATGCCGATGTCCCGGGCGAGGGTCTTGGCGTTCTCCACCGCCCACTGGATCCGCTCGCGCTGCACCCGGGCGGAGCCGAGGATGGTGCCGCCCAGGGTGAGCAGGCCGGTGACGTCGTCGTGCGAGACCGGGCGGGCGCGGCCCTCGATGAGGCCGAGGAAGCCGTCCTCGATGCCGACGATCTCGTCGCCGTGCACATCGGTGCCCCGGTGCACCACGGAACGGATCACCGCGTTCAGTCCGGGGCAGTCACCGCCGCTGGTCAGTACTCCGATTCGCATGGTGGTGGACTCTCCCGGCTCGAAGTGGTTCAGACCATTATGGTCCAGACCACTCCTGGGAAGGACGGACGGCCGGGCCACGGGTCAAGCCTACGCACTCCCCGGCCCGGCGGCCGTCAACCACCGCCCGGCGCGGGCCGGTTGTCACTCCGCGAAGTGGTCCCAGCCGCCGACCCGGTCCCAGGCCTCGCCGTCCACCGTCACCCGGCCGCCGCGGGCCGCCCGCGCCCGGCCGGTCACCTCGCCCACCACCCGCCAGCGGGCGGGCAGTTGGACCCCGCGCGGGAAGGTCGCGACGATCGCGTGGTCCTCGCCGCCGGACAGCACCCAGACCAGCGGGTCGACCCCGACCGCCTGGCCGATGTCCGCCATCTGCGCCGGCACGTCGAAGTCGGCCGCCCGCAGGTCGATGTCCACCGCGCTCGCCCCGGCCACGTGCCCGAGGTCGGCGACCAGCCCGTCGCTCACGTCGATCATCGAGGTGGCGCCCAGCTCCGCCCCGGCCGGCCCCGCGTGGTACGGCGGCTCCGGGCGGCGGTGCGCCTCCACGAAGGCGCGCGGCGAGCGGAAGCCGCGCTGCAGCACCGTCAGCCCGGCCGCCGACCAGCCGAGCCAGCCGGTGACCGCGACCACGTCACCCACCTGGGCACCGGCGCGCGTCACCGGCGCGCGCCCCTGGAGGTCCCCGAGCGCCGTGATGGCCAGCGTGATGGTGTCCCCGCGCACCACGTCGCCGCCGACCACCGTCGCGCCGGCCACCTGGCACTCGTCGCGCAGCCCGTCCATCAGCTCGGTGGCCCAGGTCGTCGGCAGGTCCGCCGGTGCCACCAGGCCGAGCAGCAGCGCGGTCGGCACCGCGCCCATCGCGGCCACGTCGGCGAGGTTCTGCGCGGCCGCCTTGCGGCCCACGTCGTAGGCGGTGGACCAGTCCCGGCGGAAGTGCCGGTTCTCGATCAGCACGTCCGTGGTGGCCACCACCCGGCCGTCCGGGGCCTTCACCACGGCGGCGTCGTCACCCGGGCCGAGGTCGACCGCGTCGGTGAGCGGTACCCGGGCGGTCAGCTCCCTGATGAGTCCGAACTCGCCGAGCTCGCCCACGGTCCCCTGCATCTGCCGTCCTCCCGGTTGCGCCCGGCCGGGCGCGTCGCGTCCTGCGGTCACGCCGCCTCCGCGCGCAGCGTACGCCCTTCGGGGGCGCACGGGTCTCCCCTCCCCGGCCCGCCGGGAGGTAGCGTGGTGATCAGTCTGCCGTGAGCCCGTTCCCCCCACCCCACGCGCCACCGGGCGTGCACGGCGCCGATCCCCGTACCCAGCCGCCGGGAGGTCCCCATGGTCCAGGCCTACATCCTGATTCAGACCGAAGTCGGCAAGGCCAGTGCCGTCGCCGAGTCCATCGCCAAGATCCCCGGAGTCATCCAGGCCGAGGACGTCACCGGTCCGTACGACGTCATCGTCCGGGCCGAGGCGGACACCGTGGACGACCTCGGTCGTCTGGTGGTCGCGAAGGTCCAGCAGGTCGAGGGCATCACCCGCACCCTGACCTGTCCCGTCGTCCACTTGTAGGACGCGCTTACCATCGGCGGGTGACCCGAGAACTCCGAGCCCCCCGCTTCCTCGCGGCACTGCCGGCCCCGGTCCGGTGGCTGGCGGTGCCGACCGCGCTCGCCTGCACCGTCCTCGTGCTGCTCGGCAGCTGGGGCGCGCCCGCCGAGCCGAAGGTCGAGACGCCCGAGCCGCGCGGCAAGGCCGCCGAGTACTGCCGCGCGCTCCAGGCCGCGCTGCCGCAGGAACTGCTCGGCCACGCCCGCAAGGACCCGTCCCCGGCCTCCCCGTACGTCGCCGCCTGGGCGTCCTCGCCGCGCATCGTGCTGCGCTGCGGCGTGCCGCACCCCGAGGGGCTGGTCGACGAGAAGCAGAAGGAGATCTCGCCGACGGTCAACGACGTCACCTGGTGGCCCGAGCCGCTGGCCGACGGCGGCTACCGCTTCACCGCCACCCAGCGCGCCGTCTTCGTCGAGGTGACCGTGCCCGGCGGGGCCACCGGCAATCCGCTGGACGCCGCCGCCGCGCTCTCCGACGTGGTCAGGGCGACCGTCCCCTGACCGCGCCCCGGCGCGAACGGAGGGCGGCCCCGGGGTTCCGGGGCCGCCCTCCGCCGTTGCGTACGGTCAGCGCAGACCGGTCGGGCGGCGCAGCGCCGCCTTCAGCAGCCGGTCGATCAGCTCCGGGTACGACAGCCCGCTGGCCTCCCACATCTTCGGGTAGGCCGAGATCGGGGTGAAGCCGGGCATGGTGTTGACCTCGTTGACCATCCAGCTGCCGTCCTCCAGCAGGAAGAAGTCGACCCGGGCCAGGCCCTCGCAGCCGAGCGCCTCGAACGCGGCGATCGCCTGCCGGCGGATCTCGGCGGTCTCCTCCGCGGAGAGCTCGGCCGGGATCCGGACCTCGGAGGAGTCGATGTACTTCGCCTCGAAGTCGTAGAACTCGTAGCCGCCGCCGACCAGGATCTCGGCCGGGACGCTGGCCCGCGGGCCGTCCTCGAACTCCAGCACCGCGCACTCGATCTCGCGGCCGGCGACGCCCGCCTCGATGATCAGCTTGGGGTCGTGCCGGCGGGCCTCCTCGATCGCGGCGTCGAGGTCGGAGAGGTCCTTGACCTTGGTGATGCCCATGCTGGAGCCGGCCCGGCAGGGCTTCACGAACAGCGGCAGCCCGAGGCCCGAGGCGCGCTCGCGGACGGCGGCCCGGCCCTCCTCGGTCTCCCACTCGCGCGGCCGGACCACGGTGTAGCGCCCGACGCCCAGGCCGTGCGAGGCAAGCAGGCGCTTGGTGAACTCCTTGTCCATGCCCGCCGCGCTGGCGAGCACGCCGTTGCCGACGTAGGGCACGCCGGAGAGCTCCAGCAGACCCTGCAGGGTGCCGTCCTCGCCCCACGGCCCGTGCAGCAGCGGGAAGACCACGTCCACCTCGCCGAGCGCCTTGGGGGCGCTGCCGGGCTCGCTCCAGACCACCTCGCGGCTGCCGGGGCCGAGCGGCAGCGCGACCTGGCCCTCGGTCGACTCCGCGACGTGGGAGACGTCCGGCAGCCGGCCGTCGGTGATCGCCATCCGGGCCGGCTCGTCGCTGACCAGCGCCCAGCGGCCCTCGTGGGTGATGCCGATCGGCAGCACCTCGTACGTGTCGCGGTCGATCGCCTTCAGCACGCTGCCCGCGGTCGAGACCGAGATGGCGTGCTCGGAGCTGCGGCCGCCGAACACGACGGCGACCCGCGGCTTCCCGGACGGGTTCTGGGAGGTCTGTTCGATGCTCATATCGCGACGAAGGGTACCCCGAGGCCGGGGCCGCGGGGCCGACCGACCCGGGCGGGGCTCAGTGGCGCTCGGGCTTGGCCGAGCGGGACATCAGCGCCTGCAGCGCCTCCTGGGTGGGCCGGCCGTGGTGGACGACGTCCACCACCGCTTCGACGATCGGCATGTCGACGCCGTTGCGCCGGGCCAGGTCGAGCACCGACTCGCAGGACTTGACGCCCTCGGCGGTCTGCCGGGTGGCCGCGATGGTCTCGGCGAGCGACATGCCCCGGCCCAGGTTGGTGCCGAAGGTGTGGTTGCGCGACAGCGGCGAGGAGCAGGTCGCCACCAGGTCGCCCATGCCCGCCAGCCCGGCGAAGGTGTACGGGTCGGCGCCGAGCGCCAGCCCCAGCCGGGTGGTCTCGGCGAGCCCGCGGGTGATCAGCGTCGCCTTGGTGTTGTCGCCGAGCCCCATGCCGTCGGCCATGCCGACCGCCAGGCCGATCACGTTCTTGACCGCCCCGCCGAGCTCGCAGCCGATCACGTCGGTGTTGGTGTACGGGCGGAAGTACGGCGTGTGGCAGGCCGCCTGGAGCCGCTTGGCGACCGCCTCGTCGGTGCAGGCGACCACACTGGCGGCCGGCTGCCGGTTGGCGATCTCCCGGGCCAGGTTCGGCCCGCTGACCACGGCGATCCGCTCCGGGCCGACCCCGGCGACCTCGCCGACGACCTCGCTCATCCGCTTGGCGGTACCGAGTTCGATGCCCTTCATCAGGCTGACCAGGACGGTCTGCGGCTCCAGCAGCGGCGCCCAGGCGGCCAGGTTCTCGCGCAGCGTCTGCGAGGGCACCACCAGCACCGCGAAGTCCGCGCCGGCCAGCGCCTCGGCGGGGTCGGTGGTGGCCCGCACGGAGTCGGGCAGCCGGATGCCGGGCAGGTAGTCCGGGTTGGTGTGGGTGGCGTTGACGGCGTCCGCCAGCTCCTGGCGACGGCCCCAGAGGGTCACCTCGCAGCCGGCGTCGGCGAGCACCATCGCGAACGCGGTGCCCCAGGAACCGGTGCCGAACACGGCGCAGCGGGTCACTTGGCGTCCTCCCCGCGCTCGTCGGTGCCCCGGGCCCGGTCCGGCCTGCGGGCCGCCGCGGCGGCGGCCCGCCTGCGGGCGGCCTCGCGCATGTCGTACCGCTCGGCGGGCGGCTCCTCGCCGCGGATGCCGGCCAGCACGTCGGTGATCGCCGCCATGATGTCCTCGGTGGCGTCGCGCAGCACCTGGGCGGTCAGCTCCTGGCCCTGGTACTTGCTCAGGTCGACGGCCGGTCCGGCCGCCACGGTCACCCGGTGGCGCGGGAAGAGGTTGAACTTGCCCTTGCCCGAGGCGCCCTTGCCGTACGGCGGGATGATCTCGTGGGCGCCCCAGTGGGCCACCGGGATGACCGGCGCGCCGGTCATCAGCGCCACCCGGGCGACACCGCTCTTGCCGGTCATCGGCCACAGGTCCGGATCCCGGGTGAGCGTGCCCTCCGGGTAGAACTGCACGCACTGGCCCCGGTTGACGGCGTCGATGGCCGCCCGGAACGCCTGCGCCGCGTCGGTCGACTCGCGGAACACCGGGATCTGGCCGGTCTTGCGGAGCATGAAGCCGATGAACGGCACCGAGAAGAGCGAGGACTTCCCGAGGATCCGCGGCGGCCGCCCGCTGTTGTACTGCCAGTGCGCGTACACCACCGGGTCGATGATCGAGTTGTGGTTGACCGCGGCGATGAAGCCGCCCTCCTTGGGGAGGTGCTCCCAGCCGCGCCAGTCCGGCTTGACCAGGGCGGTCGTCACCGGTTTCACCAGCACGGCCGCAAAGCGGTACCAGAAGCCGTAGTCGGCGTTGCCGAAGCTGGCGTACGAGCGGCGGGCCACCCCAGGTCCTCCTCTGTCCGTGCGGCACGCTGGGGTGCCGCGGTCGATCTGGCGTCCGAGGCCTTTCGGGGCACGGGCGCGGAACAGTCTCGCCCGACCGCTCACCGGCTGTCGAGCAACCCCGCCCGCCCTCCGCGCGGCCGTGATCAAACGCACGTCCGCACAGCTCGGACGGCCTGGCGAGGGCTCCGGGACCGGCGTCACAATGACGCCGATGACCCAGGACACCGTACGCCCCAGCGGGCCCGTCGCGCCCGCCGCACCCGCCGCCGGCTGGTCGCTGGTGCTGCCGCTCAAGCGGCTCGCCCGGGCCAAGTCCCGGCTGGCCCCGTTCGCCGGCCCGCACCGCCCCGACCTCGCGCTCTCCTTCGCCCTGGACACCGTCACCGCCGCCCTGGCCGCGCCCGGGGTCGGCCGCGTCCTGGTGGTCACCCGGGACACCGGGGCCGGCGCCCGGCTGGCCGCGCTCGGCGCCCTGGTGGTCGACGACGAGCCCGGGGGCGGCCTCAACGAGGCCCTGGCGCACGGCGCGGCGACCGCGCGGGTCCTCGCTCCCGGCGCGCCGCTGGCCGCGCTCTCGGCCGACCTGCCGG
Source organism: Kitasatospora sp. NPDC015120 (assembly GCF_043080305.1). Lineage (NCBI taxonomy): Bacteria > Bacillati > Actinomycetota > Actinomycetes > Kitasatosporales > Streptomycetaceae > Kitasatospora > Kitasatospora sp. NPDC015120. The sequence goes on along the minus strand of NZ_JBIBVJ010000023.1, from coordinate 14,179 downwards.
CGCTGCGCCCCGCCGAGCTGGGCCGGGTGCTGGACGCCGTGCCCGCGGCCGGCCGGGCCTTCCTGCCGGACGCCCCCGGGCTCGGCACCACCCTGCTGGCCTGCGCCCCGGGCAGCCCGCTCGCTCCCGCGTTCGGGGAGGGCTCGCGCGCCCGGCACGCGGCCGGTGGCGCCCGCGAACTGCGGCTGACCGGCGTGGAGTCGGTCCGCCGGGACGTCGACACCGGGGGGGACCTGGCCGAGGCGCTGGCGCTCGGCGTCGGCCCGCACACCACCGCCCTGGCCGCCCGGCTCGGCCACCTGCCGGCGCTGCGGGCCCGCTGAGACGGACCGGGGCCTGTCGGCGGCCCTCGCTATGCTGCTGCCATGCAGGCCACCGCGTTCACCTTCGACCCCGCCACCCGGGCCGGCTCCGTGCTGCTCGACGACGGGACCCCGGTGCCGTTCGACGCGGCCGCCTTCGACGCCGGGGGCCTGCGGCTGCTGCGCCCGGGCCAGCGGGTGCGGATCCGCACCGAGGGCAGCGGCGCCGCCCGCCGGGTGGTCTTCGTGACGCTGCAGACCTTCCCGGACCCGGCCGCGGGCTGAACCCCGGGCCGCCCCGGCACCGCTTCCCCCGCCCCGGCACCGGCCCGCTCCCGGGAAATCCCGGAAAAGCGGAGAGCCGTGGCACCGCCCTTCCCGGAATTCCGGGGGAGGGCGGCACCACGGCTCCCGAAGGCCGTCCGGCGAGGACGCGCGGTGACTACTTGGCGGAGGTCTTGCGCGCGGTGGTCTTGCGGGTGGCGGTCTTCTTCGCCGGCGCCGTCTTCTTGGCCGTGGCGGTCGCCTTCTTGGCGGTCGCGGTGGTCTTCTTGGCGGCGGCCGTGGTCGCCGTCTTCTTGGCGGCGGCCGCGGTCTTCTTGGTCGCGGTCGCGGTGGTCTTCTTCGCGGCGGCGGTGGTGGTCTTCTTGGTGGCGGTCGCCTTCTTGGCGGCGGCCGTGGTCTTCTTCGCCGGGGCGGCGGCCTTGGTGGCGGTCGCCTTGGTGGCGGTCGCCTTCTTGGCGGCGGCCTTCTTGGCCGGGGTCGCGGCGGCAGCGGCGGCGGCCGTGGCGGCACGCTTGGTGGCGGCCCGCTTGGCGGCCGGGGTGGCGGCGACGCCGCTCTTGCCCGGGGTGAGGGAGCCCTTGGGGGCCTTCTTCACCGAGGGGCCTTCCTTCGGCAGCTTCTTGGCGCCGCTGACCAGGTCCTTGAAGCCCTGACCGGGGCGGAAGCGCGGCACGGAGGTCTTCTTGACCTTGACCTTCTCGCCGGTCTGCGGGTTGCGGGCGAAGCGCGCGGAGCGCTCCACCTTCTCAAAGGTGCCGAAACCGGTGACCGAAACGCGGTCGCCGGCCACGACGGCGCGCACCATGGTGTCGAGCACTGCGTCGACGGCCTCTGCGGCAGCCTTGCGACCGCCCAGCTGCTCGGCCACCGCTTCGACAAGCTGAGCCTTGTTCACGTCTTCCCCTTCGGAAACGGGCGCCGGATGATTCCATCCGTTCATTTCGCACGTTAGGTATGTATCTGCGGACTTTCAATTACCAAACGCGCGAATCACCCTAGTGTCGCAATGGATTTGCGCGTCGGCGACCTCAGTCGACGGGCGGGCGCCCCTCGTCGAGGTCCTGCACAAAGCGACTCAACCGCCGCGCCGCCTCCGGAAGATCGCGCTTGGCGGTCTCCGTGACGATGAGCAGTTGACGGGTGAGAGCGGTCTTTGCATCGGCAGACACGTTCAGCGCATGCACGCGGTCGTGAGCTTGCTTCAACCGCTCGGCCACAAGCGCGAAGAGCGCTGCGACTTCCGGGTCGTCCGGCCCCTCAGCAGGTGAGGTTGCGGCGTCCGGCCGATCGTCAATTCGGCGTTCGGATCCCCGGCCCGTGGACTCCGGTGACGCGGGTTGGCCGCCCGCGTACGGAGGTTCATGGTGCCGGTGCATGCACTGATTGTGCCATCTACGCGCAGTTGTGCATGCTGCGGGGCCCTCCGTCGCAAAACCGAATCCCCAATCCGGGGGCGCCGGACGGGCACAACTCCTCGCCCGGAACGCCGGATGGCCCGCCCCCCCGAGGGGGAGCGGGCCATCCGGCGGTTCGTCAGAATGCTTGTTCAGAACGGGATCTCAGGCCACCGGCAGGGTCCGCGGCTTGAACGCGGGGCGACGGGCCTCGAACGCGGCGATGTCCGGCTCGTTCTGCAGGGTGATGCTGATGTCGTCCAGGCCGTTGAGCAGCCGCCACCGCACGTTGTCGTCCAGTTCGAACGGCGTGGTCACGCCGCCGGCGCGGACCTCGCGGGCCTCCAGGTCGACGGTGATCTCGGCGGCCGGGTCGGCCTCGGTCAGCTCCCAGAGCCGCTCCACGGCCTCCTGCGGGAGGACCACGGTCAGCAGGCCGTTCTTCAGCGAGTTGCCCCGGAAGATGTCGGCGAACCGCGAGGAGATCACCGCGTGGAAGCCGTAGTTCTGCAGGGCCCAGACCGCGTGCTCGCGGGAGGAGCCGGTGCCGAACTCCGGGCCGGCCACCAGGACGGTCGCGCCCCGGCGCTCGGGGCGGTTGAGGACGAAGGACTCGTCCTTGCGCCAGGCCTCGAACAGCCCGTCCTCGAAACCGGAACGGGTGACCTTCTTGAGCCAGTGGGCGGGGATGATCTGGTCGGTGTCGACGTTGCTGCGGCGCAGCGGCACGGCCCGGCCGGTGTGGGTGGTGAACTTCTCCATGGTGCTCAGACCTCCACGGCGGCGTCGGCCACCAGATCGGCGGGGGCCGCCAGGCGGCCCAGGACGGCGGTCGCGGCGGCGACCTGCGGCGAGACCAGGTGGGTGCGGCCGCCCTTGCCCTGGCGCCCCTCGAAGTTGCGGTTCGAGGTCGAGGCGCAGCGCTCGCCGGGGGCGAGCTGGTCGGGGTTCATGCCCAGGCACATCGAGCAGCCCGCGTGCCGCCACTCGGCGCCGGCCGCGGTGAACACCTTGTCCAGGCCCTCCTCGACGGCCTGCAGGGCGACCCGCACGGAGCCGGGGACGACCAGCATCCGCACGCCGTCGGCGATCCGGCGCCCGCGCAGCAGGTCGGCCGCGGCGCGCAGGTCCTCGATCCGGCCGTTGGTGCAGGAGCCGACGAAGACCGCGTCGACCTTCACCTCGCGCAGCGGGGTGCCGGCCTCCAGGCCCATGTAGGCCAGGGCGTTCTCCGCGGCGATCCGCTCCTGCGGGTCGGCGAAGGAGGCCGGGTCCGGGACGGCGGAGCCGAGCGGGGCGCCCTGGCCGGGGTTGGTGCCCCAGGTGACGAACGGGGTCAGCTCGCTCGCGTCGATGAAGATCTCGTGGTCGAAGACCGCGTCCTCGTCGGTGACCAGGGTCTTCCAGTACGCGACCGCGGCGTCCCAGTCCTCGCCCTGCGGGGCGTGCGGGCGGCCCTCCAGGTAGGCGAAGGTGGTCTCGTCGGGGGCGATCATGCCGGCCCGGGCGCCCGCCTCGATGGACATGTTGCAGACGGTCATCCGGGCCTCCATGGAGAGGCTGCGGATCGCCGAGCCGCGGTACTCCAGGACGTAGCCCTGGCCGCCGCCGGTGCCGATCCTGGCGATGATCGCCAGGATGAGGTCCTTGGCGGTGACACCCTCGGGCAGCTCGCCCTCGACGGTGATCGCCATGGTCCGGAACGGGGCCAGCGGCAGGGTCTGGGTGGCCAGCACGTGCTCGACCTGGCTGGTGCCGATGCCGAACGCCAGCGCACCGAAGGCGCCGTGGGTGGAGGTGTGGGAATCGCCACAGACGACCGTGGTGCCGGGCTGGGTCAGGCCCAGCTGCGGGCCGACCACGTGCACGACGCCCTGCTCGACGTCGCCCAGCGAGTGGATCCGGACGCCGAACTCGGCCGCGTTCTTGCGCAGGGTCTCCAGCTGGACCCTGGAGACCGGGTCGGCGATCGGCTTGTCGATGTCCAGGGTCGGGGTGTTGTGGTCCTCGGTGGCGATCGTGAGATCGGTGCGGCGGACCGTGCGCCCGGCCAGCCGGAGGCCGTCGAAGGCCTGCGGGCTGGTCACCTCGTGGAGCAGGTGCAGGTCGATGAAGAGCAGGTCGGGCTCGCCCTCCGCGCGCCGGACGACGTGGTCGTCCCAGACCTTCTCTGCGAGTGTCCGTCCCATCGGGTTCCCTCCAGCCGGCCGCGTTGCCGGCCTTCTCTGTGTCGTCGGGGTCAAAGCTGTCGCCGCCCCTGTGCGGCACGCGTCGCGCGGCCTGCACGCCGGATCGGTGTCCACGATGCGGACGCCTCGACGGAGCCGCATCCTGGAGTTCTCCCGGGCTGCTGCATCCAGAGTGGCGCTTTTCGCCGAAGATTGAACTTGCGTCTCGCGGAATGAGACTGCAGTCTTAGCGCATGGACAACTCTAGCGGCGTCGGCGTTCTCGACAAGGCCGCTCTGGTGCTGAGCGCACTGGAGTCGGGCCCCGCCACGTTGGCGGGGCTGGTCGCCGCCACCGGTCTGGCGCGCCCCACGGCCCACCGACTCGCCGTCGCACTCGAACACCACCGCCTGGTCACCAGGGACATGCAGGGACGTTTCATCCTCGGTCCCCGCCTGTCCGAACTCTCCGCCGCGGCGGGCGAGGACCGGCTGCTCGCCACCGCGGGCCCGGTCCTCACCCATCTGCGCGACGTCACCGGCGAGAGCGCACAGCTCTACCGCCGGCAGGGCGAGATGCGGATCTGCGTCGCGGCCGCCGAGCGACTCTCCGGCCTGCGGGACACCGTCCCGGTCGGCAGCACCCTGCCGATGAAGGCCGGCTCGGCCGCCCAGGTCCTGCTGGCCTGGGAGGAGCCCGAGCGGCTCCACCGCGGCCTCCAGGGCGCCCGCTTCACCGCCACCGCGCTCAGCGGCGTCCGGCGGCGCGGCTGGGCCCAGTCGATCGGCGAGCGGGAGCCGGGCGTGGCGTCCGTCTCCGCGCCGGTCCGCGGCCCCTCCAACCGCGTCGTGGCCGCCGTCTCGGTCTCCGGCCCGATCGAGCGCCTGACCCGTCACCCGGGGCGTCTGCACGCCCAGGCCATCATCGAGGCCGCGAACCGCCTCACCGAGGCCCTGCGCCGCAGCTGACCCCGGGCCGTTCCCCCGCCCCCGCTCCCCCACTCCCCCACTGGAATGCGAAAAAGGCCCCGCTCGATGCCGGGCGGGGCCTTCCGGGCCGGCCGGATTCCCGGGCCGGAAAAACGAAAAGGGCCCCGGGAAACGGGGCTCTGCTTTTCTGGCTGGGGTACCAGGACTCGAACCTAGACTAAGTGAACCAGAATCACTCGTGCTGCCAATTACACCATACCCCAAAACAAAGCAAGCAGCCGATGAGAAGACCCATCGGCTTCGTGCTTCGGTACCCCCGACCGGATTCGAACCGGCGCTACTGCCGTGAGAGGGCAGCGTGCTAGGCCGCTACACAACGGGGGCTTCCTGGCGGTTCCTCGCGGAACCAGTACCCCCGACCGGATTCGAACCGGCGCTACCGCCTTGAGAGGGCGGCGTGCTAGGCCGCTACACAACGGGGGCTTTCCAGGCGATCCCTTGCGGGATCCGTACCCCCGACCGGATTCGAACCGGCGCTACTGCCGTGAGAGGGCAGCGTGCTAGGCCGCTACACAACGGGGGCTTGATCTTGAGTTGTACGGTCCCGGAGGACCGGGGTACTGCGCTGGGGTACCAGGACTCGAACCTAGACTAAATGAACCAGAATCACTCGTGCTGCCAATTACACCATACCCCACCGGAGTTGAAACCCTGTCGGGTCACCCTCCAGCTCGCGCCTTCCGCTCCGGCTCCGGCGGGGGCTTTCGCTCCCGCGCCGTTGCCCTCCCGGGCGGCGCAGAAAGAACATTACCCGACGTCCGCCCCGGCTCCAAAATCGATAACCCCAGGCAGCGGGCGGGGGGCCGTCCGGTGACGTCCGGGGAGGCCGCGGGCCCGGTGCGCGGCCGGGCCCGCGGGCGAGGTCAGGCCGCCGGCAGGGCCGCCAGCGCGGCGTTCAGCCGGCGCAGCGTCTCGGGGCGCCCGAGCAGCTCCATCGACTCGAAGAGCGGCGGGGAGACCCGCCGGCCGGTCACCGCCACCCGCAGCGGGGTGAAGGCGGACTTCGGCTTGATGCCCAGGCCCTCCACCAGGGCCTCGTGCAGCGCGGCCCGGATCGGCTCCGGGGCGAAGTCGCCGAGCGCCTCCAGCGCCCCGATGCCCGCCTCCAGCACCGGCCGGGCGTCCGCGGTGAGCACCTTGGCGGCGTCCTGCGGGTCGACGGCGAAGTCCTCGGGCGCGACGAACAGGAAACCGGCCATGCCGACGATCTCGCCGAGCACCACCATCCGCTGCTGGGTGAGCGGCGCCACCTTCGCCAGCAGCTCCAGCTGCCCGTCCGACGGCTCGGCCGGCAGCAGGCCCGCGGCCCGGAGGTACGGCACCAGGCGGCGGACGAAGTCCTCCGGGGCCAGCCGGCGCAGGTGGTCGGCGTTGACCGCCTCGCACTTCTTCAGGTCGAAGCGGGCCGGGTTGGCGTTGACCCTGCCGATGTCGAAGGCCGCGACCAGCTCGTCCACCGTGAAGACGTCGCGGTCCTCGGCGAGCGACCAGCCCAGCAGCGAGAGGTAGTTGAGCAGCCCCTCGGGGATGAAGCCGCGCTCCCGGTACAGGTTGAGCGAGGCCTGCGGGTCGCGCTTGGAGAGCTTCTTGTTGCCCTCGCCCATCACGTACGGCAGGTGGCCGAAGCGCGGGGTGCTCCCGTCCCCGACCCCGATGTCGGCGAGTGCGGCGTAGAGCGCGATCTGGCGCGGGGTCGAGGAGAGCAGGTCCTCGCCGCGCAGCACGTGGGTGATGCCCATCAGGGCGTCGTCCACCGGGTTGACCAGGGTGTAGAGCGGTGCGCCGTTGGCCCGGACGATGCCGTAGTCCGGGACGTTCTCCGGTTCGAAGGAGAGCCGGCCGCGCACCAGGTCGTCGAAGGCGATCGTGGTGTCCGGCATCCGGAAGCGCAGGACCGGCTCGCGCCGCTCCAGGCGGAACACGGCGATCTGGTCGTCCGTCAGGTCCCGGCAGTGGCCGTCGTAGCCGGACGGCCGGCCCGCCGCGCGGGCGGCCTCGCGGCGGGCGTCCAGCTCCTCGGTGGAGCAGTAGCAGTGGTAGGCGTGGCCCGCCTCGTGCAGCCGGCGGGCGACGTCCGCGTAGACGTCCATCCGCTGCGACTGGCGGTACGGCGCGTGCGGGCCGCCCACCTCGGGGCCCTCGTCCCAGTCGAGACCGAGCCACCTCATCGCGTCGAGCAGCTGCTCGTAGGACTCCTCGGAGTCGCGGGCCGCGTCGGTGTCCTCGATCCGGAAGACCAGCGTGCCGCCGTGGTGGCGGGCGAAGGCCCAGTTGAACAGGGCGGTGCGGACCAGGCCCACGTGCGGGTTGCCGGTCGGGGACGGGCAGAAGCGCACCCGCACGCCCGGCGCGTCAGCCACGCTTGACCACCGTGTTGGCGAGGGTGCCGATGCCCTCGACCGTCACGGCGACCTCGTCGCCGACGCTGATCGGGCCCACCCCGGCGGGGGTGCCGGTGAGCACGACGTCGCCCGGCAGCAGCGTCATGGCCTCGGAGATGTGCACGATCAGCTCGGCCACCGAGCGGACCATCAGCGAGGTGCGGCCGGTCTGCCGCAGCTCGCCGTTGACCGTGCAGGTGATGGCGAGGTCGGACGGGTCGAGGTCGGTCTCGATCCACGGGCCGAGCGGGCAGGCGGTGTCGAAGCCCTTGGCGCGGGCCCACTGGCCCTCGCGCTGCTGGACGTCGCGCGCGGTGACGTCGTTGGCGCAGGTGTAGCCGAGGATCACCTCGGGGACCCGCTCCAGCGGCACCTCGCGGCACATCCGGCCGATCACCACGGCGAGTTCGGCCTCGTGCTGGACGTCCGAGGAGAACGGCGGGTAGGCGATGCTCTCGGTCGGGCCGATCACCGAGGTGGACGGCTTGAAGAAGGTGAGCGGGACGTCCGGGACGGTGTTGCCCAGCTCGGCGGCGTGCGCGGCGTAGTTGCGGCCGACCGCGACGATCTTGTTGGGCAGCATCGGGCTGAGCAGCCGGACGTCCTGGAAGCGGTAGCTCTCGCCGGTCGGCTGGGGCTGGCCGAACGGGTGGCCGGCCAGGGCGTGGACCACCAGCGACTCGGGCCGGGCCGGGTCGCCCTCGACCACACCGAAGGAGACGCTGCCGGCGGCAGGGCTCCCTTCCCGGACGGAAAACCTGGCAATGCGCACGGCTGGGCTACCCCTCGTTCGGACGGCCGCCCGGGGCGCGCCCCGGGCGCTGGCGGGCGCCGCGTCCACGTCGGACCGGGCCCGCTCGATCGCTGCCCAGGCTATCGCGCGAGCCCCGGACCGGCCCGCCGCGGCCGCCCGCGCCGAAACGAACGGGCGCCGTCACCTGCGGTGACGGCGCCCGTCGGGACGCGTGCGGAACGCCTCAGGCCTGCGGGACGTTCACCGCCGGGGCGGTCATCAGCCGGGTGCGACGCGGGTTGGCGGTCGAGGCCGGCAGCTCGGCCGCGTAGGTCGCGACGTTCTCGGGCCCGCGGGCGCCGGGGATCCGGCCGAAGTCCTCGACCGAGGCCAGCGTGGTCCGGCGCGGGTTCGCCGTGGAGCGGCTGGTCAGCGGGGACGTGGAGGCCGTGTTCGGCTGGGACATCTCGTCAGCACCTCAAGGTCGCGGCCGGACCACCGACCGCGGTCGGCACCCGGCCTGGAGTGATTCGGGGGGATTCCGGGCAGGCTGTACGGGGCCGTGGTCCGGATACAGCCAGGTTACGGATCTCTTTCCACAGTCACCGTGACCAAAGCTACACATTCATCTGTGATTTTCGCCACAAATCATGGAACATATCTCAGATATCCGACATATCGCTTCATCACCCTTTACCGGCATATCGGATATATCGGGCATACCCGAAGCTCCGCCCCACGTGTTGATCTCGGGTCGGCTTGGCATGCATCCGACGAGTGTCCGAAAAAGGCGGTATTCCGGTCCGTTTACCGCACAGTCGGTGAGAACCCGCGCGCGGTGCGTAGTGCCGTCCGATGTGTCCCGTCCGCCCTTGTTGGGATTCCCCGGCTGTGCTGGAATGCCACGGACCGTGGGTAGGGAGCTGTCCACCCCGGTGACCCGCTCTCCCGGACCGGCCGGGGTGCGGATGGAAACTCGACACCGTCCAGGCCGTGGCGACGCGGCGGGACGCCCGGTCCAGAGGTTGCGACGCCAGTGCAGGGACGTTTCAAAAGGGGTAGCGGCGCCGCGGGTGACCCGGAGTCGCGTGAGCCCGTGGCAGCCCCCCAACCGGCGGCGGCCCCCGGCAGCCCGCCCGAACCGGCACCCGACGTGATCGGCCGGCCCGAGGAGGAGGGTCCGGAGCGGACGTCGAAGCGCGGCAAGCTCCGCAGCTCCCTGACCCGCCGGCGCGCCAAGGGCATGAGCCGCCTCGCCATGCGCAACTGGCGGATCCGCAGCAAGCTGATCGCCCTGCTCGCGCTCCCGGTCCTGGTCGCGCTGGTCCTCGGCGGCCTGCGCATCCAGACCTCGCTGGAGACCTCGCAGCAGCTGGCCCAGATGGCCAACCTCTCGGACCTCGCGAAGAAGGCGACCGACCTCGCCAACGCCCTGCAGAACGAGCGGGACGTCAGCGCCGGCCCCATCACCGCCAAGCCCAACGCGCCGCTGGACGACGACATCGTCGCGGCCCGCAAGGTCACCGACGACCTCAGCCGCACCTTCACCGCGTCCTCGGACAAGTTCGAGAACCTGGAGCTCTCCGGCGGCAAGGCGCTGCTCGTCCAGATCCGCAAGGACCTGAACGCCGTCTCCGACGCGCGCAGCAACCCGTACCAGAACAACCAGAACATCCAGACCACGATCACCGCGTACGACGTGATCATCCGCGACCTGCTGGCGATCACCCAGGACATCGCGCTCGCGTCCAACAACCGCGAGCTGGTCCGCGCGACCCGCGCCCTGCAGCAGTTCTCGCTCGCCAAGAACACCACCTCGCAGCAGCGCGCGCTGATCAGCGCCGCGCTCGCCAACCCCGGCGGCCCGGACCTCAGCCTGAGCGACGAGTCCTTCGGCATCCGGCTGAAGGCGTCCTACGACAACGCGCTCACCGGCTTCAACAACATCTACACCTCGCACGACCTGGACAACCTGCGCGGCCAGCTGAGCTACAACTCGGTCGTCGCGGCCGCCGACCGCTACGCGCGCTCGATCCTCCAGCAGAGCGGTATCCACCAGAGCGAGGCCGTCAGCTACAAGGACTGGTACGAGCAGTCCACCGCCAAGATCGCCGCCGAGCGCCGGATCGAGTCCAAGCTCATCGAGGACCTCGACGGCAAGGCCCAGGAGCTCCAGTCCCAGGCCGACACCGAGGCGCTGATCATCGGTGCCGCCGTCGCGCTGGTGCTCCTCGTCGCCCTCGGTGGCGCCGGTCTGATCGCCCGCTCCATGGTGCGCTCGCTGACCCGTCTGCAGTCCGCGGCCGAGGACGTCGCCGAGCGGCGGCTGCCCGAGCTGGTCAAGACCCTCTCCGAGACCGACCCGCACGACGTGGACGTCACCGTCGAGCCGGTCGGCGTCGACTCCGCCGACGAGATCGGCCACGTGGCGCACGCCTTCGACATGGTGCACAGCGAGGCCGTCCGCCTCGCCGCCGAGCAGGCCCTCCTGCGCGGCAACATCAACGCGATGTTCACCAACCTCTCGCGCCGCAGCCAGGGCCTCATCCAGCGCCAGCTGTCGCTCATCTCCGAGCTGGAGAGCCGCGAGGCGGACCCGGACCAGCTGGCCAACCTCTTCAAGCTCGACCACCTCGCGACCCGCATGCGCCGCAACGGCGAGAACCTCCTCGTCCTCGCCGGTGAGGACCCGGGCCGCCGCTGGACCCGCCCCGTGCCGCTGGTCGACGTGCTCCGCGCCGCCGCCTCCGAGGTGGAGCAGTACGAGCGCATCGAACTCGCCGCCGTGCCGTCGGCCGAGGTCGCCGGCCGCGTCGTCAACGACCTCGTCCACCTGCTCGCCGAGCTGCTGGAGAACGCCACCTCGTTCTCCAGCCCGCAGACCCGCGTCCGGGTCACCGGCCACGCGCTGCCGGACGGCCGGGTGCTCGTCGAGATCCACGACACCGGCATCGGCCTGAGCCCGGACGACCTCGCCGAGATCAACGAGCGCCTCGCCAACCCGCCGACGGTGGACGTCTCCGTCTCCCGCCGCATGGGCCTGTTCGTGGTCGGCCGGCTGTCCCTGCGCCACGGCATCCGCATCCAGCTGCGCCCCAGCGACTCCGGTGGCACCACCGCGCTGGTCATGCTCCCGGTGGACGTCACCAACTCCGCCGACCGCCGCGGCCCCGGCCGCCCCGGCGGCCAGGGCGGCGGCCAGCCCAAGCAGCAGCGCGGGGTCGCCCCGACGCCGCGCCAGCAGCGCCAGGTCCCGGCCGGTCCGGGCGGGCGCGCCGGCGGCCCGGCGGCGCTCGGCCAGGGTCCGGCGGGCGGCGCCCCGCAGCAGGGCCGCCCGCAGCTCGGCCAGGGCGGCCCCGGCCCGTCCGGCGGTCAGGGCGGTCAGAACGGCCCGGGCGGCCAGGGCGGTCCCGGCGCGGGCGGCGGCCTGCCGACCCGTCAGGTCGGCCAGTCGCTGCGCGAGACCCCGCCGCAGGGCGGCCTGCCGCAGCGCACCCCCGGCCAGCAGGCCCCCAACCAGCCCGGCCCGAACCAGCCCGGCCCCGGCCAGCAGGCTCCGAAGCAGCAGGGCGGCCTGCCGCAGCGCACCCCGGGCCGACCGGGCCCGCAGCAGGGCGGCCCCGGCGGCCTGCCCCGCCGCGGCCAGCAGCCCGGCGCCCCGCAGCAGGGTGCCCCGCAGCAGGGCGGCCCGGGCGGCGGACTCCCCGGCCGTCAGCGGCCGCAGGGCGACGGCGTCCCCGCCGCCCGCGGCGGCGAGCAGCCGCAGCACGGCTGGGCCGACCAGTCGGGCCGTCCGGGCGCGCCGCAGGGCGCCCGCCCGGGTGAGCGTCCGCAGGACGGGCTGCCGCAGCGTCAGCGGCCCGGCCAGGGCCGTCCGCCGCAGGGCGCGGGTCCGCAGGGTCCGCGCGGCCCCCAGGGCCCCCAGGGCCCGCAGGGCCAGGGCGGCCGTCCGCAGCGGCCCGCGCCGGGCGACCGGCAGCAGCAGACCCAGCCGCTGCCGCAGGTCCAGCCGGCCCAGCCGCTGCCCGCGGCCGAGCCCGGTCCGGTGGAGAGCACCCAGCAGTTCGCCCGCCCCCGGTTCGAGGCCAGCGACATCGACCCGCGCGACCCGCTGGGCCTCGGCCTGGTGGAGCCGGTGCTGCCGACCATGCCGAACCCGGCCCGTCCGGAGCAGACCGCCCGGCCGCAGCAGCCGCAGGCCCCGCAGCAGCCGGTCCAGCAGCAGCCCGTCCGGCAGGAGCCGATGGCGCTGCCCACCGGGCCGTCCGACGGCGGTGCGCCGGCCGGTCAGGGCCGGCCGCGCGAGGAGGGCCGCCCGGCCCCGCAGCAGAGCCGGCCGCGGCCGTACCAGCCGCGCCGCCCCGGCACCACGGCCCCGGGCCACTCGGAGCAGGCGCCCGCCCCGCAGGCCCAGCCCCAGCAGCAGGCCCCTCAGCAGGCCCAGCAGCCGCAGCCCGGTGACGCCCCGTGGCGCCCGTCGGCCAACGACGAGCGCTGGCGCCGTGCCGAGCAGGTCCGCGAGCCGTCGACCAGCGGTGTCACCATGTCGGGCCTCCCCCGGCGCACCCCGCAGGCCAACCTGGTCTCCGGGACCGCCGAGGCGTCCCCGCTGACCGGCCCCCAGGTGTCCCGGGCCCCCGAGGAGGTCCGCGGCCGTCTCACCAACCTGCGCCGCGGCATCCAGCAGGGCCGCCGGGCCGGCGCCGAGCAGGCGGCGGGTCAGGGCCAGGGCGGCCGGCCGCAGGCCGACCAGGGGCAGGGCACCCGCGGCCAGGGGGACCGGTCCGGTTTCCACCATGGTGCCCAGCAGCCCGGGTTCGATAGTTTCGGGGCCCGAACCGACGGCAACGCCGCAGATCATCAGGAGCGTTGAGTTGAATCAGATGAGCCAGGCCGCACAGAACCTGAACTGGCTGATCACCAATTTCGTGGACAACACCCCCGGGGTGTCGCACACGGTGGTGGTCTCCGCGGACGGCCTCCTGCTGTGCATGTCCGAAGGGTTCCCCCGCGACCGCGCCGACCAGCTCGCCGCCGTCGCCTCCGGCCTCACCTCCCTCACCACCGGCGCCAGCCGGATCTTCGAGGGCGGCGAGGTCAACCAGACCGTCGTCGAGATGGAGCGCGGCTTCCTCTTCCTGATGGCCATCAGCGACGGCTCCGCGCTCGCCGTCCTCGCCGCCCCCGACTCCGACATCGGCCTGGTCGGCTACGAGATGGCCCTGCTCGTCGACCGCGCCGGCGCCGTTCTCACCCCCGCACTCCGCGCAGAACTCCAGGGCAGTCTCCTGCACTGAGTGCACCCTGAGCGGTACCCCCCACCCGTCCCACCTCCCCGCCGGGTCCGACCCGACCGGACCCGGCGTTCCACCCTCAGCTACCCTCAGGCAGCTGATCTCGCCTCAGCTGGCATCGCCCCAGCTGGAACCGGCTGCCCCAGGCTGCAGCACAAGGAGGACCCATGACCCCGCCTTCGACACCCGCCGGCTACGGCAACGGGTACGGCAGCGGCTACGGCGGGCAGCAGTCCGACGGCTACGAGCAGCAGCCGCTGGTCCGCCCCTACGCGATGACCGGAGGCCGCACCCGGCCCCGGTACCAGCTCGCGATCGAGGCGCTGATCTCGACCACCGGCTCCGCCGAGCGGACCGGCGGGCTGCTGCCGGAGCATGCCCGGATCGTCAGCCTCTGCCGGGAGGTCAAGTCCATCGCGGAGATCTCCGCCCTGGCCGGTGTCCCGCTCGGTGTCGCCCGCATCCTCGTGGCCGACCTGGCCGAGGCCGGCCTCGTCGCCATCCACCAGCCCGCCGCCGCGGGCGAGTCGGGCGGAACGCCCGACGTCACGCTGCTCGAAAGGGTCCTCAGTGGACTTCGCAAGCTCTAACGCGGCCGCCCCCACCCGCGCCACCACCTCCGCGAAGATCGTC
>NZ_JBIBVJ010000022.1:0-102440 GCF_043080305.1 Kitasatospora sp. NPDC015120 | reverse complement strand
GAGGACCGAGGCCGGGGATGTCAACATATCTGGCGTTGACTTTTGGCACGCTGTTGAGTTCTCAAGGAACGGACGCTTCCATCGGGCGGCTTTCATACCGACCCTCCGGGCGCTTCGTTCTTTCGTGTTTCCAGCTTACCAGATGTTTTCCGCTCCGTTTTCCGGAGTTTCATTCATCCGATTTCCCGAACTGGCCGGGGTCACTTTCCGCAACGCCCTCCACATTAGCGCATTCCGAGTGTCACTCGAAATTCATGCTGTGAGCGTGACGCGCTGAGTGGGTGGCCGCTTCAGCGACTCGTTCAACACTAGGCCACCTGGAGGACATCGTCAAACATCAGGGGCGGGATCCGGCTGGATCCCGCCCCTGATGGGTGAAGCCGCAGGTCAGCGGCCTTGCGTTTCGGCCATCGCGGCCGGTTCGATCACGTGGTCAGCCGGTCAGCTCGGCCGCGGCCAGGTTGCGCTTGCCGCGGCGCAGGACCAGCCAGCGACCGTGCAGCAGATCGGCCTCGGCCGGCACCGCCTCCTCGTCCGTCACCTTGACGTTGTTGAGGTAGGCGCCGCCCTCCTTGATCGTCCGGCGGGCGGCCGAACGGCTCGGGGAGAGTCCGACGGCGACCAGCAGGTCGACGACCGACTGGAGCTCGGTGACCGCGGCCTTCGGGACCTCGGCGAGCGCGGCGGCCAGGGTGGGGGCCTCCAGGTCGGCGAGGTCGCCCTGGCCGAACAGCGCCTTGGAGGCGGCGACCGCGCGCTCGTACTGGTCGGCGCCGTGCACCAGGGTGGTCAGCTCCTCGGCGAGGGCACGCTGGGCGAGGCGGGCGGCCGGGCGCTCGGTGGTCTCGCGCTCCAGCTCCTCGATCTCCTCCTTCGAGCGGAAGCTGAAGATCCGCAGGAAGTTGGGGACGTCCCGGTCGTCCGCGTTCAGCCAGAACTGGTAGAAGGCGTACGGGGTGGTCAGCTCGGGGTCGAGCCAGACCGTGCCGGACTCCGTCTTGCCGAACTTGGTGCCGTCGGCCTTGACGATCAGCGGCGTGGCCAGCGCGTGCACCGAGGTGCCGTCGGCCTTGCGGATGAGGTCCGTGCCGGCGGTGAGGTTGCCCCACTGGTCGCTGCCGCCGGTCTGCAGGGTGCAGCCGTAGCGGCGGTTCAGCTCCAGGTAGTCCATGCCCTGGAGGATCTGGTAGCTGAACTCGGTGTAGCTGATGCCCGCGTCGGAGTTGAGCCGTCGGGCCACGGCCTCCTTGGCGATCATGTTGTTGACCCGGAAGTACTTGCCCACGTCGCGCAGCAGGCTGATCGCGGACATCCCGGAGGTCCAGTCCAGGTTGTTGACCATGCGCGCCGCGTACGGGCCCTCGAAGTCGAGGAACCGGGAGATCTGCCCGCGCAGGCGCTCCACCCAGCCGGCCACCGTCTCGGGGTCGTTGAGCACGCGCTCGGCGGTGGGCTTCGGGTCGCCGATCAGGCCGGTGGCACCGCCGACCAGGCCGAGCGGGAGGTTCCCCGCCTGCTGGATGCGGCGCATGGTGAGGATCTGGACCAGGTTGCCGAGGTGCAGGCTGGGGGCCGTCGGGTCGAAGCCGCAATAGAACGTGACCGGGCCGTCCGCGAACGCCTTGCGCAGTGCGTCCTCGTCGGTGGACAGGGCGATCAGCCCCCGCCACCGCAGCTCGTCGACGATGTCCGTCACGGTCACGCTTCTCCTTCGGTCGGGCGTCCCGCCCGGTGCGGGCCCGGTTCGGCCGGGCCCCGGTGCGGGACGACTCCAGCGTTGTAGAGCCTACGCGGTCCCGGCCAGCGAGTTTTCGCCGTATCGGCGCGGACGCGCGGGACCGGCCCCGGTCACGACGTGGTCATGCCCCTCCGTGACACCGGAAATTCCGTTGTTCGACGGCGGGGAGCCCCTTCACAGTGGTCCCACCGCCGCGCGGCGGCAGTGACGTGTGTGAGGACGGTCGTGCCGCCGCGGCACGACCGCGGAAGGGTGGCCGAGGTGCGCAGCACGCTGGTTCTGAACGCAAGCTACGAACCGCTGACGACGGTGTCGCTCCAGCGTGCCGTGGTCCTGGTGCTCCAGGACAAGGCCGTCGTCGAGCAGGCCCACCCGCTGCGCACCATGCGCGGGACCGGGGTGACCGTACCGGTGCCGCGGGTGATCAGACTCCAGCGGTACGTGCGGGTGCCGTTCCGACAACAGGCTCCGTGGTCGCGCCGCGGGGTGCTCGTCCGGGACCAGCACCTGTGTGCCTACTGCGGGCGGCGGGCCACCACGGTGGACCACCTGCAGCCCAGGTCGCGCGGTGGCGGGGACACCTGGCTGAACACGGTGGCCGCCTGCTCGGAGGACAACCAGCGCAAGGCCGACCGGACGCCGGAGCAGGCGGGGATGAAGCTGCTGCGCAAGCCGTTCGTCCCGACGCCGCAGGCGACGCTGATGATGGCGCTGGGGCTGCGGGTCTCGGACCTGCGGGAGCTGGCCGACTGGCTGCCGGCGGCCCAGCCGGTCGCCGCGCCCGCGCCGTCCGCCGCCTGAGACGGCCCGGGAGCCGCACCGGGCCGGGGGGAGCGGCCCCCGGCCCCCTGGCCCGGGTTCATTCCTTCGCCCGGAAGCCCGTCGCGGTGCCGAAGTTGGTGGAGTGTTCGGGGACGGCGACGACCCTGCCGCCGCCGATCAGGACCCGGCCGGAGACCAGCAGCGAGCCGGTGCCGGGCGGGAAGCCGCCGCCGGCCGTCTCCTGCCCGCCGTCCAGTGCGAAGCGGCTCAGGTGCGCCGGCTGGTCGGCCCGCTCGTCGACGGCGATCACCAGCGCGCCGCGGTCCACGCCGACGGCCCGGGCGGCGCCCTTCTCCCGGGCGGTGGTCCGCCAGCGCTGCTTGCCGGTGTCCAGGTCGTAGCCGGCCACCGCGACCGGCCCGCCGGCGCCGTTCGCCGGGGCGGGGGTGGTGAGGGTGGTGACCATCGTGCGGTCGTGGAAGAAGACCCCGGGGGTGGCCGAGAACGATCCGTGGGCGACGTCCAGCCGGCCCCCGGCGTCGGCGACCGGGATCTCGGCGGCGGGGTCGCCGGCCGGGCCCCAGGCGAGCACCCGGTCGTCCTCGGGCTTCTCGCCGGTGGTGAGGACGACGGGGGGCTCGGCCGAGAGCACGGTCGCCGTCCTGGGCCGGTTCCCCAGGCCGCGCCACCAGGCGACCTTGCCGTCGGCGGTGTTCAGCGCGACGGCCTGGTCGACGGGGTCGGAGTCGGCGCAGCTGCTGGCCACCAGGACGGTCGTGCCGGAGACGCCGCCGGAGAGGGTGCAGAACTTCCCCTGCCCGGTGTACTGCCAGACGTCGACGCCGTCGGCGGACTGCCAGGCGACGGCGTGGCTGTCGCCGATCGCGATCACCTTGTCGTCCGTGACGCCGACGCGCGCGCCGTAGGCGCCCTTGGCCTCGGTGAGCGGCTTGGTCCAGGCCGTCCGGCCGTCCTCGGTGTCGACGGCGGCGACCAGGGAGCACGGGGCCTTCGGGTCGGCCCGGGGCCGGAACAGCGCGGCGCCGAGGCCGGCCCGGTTGACGGTCGGGGACAGGCCGCACGGGACGGCGCCGGCGGCGGGCGGCTCCACGGCCCAGAGGGGTTTGCCGTCGGTCAGGTCGTAGGCGCGCACGCCGGTGGCGTCGGCGCGCACCACCGCGCCGTCGAGCAGCCAGCTGCCGACGAGGGTGTCGTCGCCGCCGGGCCCGGCGGCCTCGGCCCGGGCGGCCCAGGTCCGGGTGTGGGCGGCGCTGAAGCCGGGTTCGCCGGCGGCGTCGGCGGAGGCGCCGTCGCCCTCGGCGCTCACCGTCAGGCCGGCCGCGACCAGGACGCCGAGTGCGGCGAGGCCGGCGCCGGTGCGCACCAGCAGGGCGCGCCGGCCGGGGGTGTAGCGGGTGGTCCCGGCGTCGGCGGCGGGGCGGGCCCTGGCCCCGCGGGCCTTCCCGCCGCGGCCGGCACGGCGGGAGGGGGCCGGAGCGGCGGCCGGTGCGGGTTCCGGTCCGGGCTCGGGCTCCGGCTCGGGTTCGGGCTCGGGTTCGAGGTGCACATAGCCGTCGTCGGTGTACTCGGCACCGGCGGGCACGTACAGCTCGCCGCCGCCGGGCTGCTGGGGGACGACCACGTACGGCGCGTACTGGTCCTGGCGGTGCGGCCCGTCGTACGCGGGGTACGCGTCCGGGACGTAGACGTCGGGCTGCTGCGGCAGCCGGCCGTGGGGGTGGTACGGGTCGTACGGGAGGTGGGGGGCGTCCGGGACGTAGACGTCGGGCTGCTGCGGGTACCAGGGCTGCGGGTGGCCGTGGCCGAGGGGGTCCTGCGCCATCCGTTCCGTCCCTCCCGGCCGCCTGCACTGCGGCAGCCAGCATCTCACGGCGCCGCAGCGGCACCCGAGCGGCCCGGAGGGGACGGTTCCGCCGCCCTCCTAGCCGGCCGACTCGGCGGCCAGCGCCTCGTCGATCCGGGCGGCGAGGGCGAGGTCGAGGGCGGTGAGGCCGCCGGCGCTGTGGGTGGAGAGGGCGAAGCGCAGGGTGCGCCAGCGGATGTCGATGTCGGGGTGGTGGTCCATCGCCTCGGCGATCGCGGCGACCGCGGTGACGACCCGGATCGCGGCGGGGAAGTCGGGGGCGTCGGCGGTGCGGACGACGGTGCCGCCCTCGCGCGTCCAGTGCGGCAGGCCGGCCAGCCCCGCGGTGATCTCGTCCTCGGTCAGCCGTTCGCGGCTCATCGCCCACTCCTGTCACCGGTCGCTGTCGGTCGTCCGTGCGGAACGCGCACGCGTAGGACGATATAGAGGCCGGGCCGCCGGAGGGCGGCGACACCTCGAAGGGTGTCCTCAGTCGGTGAGCAGCTTGACGACGGCGGCCAGGCCGACGATCACGATGATCGCCCGCAGCACCTGCGGCGGCAGTCTGCGGCCGACCCTGGCGCCGGCCACCCCGCCGACCAGCGAGCCGACCGCGATGAGTCCGGCGGCGGCCCAGTTCACCGTGGAGGTGAAGAGGAAGAACAGGGCCGCGACGCTGTTGACGATCATCGCGAGGGCGTTCTTCACCCCGTTGATCCGCTGGAGGTCCTCCTGGAGCAGCATGCCCATCAGGGCCAGCAGCAGCACGCCCTGGGCGGCGCCGAAGTAGCCGCCGTAGACGCCGGTGAGGAAGATCCCGACGAGCAGCAGCAGTCCGCCGTGCGGGTCGCCGTCGGGGCGGCGGCGGGCGGCGACGGCCCGGGCGACCCGGGGCTGGAGCACCACCAGGACGAGGGCGAGCAGGATCAGTACCGGGACGACGGCGTCGAAGGCGGCGGTGGGCAGTTCGATCAGCAGGTAGGCGCCGAGCACGCCGCCGAGCAGTGAGGCGGTGCCGAAGCGGACGAGCCGGGCGCCCTGGTCGGCCAGCTCGCGGCGGTAGCCGATCACGCCGCTGAGCGAGCCGGGCACCAGGCCGAAGGCGTTGGAGACGTTGGCGGTGACCGGCGGGAGTCCGACGGCGAGCAGCACCGGGAAGGTGATGAGGGTTCCGGAGCCCACGATGACATTGATCATTCCGGCACCGACGCCTGCCGCCAGGACGGCGATCGCCTCCCAGACCGTCATGAGCCACCTCCCGTGGGGGTCCTGTCGCCGCGATCATGCCGGACGGGGCGGCGGGGGTTCCAGAGGCCCCCGGAATTCGGGATGTTCGACACAGTCGGGGCCAGGACGCCCGCGGGCCCGCCCCCGTGCGGTATGGGGGCGGGCCCGCGGGCGTCGGACGGGCCGGTCACTCCGGGTCGGACTTGCGGTACTCGCGGAGCGGGTCGATCCGGGGCCGCGCGGACCCCTTGGTGTCGGTGTCCAGCGGGCGCGGGCCCGCGGACGGGTCGATCGGGACCTGGGTGGCGGCCGGCGGGGCGGCCGGGGCGGCGCTGGGGGCGGCCATCGCGCTGCCGTTGGCACCGCCGCCGTTGCCGGTCAGCCCGGTGAACGCGCCGCCGAGGCCCTTGAGGGCGTCGCCGACCTCGCTGGGGATGATCCAGAGCTTGTTGGCGTCGCCCTTGGCCAGCTCGGGCAGGGTCTGGAGGTACTGGTAGGCGAGCAGCTTCTGGTCGGCGTCGCCCTGGTGGATCGCCTCGAAGACGGTCCGGATGGCGGCGGCCTCACCGTCGGCGCGCAGCACCGCGGCCTGGGCCTCACCCTCGGCCTTGAGGACCTCGGCCTGCTTCTCGCCCTCGGCGCGCAGGATCTGCGACTGCCGGTTGCCCTCGGCGGTGAGGATCGCGGCGCGCTTGTCCCGCTCGGCGCGCATCTGCTTCTCCATCGAGTCCTGGATGGAGGTCGGCGGCTCGATGGCCTTCAGCTCGACGCGGTTGACCCGGATGCCCCACTTGCCGGTGGCCTCGTCGAGCACCCCGCGCAGGCCCGCGTTGATGACCTCGCGGGAGGTGAGGGTGGATTCGAGGTCCATCGAGCCGATGATGTTGCGCAGCGTGGTGACGGTGAGCTGCTCGATCGCCTGGATGTAGCTGGCGACCTCGTAGGTGGCCGCCCGGGGGTCGGTGACCTGGTAGTAGATCACCGTGTCGATGTTGACGACCAGGTTGTCCTGGGTGATCACGGGCTGCGGCGGGAACGGCACGACCTGCTCGCGCAGGTCGATCCGGTTGCGGACGCGGTCGATGAACGGGACGACGATGTTCAGGCCCGCGTTGAGCGTCCGGGTGTAGCGGCCGAAGCGCTCCACGATCGCGGCGCTGGCCTGTGGGATGACCTGAATCGTCTTGATCAGCGCGATGAAGGCCACCACGACCAGGACGACCAGGACGATAAGGACGGGTTCCACGGACTCTCCCCTAGACGACCAGGGCGGTCGCGCCCTGGATTTCGACGACGTCGACCTGCTCCCCCGGCTGGTACACCTGCTCGGGGTGGAGCGCGCGTGCCGACCAGATCTCGCCGTTGAGCTTGATCCGGCCGCCCTCCGCGTCGACCCTTTCCGCGACGACCGCGGTGGCGCCCTTGAGCGCCTCGATGCCCATCTTGATCTGCGGGCCCTTCCGCAGTGCCCGGTAGGCGATGGGGCGGACGACGACCAGTTGCGCGACCGAGGCCGCGACGAAGGTCAGGACCTGCCAGACCGGGTCGGCGCCCAGCGCCGCGACTCCGGCCGCGACGAGCGCGCCGACGGCGAACATGGCGAGTTCCGGCATGGCCGTGATCACCAACGGTATGCCGAGGCCGACGGCGGCCAGGAGCCACCAGATCCAGCTGTCCACGTGTCCATCCTAGGGAGGGAAGGGCCTTCGAGGCGGTCAGTTCCCGCAGGTGGAGGGGCGGAAACCGGTCGCACGTGCGACCGGTTCCGGTTCGGGTGGCTTCAGCGGGGGTTCGACGGGTCCGGCGCGGCCCCGTCGGACCCGCGCCGGACCCGCGCCGGATCCGACGCGGTGTCAGCCGAGCGGCAGGCCCTGGGCAGACCAGCGGTCGCCGTGGCGCTCCAGGGTCAGCGGCAGGCCGAAGCACTTGGAGAGGTTGCGGGCGGTCAGCTCGGTGTCGATCGGGCCGGCGACGAGCACCTTGCCCTGACGGATCATCAGGACGTGGGTGAAGCCGGGGGCGATCTCCTCGACGTGGTGGGTGACCATGGCCATGGCCGGCGCGAACTCGTCCTGGGCCAGTGCGCCGAGGCGGCGGACGAGGTCCTCGCGGCCGCCGAGGTCGAGACCGGCGGCGGGCTCGTCGAGCAGCAGCAGTTCGGGGTCGGTCATCAGCGCGCGGGCGATCAGGGTGCGCTTGCGCTCGCCCTCGGAGAGGGTGCCGAAGCGGCGGTCGGTCAGGCCGGCCATGCCGAGGCGGTCGAGCAGGGCGAGCGCGCGGGACTCGTCGGACTGCTCGTAGGTCTCCTGCCAGGTGACGGTCATGCCGTACGCGGCGGTGAGCACCGTCTGCAGGACGGTCTGCTCGGCGGGCAGCTTGTCGAACATCGCGGCGCCGGCCAGGCCGATCCGCGAGCGCAGTTCGAAGACGTCGACCTCGCCGAGCTTCTCGCCGAGGACGGTGACCTTGCCGGCGGTCGGGAAGAGGTACGAGGACGCGATCTGCAGCAGGGTGGTCTTGCCGGCGCCGTTCGGGCCGAGGATGACCCAGCGCTCTCCCTCGGAGATGGACCACGAGACCTGGTCGACCAGCGCGCGCCCCTCCCGGACCACGGAAACGTCCACCAGCTCCAGCACGTCGCTCATGCCTACGCCTTCCCCAAAAACAGATATCTCGGCCGTCGGTGCGGGCGGGCGGCCACTCCGGCGGCCGGTGGGCACGGAGTGGGTGCGCCGCACACGCATGGGCAAACCTACGCCACGCGGATGGCCGCCGATTCCGTAGGCTGGCCGGATGCTCGCCACTCCTGCCGACAATCCGTACGAAGAGCCCCGTTCGGGGCGGCTGGCCGCCTGGGGCAACGCCCTGCTGGCCGGTCTGGTGCCGCCCGACAACGCCGCGGCGGCGGTGCTGGGGGCCGACGAGAGCCATCGGGTGACCGGCCTTCCCGGCGACGGCCCGGACGAGCGGCACGGGCTCACCTGGGCGCTGGGCCGGCTGCGGGTGCTGGGCGTGACGGGGCTGCGGCTGGCGCTGCCGTCGGCCGGGCACCCGCTCGGCCTGACCGGGCCGGCGCCGTTCAACGAGCGGGCGATGGCGGCCGGCGAGGCAGTGCTGGCGGTCGGCGTGCCGCTGGGGCTGGTGCCCGAGGTGGAGGTGTTCGGCCCGGCCGGGGACCGCTCGGCGATCGTGCTGTGGCGGTGTTCCGAGGTGAACGACGCGCCGCCGGCGGACGTGCCGTCGCTGCACGAGGCGGAGTTCGAGCTGGCGGACGGGCTGCACCGGGCGACCCGGCTGCTGACCCGGCTGGACGTGGCGGGCGCCGGGCCCGAGGCGCTGCGGGCGTTGGAGGCGTACCGGCGGCGCGGGCACGACGAGCTGCTCGCCCCCGGGTACCCCCCGCGCGCGGTGCGGGTGCTGGAGTCGGCGCGGCAGGTGGCGGCGCTGCTGTCGATCGCCTCGGGCGGTCACGGCGCGGCGGTGAGCGCCTCGGAGATCGCGGCCCGGCAGGCGGCGCTGGCGCCGCTGTGGCGCACGGCCCGCCGGGCCCAGGTGGCGGCGTACAACGCGCTGGTGGACGAGCAGCGGGACTGAACCCCGGGGACGGGTCTCAGCGGGTCTCGCCGTTGCGGACGGCCCAGAGCGCGGCCTGGGTGCGGTCGGCGAGGTCCAGCTTCATCAGGATGTTGGAGACGTGGGTCTTCACCGTCTTCTCGGACAGGTGGAGGCTGCGGGCGATCTCCCGGTTGGAGCGGCCGTCGGAGATGTGGCCGAGCACCTCGCGCTCGCGCTCGGTGAGGGTGCCGCCGCGGCCCTGCGGGGCGCGCGGGCCGTCGTCGGCGAGCAGGGCCTCGGCGAGTTCCGGCTGGAGCAGGACGTGGCCGGCGTGGACCGAGCGGATCGCGCCGGCCAGCGCCTCCGGGTCGACGTCCTTGTAGACGTACCCGGCGGCGCCGGCCCGCAGGGCGGGGACCATGGTGCGGTGCTCGGTGAAGCTGGTGACGATCAGGATCCGGGCCCGGCTGCCCTCCTCCTTGAGGGTGCGCAGCGCCTCGATGCCGTCGACGCCGGGCATCTTGAGGTCCATCAGCACGACGTCGGGGTCGAGGGCGCGGGCCCGGTCGACGCCCTCGGCGCCGTCGGCGGCCTCGCCGACCACCTCGATGTCGTCCTGCACCTCCAGGAAGGTGCGCAGGCCGCGGCGGACCACCTGGTGGTCGTCGACCAGCAGGACGCGGATCGCGGGCGCGGTGTCAGGCACCGGGGACCTCCATCTCGACGACCGTGCCCTTTCCGGGGGCGGATTCCAGGGTGAGCCGGCCGCCGACGGCGGCGGCGCGGTCGCGCATCGAGACCAGTCCGAGGTGGCGGCCCGCCCGGCGCACCGACTCCGGGTCGAAGCCCCGGCCGTTGTCACTGATCCGCAGCAGGGCGCCGCGGGCGGGCGTGCCGGCCAGGGTGACGGTGACGCGGGCGGCGCCGGAGTGGCGCAGCGCGTTGTGCAGGGCCTCCTGGGCGACCCGCAGCAGGGCGGCCTCCTGGGCCTGCGGCAGGGCGCGGACGCGGTCGGCGGCGAAGGCGATGTCGGCGGTGTGGGCGCGGTCGAGGACCTGCACCTGGGAGGCGAGGGTGGCGCTCAGGCCGTCCTCCTCCAGGGCGGCGGGGCGCAGTTCGACGACGACGGCGCGCAGTTCGTCGGCGGCCTCGGCGGCGAGCCGGGCGACCTCGGCGAGTTCCTCGCGGGCGCGGGCCGGGTCGCGGTCGACGAGCTTGGCGGCGGCCTTGGCGGTCAGGCGCAGCGAGAAGAGCTTCTGGGAGACGGCGTCGTGCAGGTCGTGGGCGATCCGGGCGCGTTCGCCGGCCAGGGTGAGTTCGCGGCTGCGCTCGTAGAGGCGGGCGTTGGACAGGGCGAGGGCCGCGTGGGCGGCGAGTATCCGCAGGAGTTCCTCGTCGTGGTCGGTGAAGCCGCCGCCCGCCTTGTTGGCGAGGTAGATGACGCCGAGCACGGCGGGTTCGTCCTCGGCGTGGTCGGGGTCGACGATCGGCATGCCGAGGAAGGCGTCCAGTTCGGGGTGGGCGTCGGGCCAGCCGCCGAAGGAGGGGGCGCCCCGGACGTCGTCGAGCCGGACCGGGCCGCCCTCGTCGAACATCGCGGCGAGCACGCCGTGCTGGCGGGGCAGCGGGCCGATCGCCTTCCACTGCTCGTCGGTGACGCCGTCGACGACGAACTGGGCGAAGCCGCCGTGGTCGTCGGGGACGCCGAGGGCGGCGTACTCGGCGCCGAGCAGGCGGCGGGCGGAGGCGGTGATCCGGCGCAGGACCTCGCGCACCTCCAGGTGGCGGCTCATCGCGAGCAGGGCCTGGCTGACGGCCTCGATGCCGGCGAGGCAGGGTTCGCAGGCGGGCAGGGTGCCGTCGGGCGGCGGGCCGACCGGGATCCGGTCGGTGGGCAGCGCTCCGGCGTGCCGGTGATCGCGTGGCACGGTGGGCATGACGCCAACCTACCGCTGTGCGCGGGGCCCGTGCGTCCGTCCCGGGCCCTACCGGGGGCCCGGGACCGCAGACCTAGGCCCTGGCCGCCCCGCCCGGGAAACGCCGGAGGGGCGGCCCTCCCCGGGTGGGGCGGGCCGCCCCTCGGGCGGTCGGCGGGCGGGCGGTCAGCCCTTCTGCATGACCTCGGGCTCGTGGCGGCGCTGGAGGCGGGTCACGACGATGCCGATGACGACCGACATCAGGACCAGGATCCCGGCGTCGAACCAGAACTGGCCGGCGTTGTGGCCCCAGATCGCGTCGTACTCGGGGTTCTGGAAGTCCTTGTTCCAGGGGCCGAGCAGGTGCGAGAGGTCGAGGGTGGTGGCGACCATGCCGGTGCCCCAGCGGGCCGGCATCAGCCAGGCGAACTGCTCCAGGCCGGGCTTGGAGAAGACCTGGAAGAGGCAGCCGGTGAAGACGACCTGGATGATCGCGAACATGACCAGCAGCGGCATGGTCTTCTCGGCGGTCTTGACCAGTGCGGAGATCGCCAGGCCGAACATCATCGAGGCGAAGCTGAGCAGGATCAGGCCGAAGCTCATCTCCAGGACCGGCAGGTTCTTGATCACCAGGCCCTCGGAGGGCAGCTTGCGCGGCAGGAAACCGACGGCGGAGATGATCGCGCCCTGGACGACGCTGAAGAAGCCCAGCACGATGATCTTGGACATCATGTACGCCGAGCGGGACAGCCCGGTGGCCCGTTCCCGCTCGTAGATCGCCCGTTCCTTGATCAGTTCGCGGACCGAGTTGGCCGCCCCGGAGAAGCAGGCGCCGATCGCCAGGATCAGCATGATCGTCGCGGCGCCGCTGTTCAGCCCGAGCTGCGACTTCGGGTTCGGCGCGAGGCCGGCGTCGTTCGGGATCAGCACGCTGACCGCGCCGAGCACCGCCGGCAGCAGCACCGACAGCGCCAGGAAGCCCCGGTCGGAGGCGAGCACCGCGGCGTAGCGGCGGATCAGCGTCCACAGCTGCGAGCCCCAGCTCTGCGGCTTCGGCGGGCGGACGGCCTCCTGCACGATCGGCGCGGACTGCGCGGCGGCGCCGGAGTCCACGTCCGCCGAGTACTGCTGGTAGTGCACCGAGCCGCGGTAGCGGCCGGCCCAGTCGTGGTCCGGGTAGTTCTCGAACGCCTGGAAGACGTCGGCCCAGGTCTCGTACCCGAAGAAGTGCAGGGCCTCGTCCGGCGGGCCGAAGTAGGCCACCGAGCCGCCCGGCGCCATCACCAGCAGCCGGTCGCAGAGGGCGAGTTCGGCCACCGAGTGGGTGACGACCAGGATGGTGCGGCCGTCGTCGGCGAGGCCGCGCAGCATCTGCATGACCTCGCGGTCCATGCCCGGGTCGAGGCCCGAGGTGGGCTCGTCCAGGAAGATCAGCGAGGGCTTGGTGAGCAGCTCCAGGGCAACCGAGACGCGCTTCTGCTGGCCGCCGGAGAGCGCGGTGATCCGGTTGTCGGCGCGCTTGTCCAGGCGCAGCTCGTAGAGCACCTCGTCGATCCGCGCCTCGCGCTCGCGCGCCTCGGTGTCCCCGGGGAAGCGCAGCCGGGCCGCGTACTTGAGGCCGGTGCGGACGGTCAGCTCCTTGTGCAGGATCTCCGACTGCGGCACCAGGCCGATCCGCGAGCGCAGCTCGGCGAACTGCTTGTAGAGGTTGCGGCCGTCGTAGAGGACGTCGCCGCGGTCGGCCGGGCGGTAGCCGGTGAGGGCGCGCAGCAGGGTCGACTTCCCGGAGCCGGACGGGCCGATGACCGCGACCAGGGACTTCTCCGGGACGCCGAAGCTGACGTCGTTGAGCAGGATCTTCTTCCCGCCCTTGTGCTCGACCTCGACCGTCAGGTGGCGGGCGGAGAAGGAGACCGCGCCGGTGTCGACGAACTCCTGGAGCTGGTCGCCGACCAGGACGAAGCTGGAGTGGCCGACCGTCAGCCGGTCCTGGGCACCGATCAGCTGGCGCTCGACGCGCTGGCCGTTGAGGAAGATGCCGTTGTGGCTGCCGAGGTCGACGATCTCGTAGCGGCCGTCCGGCAGCTGGCGCAGCTCGGCGTGGTGGCGGGAGACCTGGAGGTCGGAGACCACGATGTCGTTGTCGAGCGCGCGGCCGATCCGGATGGTCTTCATGCCGGCGGTCAGGTTGCGGATGATCGTCGGCTGCGGGCCGCCGTCGTGCTCGGCGGGCGACGGCTGCGGGAAGCCCTGCTGCTGCGGGAACGGCTGCGGCTGGGCCTGCGGGTGCGGCTGGGCCTGCGGGAACGGCTGCGGCTGGGGCTGGGCGTGCTGCTGCGGCCACTGCTGCTGGTGCGGCGGCTGGGCCTGCGCCTGCGGCGGGTAGGGCTGCTGCGGCGCCGGGGCCTGCCACTGCTGCTGGTGCGGCGCGGCGACGTGCGGCGGCGCGGCGGGGCTGCGGCTGGTGGTCGCCTCGTGCCAGGCCTGCGCCGGTGCGGCGGGCTGGACGGCCGGCGCGGAGAAGGCGAGCCGGGGGCCGTTGTCGGCGTTGCCGAGGTGGACGACGGCTCCCGGGAACAGCTGCGCCTGGAGGGTGCGGGCGCCGCCGGTGAAGGTGCCGTTGGTGCTCCCGTGGTCGTCCAGCTGCCAACCCGCCCCGTTGAAGGAGATGGTGGCGTGTTGCCAGGAGACCCGCGCGTCGTCGAACTGGAAGTCCGACTGCGGGTTGCGACCGATGGTGTAGGACCGCCCGGGTTCCAGGACCCGCTGCTGTCCGTTGATCTCGATGACGAGTTGCGGCACTGCTCGTCTGCCCCGCTCTCTCGGTTCCCCCGATGGTGCGCCCCGGTCAGGTCGGGGCGAAATGATCGTGAATCTGACGGGGGAATCATTCCAGCCCGCCGGGCGCGGGTGAAAGCCGCCCCCGCGGACTGTGACCAGGCGGCAACGATTCGCGGACCACCCGTGGACGGCCGGCTCCGCCGCACGTCGGCGGGCACGTCCGCGGGCCGGTCCGCGGGCACGTCCGCGGACCGGCCGGCGAGCCGGCCCGGACGCCCGTCCACGACCCGGACGGGTGCCGTGGCCGTGACGGGCTGCGGGTAGCGTGGGAGGCACCATGAACGCATCGCCCTTGGCCGCCGAGCCGCTCCCCGCATCGCAGCCCCGGACCGAGGACGGGCGCACCCTGCTCGTCAAGGTGTTCGGCAAGGACCGCCCCGGGATCACCACCGGGCTCTTCGCCACCCTGGCCGGGTACGGCGTCGAGGTCGTCGACATCGAGCAGGTGGTGACCCGCGGCCGGATAACGCTGTGCGCCCTGGTCACCGCTCCCCCGGCGCCCGGCGCGGAGGGCGGTCTGCGGGCCGTCGTGCACCGCTGGGCCGAGGACCAGAAGCTCCAGGCCGAGATCATCTCCGGGACCGGCGACAACCGGCCGCGGCGCGAGGGCCGCTCGCACGTCACCGTCCTCGGCCACCCGCTGACGGCCTCCGCCGTCGCCGCGCTCACCTCCCGGATCACCGGGTCCGGCGGCAACATCGACCGTGTCTTCCGGCTCGCCAAGTACCCGGTGACCGCCGTCGAGCTGGCCGTCTCGGGCGTGGCCACCGAGCAGCTGCGCGCCGAGCTGGCGCAGGAGGCGGCCACCCAGCGGGTGGACGTCGCGGTGGTGGCGGCCGGGCTGGAGCGGCGGGCCAAGCGGCTGGTGGTCATGGACGTCGACTCCACGCTGATCCAGGACGAGGTGATCGAGCTGTTCGCCGCCCACGCGGGCTGCGAGGAGCAGGTCGCCGAGGTGACGGCGGCGGCGATGCGCGGCGAGCTGGACTTCGCCGAGTCGCTGCACGCCCGGGTGGCGCTGCTGGCCGGACTGGACGCCACGGTGACCGAGAAGGTGCGCGCGGAGGTCCGGTTCACCCCGGGGGCGCGCACCCTGATCCGCACGCTGCAGCGGCTGGGCTTCCAGGTCGCGGTGGTGTCCGGCGGGTTCACCCAGGTCACCGACCACCTGGTGGAGCAGCTGGGGCTGGACTTCGCGGCCGCGAACACCCTGGAGGTGGTGGACGGGAAGTTCACCGGCCGGGTGGTCGGCGAGATCGTCGACCGGGCGGGCAAGGCGCGCTGGCTGGCCCGGTTCGCCGAGCAGGCCCGGGTGCCGCTGGAGCAGACGGTGGCGATCGGCGACGGCGCCAACGACCTGGACATGCTGAACGCGGCCGGGCTGGGCGTGGCGTTCAACGCCAAGCCCGTGGTGCGGCAGGCGGCGGACACCGCCGTGAACGTGCCCTTCCTGGACACCGTGCTCTACCTGCTGGGGATCACCCGCGAGGAGGTCGAGGCGGCCGGCGTCGGGGGGGGCCTGGCGGGGGGGGCCCCGCGGGCGGGCGGCTCCCGGCCCCGACCACCCCCGGGGGGGGGGGCGCCCGGGGCCCCCCCGCCCCTCGGTCGTTCATCGGGCCGCGCCCGCTCAGTCCTGCGGCGTGAAGTACGAGACCAGCTCGGCGACGCCCGGCTCCACGCCCTTCCAGGAGCCGGAGAAGCTGAGCACCGCGATGGCGGCGGTCGGGAAGCCGCCGAGGCGCAGCCGCTCCAGTGCGTCCCGGTCGCCCTCGTCCCCGGCCAGCACCTGGGTCAGGCCCAGCACGCCCGGGTTGTGGCCGACCAGGACGAGGTCGGCGTACTCCTCCGGGGTCTCCTGGAGGACGGCGATGATCGCACCGGGGGTGGCCTCGTAGACCCGTCCGTCGTAGACGGTCCTGCGCGAGCGCTTCGGGAGCTCGTGCGCGGCGAGCTTCCACGTCTCCCGGGTGCGCAGGGCGTCGGAGCAGAGCACGTAGTCGGGGTTGATGCCGGAGTCGGCGAGCCAGCGTCCGGCCTCCGGGGCCTGGTGGCGGCCCCGGTCGGCCAGCGGCCGCTCGTGGTCGTCGACGCCGTCCGGCCAGTCGGCCTTGGCATGGCGGAGAACGATGATCCTGCGGGGCGTGTCGGCGCTCATACCCAGCAAGCTTGGCAGAAAAGCCGGCCGGGAGCGCGATGCTGCCCGATGCGGCCACCCGGAGGGGCGGGCGGTGCCGTCGTGCGCGGTCCGCGCGGAGGCCGTCCGGCCGTCAGCCCAGGTTCTGGGCGACGGTCGCGACGATGATCAGCAGGACGACGATGCCGCCGATGATCGCGGCGAGCTGGCCGAGCTTCTTGTGGCCGTCGGTGGGGTTCGGTTCGAGAACGGGCATGCCCGGATTCTCCCACCCCGGACACGCCCGTCCACCACCGCCCCCGCCGGCGGGCCGCCTCGTCAGGCCGAGGCGGCGGCGGCCTGCGCCGGGACGGCCTCGTCCTCGATGTGCCGGGACCGGGCGGCCCGCAGGCCGAACAGCATCTGCGGCACCAGCAGCAGCGCCAGGAAGCCGAGCGGCAGGTACCACTCGCCGGTCGCCTGGTAGAGCCGGCCGATCAGGATCGGGCCGGGGATCGAGATCAGGTAGCCGACGCCCTGGGCGAAGGCCGACAGCTGGGCCACCCCGCCGGCCGTCCGGGCGCGCAGGCCGATCATGGTCAGCACCAGCGGGAAGGCGCAGTTGGACAGGCCCACCAGGACCGCCCACACCCAGGGCGCGGCGGCCGGGGCGAAGGCCAGGCCGAGGTAGCCGGCGATGCCGAAGGCCGCCAGCACCACCACGAACAGCCGCTGGTCACCGCGGCGGGCGGCCAGGTTGGGCAGCACGAAGGAGACCGGTACGCCGATCACCATGGTCAGCGCCAGCAGCACGCCGGAGGTGCCCTCGGAGATGCCGGAGTCCTGGAAGATCTTCGGCAGCCAGCCCATCACCACGTAGGCGCCGGTCGCCTGGCAGCCGAAGAAGCAGGCCAGCGCCCAGGCGGTGCGGCTGCGGGTGATCGGCAGCTTCACCGCGCCGGCCGCGCCGCCGGGCGCCGCGCCGGCCTCCTGGCGCCGGGTGAGCAGCGCCGGCAGCCAGAGCAGCAGCGCGAGGGCGCCGAGCGCGGCCCACACCCCGAGGCCGACCCGCCAGTCCCCGCCGAGCGCGCTGGTCAGCGGGACGGTGACGGCCGCGGCCAGCGCGGTGCCGGCGGACAGCGCCATCGAGTACAGGCCGATCATCGGCCCGACCTTCTCCGGGAAGTACCGCTTGATCACCACCGGGATCAGCACGTTGGCGACCGCGACACCGGCCAGCGCGAGCGAGGTCAGCAGCAGGAAGACGGCCGTGTTGCCCGCGAAGGACCGGGCCAGCACGCCCGCGGTGATCGCGCCCATGCCCGCGGTGACCACCGCGACCGGGCCGAGCCGGCGGGCCAGGCCGGGCGCGGCGAAGCCGAACAGGGCGAAGCAGAGCGAGGGGACGGCGGTGAGCAGGCCGGCCACCGTCGGGCTCATCCCGAGGTCGGCGCGGACCTGGTCGAGCAGCGGACCGAGGCTGGTGACCACGGGCCGCAGGTTGAAGGCGGCGGCGGCGATCGCGAGGGCGAACAGCCAGCCGAGGGTGCTGCGGCCGGCCGGGGCGGCGGACCGTTCGGTCTGCGGCCGGGGACCGGTCCGGGGGGAGGTGGTGGCGGGGTCTGCGGTGTCTGCGGCGGACGACATGCGAGTCATCATAGAATGATGGGATGAATTAGCGCATCCACGAATTGGCATGATGGCCCGACCCGTCCGACCCAAGGAGTCCCCCGTGGCGCTGTCCTCGCCGAGGCGCACCCCGCTGTCCGACCAGGTGATCGCCCAGCTCCGGGCCCAGATCACCTCCGGCGAGTGGGCGGTCGGCTCGCGCATCCCCACCGAGGCCGCCCTCGTCGAACAGCTCGGTGTGGCCAGGAACACGGTGCGCGAGGCCGTCCGGGCGCTCGCCCACAACGGCCTGCTGGACATCCGCCAGGGCTCCGGCACCTACGTCCTGGCCACCAGCGAACTCGCCGGGGTGATGCACCGCCGCTTCGCCGACGCCGACCGCGCCCAGGTCGCCGAACTGCGGGCCACCCTGGAGACCTCGGCCGCCGGCCTCGCCGCCACCCGCCGCACCGACCGCGACCTCGCCCTCATCGACGCCGCCCTCGCCCGCCGCGAGGACGCCTGGCGCGCCGGCGACGCCGAGGACTTCGTGCAGGCCGACGCCGCCTTCCACCAGGCCGTCGTCGCCGCCGCCCACAACGACGTCCTCGCCGCCGTCTACGCCGACCTCGGCGAGGTCACCCGCGCCCACCTGCGCCACGACGTCGGCCCCGAACTCATCGCCGAGCGCTACCTCGGCCACGACAAGATCGTCGACGCCATCCGCGCCCGCGACCCCCAGCGCGCCTCCCACGAGGCCGGCCGCGCCATCGGCGCCTGCAACGACCCCGACGCCTGACCCGTCCCGGTTCCGTGCGCAGCGGCCTCTCACCTTGCGGGGGGCCGCTTTTGACGTGCTAACGTCCCGTGAAAATTCGCGGACGGCCGGACTCCGGCCGGGTGTGGACACCACGGGGAGAAGTGATGGCGGATCCGGACCTGAAACTGGGCCAGGGACCGGGGGGCGGGCCGACGAAGGTGTCGACGCCGGCCCTGGACAAGGCGGCCACCTCGTTGGACGGCATCGCCAACGACAGCACCGCGGCCGGGAAGACGGCCGACGAGTCGACCGAGGCCGCGGCCTCGAAGCTGAGCGGCTGGGACTCCGCGGCCGCGCTGCGCGGGGCGCTCAAGGAGTGGCACGAGCAGGTGTCGCAGCTCAACGGCCGGCTCAACCAGGAGGCCGGGATGATGCGGCAGACCCACAGCAACTACCTGAGCGTCGAGCACGGCATCGCCACGTCGTTCAGCGGAAAGGCGTGATCGCGTGAGCCTGCTCGGTTTCGAGGATGTCATGAAGGCCGACCCGTCCGCGATGGCCAAGGCCGCCGCCGACTGGACGGCGATGGCCGGCAAGTACCAGCAGATCCAGCACCGGCTGGAGACCGAGGTGCTCGCCGTCACCGGCAACCAGGGCCTGTGGATGGGCTCCACCGCGTTCGCCGCCAACGCCCACGTCGACCGGACCCGCCAGCAGAGCATCGACGCGCAGACCGAGGCCAAGGCCGTCGCGTCGATCATCACCGACGCCAAGAACGACTTCGAGGCGGCGCAGCGGAAGCTGAAGCAGACCGTCGCCGACGCCCAGGCCGACGGCATGAAGGTGACCGGCACCGGCGCCGTGATGTTCGACGTCGGCGCGCTCGACCCGGCCACCCGGCAGGAGTACCACCACGACCGGGAGTACCAGCAGGAGCGCAGCCAGGCCGCCGGCCAGTGGGCGCAGAAGATCAAGATCTACGTGGAGGAGGCGACCGCCGCCGACCAGCGGGCCGCCCTCCAGCTGCGCCGCGCCGCCAAGGTCGGCGACCTGGTGAACGAGTTCAACGGCCAGGCCGTCGGCGGCGGCGACGAGGCGGACGGCAAGCGGGCCGCCGAACTCGCCGCCCGGCTCAAGGACGGCAAGAGCCTCGGCCCGGACGAGCTCGCCGAGCTCAACAACCTGATGAAGGCCAACTCCGGCAGCCCCGTCTACGGCCAGACCCTGCTCAACGCGCTCGGCCCCGAGGGCACCCTGCTGCTCGCCGACGAGCTGGAGGTCCGGATCAACGACCGGGGCGGCAAGAACAAGGGCGAGTACGGCGAGCTGCAGACCAACCTCGCCAACACCATCGCCGGCGCCACCCGGGACACCGGCGGCACGTTCTACCGGGACTTCCGCAAGGGCCTCCAGGAAGCCGGCGTCAAGAACGTCAACGAGCGGCACTTCGGCGGCAAGAGCGAGCCGATCTACGGCTACCAGACGCTGGCCACCCTGCTCCAGCACGGCAACGCCGGGTACGGCTCGCAGTTCCTGAACGACCTCGGCACCGACATCCTCGCCGCCGAGCGCGGCGACAAGAACCGCTGGTCCTCGCACCAGTTCAACGGACCGCGCCCGGACCTGGAGTACGACCCGGTGAACGGCGTGCTCAAGCTGATGGGCCAGAACCCGGACGCCGCCACGCAGTTCCTCGATCCCAAGGGCCCCGGCGCCGAGGACCGCCTCACGTACCTGCTGCGCGAGCGCGAGTGGCCCACCTCGTACGTCAACACCCTGTACGGCCCGCCGATGATCGACAAGACCACCCACCAGGACGGCCTCGCCGCCGCCCTGGAGGCCGCCGCCACCGGTGACGTCCCCGGCGAGGGCACC
The DNA here is from genome assembly GCF_043080305.1 of Kitasatospora sp. NPDC015120. Classification (NCBI taxonomy): domain Bacteria; kingdom Bacillati; phylum Actinomycetota; class Actinomycetes; order Kitasatosporales; family Streptomycetaceae; genus Kitasatospora; species Kitasatospora sp. NPDC015120. The sequence continues at coordinate 82,181 of NZ_JBIBVJ010000022.1, read as the reverse complement.
CACAACGGCGGCCCGCACACCCCGGCGCAGGCCCGGGTGATGCAGGGCGTCGTCGACGCGCTGGACGCCGAGGGCAAGGGCGCGGAGGACGTGCACGACGACCTGAAGAAGCCGATCGCCAACGCGCTGTCGGACTACGTCGACGACACGCACCTGATACTCAGCGAGGACGTCTCCACCGCCCAGCACAACGGCGCCTGGGAGAAGAACGGCGAGGGCCACCTCGGCGGCAGCTCCGACCACCTCGTCCGGGTCATGCGCGGCGTCTCCGACGACCCGGAGGCCTATGCCACGCTCTACGGCGCCGAGCGGGCCAAGGCGGCCGAGGCCCTGGCCGCCCTCCCGCCCGATCCGCAGCACGCCGCGGAGGAGCGGGACATCCCGGCCCGACAGGTCGGCACGGCGCTCGGTGCCTACGACGCGATCCGCTCCTCCGTCATCCTGGACGAGAAGGACGACCGGATGGAATGGGCCGAGAAGACCGGCGAGCTCGCCTCCATGGTGAACGGCAACGTGACCGGGTTCATCCCCGAGGTCGGCGACCTCGCGGGCGGCCTCGTCGACCTGGGCATCTCCGAGTGGACCGACAACATCAAGGAGGACGCCCAGAACGCGGGCAACTCCAAGTCCGCCGACGCCCACTACGCCGCGCTGACCCAGGGCAAGGTCATGGCGGCGGGCTGGGGCGAGGCGACCCACGCGAGCAGCGGGGCGGCCAACGTGGTCAACCAGGAGATGGCCACCGGCCACACCACCGGCCACGCGAACGCGATGAGCGCCCTCGGACGGAACGGTCAGAAGTGAGGCTCTCCCGGCGCGCCTGGACGCTCGTCGCCGCCGCCCTCGTCCTCGTGCTGGGGGCCGGCGGCTTCGCGACCTGGCGCTACACCAACCTCTTCGTCCCGGACCGCCTCTGCGACGGCGCCGTCGCGACGAAGGACGTCCAGCGGCTCCTGGGCGACGGCAGGATCGAGGTCGTCCAGAGCCGCCTCGCCGGGGACCGCGCCGCGCCGGAGGGCCGCTGCGTGATCGAGGTCGCGGGCGGCGCCGACCTCACCCTGCAGACCCACGGCGTCGACCGCGCCGACGAGCGCAGTCCCGTCGACCCCGCGATGTCGCAGCCGGACCGGGGGCCGCTCGGCGCCTTCGCCAACGACACCGGCTGGCTGGTCCTGCCGGCGGGCTGCCGCAAGGCCTCGGGCAGCGGGACGGAGGCCTTCCCGGACCGGGACGCCGACATCCTCAGCGCCGATGTGCGCCACCGCGGCAAGCACGGCCTCAGGTGGCAGGACGAGCCGTCGAAGGAGACTCCGGACCAGGAGGCCCGCTCCGCCCTGGCCCGGCTCGCCGCCGACTTCGGCGCGGCGCTCGCCAGGTCGTCCGGCTGCGGCTCCGGCGACGTCCCGGACATGCACCTCACGGCTCCCGGCACGGCCGTCGAGCCCGCCACCGACGGGCGGCTGTGCGGTCTGCCGGGGGTGGGCACCGGCGAGAACAAGCAGGACCTGGCCCAGCGGGTCAGCGACCCGGCGGCGCCGCTGCAGTCCTGCTGGGTCTACAGCCGGATCATGAGCGAGCCCGCGATCCGCTTCACCAGCACCACCGACACCCGCTATCCGGCCTTCGTCGCCCGGCGGGCGACGCTGGACGCCCCCCTGCCGGCGGGCTGGCGGGGCACGGGCTCGCACGGCGACGTCCACGCGCCGTGCGGGAAGGACGACCTCTTCCTCCACCTGTCCGGACGGGAGGACCTCACCGCTCCCCGCGACAGGTCGGCCTTCAGCACGCCGCTGTTCACCTCCTGGGTCAACGCCGTCGCCGCGCAGCGCGGCTGCGAGCCGGTCGCGCCCCGGTAGCACCGACGCCGCGGCCCGGCGCCCCACCCGAGCGGGAGGGGCGCCGGGCCGCGGCGGGTGCGGGAGGCGTCAGGCGCCGATGGCGTGCAGGCCGCCGTCGACGTGGACGATCTCGCCGGTGGTCTTCGGGAACCAGTCCGACAGCAGGGCGACGACGCCGCGGCCGGCCGGCTCCGGGTCGTTCAGGTCCCACTTCATCGGCGAGCGGTTGTCCCAGGTGGCGGCCAGGTCGCCGAAGCCCGGGATGGACTTGGCGGCCATCGAGCCGAGCGGGCCGGCCGAGACCAGGTTGCAGCGGATGTCCCGCTCGCCCAGGTAGCGGGCCAGGTAGCGGTTGGTGGACTCCAGGGCGGCCTTGGCCGGGCCCATCCAGTCGTACTGCGGCCAGGCGAACTGCGCGTCGAAGGTGAGGCCGACGACCGAGCCGCCGTCCTGCATCAGCGGCAGCAGCGCCGTGGTCAGCGACTTCAGCGAGTACGCCGAGACGTGCATGGCGGTGGCCACGGACTCCCACGGCGTGTTCAGGAAGTTGCCGCCCAGGGCGTCCTGCGGGGCGAAGCCGATCGAGTGGACGATGCCGTCCAGGCTCGGCAGGTACTCGCGCACCTGGTCGGCGATGCCGGCCAGCTGCTCCGGGCTGGAGACGTCCAGCTCCAGGACCTTGACCGGGTTCGGCAGCTTCTTGGCGACGCGCTCGGTCAGGCTCGGCCGCGGGAAGGCGGTCAGGATGACCTCGGCGCCCTGCTCCTGGGCCAGCTTGGCGGCGTGGAAGGCGATGGAGGACTCCAGCAGCACACCGGTGATCAGGATGCGCTTGCCCTCAAGGATTCCGCTCATGTCTCAGTGACCCATGCCCAATCCGCCGTCGACGGGAATGACGGCTCCGGTGATGTACGCGGCCTCGTCCGAACCGAGGAACCGCACGGTGGAAGCGACCTCGGCGGGCGCCGCGTAGCGGCCCAGGGGCACGCCGGCGACGATCTCCGCGCGGCGCTCGTCGCTGAGCACCGCGGTCATGTCGGTGTCCACGAAGCCGGGGGCGACCACGTTGACGGTGATGTTGCGCGGGCCCAGCTCGCGGGCCAGCGAACGGGCGAAGCCGACCAGGCCCGCCTTGGACGCGGCGTAGTTGGCCTGGCCCGGGGAGCCGGAGAGGCCGACGACCGAGGAGATCAGCACGATCCGGCCCTTGCGGGCGCGCATCATCAGCTTGGAGGCGCGCTTCACGACGCGGAAGGTACCGGTGAGGTTGGTGTCCAGGACGGACGTGAAGGCCTCCTCCGACATCCGCAGCAGCAGGGTGTCGTTGGTGATCCCGGCGTTGGCGACCAGCACCTCGACGGCGCCGTGCGCGGCCTCGACCTCGGTCAGGGCGGCGTCCACCTGGGCGCTGTCGGTGATGTCGCAGCGCACCGCGAGCACGTCGTACTTGGCCAGCTGCTCGGGCACCTCACCCGACCGGCTGGTGATGGCGACCTTGTCGCCCGCCTCGGCGAAGGCCTGGGCGATCGCGAGGCCGATGCCCCGGTTGCCTCCGGTGACGAGAACCGAGCGGCTCAACGATCCACCTCTCTCCGTTGGGTGCGCACGCCGTGATGCCCGCGCGCCACTGCGTGATGTCCGCGTACGTCGCAACGAGTACGCGATGCTTGACGCTATCGGTCGTTCCCGCGCCGCGACGAATCGGTCTCCCACAGCGCCGCACCGACGGAACTGTCGGTACCCGACAATCCGTGTCCGGCCGGCTTCCCGCTATGCGCCCGGCGGTCCCCGCCGCGTTGTCGTGTCCACTGAGCCGGCCGTCCGGGAACCCCACGCCGGGGCATGCCCGTTGTGCCCCTGGTGCGGCACCACGCCGGGGCCGCCGCACCGGGCCCGCAGCGGCCCGCAGCCGGAAACCGGCCCCGGTGACGAGCGGAGGCGGAGCGCGCAATGAGCGAGGCACGGGCCGGGACCACCCAACGGCGCGGACGACTGGCGGCCCTGGCCGCGCTGGCGGCCGGCGCGGGAGCGGTCGCCTGGGCGCTGCGCGACCTCCCGGCGGCGTTCGGCCGCCGGCCGGACGGCGAGCGGGAGGAGCGGCTGCGCAACTCCCCCCAGTACCGCGACGGGGTCTTCCACAACGCGCCCTCCGTGCTGGCCCGGGCGTCCGCGCCGACTGGCATCGACCCGGGCACGCTGCGCCGGGTGCTGTTCCAGCGCGAGGGCCGCACGCCGGGCCGGCCGGTGCCCACCGTCCGCCCGGCCGACGCCGCGGGCCCGGCCGCCGAGGGCGTGGCGGTCACCTGGTACGGGCACGCCTCGGCGCTGGTGGAGATCGAGGGGTCACGGGTGCTGCTCGACCCGGTGTGGAGCGAGCGCTGCTCCCCCGCCGCGCAGGTCGGCCCGCGCCGGCTGCACCCGGTGCCGGTGGAGCTGGAGGAGCTGCCGCAGGTGGACGCGGTGCTCATCTCGCACGACCACTACGACCACCTGGACCTGGCGACGGTCCGGCGGCTGGTGCGCAGCCAGTCCGCGCCGTTCGCGGTCCCGCTCGGCATCGGCGCCCACCTGCGCCGCTGGGGCGTGCCCGAACACCGGATCATCGAGCTGGACTGGGACGAGACCTGCACCCTCGGCGACCTGGCGCTCACCCTGACCGCCGCCCACCACTTCTCCGGCCGCGGCCTGACCCGCAACACCACCCTGTGGGGCTCCTGGGTGATCGCCGGGCCGGGCCGCAAGGTCTACTACACCGGCGACTCCGGCTACTTCGAGGGCTACGCGCGGATCGGCGCCGAGCACGGCCCGTTCGACGCCGCGCTGATGCAGGTCGGCGCCTACGACCCGGCCTGGGCGGACATCCACATGACGCCCGAGGACGCCGTCCTCGCCCACCGGGAGCTGAACGCCGGACTGCTGCTGCCGGTGCACTGGTGCACCTTCAACCTGGGGCTGCACCCGTGGGCCGAGCCGGTCGAGCGGCTGGTGGTGGCCGCCAAGGAGCAGAGCGTGCCGCTGGCGGTCCCGCGCCCCGGCGAGCGGGTGGACGTCGACAACCCGCCGGAGCTGGACGGCTGGTGGGAGGGCGTCCGGTAGCCGCCCGGCCGCCGCACCGGAAATGCGCTGGCCGAAACCCCCTTGACGGGCAATGATGCGGTTCGGGCGTCCTTGTCCGTATCGGGGCGCCGCACCGCCGTCCGCCCGACCAGGGAGCCCGATTGCCTCCGCTGCCCCCGACCAGCACGCCCGCGTCCCGCGGCGGCGCCGCGCGCGCCGTCGACCCGCTCTTCCTCGGCCACCCGCTGCGCGCCCTCGCCGACGCCGCCCTCACCCGGGCCCGCGAACTCGGCGCCGGCCACGCCGATTTCCGTCTGGAGCGGGTGCGCAGCGCCTCCTGGCGGCTGCGCGACGCCCGCCCGTCCGGCACCTCCGACAGCGTCCAGCTCGGCTTCGCCGTGCGGGTGCTGCTGGACGGCGCCTGGGGCTTCGCCGCCGGGGTGGACCTCACCCCGGACGCCGCGGCCCGGGTGGCCGGGCAGGCCGTCGCGGTGGCCAGGCTCTCCGGCGGGATCAGCCGCGCGGCGGGATCGGCGCAGCGGGTCGAACTGGCCGACGAGCCGGTGCACCGCGACGTCACCTGGGTCTCCGCGTACGACGTGAACCCCTTCGAGGTGCCGGACGCCGAGAAGACGGCGCTGCTCGCCGAGTGGAGCACCCGGCTGCTGGCCGCCGAGGGCGTCTCGCACGTCCAGGCGACCCTGCTGACCGTCCAGGAGAACAAGTTCTACGCGGACACCTCCGGGACCGTCACCACCCAGCAGCGGGTGCGGCTGCACCCGGTGCTGGAGGCCACCTCGGTGGACGGGCGCACCGGCGCCTTCGACTCGATGCGCACCCTGGCGCCGCCGGCGGGGCGCGGCTGGGAGTACCTGACGGGCACCGGGTGGGACTGGGACGCCGAGCTCGCGGAACTGCCCGCCCTGCTGGCCGAGAAGATGAAGGCGCCGAGCGTCGAGGCGGGCCGCTACGACCTGGTGATCGACCCGTCCAACCTGTGGCTGACCATCCACGAGTCGATCGGCCACGCCACCGAGCTGGACCGGGCCCTCGGCTACGAGGCCGCCTACGCGGGCACCTCCTTCGCCACCTTCGACCAGCTCGGCTCGCTGAGGTACGGCTCCGAGCTGATGCACGTCACCGGCGACCGCACCGCCGAGCACGGGCTGTCCACCGTCGGCTACGACGACGAGGGGGTGGCCGCGCAGTCCTGGGACCTCGTCAAGGACGGCGTCCTGGTCGGCTACCAGCTCGACCGCGCGATGGCGGGGCTCAAGGGCTTCGAGCGCTCCAACGGCTGCGCCTTCGCCGATTCCCCCGCGCACGTCCCGGTGCAGCGGATGGCCAATGTCTCGCTGCGGCCGGCCGAGGCCGGCCCGTCCACCGAGGGCCTGTTCGCGGGTGTCGAGAACGGCCTCTACATCGTCGGAGACCGTTCGTGGTCGATCGACATGCAGCGGTACAACTTCCAGTTCACCGGCCAGCGTGCCTACGCCATCAAGAACGGCGAACTCGCGGGCCAGGTCAAGGACTTCGCCTACCAGGCCACCACCACCGACTTCTGGGGCTCGATGGCGGCCGTCGGCGGCCCGCAGACCTACGTCCTGGGCGGCGCCTTCAACTGCGGCAAGGCGCAGCCCGGCCAGGTCGCCGCGGTCAGCCACGGCTGCCCCTCGGCCCTGTTCCGCAACGTCAACGTGCTCAACACCCAGCAGGAGGCGGGTCACCGATGACCGCGACGACGCAGCCCCACGAACTCGTCGAGCTGGCGCTCGGCCTCTCCCGCGCCGACGGCTGCGTGGTGATCGCCGACGAGGAGTCGACCGCCAACCTGCGCTGGGCCGGCAACGCGCTCACCACCAACGGCGTCACCCGGGGCCGGCGGCTCACCGTGATCGCCACGGTGGCCGGCGCCGAGGGCACCGCCTCCGGCGTGGTCTCCCGCGAGGCCGTCGGCCCCGGGGAGGTGGCGGACCTGGTGCGGGCCGCCGAGGACGCCGCCCGCGCGGCCGGCCCCGCCGAGGACGCGCAGCCGCTGGTCACCGCCGGCGAGCAGGCGAACTCGCCGCACTTCACCGAGCCGCCCGCCGAGACCTCGATCGCCGTGTTCGAGGAGTTCGGCCCGGCCCTGGGCCGGGCCTTCGCCCGCGCCGCCGACCAGGGCGAGCTGCTGTACGGCTTCGCCCGGCACGAGCTGGTCACCAGCTACCTGGGCACCTCCACCGGTCTGCGGCTGCGCCACGACCAGCCGACCGGCATGGTCGAGCTGAACGCCAAGACCGCCGACCTGTCCGGCTCGGCCTGGACCGGCGCCTCCACCCGGGACTTCGCCGACGTGGACGTCACCGCCCTGCACGCCGAGGCGACCCGGCGGCTCGGCTGGGGCAGCCGCCGGATCGACCTGCCGGCCGGCCGCTACGAGACGCTGCTGCCGCCGTCCGCCGTCGCCGACCTCATGGTGTACCTGACGTGGTCGGCCGGCGGCCGGGACGCCTTCGAGGGCCGCACGGTCTTCTCCAGGCCCGGCGGCGGGACGCGGATCGGCGAGAAGCTGGCCGGGCTGCCGCTGACGCTGCGCTCGGACCCGCACGAGCCGGGCCTGGAGTGCGCGCCGTTCGTGCTGGCCCCCGCCGGCGAGGGCGAGTCCTCGGTGTTCGACAACGGCCTGCCACTGACCGCCACCGACTGGATCCGCGACGGCGAGCTGACCGCCCTGGTCACCAACCGGCACTCGGCGGCCCTGGGCGGACTGCCGGTGCGCCCGGAGGTCGGCAACCTCGTGCTGGAGACGGCCGGCCAGGAGGACGCGCCGACCCTGGAGGAGATGATCGCCCGGACCGAGCGCGGCCTGCTGCTCACCTGCCTCTGGTACATCCGCGAGGTGGACCCGGCGACGCTGCTGCTGACCGGCCTGACCCGGGACGGCGTCTACCTGGTGGAGAACGGCGAGGTGGTCGGGGCGGTCAACAACTTCCGCTTCAACGAGTCGCCGGTGGACCTGCTCGGGCGGATCACCGAGGCCGGCCGCACGGAGCGCTGCCTGCCGCGCGAGTGGAGCGACTGGTTCACCCGGACGGCGATGCCGCCGGTGCGGGTGTCCGGATTCAACATGAGCTCGGTCAGCCAGGCCTCGTAGCCGGGCGGCCCGACCGGAGAGGAACGACAGGCGTGGACGAGAAGCGCGTGGTGCGGACCAGCAGGATGCTGTCGGGCATCCTGCGGCACGACCCGGGCCGGGTGGGGATCACCCTGGACGCGGCCGGCTGGGTGCGGGTGGACGTGCTGCTCGGCGCGCTGGCGGCCCGGGGCACCCGGCTGACCAGGGCCGAGCTGGACCACGTGGTGGCCACCAACAACAAGCGCCGCTTCGCCTACTCGCCGGACGGCCTGTCGATCCGGGCCAGCCAGGGGCACTCGGTGGCGGTCGACCTCGGTCTGGCCGCCACCGAGCCCCCGCCGGTGCTGTTCCACGGCACCGCGACCCGCAGCCTGGCGGCGATCCTCCGGGAGGGGCTGCGTCCGATGAGCCGCCAGGACGTCCACCTGTCGGCGGACACCGGGACCGCGGTCCGGGTGGGCGCCCGGCACGGCCGGCCGGTGGTGCTCCGGGTGGACGCGGCCGCGATGGCGGCGGCGGGCCACGCGTTCCGGGTGAGCGCCAACGGGGTCTGGCTGACGGACGCGGTGCCGCCGCAGTACCTCTCCCGGGACTGACCGGGGCCGTTCGGGGGACGCCCGCGGACCCGGTCTCGTCGCCGGCGCCCTCCCGGCGTACCGTGAGATGGCCGCGCGGCGAGGCGCGCGGGTGCGTGGACGAGGGCGGTTGGGACATGGGCAAGAGTGCCGGCGGCGGTCGGGTCTACCGGATCACGGGGGCCCGCAGCAGCCTCAGCGAGGACGTCCGCGGGCGGCAGCGCCGGTACGTGGCCTCGATGCTGCTGCGGACGGTCTGCGTGCTGCTCGCGGTGGTGCTGTGGGACGTCCAGCGATGGCTGGCTTTCGCCGCTCTGGCGGGCGGGGTGCTGCTGCCGTACTTCGCGGTGCTGCTCGCCAACGCGGGCCGGGAGCGAGCCCCGGGTCTGCCGTCCACCTTCGACGTACCGCCCACCACGCCGCTGATGCTGGGCCCCGGCGGCTCCGGTCCGCTCGGTGCTGATGTGACGCAGGGTGCTGATGGGGCCGGGCGTGCGCCCACCGATTCTTCACAGGGCCGGAGCTGACCGTCCGTTTTGAGCCACTATCCACCGCTTGTGGGGCCGGAAAGCTCAAAAGAAGCTCAGATTAATCATGCAAGACCTCCCCATACCCACCCCGGGCCGTGACATACTGCGTACGCGCTCCGCATCCCCCGTCGGAGCGACGGACCGACGCCGGGCGGCTCCCCCCGTGGCTGCCCGGCGTCGCCATGCGCGCTTTCTCCCGGCCCCCCGGTGCGTGACAGACTGACGGTGACCACGCCCCGCCGACCGCCCGAGGACGACCGCCGATGCTGCTCCCCGACGCCCCCCAGCCGCAGACCCCGATCTGCTCCGCCAAGGGCTGCCGCGCGGAAGCGGTCTGGGTGCTGGTGTGGAACAACCCCAAGCTGCACACCCCGGACCGCCGGAAGACCTGGCTGGCCTGCGACGAGCACCGCGAGCACCTCTCGCAGTTCCTCGGGGTGCGCGGCTTCCTCAAGGAGGTCACGGCCTTCGCCGAGTGGACCCCCGCGGAGGACTGACCCTCAGCCGCCGATGGCCGACATCGGCCGCTGCGGCTGGTGGAAGTCCGGGTCGTCGATGCCGGCGCCGGCCTTCTTGCCCCACATCGCGGCCCGCCACAGCGCGGCCAGTGCGGCATCGTCGGCGCCCGAGCGCAGGGCGGTGCGCAGATCGGTCTCCCCGGTGGCGAACAGGCAGTTGCGGACCTGGCCGTCGGCGGTCAGCCGGGTGCGGTCGCAGGCGCGGCAGAACGGGCGGGTCACCGAGGCGATCACGCCGACCCGCCCCGGGCCGCCGTCCACCAGCCAGCGTTCGGCGGGGGCCGCGCCGCGGGCGGCGGAGGGCTCGGGGGTGAGGGTGAACCGGGCGGACAGCCGCTCCAGGATCTCCTCGGCGGTGATCATCGCGGAGCGGTCCCAGCCGTGCTGGGCGTCCAGCGGCATCTGCTCGATGAACCGCAGCTCGTAGCCGCGCTCCAGGCACCAGGCGAGCAGTCCGGGCGCCTCGTGCTCGTTGACGCCGCGCATCAGCACCGCGTTGAGCTTGACCGGGGTGAGCCCGGCGGCCTCGGCGGCGGCCAGGCCGGCCAGCACGTCGTGGTGGCGCCGGCGCCGGGTGAGGGCGTGGAAGGTGGCCTCGTCGAGGGTGTCGAGCGAGACGTTCACCCGGTCCAGGCCCGCCGCCCGCAGCGCCGTCGCGGTCCGGGCGAGGCCGATGCCGTTGGTGGTGAGCGAGAGCTCCGGGCGCGGGTCGAGGGCCGCGCAGGCCTCGACGATGCCGACCACCCCGGGGCGCAGCAGCGGCTCGCCGCCGGTGAAGCGGACCTCCCGCACGCCGAGGTCGCGCACGGCGAGGCCCACCAGCCGGACGATCTCCTCGTCGGTGAGCAGCTCGGGCCGGGTCAGCCACTGCAGGCCCTCCTCGGGCATGCAGTAGGTGCAGCGCAGATTGCACCGGTCGGTGAGGGAGACCCGCAGGTCGACGGCGCGGCGGCCGAAGGTGTCGAGCAGCACGGCGGTCCCTTCCCGAGTGAGGTGCCGCCCGGGGCGGCCGGCCCGGCCGCCGTCACGGCGGGACCGGGCCAGCTTAGTCATCACCCGCCGGTCAGTGGGCGCCCAGCCCGGTCAGCGAGCGCACCTCCAGTTCAGCGTACTTCGCCGGGTCGGCCTCGCGGCGGGAGAGCACGGTGCCGACCCAGCCGGCCGCGAAGCCCACCGGGATGGAGACCAGGCCGGGGTTCTCCAGCGGGAACCAGTGGAAGTCGGAGTGCGGGAAGAGCGCGTTCTTCCCGCCCGAGACGACCGGGGAGAAGAGCACCAGCAGCACCGAGGAGAACAGTCCGGCGTAGACCGAGCTGACCGCGCCGGTGGTGGTGAAGCGCTTCCAGAACAGCGAGTACAGCAGGGTCGGCAGGTTCGCCGAGGCGGCGACCGCGAAGGCCAGGGCGACCAGGGCGGCGGCGTTGAGCTTGTCGGCGAACAGGCTGAGCACGATCGCCACCGCGCCGATGGCGGCGGCGGCCCACTTGGCGACGCGCACCTCCTCGCGCTCGGAGACCTTGCCGCGCCGGAAGACGTTGGCGTAGAGGTCGTGGGCGAAGGAGGCCGAGGAGGCGAGGGTCAGCCCGGCGACGACGGCGAGGATGGTGGCGAAGGCGACCGCGGAGATCACCGCGAGCAGCACCGCCCCGCCGGTGGTGCCCGGGCCGCCGCCGAGCTGCTCGGCGAGCTGCGGGGCGGCGGTGTTGCCGGCCGCGTTGGCCGCCTTGATCGCCTTGGGCCCGACCAGGGCGGCGGCGCCGAAGCCGAGCGCGAGGGTCATCAGGTAGAAGCCGCCGATGATGCCGATCGCCCAGAGCACCGACTTCCGGGCGGCCTTGGCGGTGGGCACGGTGTAGAAGCGGACCAGGATGTGCGGCAGCCCGGCGGTGCCGAGCACCAGGGCGAGGCCGAGGCTGAGGAAGTCGAGCTTGCTGGTCTCGGTGACGCCGTACTTCAGCCCCGGTTCGAGGAAGGCGTCGGCCTTGCCGCTGGCGTCGGCGGCGGCGCCGAGCAGGGCGGAGAGGTCGAAGTGATACTTGGCCAGCACCAGGACGGTCATCAGCGCGGTGCCGGCGATCAGCAGCACCGCTTTGACGATCTGCACCCACGTGGTGCCCTTCATGCCGCCCAGGGCGACGTAGAGGACCATCAGCGCGCCGACCGCGACGATGGTCCACCGCTTGGCGGCGTCGCCGCTGACCCCGAGGAGCAGGGCGACCAGGCTGCCGGCGCCGACCATCTGGGCGAGCAGGTAGAAGATCGACACCACGATGGTGGAGATGCCGGCGGCGGTGCGCACCGGGCGCTGGCGCATCCGGAAGGCCAGCACGTCGGCCATCGTGTAGCGGCCGGAGTTGCGCAGCGGTTCGGCGACCAGCAGCAGCGCGACCAGCCAGGCGACCAGGAAGCCGATGGAGTAGAGGAAGCCGTCGTAGCCGAACAGCGCGATGGCGCCGGCGATGCCGAGGAAGGACGCGGCGGACATGTAGTCGCCGGAGATGGCGAGGCCGTTCTGGAAGCCGGAGAAGGCGCGGCCGCCGGCGTAGAAGTCGGCGGCGTCCTTGGTCTGCCGGCCGGCCCAGACGGTGATGCCGAGGGTGGCGAGCACGAAGAGCCCGAACAGGGCCATCGTGAGGCCGCGGTGGTCGGTGGCGGAGCTGGCGAGCAGGTTCATTCGGCGGCCTCCCGGGGGGCGTGGACGACCGCACCGCGCGCCTCGCGGATCGCGGACGCGCCGGGGTCGATCCTCCGGTCGGCGTAGTGCGCGTACCAGGCGGCGATGGCGAAGGTGGTGACGAACTGCATCAGCCCGAGCGCGAGGGCGACGTTGATGTGCCCGACCACCCGGGTGCCCATCAGGGCGGGGGCGTAGCCGGAGAGCAGCACGTAGAGCAGGTACCAGAGCACGAAACCGATGGTGACCGGGAACGCGAAGTTCCGGAACGAGCGCCGGAGGGTGCGGAACTCCGCGCTCTCCTCGATGAGTTGGGTTTCACTGGGGGTGGTGGTGATCGGCGGCGATTCCACTCTGACTCCTCACTCCTTCGGCGTAGCGGTCGCACCAGTGGAAACGATCGAACGTGAGCGAAGTCACAAGCCCGATGGGCGCCGCGCCATGCTAGGAGCGCCGGAGTTCACTCGAAAGAGTTTGACCGTGCTCTGCCAAACATTCACTCCTTCGACGCCGTCCAGTGACCGAACACCACCCGTCCGGGCACAACTGAGGGGTGGCCCGGCGCACCGGACCACCCCTGGTCACCCGTCAACGGCGACGCGTCAGAAAGCGATCCGCACCTTCAGGGCCGAACGGTCGTCCATCGCCCGGTAGCCGTCCGGGACGCCGTCGAGGTCCACCGTGCGGTCGAAGACCAGGCCCGGCTCGATCGCACCGGACAGGACGTCCGGCAGCAGCTCGGGGATGTAGGCGCGGGCCGGCGCGACGCCGCCGCCCAGCGAGACGTTCCGGCCGAACATCTGCCCGATGTCGACGCCCGCGCTGCCGCCGTGCGGCACGCCCACGTAGCCGACCGCGCCGCCGTCCCGGGCGATCGAGACCGCGGTGCGCATCGACTCCTCGGTACCGACCGCCTCCAGCACGGAGTGCGCGCCCCGCCCGCCGGTCAGCTCCCGGACGGCCTCGATCGCCGCCTCGCCGCGCTCGGCCACCACGTCGGTCGCGCCGAACCGGCGGGCCAGGTCGGTACGGGCGGTGTGCCGCCCCAGCGCGATGATCCGCCCGGCGCCCAGCCGGGACGCGGCCAGCACCCCGCACAGGCCCACCGCGCCGTCGCCGACCACCGCCACCGTGGCGCCCGGCCGCACCCGCGCCGAGACGGCCGCGTGGTGCCCGGTCGCCATCACGTCGGACAGCGCCAGCAGCCCCGGCAGCAGCTTCTCGTCGCCCTGCGCCTCCTTGGGCAGCTTGACCAGGGTGCCGTCCGCGAACGGGACGCGCACCGCCTCGCCCTGCCCGCCGTCCGAGCCGACCTGGCCCCAGAAGCCGCCGTGCGGGCACGAGGTCTGCAGGCCCTCGCGACAGAAGTCACACGTGCCGTCCGACCAGACGAACGGCGCCACCACCAGGTCGCCCCGGCGCACGTCGCGCACCTCGGCGCCGGTCTCCTCCACCACGCCGAGGAACTCGTGCCCGATCCGCTGCCCGGCCACCCGCGAGGCGACGCCCCGGTAGGCCCACAGGTCGCTGCCGCAGATGCAGGCGTTCACCACCCGCACCACCGCGTCGGTCGGTTGCCGGACCGCCGCGTCCGGCACCTCCTCGATCCGGATGTCGTGGGGACCGTGGATGACCGTGGCGCGCATCGGGGTTCGTCCTTCGCAGAGGTGCCCGCCGGGGTGCCGCGGGCGACCGGGAAACAATCGACCGGATGTACGACGACTGCACCGTCCACTCTATTCCGGGCCCTGCCGGCCGACCCTGCGCAGGACCCCCGGCGCCGGCGGAGGACCGTCCGCGGTCGGCGGCGGGCCTTATTCTGTTGGGCCATGTACGCGATCCAGCCCGAGACCCCCGGCGCAGCACCGCGGACCGCCGCGGTCCCGGCCCAGCGCTCCGCCGCACCCGCCGGCGGCTTCGCGGTGGTCGACGTCGAGACCACCGGCCTCGGCCGCACGGACCGCGTCATCTCGGCGGGCGTCTACCAGCTGGACGAGGACGGCGACGTCACCGACCACTGGTACACCCTGGTCAACCCGGAGCGCGATCCCGGCCCGGTCTGGATCCACGGCCTCACCGACGACCAGCTGGCCGGCGCGCCCACCTTCCCGCAGATCGCCGAGGAGTTCGCCGAGCGGCTGCGCGGCCGGGTGATGGTCGCCCACAACGCGCTCTTCGACTGGAACATGATCTCCCGCGAGTTCTCCCGGGCCGGCCTGCGCGCCCCGGTCGAGCAGCGGCTGTGCACCATGGTGCTGGCCCGCGACCTGCGGCTGCCGCTGCCCAACGGCAAGCTGTCCTCGCTGGCCGCGTACTTCGGCGTCCACCAGCTGCGGGCGCACAACGCGCTGGACGACGCCCGGGTGCTCGCCGAGGCGTTCCGCCCCAGCCTGGCGCTGGCCCGCTCGGGGGGCGTCCCGCTGCCGCTGCAGTCCTGCGTGGCCGTCACCGACCTCGGCGAGGACGCGCCCGCCTCCCCCGCCCGGGCCTCCTGGACCGGCGCCGCCTACCGGCAGGCCAGGAAGCGCCCGCCGTGCCCGTACCCGAACCCCGGGCGCTGGGAGGACGGCAAGCCGCTCGTCCAGGGCATGCGGGTGGCGTTCACCGGCGACACCGCCACCGACCGCGAGCTGCTGGAGGACCGCGCCGTCGAGGCCGGCCTGCACATCGCCACCTCGGTGAGCCGGCTCACCAGCCTGTTGGTCACCAACGAGCCGGACAGCTGGAGCGGCAAGGCCCGCAAGGCCCGCGAGGTCGGCACCCCGGTGGTCGGCGAGGACGCCTTCCTCCAGCTGCTGCGCGAGGTCGCCCCGCACCCCGGTGCGTGAGCCGGGTGTGAGCAGGGCGTACCGTGCCCGTGTGTACCGTTTTCTGCTCTCCCGGCGCTGGCTGATCGCCCTGTTGATCGCCCTGCTGCTGATCCCCACGACCATCCGGCTGGGGTTCTGGCAGCTGCACCGCCACGAGGCACGGGTCGACCGCAACGAGCTGATCGCCCAGTCCCTCACCGCCGGGCCGGTGCCCTACGACACCCTGTCGGCGGCGCCCGGCTTCGCCGTGCCCAAGGACCTCACCTGGCGGTCCGTGACGGCCACCGGGACGTACGACCCGGCGCACGAGTTCGTGGTCCGCAAGCGGACCGACTCCAGCGGGGACAAGATCGGCTACTTCGTGGTCACCCCGCTGGTGCTGGCCGACGGCCGGGGCACCGTCCTGGTCAACCGCGGCTGGGTGCCCTCCGGCACCTCCGCCACCGACTACCCGGCCGTCCCGGCCGCACCGGCCGGCCAGGTCACCCTGACCGGCCGGCTGCGCGCCGACGAGACCGCCTCCGGCAGCCTGAAGGACCGGGCCGGGCTGCCGGACCGGCAGTTCAACCTGATCAGCACCGGCCAGCAGGCCAAGGAGAGCGGCGCCGCCCTGCTCGGCGGCTACCTGGAGCTCACCGCCACCGATCCGGCCCCGGCCGAGCAGCCCGAGCTGCTGCCCGAGCCCAACCACTCCGACATCGGGCCGCACATGGCGTACGCGATCCAGTGGTGGCTGTTCACCGCGATGATCCCGGTCGGGTTCGTGGTGATGGCGCGCCGCGAGGCCAGGGACCGCCGCAAGGAGGCCGCCGGGGCCGAGGGCGTCGCGGTCGCCGTCCCCGCCTGAGCCGTCCCCGCCGGGCCCTGTCAGAGCACGTCGTCCAGTTCGCGCAGCAGCCGGGCCTTGGCCCGGGCGCCGACCACCGACTTCACCGGCTCGCCGCCGCGGAACACCATCAGCGTGGGCATCGACAGCACGCCGTACGCCGCCTGGGTCTGCGGGTTGTGGTCGACGTCCAGGCTGACCACGGTCAGCCGGTGCGCCTCCTCCCGCGCGATCTCCGCCAGCACCGGCACCATCTGGCGGCACGGCGGGCACCAGTCGGCCGTGAAGTCCACCAGCACCGGCCCCTCGGCCGCCAGCACCTCGGCGGCGAAGGTCTCGTCCGTCACCGCCGCCACCCCTGTGATCTGCACCATGGCCTACCTCTTCTCCCACTCGTCCCGGTCGGGGGCCGCCGGTCGTACGGCCCACTCGCACTGCGGCGGTTCCACCGAGGCCCCCGCGGCGAGCGCGTCGCGCTCCCGCTCGGCCCGGGCGTACTGCTCGGACACCCGGGTGCGGACCTCCTGCAGCCGGGCGATGCACTCGTCCAGCTCGGACAGCTTCTTCCGGTAGACCTCCAGCGAGGCCGGGCAGGAGTCGCCGTGCGGGTGCCCGGCCTGCAGGCACTCGACGAACGGCCTGGTCTCCTCCAGGCCGAAGCCGGAGTCCTTCAGGGTGCGGATCTGCCGCAGCAGCCGCAGGTCCTCCTCGCCGTACGCGCGGTAGCCGTTGCCGGCCCGCCGGGCCGGGAGCAGCCCGAGCTGCTCGTAGTACCGCAGTGCCCGGGTGGTCGTCCCCGCCCGCTTCGCCAGTTCACCGATCCGCATGTCCGGACCCTGCCCTTCCGGCCGCTGTTCGAACGCCGCCGGGAACGACGGTAGACCTTGACGCGGGCGTCAACGCCAGCGCCGGAGCGGACCGGCCGGTGCCGGATGCCGGTTCAGTGCTGGGTGTTGTAGAAGCCGATCAGCACCGCGCCCCACCAGCCGGCCTGCGAGACCAGCGCGGAGGCGGCGCCCCGGGCCAGCAGCGGGGCCGGCGGGCGGCGCTCCCCGTACGCCGCCAGCCGGCGGTGCAGCGTGCCGGCGTACACGCCGTTCAGCGCGATCACCAGCACCAGGACCAGCTTGAGCTGCGTCAGCCCGGCGTCCAGGTGCGGCTCCAGGAGCACACCGGTGAGCGTCAGCCCGAGCAGTCCGCCCCAGACCGGCACGTGCAGCGGGGAGGTGAAGTGCACCACCTCGCGCAGCGAACGGCGGCCGAGCAGCCAGAGCAGCCCGTAGTAGTCGATCGCCAGCACCGCGCCGAAGCCGGCCACCAGCGCGGCCAGGTGGCCGAAGAGCGCGACGGTGTGCAACGCGGGGTCGGTGTGCAGGTGCCCGGCGGTCCAGGCGCTGGCCGCCCACAGCAGGCAGACGGCGGCGGCCGCGGCGGCGACGCGCCCTCTGCGCCGGGCGTCGTCCGGCGCGTCCGCGGCTCCCCCCGGGGCCGGGGCGGTCGGGTGGTACGGGGGCATGACGGCTCCGTGGTCGAGGGGAGGAGGACGCGAAAGCAAGGGTAGGTTTCCCTAACTTTCGTACCGGCGTCAACTTCCGGCCAGTCACCGCAATGATTCGGCCACCCACCATCGGTGGCCGCCGGCCGTGCCCCGCCGTCCGCCGACCGGGGCGACCCGGCAGGATGGCCCCATGGATCTCGGACTGCAGAACAAGGTGTACGTGGTCACCGGCGCGACCCGCGGGCTGGGCCTGGCCACGGCCCGGGAGCTCGCCGCCGACGGCGCCCGGGTGCTGGTCACCGGCCGGAGCCCGGAGGCGGTGGACGCGGCCGTCGCCGACCTCGCCGCCCTCGGCGAGGGGCCGCGGGCGGTGCACGGGCTGGTGGCCGACAACGCCGACCCGGCGACCGCCGAGCGGCTGGTCACGGCGGCCGTGGAGCGCTTCGGCCGGCTGGACGGCGTGCTGATCAGCGTCGGCGGACCGCAGGCCGGCCCGGTCGCCACCGCCCCCGAGGAGGCCTGGCGGGGCGCCTTCGAGTCGGTCTTCCTCGGCGCCCTGCGGATCGCCCGCACCGCCGCCGCGGCGCTCGGCGAGGGCGGGGTGATCGGCTTCGTGCTCTCCGGCTCGGTCCGCCAGCCCATCGCCGGCCTCGGCATCTCCAACGGGCTGCGCCCCGGCCTCGCGATGGCCGCCAAGTCGCTCGCCGACGAGCTCGGCCCGCGGGGCATCCGGGTGGTCGGCCTGCTGCCGGCCCGGATCGACACCGACCGGGTGCGCGAACTCGACGCCCTCGGCGGCGACGCCGAGGCCACCCGCGCCCGCCACAGTGCCGACATCCCGCTCGGCCGCTACGGCACCCCCGAGGAGTTCGGCAAGGTCGCCGCCTTCCTGCTCTCCCCCGCCGCCTCCTACCTCACCGGGGTCATGGTCCCCGTCGACGGCGGCGCGCTGCGCGGGCTCTGAGCACCACCGGGCGGCGTCAGACCACCCGCGGCTGCCGGCCGCGGCGCCGGCGCCGCCCGGTCACCCCGGGCCGGGCCGCGACCACCCGGATCCGCAGGTCGGCGGGCAGATCCGGCAGGCCCAGGCTGGACAGCGCCCCGGCGCGCGGGCCGGACTCGAAGTGCTCGGCGAGCGCGCCCGGATCACCGCCCGGGGTCATCCGCACGGCCGCCCGCAGCCGCAGGTGCCGCGTCCCGCGCACCAGCCGGACGCCCACCCGCTCGACCTCCGGCAGCTCCACCGCCCCGCTCTCCACCGCCTCCTCCAGCGCCCGGGTCCGCAGCCGCAGCCGCAGCCCCGGCGCACCGGGGGTGGGCAGCACCACGCTCGTCGGACCGCTGCGGCGCAGCTGGGCCAGCAGCCACCAGGCGGTGGCGGCGACCACCACGGCCGGCCCGGCGATCACCACCGGCCACCACCAGGACTCACCCGTCCAGCGGGTGCGGGAGTCGGCGCTCACCACCGGCTGGTCGGGCGAGGTGAGCGGCCACCAGGAGGGCGGGTCGACGCCGAGACGCCCGTACAGGTCGAGCCCGCCGGCCAGCACCAGCACCCCGGCCGCCAGCAGCGCCAGCCCGACCACCCCCAGCAGCAGCCGGTTGACCGTGCCGCGGCTCATTCGGCGCCCCCGCCCGGCGCGGCCCTGGTGTCCTTCCCGGGCCCGTCCGCGGACTCCCCGCCCCGCCCGGCGTCCTCGGCCGGCCCGGGTCCATGCCCGGTATCCGCATCCGGCCCGGGCTCACGCCCGGCGTCCTCGGCCGGTCCGGTCGCACCGGGCCGCCCGGGCTCACGCCCGGTATCCGCATCCGGCCCGGGTTCCCCCTGCGGCCTCGCGCGTCCGCGCCGGCCCGCCGTCCGCACGTCCAGGCGCGGCGGCCGGGCCAGGGTGACGGCCGCCAGCTCCTCGCGCAGCCGGCGCTGCACCGAGGCCGGGTCGGCCGGGCCGGTCAGCGCGATCCGCACCCGGCGCCGGCCGACCCGCACCCGCAGGTGCTCGACGCCCGGCAGCACGGCGGCCCGGTCGGCCAGCAGGGCGGCCACCCCGGCGCGGTCGACGGCCGCGGCGGTGGCCCCGTGCGGGCGCAGCGGCAGCCAGCGGCGCAGTCCGGGCGCGAGGGCCAGCCCGAGCAGCAGGGCGCCGAGCAGCACGCCCGCACCGGCGCCGACCAGCACGGCCGGGTCGTCCAGGTGCCGGGTGGCCAGTTCGTCGGCCAGCTCCGCCCGCCACGGCCGGGCCCGGTGCCCGGTCCGCACGGCGATCACGTCGTACAGCAGCGCCCCGGCCACCACCAGCAGCACGGTGGCCACCACGGCGGCGGCCACCGTGCGCGGGGCCCGCGGCCGGCGCACCTTCCCCGTCTGCGCCGCCCCCGCCCCCTCGGCCGCCACGGGGCCGGAGCCGTGCACCCCGGCGCTCACCGGGCGGTCTCCGGGACCAGGTGCTCGACCATCACGACGACCTCGGACACCCGGCTGCCGGTCAGCATGCGGGTGTCGGTGGTGACGCGGTCGCGGACGGCGCGGGCGAGTGCGGCGAGGTCGGCCGGGAAGGGGAGGTCGACGGAGACCCGGACGGTGACCGGGGCGCCGGGGCTCGCGGGTCCGGTGACCGAGACCTTCGGCGGGCCGCCGCGCGCGCTGCGGCCGTGCCAGGCGTCGGCGAGCGCCTCGCGGGCGGCGCGGGCGGCGATCCGGGCGTAGACGCGGTCGGCGAGCCGCAGCCGGCCGCGGGCGCCGGGTTCCCGGCGGGCGGTGACCGGGACGAGGCCCGCCATCAGCGGCGCCGGTCGCGGCCGCGCAGCAGTTCGCCGAGCTCGCCGGGTTCGATGTCGCCCTCCAGCAGGCGGCCGACCACGAATCCGGCCGCACCGAGCACCGCCACCAGCAGGAACGCCGCGAAGCCGCCGAAGTATCCGGCGAAGCCGAGGGCCATTCCCACCACCAGGCCGACGATGGCCAGGTTCATCCGTTCCACCTCGTCTTCCGCCGGTACCGCTACGGACTACTTCAGCTTGGGCCGTTGCCCGGAGGAGGGTTCTTCTTCCTCCTCCTCGACGACGTCGGGCTCGTCGGGCAGGTGGACGTCGTTGACGGCGATGTTGACCTCGACGACTTCCAGTCCCGTCATCCGCTCGACCGCGTCGATGATGTTCTCCCGCACCTGGCGGGCGAGTTCGGGAATGACGACGCCGTACTCGACGACCAGCGCGATGTCGATGGCGGTCTGCTTCTCCCCCACCTCCGCCTTGATGCCGCGCCCGACGCTGCCGCGCCCGCCGGGCACCCGGTCGCGCATCGCCCCGAAGGTGCGGGCGAGGCCGGAGCCGAGGGCGTGGATGCCGCTGATCTCGCGCGCGGCCATTCCGGCGATCTTCTCGACCACGCCGACGGCCAGCGCGGTGCGGCCGCGCTCGCCGACCGTCCTGGCGGCGTCCGGAGCCGCCGATGGGACGGCGGTGTGCGGGGCGCCACCGTGCGGGGCGTTCTTGTGCAGGGTGGCGGGCGTCGGAGTGTCAGACATGGCTCATCTCCCGTCGTGCGGCTCCAGCTATATCGCAAATCGGTCCAACTCTGGCATTTCGCCACGAATCCCGCCCCCGGAGCAGCCGGAAGGCCCGAACGCCGGAGGCCCGGCGCCGTGGGTGCGTCCCACGGGGCCGGGCCTCCGGTGCGGTGGCCTCCGGTCAGTCGCCGAGGCCGGCGAGGTCGCGCAGCCGGCGGGCCTGCGCCGCCCGTTCGGCCGAACGCTGCTCGTCGTAGGAGCGGCCGGCGGCGCCCTGGAGCAGGGCCTTGGTCTCGATGACCGCGTTGCGCGGGGCGGCGAGCAGGGCGGCGGCGAGGTCGCGGGCGGCGGCGTCCAGCTCGGCGGCCGGGACGGCGAGGTTGGCCAGGCCGATCGCGGTGGCCTCGGCCGCGCCGATCCAGCGGCCGGTGGCGCAGATCTCCAGCGCCCGGGCGTAGCCGACGAGCTCGGTCAGCGGCTTGGTCCCGGCGAGGTCGGGGACCAGGCCGAGCGAGGTCTCCTTCATGGAGAACTGGACGTCCTCGGCGACCACCCGCAGGTCGCAGCCGAGGGCCAGCTGGAAGCCGGCGCCGACGGCGTGGCCCTGGACGGCGGCGACGGTCACCAGGTCGGGGCGGCGCCACCAGGTGAAGGCCTCCTGGTAGCCGGCGATGGTCCCGTCGAGCTCCTGGTCGCCGGAGGCGGCCAGCTGCAGGAAGCCGGGCTCGCCGGGGATGCCCTCCGGGGTGAACATCGCGCGGTCCAGGCCGGCCGAGAAGGAGATGCCCTCGGCGCGGAGCAGCACCACCCGGACGGTCCCGGGCAGCTCGCGGCCGATCGCGGCGAGGGCGCGCCACAGCGCGGGCGACTGGGCGTTGCGCCGCTTGGGCTGACAGAGGGTGACGACGGCGAGTTCGCCGTCGATCTCCAGGCGGACGCCGTCCTGCTCCCGGTGCGGGGTCTGCGGATCGGTGACGGGAGCGGTCATGCGGGGACCTCCGGTGGCGAGGGTGCTTGGCTACCGGAGAGTAACAAAACTGGCGGCGCGACGGCAGGGGGCAGCCCGCGGGCGCCCCGGGGCGCCGGACGGCCGGGCCCGCGGACGGCCCCGGCATGACGATCGGCGGCCGGTCCGCTCCGGCCGGGGGCGGACGCCCAACGGCCGTCCCCCCGGTCGACGCCCTGCCGCCGAGTCATCCGTCCAGTCGATTGACGGAGCGTCAGGAACCAGCTCCAGCAGGAGCTTTGTTCTTGCCCCGCGTGGCACCGCCGCGGCCCCGGAGAATCACCCCGGACTCGCTCAGCATGCGGTGCACGAAGCCGTACGAGCGACCGGTCTCCTCCGCGAGGGCGCGAATGCTCGCCCCGGAGTCGTACTTCCTCTTGAGATCGGCCGCGAGCTTCTCACGCGCGGCACCGGTCACCCGGCTGCCCTTTTTCAGAGTCTCGGCCACCCGTGCCTCCTCGTAGCGTTGCTCGGTCAGATTCCCATGATCACCCATCCACCGCGTCCTGGCCACCCATTCGACAAGGTCCATGTCCGCAACGGGCGGTCCTGCGGTGGTGATCCGAGCGCACAAGGGCGCTCACGCTGAGTGCACGCCCCCGGGGACATTCCGCCGTTCGATGCGAAAGGGCTGATCAGCAGCATGCGCCCGACCACGATCGAGTGGCGGGCCGACGAAAGCTCCTCAAACGGAATGCAGGACCGCTTCATTCCCGGACACGCCGAAAGGACTAGTTTTTCTGGCCCAAAGAACGGAGTTCGCGTCTAGCCCCGGCCGGACGGGAAGGCGAAGGCCCGGTCGCCCGTACGGACGACCGGGCCTGTGCGGCACGGGATCAGGCCAGCGTGACCAGGTCCGCGTAGGCCGGGCTCCAGAGGTCCTCGACGCCGTCCGGGAGCAGGATGATCCGCTCCGGCTGGAGCGCGTCGACCGCGCCCTCGTCGTGGGTGACCAGCACGACCGCACCGGAGAACTCGTGCAGCGCGCCGAGGATCTCCTCGCGGCTGGCCGGGTCCAGGTTGTTGGTCGGCTCGTCCAGCAGCAGGACGTTGGCGCTGGAGACCACCAGGGTGGCCAGCGCGAGCCGGGTCTTCTCGCCGCCGGAGAGCACCCCGGCCGGCTTGTCGACGTCGTCGCCGGAGAACAGGAAGGAGCCGAGGATCTTGCGGACCTGGACCAGGTCCATGTCCGGCGCCGCCGAGCGCATGTTCTCCAGGACCGTGCGCTCCGCGTCCAGCGTCTCGTGCTCCTGGGCGTAGTAGCCGATCTTCAGGCCGTGGCCCGGGATCACCTCGCCGGTGTCCGGCTTCTCCACCCCGGCCAGCATCCGCAGCAGGGTGGTCTTGCCCGCGCCGTTGAGGCCCAGCACGACGACCCGCGAGCCGCGGTCGATCGCCAGGTCGACGCCGGCGAAGATCTCCAGCGAGCCGTAGGACTTGGACAGGTCGCTGGCGGTGAGCGGGGTCTTGCCGCACGGCGCCGGGTCCGGGAAGCGCAGCTTGGCGACCTTGTCGTTGGCCCGCACCGTCTCCAGACCGGCCAGCAGCTTCTCCGCCCGGCGGGCCATGTTCTGCGCGGCCACCGTCTTGGTCGCCTTGGCGCGCATCTTGTCCGCCTGCGCGTTCAGCGTGGCGGCCTTCTTCTCGGCGTTGGCCCGCTCGCGCTTGCGGCGCTTCTCGTCGTCCTCGCGCTGCTGCTGGTACTGCTTCCAGCCCATGTTGTAGACGTCGATCGCGGAGCGGTTGGCGTCCAGGTAGAAGACCTTGTTGACGACCGTCTCGACCAGGTCGACATCGTGCGAGATGACGATGAAGCCGCCCTTGTAGGTCTTCAGGAAGTCCCGCAGCCAGGCGATCGAGTCGGCGTCGAGGTGGTTGGTCGGCTCGTCGAGCAGCAGCACGTCGGAGTCGGAGAACAGGATCCGGGCCAGCTCGACGCGGCGGCGCTGACCGCCGGAGAGGGTGTGCAGCTGCTGGTTGAGGATGCGGTCCGGCAGGCCCAGTGCGGCGGCGATGGTCGCGGCCTCGGCCTCGGCGGCGTACCCGCCCTTGGTGAGGAACTCGGTCTCCAGGCGCGCGTACTTCTTCATCGCGTTCTCGCGGGTGGCGCCCTTGCCGTTCGCCATCCGCTCCTCGTTCTCGCGCATCTTGCGCAGCACGCTGTCCAGGCCGCGGGCGGAGAGGATGCGGTCCTTGGCCAGCACGTCGAGGTCGCCGGTGCGCGGGTCCTGCGGCAGGTAGCCGACCTCGCCCGAACGGGTCACCGTGCCGGCGGCCGGAATGCCCTCGCCGGCCAGCACCTTGGTGAGCGTGGTCTTCCCGGCGCCGTTGCGCCCGACCAGACCGATCCGGTCGCCGGGGGCGACCTTGAAGCTCGCCGACTCGATCAGGATCCGGGCGCCGGCACGCAGTTCGAGGCCGTTGGCGGAAATCATGGCTGGGTACTACTCCTGGGACGTGGGCGGGCGACCGGACGCGGTCCGGACCCGGGACGGGGAAGGGGGTCGTCGACGGGGCTCTGCAGGACCGCGCGGGGGCGGCGCCGCTCGCCCGTCATACCCCGGAGAAATCAGCCATGGCGGCTAGTCTACCGGGCCGCGCGGGCGGTCCCGGGAGAATTCCCGCCCGGCCCCCGGGCCCGGCGCTACTGCGGCCGGGCGCCGTCGTCGCCGCAGCTGCCGACCGGGCGCACGGCGGCGAACGGCTCGGCCGGGCTGCCGCAGGCCGCCTCGGGCGCCGCCGCCCAGGTGTCGAAGACCTTCGGCGTGACGATCGGTCCGTCCGTGATCAGCACCCGGCGCGCGTCCAGCGCCTTCATCTCGACCCCGGGGCCCGCGTTGAGCTGCCAGCCGCTGCTGTCCAGCCGGTAGCCGGAGATCCCGCCGGAGACCGGCTGCCCGGTGCTGTTGGTGCAGGTGCGCGGCACCAGCACCGCGAAGTCGGTGGCCACCGTGCGCTCCGGGTCGTAGACGCAGTTGCCGGCCGGCTTGGAGTTGTAGCGCAGGTCACCGTCGGCGTCCCGGAAACCCATCGTCAGCTCCGGTGTGACCACCGCCACCCAGGGCGTGGACTCCCGGACGGTGCGCAGCGCGGCCGCGGCCCGCTCGGCGGCCAGCTGCTTGCGCTGCTCCTCGGTGCGCTTGTCGGCGCCGGGCTCGCCCGCGCCGCGCAGCCAGTCGGCCAGGCCGGGCACCGCGCGGTGCCAGCGCACCTGCTGGTCGCCGGGCCGCACCGAGGTGACCAGGCCGTCGTCCCAGACCACCACGGCGTTCTCGCCGGCCATCGACAGGTGGAGCGCGGTGGCGCCCTCCCGCTGGTAGGACCAGGCGTGCTCGCCGGTGGCCCGGTGGTAGGCCTCCAGGCCCGGGCCGACCCGCAGCTCCAGGTCGGCCGCGTCCAGTGCGGCCGTGGGATCGGCGCTGGTGTCCGCGACGCCCTTCGCGGCCACCCGGTCGCCGAACGGGACCGGCTTGTTGGCGTGTGCGGCGGCGCCCGCCACAAGGACCAGCAGCACCGCCAGGGCAGGGAGGATCGATCGGGGGCTGAGGGCACGCGACTTCCAGGACACGGGCGGAGCGTACCTTTCGCCGCCCGCGCGAGTCAGCCGGGCTTTCCCGTACGGCCGAACGGCCGAACCCCGTCCGCCGGTTCCCCGCGACCCTCGCGCGCCCGCCCGGCGACCTGCGCCGTCGGGCCCCGCGCCGCCCCGCCCGGCCCCGGCCCGGGGCGCCCCGGTAGGGCGACCGGGGGCCCGAGGACTGTTACGGAGGTGATACACGGCACACGCCGGACGGCTCCGGACGGCGTTCGAATATCGCCCACTTTAGGGTGACATTCGGCTTTTCCCCGCCCGCCCGGCCCTACTGTCGGCGAGGGATCCGCCACGCAGCGTGTCCTCCCCGCTCCGCCCCGCCCTGCTCCGCCCCGCCCGTGGCACCGTCCGGGGGCCGCCGCCCGAGGAGAGACCATGCGATTCGGCCGCCTGGCGCTGGCCGCCGCCACCCTGCTGCTGCTCGCCACCGCCAGCGTGCCCGCCGGGACACCGCTGGGCCAGACCGAGCGGCACGCCCTCTCCTCCGACGCCGTCGCCCCGCACGGCGCGGCCCCCCGCCCGGCGGTCCAGCGCCCGGCGCACGAACCGCCGTTCGGGGCCTTCGTCGGCTCCTGGGACACCTACATCCCGCAGATCGGCCGGTACGCCCAGTGGCTCGGCGACGCCAACCTCCAGGTCGGGCACACCTATCTGGCGGGCAACGGCTGGGCCGACATCGAGGGCGAGCCGATGGTGCTCGCGATGTGGTCGCAGTGGCGGCTGGCCGAGCCGTCCCGGATGCTCGTGCTCGGCGTGCCGATGCTGGCGCCCAGTGAGGCGGACGTGCCGGACGGCGAGGTGGCCGCGCTGCTCGGCCAGGGCGCCCGCGGCGACTTCGACCGGCACTTCCTGAAGCTGGCCCGCCGGCTGGTGGCCCTCGGCGGCGCCGACACCGTGCTCACCCTCGGCTGGGAGATGAACGGTGTCACCTACACCCACCGCTGCAAGCCCGACCCGGCCGCCTGGAAGACCTACTGGCGGCGGATCGTCACGGTGATGCGCTCGGTGCCCGGGCAGCGGTTCCGCTTCGACTTCGCGCCCAACCGGGGGCTGGACGCGATCCCGTGGACCAAGTGCTACCCGGGCGACGACGTGGTCGACATCATCGGCATGGACAACTACGACCAGCCGGCCGGCGGCACCTTCGACGACTACGTGCGCGAGCCCTACGGGCTGCAGGACCAGGTCGAGTTCGCGGCCAAGCGCGGCAAGCAGGTCTCGTACCCCGAGTGGGGGCTGTTCCGCAACGGGGACAACCCGGAGTTCGTGCAGCGGATGGTGGAGTGGATCCGCACCCACGACACCGCGTACCAGACCGTCACCGACTACTGTCCGCACGGCTTCTGGCAGTGCGACCGCAACCCGCGCTCCAGCGAGCGGTTCCGCCTGCTCATGACGGGCTCCCCCGGAGCGCCGGCCCCGGCCCCCACCCCGGCCCCGGGGGCGCCGACGCCCCCGGCAGCCCCCGCCGCCCCGGTGCCACCCGGCCCCGGGGCGCGGTAGCGGGGCCGCGCCGGTCAGTTCCGGCGGCGGGCGGCGAGCGCTTCCTTGAGCCGCGGCGCACGGGTCGCGAGCAGGTGCACCGCGGCCCGCCGGGCGCGCACCGCCCCGCTGCGGGCCGCGGCCGTCGGGGCCGCCCCGCGCGGACCGAACAGCAGCCGCTGGTTGGGCAGCTGGTCCGGACGCCAGCGCTGCTTGTACGGCTCCTGGCCGCGCAGCAGGCTTATCACCGGGATCCCCGCGCCCAGCGTCTCGTCCAGCGCGGCGCCGAACAGCAGGCCGGCGATGTCCAGCCGCTCCCGCAGCGCCGGGTGCGCGCCGTACAGGTAGAGGCCGCTGAAGGAGGGGCAGAGCAGCACCAGGTCGACCGCCACCAGCTCGCCGTCCAGCCAGAACCGGTGGACGGCCGCGCGGCCGGTGGCGACCAGCCCGACGGTGGACTCGGTGAGGTGCCGGCGGAACCGCTCGGTGCGGTGCTCCGGGGTGACACCGCGCTCCTGCCACTGCAGGACGTGCAGCCGCAGCAGCCCGTCCAGCGCCTGCGGCACCTCCTGCGGAGCGGTCGCGCGCACCTCCACGCCGGACTCGGCGATCTTGCGCAGCTTGACCCGGCTGCGCTGGGCGGTCCGGCCCGGCACCCGCTTGAGCAACTCGTCCATCGGGGCGGCCGGCAGGTATTGGCAGAGCGAGTCGGGGAACCGGCGGCGGCGGCCGTGCCACTGCTCGAACACCCGCTGGACGGCGGCCTCCGGACGCACCTCGCGCAGCTCCAGGCTGTGCCAGGGGCGGGTGAGCGGCAGGGCGGCGGCGAACTCGGCGGCGGCGCGGTCGGCGCAGTCGTCGTCGAGCAGGACGTCGGTGAAGTCGATCAGCCCGGCGCCGAGGCCGGTCAGGCCGCCGAACGGTCCGCCGCGCCGGTGGAACGCGCCCGCGCCGACCAGCCGGCCGTCCCGGCGCACCAGGACCACCAGCAGCGCGCCGGGGGTGCCGTACTGGCGCCACCAGGAGCACTGCCAGGCGGCCGACTGGAAGAAGGTCGCCGTCCGGCAGCGGGCCACCAGGTCGTCCCACTCCCCGGCCACGGCGTCGAGGGCGTCGTCCTCGCGGTGCAGTTCGGTGGTCCAGCGCGAGGAGCGGGCCGGGGCGGGGAGGCCGGCGGCGGGCGCGGCGGCCCCGGTGCTCATCGCTTGCTCCCGGCGCCCGCCCCGGCCCCGGCCCCGGCGAGTTCGGGCGCGGGCCCGGCGGCGGGCTCCGTGGTGTCCGGCTCCCCGGCGGCGGCCTCCGCGGTGTCCGGCTCCCCGGCGGCGGGCTCCGCGGCGGCGGCCTCCGTGATGTCCGGCTCCCCGGCGGCGCTCCCGGTCGGCGCGGCCCTGCGACGGCGGGTCATCATCACCAGCGCGCCGATCAGCACCCCGGCCGAGCCGCCGACCGCGACGTCCAGCTTCCCGGACGGCGTGGTCGGCCGCTCCGGCTCCGCGGCGGCGGCCAGCGGCACCAGCCGCACGCCGGTCTCCCGGCTGCTGGTGTTGGCGAAGGCGACCAGCGAACGGGACACCGCCTCCGCCGCCCGGACGGCCTCCTCGGGCCGGGGGCCGGTGCCGGTGATCTCGATCATCGGGGCGTCCGGCGAGGTGGTGCCGTGCACCAGGGACGCCAGCTCGGCCGTGCGGTGCCCGGTCTCGGCGGCGGCCGTCGCCAGCACCTGCGGCTGACCGGCCAGCCGGCCGTACGCCTGGGCGAAGTTGACCGCGGCGACGGTCTCGCCCGGGGTCTCGGGCACCACGATCACATAGGAGTTGGCGGCGTACGAGGGGTGGGCGACGACGGCGTACCCGGCGCCGGCCACGGCGCCCAGCGGCACCGCGAGGACCACCGGCCACCAGCGGCCGACCAGCCGGCGGGCGATTCTGCGCGGTTCGGTCATGGGGAACTCCTTGGCTGTGCGGGCCGCCCGGCCGGCGGCCCGGTGGCGGCGGGGGTGCTGCCGGCTCACGCCCGGGCCAGCCGGTCGTAGAGGGCGCCGAGGTCGGCGGCCACCCGGACGATGTCGTAGTGGCCGACCGCGGCGGGCCGGGGCAGCGGGTCGGGGCCGGGGCCGCCGAGGCCGCGACGATCGCGCAGCTCGCGCAGCGCGGCCGTGTAGGCGGCGGCCCCGGAGGGGATCCGGCGGGCCTGCGGGGCGGCGCCGGGCGGCAGCTCGTCCAGCGCCGGGCAGGCGCTGTGACGCACCGGCAGACCGGCGGCGAGCCCCTCCAGCACGCCGAGGCCGAAGGTCTCCTCGGTGGAGGGGGCGGCGAGCACGTCCAGGGCGGTGAGCAGCTCGGGCACGTCGTCGCGCTCGCCGGTGAGCACCAGGCGGTCCCGGACGCCGAGGGCGGCGGCCCGCCGCTCCAGGGCCGACCGCTCGGGGCCCTCGCCGACCAGTACCAGGCGGGCCGTGCCGTCCAGCCCGGCCAGCGCCTCCAGCAGGACGTGGAAGCGCTTGCCCGGGACCAGCCGGCCGATCCCGCCGATCACCCAGCTGTCCGGCGGCAGGCCGAGTGCGGCGCGGGTCCGGGCGCGGGTGGCGGCCCGGTCGGCGGGCGGGCGCCGGAAGCGGGCGGCGTCGATGCCGTTCGGGATCAGCTCCACCCGCTCCGGCGGGACGCCCCAGGAGTGGAGGGTCCGGGCGACCTGCCGGGAGACCGCGACGGTGGTGGTGCCGAGGCGTTCGGCGGCCAGGTAGAGGCCCTTGACGCCGCGGGTGACCGGGCGGCCCTCGATCACCCCGGCGTGCAGCGAGTGCTCGGTGGCGACCACCGCCCGCACCCCGGCCAGCCGGGCGGCGAGCCGGCCGTACAGCCCGGCCCGGAAGAGGTGGGTGTGCACCAGGTCGTAGCGCCCGGCCCGGACCCGGCCGACCAGCCGGGGCAGCGCGCCGGCGTCCCGGTTGCCGCGCATGCCGAGGTGGTGGACGGTGACCCCCTCGGCGCGCAGCGCGTCGGCCACCGCGCCGGGGTTGGTCAGCGCGAGCACCTCGCAGTGCTGGTGCGCCGGCAGATGGCGCAGCAGCGGGGGGAGCTGGCGCTCCGCTCCCCCGGAGGAGAGCCCCGTGACGATGTGCAGAACCCTCACCGGTCAGCCGCCCGCCCGCTTGCCCGCCCGCTGGCGCAGTTCGGCGACGGTGTCGCGCAGGCGGTGGCGGCCGCGCTTGGCGCGCAGGCGCCAGGCGCCGTCGCGGTCGCCGACGTAGCAGCGGGGCAGCGCGAAGCGGCCGGTCAGCGGGGAGTGCGCGATCGCGCAGGCGTAGTCGTACCCGGCGTCCCGCACGGCCTGGGCGGCGGCCGCGTCGACCGCGCCGTACGGGTAGCAGAAGCCGGTGACCGGGCCGCCGACCACCTCCTCCAGGACCCGCCGGCTCTCCCGGGTCTGGGCGGCGAGCACGTCGGCGGGCAGGCCGGTCAGCGCCTGGTGGCCGAGTCCGTGCGAGCCGATCTCCCAGCCCGCGGCGGCGAGGTCGGTGACCTCCTGCACGGTGAGCAGGGTCTTGCGGGGGCCCTCGCTGTCCCAGTCGTTGGCGCGGCCGAGCAGGTCGGCGACCACGTACGCGGTGGCGGTGAAGCCGTACGCCTGGAGAATCGGGACGGCGTGGCGGGCGAAGTCGGCGTAGCCGTCGTCGAAGGTGAGGCCGACCAGGTCCTCGGCCCGCCCGGCCGCCCTGGCCCGCATCAGCTCCCGCACCGAGACGCCGCGCCGCCCGCGCCGGTGCAGCCAGGCGATCTGCTCGGCGAACCGCTCGGGGCTGACGGTCAGCTGGTAGGGGTCCTCCTTCTCGACCGCCACCGAGTGGTACATCAGGATCCACGGCGAGGTGGTCCCGGTGACCGGCGCCTCGGGCAGCGGCCGCCGGCTCCCGGGCAGCCGGGCCGGGGGTCTGCGCAGGCCGGAGGGCGGCGCGCCGGTCCGTGGTGCGTCGGCCCGTGGCAGCTCGGTGCGCGGGCCGCCGGCCACCGGTGCGGCGGGGCCGCGCACACCGGACGGGACCGACCGGACTGATCCCCGTTCAGCATCCATGG
Organism: Kitasatospora sp. NPDC015120; assembly: GCF_043080305.1. Lineage (NCBI taxonomy): Bacteria > Bacillati > Actinomycetota > Actinomycetes > Kitasatosporales > Streptomycetaceae > Kitasatospora > Kitasatospora sp. NPDC015120. Next base: position 51,078 of record NZ_JBIBVJ010000022.1, on the reverse strand, counting down.
GGAGGCTTCCCTTCATCGGCGACAGGAGACGGTCCTGGGACCGGTCCCAGGACCCGCAGGGCGGCCCGGACCGGGCCCCGCACCTCGCGGGCTCCGAGGCCGGTGCCCAGGGCGGCGAAGGCCAGCGCGACGGTGAGACCACCGAGCGCGGTGGACAGCAGGGGGTCGGCGGCCAGACCGGCGGCGGGCGTGCCGAGCGCGGCGGCGCCGGCGGCCGCGGCCAGCAGCCGGGCGTGGCCGCCGAGGACCCGCCGCAGCCGCAGCGGGATGCCGCGCAGCACCAGGCCGTGCAGCAGCAGCGCCGCAGTGGCGGTGATGCCGGCCGCGTTGCCGGCGGCCAGGCCCAGGGCGCCGAACCGGGGGGTGGCGAGCACGCCGACGAGGACGGTGACGACCAGGCCGAAGGCCATGGCGGCGGCCGGGTACCAGTCGAGCAGCCGGCGCCCGCCGTCCTCGGGGCTGGGGTCGCCGGCCCGGCGCACCACCGGGCGCAGCGAGAAGTAGGGGCGGATCATCACCCCGATCAGGGCCTGGGCGAGCAGGCCGAAGCTGTAGACCCGGATGACGGCGGCGGTGGCGGCGGTGTCCCGGGGGCCGAAGGCGCCGCGTTCGAAGAGCAGCGCGACCACCGAGGGCGCGCAGGCCATCAGGAAGGCGGTGCCGAGCAGGACGACGGCCGCCGCCTGGCCGAGGTCCTTCTCCACCCGGTCGCGGGCGGCGGTGACGTCCCCGGCGGCGAGCGCCCGGGCGACCAGCGGGAAGGTGACGGTGCAGATCAGGATCCCGGCGGTCATGGCCAGCTGGGAGACCTTGGCCGCGTAGTTGAGGTGCGAGATGGTGCCGGGCGGCAGCGCCGAGCCGAGGAACCGCTCGATGAAGACCTGGGCCTGGCGGGTCAGGGTGAACACGCCGACCGGCAGCAGGGCGAGCGGGATCAGCACCAGGGCGTTGCGCGAGCGCCGGCCGCGGGCCGGGCGTCCGCCGCCGCCCCGCAGCCGGCGCAGGAACGGCCCGACCAGCAGGCCGGCCATCAGCAGGCCGCCGAAGGCCACGCCGATCGCGGCGGCCCGGACGCCCCAGAGCGCGTGGCAGGTGAGCAGCACGCCGAGGATGCCGAGGTTGTAGGCGACGTAGATGCCGGCCGGGGCGGTGAACCGGTGGTGGGCGCGCAGGGCGGCGGCGAGGTAGCCGGCCACGCCGAACGGCAGCACGGTGATCGCGGTGATCCGGGTGCAGGTGACGGCGAGCCGGGGGTCGGCGAGGCCGGGGGCGAGCAGGCCGACCAGCCGGGGGGCGCCGAGCGCGGCGCCCAGCGAGAGGGTGGAGAGGGCGAGCAGCAGCCAGGGCAGGGTGGCGCGGACCAGCTGGCGGACCGGGTCGGGGCCGTCGGGGCGTTCCTCGCGGAGCACCAGGGCGAGCGCGAAGGCGGGCACCATGAGGAAGGACATGGCGTCCTCGATGAGCAGCGGTGCGGCGGTCTCGGGGACGGTCCAGGCGACCAGGAACGCGTCGGTGCCCTGGTTGGCGCCGAAGTAGCGGGCGAGCAGCAGGTCGCGGAGCAGGCCGAGGGCGGAGCCGGCGGCGCTGAGGACGGCGGTGACGCCGAAGGCCCTGGCGAGGAAGCCGCGGCGCGGGCCGGCGGCGGGCGCGGCGGCGGCCGGCGCGGGCCGGGGGGCGGGCAGCGCCGGGGAGCCGAGCGCGGTGGGCCGGTCCGTGGTCATGCGACCGCCTCGCGGGGACGCGCGGCACGGGCGGCGAGGCCGAGGACGACCGAGGTCAGCACGGTGGTGGTGCCGCCGATGTCGGCGTAGAGGAAGTCGACCAGGACCCAGGTCAGCAGGGCGAGGGCGGCGAGGCCGGGGCCGCGGGCGGTGCGCAGGCAGCCGAGGAGCAGGCCGAGGAGGAGCAGGCCGTAGGCGGCGATGCCGATGAGGCCCTGCTCGCTGAGCACCAGGAAGTACATGTTGTGCGGGGAGAGCAGCGGTTCGCGCTGGAAGCCGATGGTGGCGTCGGCGGCGTCGCTGCCGGAGGAGAGCCGCAGCGGGGCGTGGCTGTCGCGCAGGCGCTGGAAGGCCTTGGGGCCGGCGCCGGAGACGGGGTGGTCCTGCCAGATCCGCCCAGCGGTGGCCCACAGGTCGTAGCGGTCGGAGACCGACTGGTCGGGGGCCTCGGAGACGGAGCCGATCGAGGTGAGCCGGGCGGTGACGCCGGAGCCGCCGAGGCCGAACCCGCCGACCAGGACGACGGCGGCGGCCGTGGCGAGGACGGCGCCGCGCACGGCGAGCCGGGCGTCGGCGCGCAGCAGCAGGACGGCGGCGGCCACGGCGGTGGCGATCCAGCTGCCGCGGCTGAAGGAGACGGCGAGCGGCAGGACGAGGAACGCGGCGGCCGCGAACAGGGCCCGCCGCAGCCGGGCGTTGCCGTCCGGCCCCCGTTCGGCGACGGCGAGGGCGAGGGCCGCGAGCAGGCCGTAGCTGACGACGGTGGACATCGCCATGATGTCCAGGGCGCCGAAGGTGCCGACGGCGCGGATCGGGCGGCCGGTGTAGGAGGCGCCGGTGCCGGTGAGGAACTGGTGGGCGCCGACCACGCCCTGGACCAGGGCGGCGGCCACGAAGGAGCCGAGGACGAGCCGCTGGTCGGTGCGGTCGCGCAGGGCGCACAGCACGGCGGCCGGGACGAGCACGAAGACCTGGGTGAGCCGGACGAAGCCGGTGAGGCTGGTCGCGGGGTCGGTCGAGCCGACGGTGGCGACGGCGGCGGCGAGCACGACCGCGCCGAACCGGACGGCGTCGCCGCGGCCGATCGCGGGGGTGCGGCCGCGCAGCAGGTGCACGGCGGTGAGCGCGACCAGGGCGAGCGAGGCGAGGTCGGCGGCGGTGACGTGGACGGCGGCGGCGACGTCCTTCTCCCCGGTGGGGACGCAGACCAGCAGCACGGTGGCCGCGGCCACCAGGCTGGGGCGCCGGTGGACGACGCCCCCCGCGCGCCGTAACAGCCCGGCGGGGCGCGGGGGTGCGGCGAGGGTCAGGGCCACGGCGTTGATCAGCTCCCGTCCGGGTGGAGCATGAGGGCCGCGGTGCGGCACAGGATCTTGACGTCCTGCCAGAGGCTCCAGCTCTCGATGTAGCGGTTGTCGAAGCGGGCCCGGTCCTCGATCGAGGTGTCCCCGCGCAGGCCGTTGACCTGGGCGAGGCCGGTGAGGCCGACCGGGACGCGGTGGCGGTCCGCGTACTCGGGGTAGGCCTGGCTGAACCGCATGACGAAGTAGGGGCGTTCGGGCCGCGGGCCGACCAGGCTCATGTCGCCGCGCAGCACGTTCCACAGCTGCGGGAGCTCGTCGAGGGAGCTGCGGCGCATCAGCCGCCCGACGGTGCCCATCCGGTGGTCCTGGGAGATGTTCCAGCGGGTGGCGGACTCGTGCTCGTTGCTCGGGCGCAGGGTGCGGAACTTGAGGAGGGTGAAGACGCGGCCGTCGAGCCCGGTGCGCTGCTGGCGGAACAGGACGCCGGGGCCGGTGTCGAAGCGGACGGCGAGCGCGCACAGGGCGAGGACGGGGGCGAGCAGGAGCAGGCCGATCGCGGCGGCGGTGACGTCCAGGGTGCGCTTCGCGGCCCAGCCGGGGCGGCGCATCGCGGCGCGGCCGACCGGCAGGCAGGGGAAGCCCCAGACGTGGTCGGCGCCGGCCAGCCGCCCGGCGGCGAGCGAGCCGTACTCGCGCAGCGCGGGGACCAGCCAGACCTGGCAGCCGAGCCGGGCGGCGTCGCGCAGGGTGGCGGCGGTCTCGGCCTCGTCGGCGGCGCCGGCGGTGGCGACCACGTGGTGGACGCGGTGGCGGCGGACCTCCCGCTCCAGGACCTCCCGGCCGCCGAGCACGGGCAGGTCGGTGTCGCCGGCGAACAGCGGCGGGTCGGCGTCGAGGAAGCCGACCGGCCGCATCCCGTACTCGCCGCGCTCGCTGAGGGCGGCGGCGACCCGGCGGCCGAGCCGGCCGGCGCCGAGCACCAGGACCGGGCTGGGGCGGTTGCGCCGGACCCGGCGCACCAGGTGGTAGAGGACGGCGCGGCCGCAGACGGCGAGCACCAGCTGGGTGCCGAGCAGGACGGTGAGCCGGGCCGGGGTGGCGGGGCCGGAGGCGGGCCAGTGGCCTTCCAGGCAGCCGGCCAGGCTGATGGCGAAGGCGGTGGCGACCAGGGCCCGGGCGGTGAGGGCGGGCAGTTCGTCGAGCACCGAGAGGGTGAGCCGGGCGCGGTAGAGGCCGCCGGCCAGGTTGAGCAGGATCAGCAGGGGCAGCAGGGCGGCGACGCCGAGCAGGGGTGCGACCCGCACGGCGGGGTCGAGGGCGCGGTTGGCGGTGCCGGTGGCGGTGCAGAGGGCGAGCGCGTCGACGGCGACCAGGGCGGCGGGCAGCGCGAGCCGGGAGCGGACCGGGCGGCGGTGCCGGCGGGCCGGCGGGGCGCTGCGGACCTGGGCGGAGCGCGTCGGGCGGTCGAGCAGCCCGGTGGCGGGGCGGCGCGGGCCGGACAGGGGGCGACCGGGCCGTGGCACGCTGTCGTGGTCAATGGTCATCGGCGGACGAACTCCCCTGCTGTGTGCCCGGGGTGACGGCGCTCCGGCACGGGGTGGCCCGGCGCGGCCGTCCAGGCCCGGTGAGCGCGGTCCTGACAGCACCTGCTACCGCTGGCGACTTTCGGTTTTCTCGCGAATTCCCGGCGTGAAATCGAAACGAAGCAGGCAAAATCAGACGTTACCGAAAACCGCCTTGAATGCTGGAAGTTGACTTGCCGTTTCATTCCAGCCGCCCATTAATAGGTATGTCTGATTTGGCCCTCGTCCACAACCGGTGGAGGGTGCGAATACGGCAGCGCCGAGGCGGCGGGGCATTCACGGCATGTGAAACGATCAGATCCGCTGCGGGACACGGGCGCGGCGCCGCCCGGGCACCCGGCCGGCCCCCAGCAGGTCGCGGTAGAGCGCGTCGACCTGTTCGACCACCGATCGAACGTCATGACGGGCCGCGGCGTGCTCACGCAGCCGGGTGCCGCGTCGCTCGCACTCGATCGGATCGGACAACGCTTCCGCCATCCGGGTGATGAGCGCGGACACGTCCTCCGGGGGCACCAGCGCGGACGCGCGTTCGGACGGCGGCAGGCACTCCCGGGCCCCGGGCACATCGGTCAGCAGCACCGGCCGCCCGCAGGCCATCGCCTCCAGCGGGGCCAGCGCCATGCCCTCCCAGCGCGAGGGCAGCACCACCAGGTCGGCCGCGGCCAGCCAGGGCCGCGGGTCCGCGACGTCCCCGACCAGCCGGACCCTGGAACCCTCGGCGCTCTCCCGGACCATGGCGGCCAGCCGGGCCCCGTCCGGGCCGCCGCCGACCAGCGCCAGCCTGGCCCCCGGCACCCGGCGGCGCACCTCGGGCCAGGCGGTGAGCAGCACGTCCTGGCCCTTCTGGCGGCAGAGCCGGCCCACGCAGACCGCGAGCGGCCCGGCCGGCTCCAGGCCCAGTGCGATCCGGGCGGCCCGGCGGTCGGCGGGCGCGTAGTGGCGCACGTCCACGCCGTTGGGCACCACCGCCCAGTCGGCGTGCAGGCCGGCCGCGACGCCGTCGGTCCGCTCCTGGACGGAGACGCAGAGCAGCCGGTGCGCCCAGCGGGTCGCGTAGCGCTCCCAGCGCTGGGTGGCCGCGGCGAGCGGGCCGTCCACGGCGGCGAAGGACCAGGCGTGCGGCTGGAAGACGGTCGGCACCGCGCCGCGCACGGCCAGCCGGCCGGCGAGTCCGGCCTTGGCGCTGTGCAGGTGGAGCACGTCGGGCGCGGCGGCCCGGACGATCCGGCGCAGCCGCCAGGCCTCGGCCGCGGTGGTGGCGCCGGGCGGGCGACGGGCCGGCCAGTCCTGGACCAGCGCGCCCACGGCGGCGGCCTCCTCGGCGAGCCGGCCGCCGCGCGGGCAGGCGACCAGCACCCGGTGGCCGGCCTCGCGCTGGCCGCGGACCAGGTCGGCCACGACGCGGGCCACTCCGCCGTCGACGGGCTGCGAGATGTGAAGGATCGTCATATGCACGGCGGCGAGCCTAGGGTGGCCGCGCCGCGCGCGGAGGCCTCGTCACCCGCAGGTGGCGGGGCGTCCACCCGTACGGCGCGCCGCTCGTACGGGTGGACGAACTCGTCGAATTCCTGGACGAGTTGAGGGGGAGGTCCAGAAGGACGGAACTCCGGCGGGCTCCGGCGGAACCCGGGCGGGGCTCAGCGCACCTCGGCGGCCAGGTTGGCGAGCACCTGGTCGTGGATCCGGTTGAGGCCCTTGGGCGCGAAGGTCCGCTCGAAGAAGCCGCCGATGCCGGTCGCCCCCTGCCAGGTGGCCGTGACGGTGACCTTGGTCCGGCCCTCGCCGGCCGCCGCGACGGTCCAGGTGATCACCATGCTGGAGTTGGCGTCCTTCTCCACCAGCTGGTCCGGACGCGGGGACGAGACGGTGAACAGGCAGTCGCGGATCCGCTTCTCGGTGGCCTGGAGCTTCCAGTGCACCTGGGTGCCCGCGCCGGTGCCGCCGACCCGGACCTCGTACTCGCTGTACTGCTCGGGCAGCAGCTTGGGGCGGGTCACCTGGTAGTCGGCCAGGGCCTCGTACACCCGCTCGGGGGCCGCGTCGTAGACCCGCTCGGTGGTGGCCTGCACCTGTCCCATGGTCGTGCTCTCCTTGTACGGTCGTCCGGCGTGCGGTCGTCCGGCCCACGGTCGTCCGGGCCGGGGTGTCGTCCGGGTGGTACCGGCAAGCCAATCACAGCGGACCGCCGGCGGCGGGCGGCGCCCTCCCGGACGGAGCGGGCGTTAGGGTGGCGGATGTGCTCGAACAGGTGACAGCAGTGCGCTACGTCGACCCGCTGCGGGCCGGCGGTTCCGTCCCCGGCGTGGTGGAGACCGACGACCTGGGCACCTACGTGGTGAAGTTCACCGGGGCCGCCCAGGGCCGCAAGGCGCTGGCGGCGGAGGTGATCGTCGGCGAGCTGGCGCGCCGGCTCGGCCTGCCGGTGCCCGAGCTGCGGCTGGTGGACTTCGACCCGGCGGTCGCCGACGGCGAGCCGGACCCCGAGATCCAGGACATCCTGCGGGCCAGCCACGGGATCAACCTCGGCATGGACCTGTTGCCCGGCGCCCGCGACTTCCGGCCCGGCATGATCGAGGTCGACCCGGTCGAGGCCGGCCGGGTGGTCTGGCTGGACGCGCTCACCGGGAACGTCGACCGGACGGTGCACAACCCCAACCTCATGGTCTGGCACCGGAAGCTGTGGCTGATCGACAACGGCGCCGCGTTGGTCTTCCACCACCGCTGGTCCGCCGCCGAGGCCTCCGTCGGAAAGCGGTACGACCTCAGCGCCCACGCCCTCGGCGGGTACCACCCGGACGTCCGGCTGGCCGACGAGGAGCTCGGGCCGCAGGTCACCGTCGGGCTGCTGGAGGAGGTGGTGGCGCTGGTGCCGGACGCCTGGCTGGCGGACGAGCCGGGCTTCGGCTCGGTCGGGGAGCTGCGCCGCGCCTATGTGAACCACCTGGCGGCGCGGGCGGTGCTCTCCGCCGAGTGGCTGCCGGAGGGGTTCTCCACCCCCGAGCAGCTGCGCGAGGCGGAGCGGCGGCGGGCGGCGCGGACCAGGGCGGGGCGGCCGGCCTGGCTGCAGGAGGTGCCGGACCTGCACGGCAAGCCGTCGGTGGAGACGGTCTGGGAGCACCACTTCGAGTGAGCCGGCGGCGCCGGGCCGACGGGACGGCGGGCGTCACGGCGTCCGGAACGGCACGCGGAACGGCAGGCGTCACGGCGTCCGGAACGGCACGCGTCACGGCACGCGGACGGGGGCGGGACCCGAAAGTCCCGCCCCCGTCGCGCGTTCAGGGTGTCAGCCGGTCAGCCGTGGCTCACCGCCACCACTGGGCCGCCTTCTCGGCGTTGATGATGCCCGCGCCGTAGAAGCCGTTGTCGTCCGCGCCGCCCTCGCAGGTGGCGGTCCACTCGCCGGCGCCGCCCGGGTTGTACGGGGCGGTCGGGCAGGCGTGCGACTCGGCCTGGTTGGTCAGCAGCTCGGTCAGCTCGTCCGCGTTGGCCCACGGGTGGGTGCTGGCGAGCAGGGCGAGCACGCCGGCGGCGTGCGGCGAGGCCATCGAGGTGCCCTGCATGTAGCCGTACTTGCCGCCCGGGATGGTGGACAGCACGCGGCCGTTCTTGTCCGGGGTGTCCGGGATCTGGTAGCGGCGGTCGCCACCGGGGGCGGCCACGGTGACCTTGCCCTTGCCGTAGCTGGAGTAGTACGACTTCTCGCCGTTGACGCCCACCGAGGAGACCGCCACGACGCCGTCCAGCTCGGTCGGCAGGTTCAGGCAGTCCTGGGTGATCGGGCGCTCGGCCGGGGTGGTGTCGTCCGGGCTGGCGACGTCCTTGGTCTTGTGGGCCAGGTCGATGTTCTCGTTGCCCGCGGCGGCGACGTTGAGGACGCCCTTGCGCTGCGAGAACTCGACGGCGCGGCGGACGGCGGTGGTGATCGCCGCCTGGTCGGCGTCGTTCTGGCAGTTGAACATCCACGGGTCGACGAAGTAGCTGTTGTTCGTGACCTTGAACTTGTGCTCACCGGCCCAGACGAAGCCGCAGATGGCGTACTCCGGGTAGATGAAGCCGCCGTCGTCGACGACCTTCACCGCGGCGAGCTTGACGTTCGGGGCGATGCCCTCGATGCCCTTGCCGTTCTTGGCGGCGGCGATGGTGCCGGCCACGTGGGTGCCGTGGTCGCCGTCGACGCCCGGCTGCCAGGCCTCCCAGGCGGTGTTCGGCTTGCCGCCGTCGATGCAGGAGACCGACTGCGAGGCGTCGATGTTGGCGGCGAGGTCCTCGTGGGTGCCGTCGATGCCGGAGTCCAGCACGCCGACGGTGACCTTGTTGCTGCCCAGGGACAGCTTGTGGGCCTTGTCCACGCCGATCTGGCGCATGTCCCACTGGTTGGCCCACAGGGGCTCCTCGCCCGCGGCGGCGGTGCCGGCCGGAGCGGGGGCGACCTCGGCGACGCGGTCCTCGGAGGCGGTGATGCCCTTGGTGCGGCTGGCGCCGACCGACTCGACGCCCTTGGCCTGCCGCAGCTTGGCGGCGAACTGGGTGTCGTTCGAGCGGGCGATCACCACGCCGATCTGCTCGTACGAGTACACGACGGTGCCGCCGAGGGTCGTGATCGCCTTCTCGACCTTCTGCACCTGACCGTGGTTGGCCTTGGTGTTGACGACGTAGCTGAGCAGCGGACCGGTCGTCGACTCCGGCCCGGAGGCGGCGACGGCGGTGCCGGACGGCAGCGCGAGGGCGCCGGCGGTGGCGAGGACGAGGCCCACCGCCGCATACCGGGTCCGGCTGATCCGAGGAACACTCATAGGGGTTGGCCCTCCCGAGTCGTCATGCAGCAGCTGCGGTTGGCAGGTGCACTTGGAATGATCGGGACGTTAGTGAACAAGTGTTGCAATCCGCAAGAGGTAGTCATCTAATCGCCACAAGTCGGCCACCGGCGGAAGGTATGACTCCGCTTCTGCTGGGCAGGAGGGGTCGCCCGGCGGCCCTGAGGGCACAGCACGCCGGAAGGCACACCCTAGTCAGCCGGGCCGAGGGCGGAACAGGCGTCCGGGGCGGCCGGAAACGGCCAGTGGCGGATCGCCGCCAAGCGGGGGCGGCGGACGGTCAGAGCGCGTACAGTCGCCCGGCATCGGCCGCGGGCGGCCGGGCGGACCCGGCGGGCGGACCCGTCAGGGCGTCGCCGGCGGGCCCGGCCGTCGGCGTGGTGCGGCCGCGGTGACCGGCCGGCGCGGGGAGGCCGGGCACGGTGCCCGGGTCAGTACCGCCAGCGGGTGGCGGCGGCCAGTTCCTCGGGGGTGGCGGTGGCGTACTGCTCGCTCTCGGCCTGGCGGACGGCGAGCACGGCGCCGTGGAGCGGCTCGCCGAGGGCCTCGCGCAGCAGGGCGGAAGCGCGGTAGGCGGCGAGCGCCTCGCCCGGGCCGGCGGGCAGCCGGGGGACGGCGCCGGGGGCGGCCTGCGCCGGGTCGCCGGTGAACTCCGGCGGCAGCGCGAGGCGTTGGTCCAGCCCGGCGAGGCCGGCGGCGAGCACCCCGCCGACCGCCAGGTAGGGGTTGGCGGTGGCGTCGAAGCACTTGATCTCGGCGTTGGCGGCGGAGGCGCGCTCGCCGGTGGAGCCGGTGACCAGCCGCAGCGCGGCCTCCCGGTTCTCCAGCCCCCAGCACTGGTAGGCGCCGGCCCAGTGCGAGGGGACCAGCCGCAGGTAGCCGGCCGGGCTGGAGCAGCCGAGCACCAGCAGTTCGGGCAGCGCGCCGAGCACCCCCGCGAGGAAGCCCTCGGCCTCGGCGGTGAGGCCGTGCGGGCCGGGGCCGCCGTGGGCGAGGTTGCGGCCGTCGCGCCAGAGGCTGAGGTGGAGGTGGCCGCCGTTGCCGACCCCGCCGGCCTCGACCACCGGGGCGAAGGAGACCCGCAGGCCGTGCCGGGCGGAGACGGCGCGCACGGTGTGCCGGACCAGCACGGAGGTGTCGGCGGCCTCGACCGGGCCCTCGGGGGCGACCGAGACCTCGAACTGCCCGGCCGCGTACTCGGGGTGGATCTGGAGCACGGTCAGGCCCTGCTCACCGAGGGCGCGCAGTACGTCGCGCAGGTAGTCGGAGAGCTCGGTGACCCGCTGCATGCCGTAGGCCGGGCCGGCCGTCGGGTAGCGGGGCTCCTCCCCGGGCGGGCCGGCCAGCGCGGCCACCCACTCGATCTCGATGCCGGCCTTCAGGGTCAGCCCGCGCTCGGCGGCGGCCGCGACCGCGCGGCGGGCGAAGAGCCGCTGGCAGCCCGGGTGCGGGGCACCGCCCTGGGTGTAGCGGTCCCCCGGCGCCCAGGCCCAGCCCGGCTGGGCGGCGAGCGGGACGATCCGCTCGACGTCGGGGTAGAGCCGCAGGTCCCCGGTGGGGCCGCCGATCAGCGGGCTGGTGACGATGGTGTCGTCGGCGAGGAAGACGTCGAAGCAGGGGGCCGTGCCGATGCCCCACTGGGCGGCGTGCACCAGGCCGCCGAGCGGTACGGCCTTGACCCGGGCGATGCCGGCGTTGTCCACCCAGGTGACGGCGACCGCCTCGACCCCGGCGGTGCGCAGCCGGTCGACCGCCGCCCGGGCCCGCTCGCCGCGCTCGGCCCGGTCGGCCCGGGGCGGCGGCACGGCGCCGTCCTCGGCGTGCCCGCCCGCCCCGGGGCCGGACCCGGGGGTGGGCTCGGGACGGTCCGTGGCAACGGCTCCAGTGGTCATGCCCCCATGCTGCCCAGCGCCGAGGGGGCGCGTAACTCCCCTATCGGGTGGTCCGAACGGACGTCCGTCCACCGTCCTCACCCGCACGGGTGATCGCCCCGCCGCGAGCCGTGGAAATCCGGCCCGCCACCCCCTTCCTACTGGCGAGTAGCTTCGCTACAGTGTCGGCACGCACCACCGTCGGGCTTCGGGAGCCGCACCGACGGGGGCGCCGTCCGCCGCGCGGGACTCGCGCGGAGCGGGCGGCGCGTGGCGGTGCGTTCGTTCACCGGCGGGTGCCGCGGACCGCGGCCGCAGCCGGGACCTCCTTCCTCTGTGTTCAGAGCCGTCTCCCGTGTCGAGCGCCTGAGTACCACGGCACACCCGCAGCACCGCCGGAGCGGACCGGCGGCTGCGCGGTGGCCGCAACCGTCATCCCCCGCCCCGCGCGCGGACCCTCCTCCGGGGGCGCGCCCTCCGGAGCGCGCGCGGGCCCTCCATGACAAGGAGTCAGGACAGATGAAGCGTCCCTTCCCCACGGTCGCCGTGGTCGGACTCGGCACGATGGGCGCCGGCGTCGCGGTCGCCGTCGCCAGGAGCGGCCGCCGGGTGCTCGGCATCGAGGCCGACGCGGCCTCGGCCGCCCGGGCGCTGGCCCGGATCGAGGAGGCGACCGCGCACGCGGTGGCCCGCGGGCGGCTCGCCGCCGAGGAGCGGGCCGGCCTGCTGGCCCGGATCTCCGTCGGCCACGCGCTGGACGCCGCCGCCGGGGCGGACCTGGTGATCGAGGAGGTCCCCGAGCGGCTGGAGCTGAAGCGGGAGGTCCTCGCCGAGCTGGACCGGATCTGCCCGCCCGGGACCGTGCTGGCCACCGGCACCACCGCGCTGTCGGTGACCCGGATCGCCGCCGCCACCGCCCGCCCGGACCGGGTGCTCGGCCTGCACTTCTTCAACCCCGTGCACACCATGAAGCTGGTCGAGGTGGTGCGCACCGTGCTCACCGGCCCGCAGGTGGCCGAGGACGCCGCGGCCTTCGCCCGGGACCTCGGCAAGGAGCCGGTGGCGGCCGGCGACCGGGCCGGCTTCGTGGTCAACGGCCTGCTCTTCGCGTACCTCAACCAGGCCGCCGCGATGTACGAGTCCCGGTACGCCACCCGGGAGGACATCGACGCCGCGATGCGCCTCGGCTGCGGCCTGCCGATGGGCCCCCTCGCGCTGCTCGACCTGATCGGCGTGGACACCGCCCGCACCGTCCTGGAGGCGATGTACGAGCAGTCGGGGGACCGGCTGCACGCACCGGCACCGATCCTCGGCCAGCTGGTCGCGGCCGGGCTGCTGGGCCGCAAGAGCGGCCGCGGCTTCTACACCTACGAGGCGCCCGGCTCCTCGAAGGCCGTCGACGCCGCCACCGGCCCGGCGGAGCCGGCGGTCCCCGGCCGCGCGGTGCGCGGCATCGGCGTCTGCGGCTCGGGCACCATGGCCACCGGCATCGTCGAGGTCTTCGCCAAGGCCGGCTTCCCGGTGCTGCTGGCCGCCCGCAGCCAGGAGAAGGCGGAGCGGGCCAAGGCGCAGCTGGCGAAGTCGCTGGAGCGCTCGGTGACCAGGGGCCGGCTGACCGCGGAGCAGCGGGACGCCGCGCTGGCGCTGGTCACGCCGGTCGGCCGGTACGACGCGCTGGCCGACGTCGACCTGGTGGTCGAGGCGGTCGCCGAGGACCTCGCGGTCAAGCGCGAGCTCTTCGCCGCCCTGGACGCGGTGGTCAGGCCGGGCGCGGTGCTGGCCACCACCACCTCCTCGCTGCCGGTGATCAGCTGCGCCTCGGCGACCTCCCGGCCGCAGGACGTCATCGGCATGCACTTCTTCAACCCGGCGCCGGCGATGCGGCTGGTCGAGGTGGTCTCCACGGTGCTGACCGCGCCGGACGTCACCGCGACCGTGCTGGAGCTGTGCGCGAAGGTCCGCAAGCACCCGGTGGAGTGCGGGGACCGTGCCGGGTTCATCGTCAACGCGCTGCTCTTCCCCTACCTGAACGACGCGGTGCGGATGCTCCAGGAGCACTACGCGACGGTGGACGACATCGACACCGCGATGAAGCTCGGCTGCGGGTACCCGATGGGCCCGTTCGAGCTGCTGGACGTGGTCGGCCTGGACGTCTCGCTGACCATCGAGCAGGTGCTGCACCAGGAGTTCCGCGAGCCGGGCCTGGCGGCGGCGCCGCTGCTGGAGCACCTGGTGGCGGCCGGCTGCCTGGGCCGCAAGACCGGCCGCGGTTTCCGCGACCACGCCCGCCGATGACCGCCCCGCCGCCCCACGGGGGACAGCCCGGCCGGCCGCCGTTCCGCCCGGAGCGGGCGGGCTGGGGGCCGGGCGCGGTCTCGGCGCACTGGCCCCGGCCCGCGGCGGGCGGCCCGGTCCCCCCGGTGCGCCGGGGAAGGCCGCCGGGCGCGCCGCCGGGGGCGTGTAGCGTTCCGGGCATGGATCGGGTTCAGTCAGTCTCCCCGCAGCAATCCGCCCCGGCGCGCGACGGCCGGCCGGCCGTGACCGGCCAGGACGGGGGGCCGGGCGGCCGGCGGGCCGCGGCGCAGCGCCAGCAGATGCGCCAGGACCTGGCCACCGCCGCCATGGAGCTGTTCGCCTCGCAGGGCTACGAGGAGACCACGGTCGACCAGATCGCGGCGGCGGCCGGGGTGGCCCGGCGGACCTTCTTCCGGTACTTCCGGTCCAAGGAGGAGGCGATCTTCCCGGACCACGACGACACCCTGGTCCGGGTGGCCGACCTGCTGGCCAGCGCCGAGCCGGAGGAGCACCCGCTGGACGTGGTGTGCCGGGGCATCAAGGAGGTGCTCCGGATGTACGCCTCCACGCCCGGGGTCTCGGTGGCCCGCTACCAGCTGATCCGTCAGGTGCCGGCGCTGCGCGAGCGGGAGATCGCCGTGGTGGCCCGGTATGAACGGCTGTTCACCCGTTACCTGCTCGGCCGGTTCGACACCGCCGGGGAGATCCCCTCGGGCTGGCAGCGCGCCGGCGAGGACGACTCGATGCTGGCCGAGGTGTCGGCGGCGGCCGTGGTCGCGGCCCACAACCACGTGCTGCGGCGCTGGCTGCGGGCGGGCGGGCGGGGTGACGTCGAGGAGCAGCTGGACCACTCCTTCGAGGTGATCCGGCGGACCTTCTGGGCGTCCAGCGCGCCGGGGCCGCGGCGGCGCGGTGCCCTGGTGGCACCGGGTGCCAGTGGGACGGAAGCGGAAGCCGCGACGGCGAGCGCACTGAGTGCCAGCCCCGGAGGTGAGGTGCTCATCACAGTCGCCCGGACGGACGCCCCGCTGGACGTCGTGGTGGACGCCGTACGGGCCGCCCTGGAGGGCGCCAAGCGGGCCTGAGAGCCAGGGTTCCAGCAGGTCAGCGCAGTTTTCCGGGCCCGTGCCGAGCGATCGGCACGGGCCCTCGCCATACCCGCCGGCGACGGCGCGGCGGGGGTCGCGGCCGGCCGGAATTGCTGGCACGCCGTGTCTTTACGAGTGGCACAGGGTGCCACTACCTTGTTACCCACCAGTCGCGGCGCCGCGGCTCCCACCTCGGCGCGCCGTCGTACCGGCGCTCCCCCCACCCCCGGGAGCGAAGCACCTCAGCGCAGGCCCACCAGCCACCCACCCACCACCCCGTTCCTCGAAGCCGGTGTCCGCTCCCGGCTCCCCCAGACGCCCTGTGCCCTCACACAGGTACGCCTTCGGAGGCAGCCATGAAGGAAATCCTCGACGCGATCCTCAGCCCCGACAGCACCACGGCGGACTTCGCCCACGTGAAGCTGCCGGAGTCCTACCGGGCGGTGACGCTCCACAAGGACGAGGAACAGATGTTCGCCGGCCTCGCCAGCCGCGACAAGGACCCCCGCGAGTCCCTCCACCTCGACGAGGTCCCGCTGCCCGAACTGGGCCCCGGCGAGGCCCTGGTCGCCGTGATGGCGAGCGCCGTGAACTACAACACCGTGTGGAGCTCGATCTTCGAGCCGGTCTCCACCTTCGGCTTCCTGGAGCGCTACGGCCGGCTCTCCCCGCTGACCAAGCGCCACGACCTGCCGTACCACGTCGTCGGCTCCGACCTCGCCGGCGTGGTGCTGCGCACCGGCGCCGGGGTCAACGCCTGGAAGCCGGGCGACGAGGTGGTCGCGCACTGCCTCTCGGTCGAGCTGGAGTCCTCCGACGGCCACAACGACACGATGATGGACCCGGAGCAGCGGATCTGGGGCTTCGAGACCAACTTCGGCGGACTCGCCCAGCTGGCCCTGGTGAAGACCAACCAGCTGATGCCCAAGCCCGCCCACCTGACCTGGGAGGAGGCCGCCTCCCCCGGCCTGGTCAACTCCACCGCCTACCGCCAGCTGGTCTCGCAGAACGGCGCCGGCATGAAGCAGGGCGACAACGTGCTGATCTGGGGCGCCAGCGGCGGCCTCGGCTCCTACGCCACCCAGTACGCGCTGGCCGGCGGCGCCACCCCGATCTGCGTCGTCTCCAGCCCGCAGAAGGCCGACCTCTGCCGGGCGATGGGCGCCGAGGCGATCATCGACCGCTCCGCCGAGGGCTACCGGTTCTGGAAGGACGAGCAGACCCAGGACCCGCGCGAGTGGAAGCGGCTCGGCGGCCGGATCCGCGAGCTGACCGGCGGCGAGGACGTCGACATCGTCTTCGAGCACCCGGGCCGGGAGACCTTCGGCGCGAGCGTCTACGTCACCCGCAAGGGCGGCACCATCGTCACCTGCGCCTCCACCTCCGGCTTCATGCACCAGTACGACAACCGCTACCTGTGGATGTCGCTGAAGCGGATCGTCGGCTCGCACTTCGCCAACTACCGCGAGGCCTGGGAGGCCAACCGGCTGATCGCCAAGGGGAAGATCCACCCGACCGTCTCCAAGGTGTACCCGCTGGAGCAGACCGGGCAGGCGGCGCTCGACGTGCACCACAACAAGCACCAGGGCAAGGTCGGCGTGCTCTGCCTGGCCCCCGAGGAGGGCCTGGGCGTGCGCGACGCCGAGCTGCGCGCCCGGCACCTGCCGGCCATCAACCTGTTCCGCGAGCTCGACGAGCGCACCGTCCGGCCCGGCCGGGACATCTGAGGAACAGGACACGACACCTGATGAGCGATCAGAAGCGCGACCGGCCCTGGCTGATGCGCACCTACGCCGGGCACTCCACCGCCGAGGACTCCAACGCGCTGTACCGGCGGAACCTGGCCAAGGGCCAGACCGGCCTCTCGGTGGCGTTCGACCTGCCGACCCAGACCGGCTACGACTCCGACCACGTCCTCGCCCGCGGCGAGGTCGGCCGGGTCGGCGTGCCGGTCGGCCACGTCGGCGACATGCGGACCCTGTTCGACGGCATCCCGCTCGAACGGACCAACACCTCGATGACCATCAACGCCACCGCGATGTGGCTGCTGGCGCTCTACCAGGTGGTCGCCGAGGAGCAGGGCGCCGACATCGCCGAGCTCACCGGCACCACCCAGAACGACATCGTCAAGGAGTACCTCTCGCGCGGGACGCACGTCTTCCCGCCCGGCCCCTCGGTGCGCCTGATCACCGACATGATCGCCTACACGGTCGGGAACATCCCGAAGTGGAACCCGATCAACATCTGCAGCTACCACCTCCAGGAGGCCGGGGCCACCCCGGTCCAGGAGATCGCCTTCGCGATGTGCACGGCGATCGAGGTGCTGGACGCCGTCCGCGACTCCGGCCAGGTGCCGGCCGAGCGGATGGGCGAGGTCGTCGCCCGGATCTCCTTCTTCGTCAACGCCGGGGTGCGCTTCGTCGAGGAGATGTGCAAGATGCGGGCCTTCGGCCGGCTCTGGGAGAGGATCACCCGCGAGCGGTACGGCGTCGAGGACCCCAGGCAGCGCCGCTTCCGCTACGGCGTGCAGGTCAACTCGCTCGGCCTGACCGAGGCGCAGCCGGAGAACAACGTCCAGCGGATCGTGCTGGAGATGCTCGCCGTCACCCTCTCCAAGGACGCCCGTGCCCGCGCCGTGCAGCTGCCCGCGTGGAACGAGGCGCTCGGCCTGCCCCGCCCGTGGGACCAGCAGTGGTCGCTGCGGATCCAGCAGGTGCTGGCCTTCGAGTCCGACCTGCTGGAGTACGAGGACATCTTCGCCGGCTCCGAGGTGGTCGAGGCCAAGACCGCCGAGCTGCTGGCCGGCGCCGAGACGGAGATCGCCAAGGTGCTGGGGATGGGCGGGGTCATCCCGGCCGTGGAGTCCGGCTACCTGAAGGCCGCCCTGGTCGCCTCGCACGCCGCCCGGCGGGCCCGGATCGAGTCCGGCGAGGACCGGATCGTCGGGGTGAACTGCTTCGAGACCACCGAGGAGAGCCCGCTGACGGCCGACCTCGACACCGCGATCATGGTCGTCGACCCGGCCTCCGAGCAGTCCGTGCTGGCCTCCCTGGAGGCCTGGCGCGGCCGGCGCGACGAGGCCGCCGCGCTGGCCGCCCTGGAGCGGCTCAAGGCCGTCGCCGCGACCGACGAGAACCTCGTGCCGGCCACCCTGGCCTGCGCCCGCGCCGGGGTCACCACCGGCGAGTGGGCCTTCGCCCTGCGCGAGGTGTTCGGCGAGTACCGCGCCCCCACCGGCGTCGGCGGCGCCCCGGTCGCGGTCGCCGCCGAGCCCGGCGGCGAGCTGGCCGCGGTCCGCGAGGCCGTCGCCGCGACCGCCGCCGAGCTGGGCACCGGCAAGCTGCGGCTGCTGGTCGGCAAGCCCGGCCTCGACGGGCACTCCAACGGCGCCGAGCAGATCGCCGTCCGGGCCCGCGACGCCGGGTTCGAGGTGGTCTACCAGGGCATCCGGCTCACCCCCGAGCAGATCGTCTCGGCCGCCGTCGCCGAGGACGTCCACTGCGTGGGCCTGTCGATCCTCTCCGGCGCCCACGGCGAGCTGGTCCCGGACGTGCTGCACCGGCTGCGCCGGGCCGGGGTGGAGGATGTCCCGGTGATCGTGGGTGGCATCATCCCGGCAGCGGACGGCGAGGCCCTCAAGGCCGCCGGCGTCGCCGCCGTGTTCACCCCGAAGGACTTCGGCATCACGACCATCATCGGCCGGATCGTGGACGAGATCCGGCTGGCCAACAGGCTCCAGCCCTGGACGCCCGCCCCGGCCGCCACGACCAGCTGACCCCCGGAAGGACCACCCTCTGATGACGACGAACCGCCTGCGCCCGCGCCGCTCCTGCCTGGCCGTGCCCGGCAGCAACCCGCGCTTCCTGGAGAAGGCCCAGGGCCTGCCCGCCGACCAGGTCTTCCTCGACCTGGAGGACGCCTGCGCCCCGCTGGTCAAGGAGAGCGCCCGGCACAGCATCGTCGACGCGCTGAACAACGGCGACTGGGGCGGCAAGACCCGCGTGGTGCGGGTCAACGACTGGACCACCCACTGGACCTACCGCGACGTGATCACCGTCGTCGAGGGCGCCGGTCAGAACCTCGACTGCATCATGCTGCCCAAGGTCCAGGACGCCGAGCAGGTGAAGGCGCTCGACCTGCTGCTCACCCAGATCGAGAAGACCATGGGCTTCGAGGCCGGCCGGATCGGCATCGAGGCGCAGATCGAGAACGCCAAGGGCCTGATCAACGTCGACGCCATCGCCCAGGCCTCGCCCCGGCTGGAGACCATCATCTTCGGCCCGGCCGACTTCATGGCCTCGATCAACATGAAGTCGCTGGTGGTCGGCGAGCAGCCGCCCGGCTACCCGGCCGACGCCTACCACTACATCCTGATGCGCATCCTGATGGCCGCCCGCGCCCACGACCTCCAGGCGATCGACGGCCCCTACCTCCAGATCCGCAACCAGGAGGGCTACCGCGAGGTGGCCGGGCGCGCCGCCGCGCTGGGCTTCGACGGCAAGTGGGTGCTCCACCCGGACCAGGTCGCCGCCGCCAACGAGATCTTCTCGCCCTCCCAGGAGGACTACGACCACGCCGAGCTGATCCTCGACGCCTACGACTGGTGCACCTCCGAGGCCGGCGGCTTCAAGGGCTCGGCGATGCTCGGCGACGAGATGATCGACGAGGCCAGCCGCAAGATGGCGCTGGTCATCTCCGGCAAGGGCCGCGCCGCGGGCCTGCGGCGCACCTCCGCCTTCGAGCCCCCGCAGGCCTGAGAACGCCGACCCCAAGGAGCACTGACCCATGCAGTTCGGACGCACCTACGAGGAGTTCGAGGTCGGCGCGGTGTACAAGCACTGGCCCGGCAAGACGGTCACCGAGTACGACGACCACCTCTTCTGCCTCCTCACCATGAACCACCACCCGCTCCACCTGGACAGCAATTACGCGGAGCGGACGACCGACTTCGGCCGGAACGTGGTGGTGGGCAACTACGTCTACTCGCTGCTGCTCGGCATGTCCGTCCCGGACGTCTCCGGCAAGGCGATCGCCAACCTGGAGATCGAGTCGCTGCGGCACGTCGCGCCGACCTTCCACGGCGACACGGTCTACGGCGAGACCACGGTGCTCGACAAGTGGCCGTCCAAGTCCAAGGACGACCGCGGCATCGTGTACGTCGAGACCACGGGCTACAAGCAGGACGGCACGGTCGTCTGCATCTTCCGCCGCAAGGTGATGGTGCCGACCGCGGCCTACACCGAGGCGCGCGGCGGCGAGCAGCCCGGCCGCCCCGCCCCCCTCGGCTGAGCCCCCCCCCCCCCCCGAGCCCCGGACGGGCCGGCCGCCGTCATCGGCCGTGCCCCCACCCGGTTCACGGGGGCTCCGCGGAAGCCACGCCCGCGGAGCCCCCGTCCACCCACGCCCCCCCACTCCTCTTTTCCCTCAGGCATGACAGGAGCCGCACGATGGGACGCCTCGCACAGACCGACGGCCTCACCGAGATCCAGCGGGACATCCTCGCCACCGTGCGCGAGTTCGTCGACAAGGAGATCATCCCGGTCGCGACCGAGCTGGAGCACAAGGACGAGTACCCGGCCGCGATCGTCGAGGGCATGAAGCAGCTCGGCCTCTTCGGCCTGACCATCCCCGAGGAGTACGGCGGCCTCGGCGAGTCGCTGCTCACCTACGCCCTGGTGGTGGAGGAGATCGCCCGCGG
This sequence comes from Kitasatospora sp. NPDC015120, assembly GCF_043080305.1. NCBI lineage: Bacteria > Bacillati > Actinomycetota > Actinomycetes > Kitasatosporales > Streptomycetaceae > Kitasatospora > Kitasatospora sp. NPDC015120. The sequence goes on along the minus strand of NZ_JBIBVJ010000022.1, from coordinate 30,704 downwards.
CTGGATGTCCGTCTCCGGCATCGTCAACACCCACTTCATCGTGGCGCACATGATCAACGCCCACGGCACCCAGGAGCAGAAGGACCACTTCCTCCCGAGGATGGCCGCCGGCGAGATCCGCGGCGCCTTCTCGATGTCCGAGCCCGGCCTCGGCTCCGACGTCGCCGCGATCACCACCAAGGGCGTGCGGGACGCCGGGGGCGGGGACTTCTACGTCCTCAACGGCCAGAAGATGTGGCTCACCAACGGCGGCACCTCCACCCTGGTCGCGGTGCTGTGCAAGACCGACGAGGGCGGCTCCACCCCCTACAAGAACATGACCACCTTCCTGATCGAGAAGACGCCGGGCTTCGGGCCGAACCCGGCCGTCCCCGGCCTCACCGTGCCCGGCAAGATCGAGAAGATGGGCTACAAGGGCGTCGACACCACCGAGCTGGTCCTCCAGGACGTCCGCGTCCCGGCCGACCGGATCCTCGGCGGGGTCCCCGGCCGCGGCTTCTACCAGATGATGGACGGCGTCGAGGTCGGCCGGGTCAACGTGGCCGCGCGCGGCTGCGGCGTCGCCCGCCGGGCCTTCGAGCTGGGCATCGCCTACGCCCAGCAGCGCACCACCTTCGGCAAGCGGATCGCCGAACACCAGGCGATCCAGTTCAAGCTCGCCGAGATGGCCACCAAGGTCGAGGCCGCCCACCAGATGATGGTCATGGCCGCCCGCAAGAAGGACGGCGGCGAGCGCAACGACCTGGAGGCGGGCATGGCCAAGTACCTGGCCTCCGAGTACTGCAAGGAGGTCGTCGAGGACGCCTTCCGCATCCACGGCGGCTACGGCTTCTCCAAGGAGTACGAGATCGAGCGGCTCTACCGGGAGGCCCCGATGCTGCTGATCGGTGAAGGTACTGCGGAGATCCAGAAGATGATCGTCGGGCGCCGGCTGCTGGAGGAGTACCGCATCGCGGAGTGATCCGCGGGCCCGGAGAGCCGCCGGACGACGGGCGTGCGGGCCCGTCCCGGCACCCGCCGTGCCCCCGCCCGCCCGGCCTGGTCCGCCGAACGGGTCCGGCACGGCCCACCGAAGCGGCCACAGGGCGTACAGCTGCTGTCACACGCCCTGTGGCCGCTTCGGCATGCCCTCGCCGGGTCCCCCGCGGGTGCCCGGCGGGCAGCTCCGCACCGGCCCGCCGGGCACGGTTGAGACATGAGTCACCAGCTTCGCCCGGTCCCTTGGGAACCGGAGCGGGGCCAGCTACGGTCGTAGAGGAGGGGCGCGACTGCGCCTCCGCCAGGTCACCTGACGAGCAGGCGGGTTGCCCACCCACCGGCTGGTCCCGATAGCATCCACCGGGACAGCAGACGTCCCTCTCTTACCCGATCCCGCGGTGGCCCCCGTCCAGCGGCCATGATCCCCCGCGACAAAGGTCTTCGATGCCCATCAGCCCGTCCCCTCACACCTCCGTCACGGACCGCGATGCCCTCGCAGCCACGACGGCCGGTCGTCGGCCCCGCGTGACCATCGCGCGCGGAGCCACCCCCTGGTTCGTCCCCACCCTCGCCACGGCCGCCGTGACCACCGCCCTCACCCGGCGCAACGGCGCGTGGGCCCTGGCGGCGGTACCCGCCTGTGCGCTCGGCGCCGGCATGCTGTGGTTCTTCCGCGACCCCGAGCGTGAGATCGGCACGGGCAGAGTGATCTCCCCCGCCGACGGCGTGGTCCAGAGCATCGACGCGTGGCCGGACGGCCGGACCCGCGTGGCGATCTTCATGAGCCCGCTCAACGTCCACGTGAACCGGGCCCCGCTGCCCGGCACGGTGACCTCCGTCGAGCACGTGCCCGGTGGCTTCGTGCCCGCGTTCAACAAGGACAGCGACCAGAACGAGCGGGTCGTCTGGCACTTCGACACCGAGCTCGGCGACATCGAGATGGTGCAGATCGCGGGCGCCGTGGCGCGCCGCATCGTGCCGTACGTGGACGCCGGTACCAAGGTCGAACAGGGCGAGCGGATCGGTCTGATCCGGTTCGGGTCCCGGGTCGACACCTACCTGCCGGCCGGCGTCGAGGTCGGCGTCGAGGTCGGCCAGAAGACCACCGCCGGGGTGACACGCCTTGACCGTGACTGATCCTGAGACGATCGTCGGCCTCGACGACGAGGAGACGGCCCTGCGCCGCCGCCGCTGGGCCCGCGACCGCGAGCTGCGCGCGCCGCGCTCGCCGCAGCACCTGTCCACCGCCGACTTCCTCACCCTCGGCAACGCCGTCTGCGGCTTCCTGGCGATCTACTCGATCACCACCGGGGTGCTCGTCCCGCACATCACCAACCCGGACGCCGCGCCGGACAAGCACAGCGCCGCCACGGCGGTGACGCTGCTGCTGATCGGCTCGATGTGCGACCTGTTCGACGGGCTGGTGGCGCGCAAGCTGCGTTCCTCCGCGCTCGGCGCCGAGCTCGACAACCTCGCCGACCTGATCAGCTTCGGGATCGCCCCGGCCTACTTCGTGGCGGTCTGGGGCATGGTCTCCCCGGGCTCCAACAGCCGGCTCTCCGCGCTGATCGCGCTGACCGTGCTGCTGGCGGTGGTGCTGCGGCTCGCCCGCTTCTCCGCCGTGAAGATGCGGCCCGGGGTGTTCCAGGGCATGCCCTGCCCGATGGGCGCAATGACGGTGATCGCCATCGTGCTGCTCGACCCGCCCTTCCTGCCCGGTCTGCTCGCCATCTTCGGCGCGGCGTACCTGATGGTCAGCCGGATCGAGTACCCGAAGCCGCAGGGGCTGCTGGCCACCGCGACGCTCTGCTGGATCGTCGTCTCGATCGGCTGCCTGGCGGCCTGGGCGACCGGCCTGCCGGGCGGCGACAACCTGCTGCACATCGGCGCGTTCGCACAGATCGCGCTCGCCGCGATGGCGCCGCTGCTGGTCATCCGCCGCAAGGTGGGGCAGAAGGTCGGCGACGTCCGGGCGCGCCGCGCGGAGTCGCGGATCGGCTGACGGCCGCAGGACATGCGCAAGGGCCCGGCTCCCCGAGGGGAGCCGGGCCCTTGCGCATGTCCTGCGCGCCGTGCGGGGCTACGCGCCGCCGCGGTGGACGCTGAAGGCCGAGCGGCGGGCCGCCCGGGCCACGCCCGGGTCCGGGTGGACGCCGGAGACGGCGGTCAGCACCGAGGCCGCCCGCGGGTGCCCGGACTGCCGGGCCCGGGCGAACAGCCGCACCGGGTCGCCGGCCGAGGCGCCCTCGACATGGCCGACGAGCAGTTCCGTCTCCCCGTGGTCGAGCACCGCCGCGGCGGTGTCCACCCAGAGCCAGGCGGCGTCCTCCGCGCCCAGCACATCGGCCGGGGAGACCCCTTCGTCCGAGCGCTCGGCCAGCCAGAGCAGCGCGTAGGGGCGCAGCACCGGCTCGTCGACGGCGGCCCGGACGGCCTGCTCGGCGGTCACGCCGGCCACCCGCAGCGCCTCGAAGGCCAGGCCGCGCACCAGCGCGTCCTCGCCCTGCGCGGCCTCCAGCAGCTCGGCCACCGCCCGGTCGGCCGGGCGGGCGGCCAGCCAGGCCCGGTACTCGGCGCGGGCCGGGCCGGGCGAGTAGTCGGCGCAGGCGCTCAGCAGCTCCAGCGCGCTCTGCTCGATGTGGCCGGCGGCGGTCTGCGCGACGGTGCAGATCTCCTCCAGCTTGGCCCGCACCGCCCAGTTCCCGAGCGGGGAGAGCTCGGCCGCGTTGTCCCGGCGGGTCAGCGCGCCGACGGCGGCCAGGCCGTCCAGCATCCAGTCCAGGACGGCGGCGACGTCGGCGGGCGAGGCCGGGGTGTCGATCTGCGGCTCGCGGCAGGTGCCGCGGACGGCGGAGACGGCGGAGGCCGCGTGCGGGACCGGCGAGAGGCCGAAGGCGCCCTCGCCGCCGCCGACCCGGCGCTCGTCCAGGCCGCGCCGCAGCAGCTCCAGCAGCTCGATGTCGGCCACCGGGCCGTCCACCAGGTGGAGGAAGGAGAGCAGCTGCGGGGCCTGGTCGACGGCCTGCCCGGCGAGCACCGCGAAGACGCCGCGCAGGGCGGCGGGCGGCACCGGGGCGAGCAGCGTCCAGGCGTCGAACAGGGCCGACCAGCCGCGGACCACCGCCTCGTCGTCGTGTTCCCAGGCGTGCAGGCGCCAGCCGGGGCCGGCACCGCCGTCCCGGGCCTCGACCAGGCCGACCAGCAGGGCCTGGCCCCACGCCTTGGCGGCGGCGCCCACCGTCATGGCGAGGGCGCGGCCGGCGGCGCGGGCGTCGTCGGGGAGCAGCTCGCCGCGCTTGTCGACCTCGTCGAGCTCGCCGGCCCAGCGGGCGATCCGGACGGCGTCGACCAGCATGCGGCGGGCCAGCGGGGCGAGTTCGGCGGGGGCGGGGAAGCCCTCCGGCACGGGGACCCGGCCACGGCCGGGTGCGGGGGCGGGGCCTCGTCGGCGGGGTACGCCCGGGGCCCCCGGCCTGGCGCCGGCGGGGCGGTGGGCCGTTCCGGGGAGACGGGTCACCGTCGCACCGGTACCGATCGTCGGCGGGAGCGGGGCATCACGGTCGCGCGGATTCCGAGACGTCACGTCGAGCAGTCTTCCCCTTGTACCGGCCATCTGTCACATCCGGTTGTCCGCGGGGGGCGGGCGGGGGGCGCGGGGGCTCGACAAGATCGGGCAACAGAGGCCAAACCGACTGGCCTGATCCTTGTGGCGGGTCCATGCCACGAAGAACGGGTGCGCCGCGGAATTCCACGCGAGGGGGGGATCGGAACGGCTCAGCAGAACGGAGTGAGCCAGCGGCGCAGGGTCTCGGCATAGCGGTCCGGGGCGGTGTTCCACAGCGCTGCGTGATCACCCCCGGGAAAGGCCTGGAGGTTGACCACGTCCGGTCGGCGGCGGGCCAGCCGCTCGGCCGCGGCGAACGGGGCCACCGGGTCGTCCGGGCCGTGCAGCACCAGGGTCGGCACCCGCAGGCCGGTCCCCTCGGCGATGCGGGCGAAGTCGGCCAGATCCACGCCGGTGCGGCCCTGCGCCGCGAGCGCGCCCAGTTCGGCGGCCGCGCCCCGGAAGCCGGAGCGGGCCGCGCCCCGGCGGGCGGTGGCCGGCCAGTCCAGCACCGGCGAGTCCAGGACCAGGCTGCTGATCGCGGGGGCGAGGTCCGAGCGGGCGGCGGTGTGCAGGGCCATCGTGGCGCCGAGCGACCAGCCGTGGAGCACGACCCGGCCCGCGCCGGCGTCCAGGGCGGTGCGCACCGCCGCCTCGACGTCCCGCCACTCGGTCTCGCCGAAGTGGCCGAGGCCGTCCGGGGAGGCGGGGGCGCCGGCGTCGCCGCGGTAGGTGACGACCAGGGCGGGCAGGCCGAGGCGCTGCAGCTCGGGGAGGACGGGCAGGGTCTGGGCCCGGTCGGCGTCCGGCCCGTGCACCAGGACCACCCAGGTGCCCCGCTTGCCGCCCAGCCGCCAGGCGGGCATCGCGCCGAGCTCGCCCTCGACGGCGGTCTCGGCGAACGGCAGCCCGAGCGCCCGGCCCGGGTCGCCGAGGTGGACGCGGGGGGTGAAGCGGACCTCGGTGCCGGGGGCGAGGGTGCCCCGGTCGGCGCGCACCAGCCGGCGGGTGACCCCCTTCTCGTCACGGTGCAGGACCTCCTCGACGACCGCATGGCCGTCCTCGCCCCACTCGACGGCCCAGCGGCCGGGGCGCTCGCTCACCGGCGTGCGGGTGAAGGTGACCCGCCCCGCGCCGAGGGCCTGGACGCGCACCGGGCCGGTCCGCACGCGGGCGGCCCCGGCCGGGCGGACCATCCGCTCGGACGCCCGGCGGCCGATCACCAGGACGGCGGCCCCGGTGCCGACGGCGGCGGCCGCCACGGTGGCCGCGATTCCCCAACGCATACTCGCTCCCCGGTGCTCGGTGTCTGGCTCGGTGTCCGGTCTCGCCGCCCCGACCCACCCTCAGTCCACTCGCGCGGGCGCAGGGAGGCCAGCAGGACACGGCCGTACGGGTAGTTCCGGGAGGAAAGTCACAGCGGCGCGGCGGGACGGCCCGGCGTGTGACCAACACCCCCGACGACCTCGGTTGACTCCCGGTTCGGGCCCGTGATGGGATCCTTCAGCCAATACGGAGGCATGCAGAGGAAGCCGGTGCGAGTCCGGCGCGGTCCCGCCACTGTCACCGGGGAGCACGACCGGAACACGCCACGGCGGGCCGTCAGAAGCCGCTGGAAGGCCCGGGAGGTGCGTTCGACCCGGAAGCCAGGAGACTCTCGCCCCCGGTTCGTCGATCCAGGGCGCGGACCCTGAGTGAGGACACGCACGCGATGCTGCGCCCTGCCGTGCGCCCGTTGACCCGGGCCGCCGCCTTCGGCGCCGGCGCGGTGGCCGGGTACCTGGCCGACGCCCGGTTCGCCGACCCGCGCCGCGGCCACCCGGTGGCCGGCTTCGGCACCGCCGCCGCCCGGCTGGAACGCCTGCTCTGGCGCGACCACCGCGCCGCCGGAACCGCCTTCACCGCCCTGGCCGTGGGCACCGTCGCGGCCGGCGCCCTCGCCGCCGACCGGCTGCTGGCCCGCCGCCCGCCCGCCCGGGCCGCCCTCGCCGCCGCCGCGACCTGGACGGTGCTCGGCGGCACCTCGCTGACCCGGGAGGCCCGCACCATCGGCCGTTCGCTGGCGGCCGGTGACCTGACGGCGGCCCGGGAGCGGCTGCCGCACCTGTGCGGACGCGATCCGAGCGCGCTGGACGAGCAGCAGCTGGCCCGCGCGGTCGTCGAGTCGGTGGCCGAGAACACCGCCGACGCCGTGGTCAACGCCCTGCTCTGGGGCGGCCTCGCGGGCACCCCCGGCCTGCTGGCGTTCCGCGCGGTGAACACCCTGGACGCGATGGTCGGTCACCGCTCGCCCCGCTACGCCCGGTTCGGCTGGGCCTCGGCGCGGCTGGACGACGTGGCGGGCTGGCCCGGCGCGCGGCTGACCGCGCTGCTCACGGTGGCCGCCGCCCCCGAACCGCGCACCGCCTGGCGGGTCTGGCGGCGCGACGGCTCGGCGCACCCCAGCCCGAACGCCGGGCAGGCCGAGTCGGCGTTCGCCGGCGCGGTGGGCGTGCGCCTCGGCGGGACGCTGCGCTACGGCGAACGGGTGGAGCACCGCCCCGTGCTGGGCGGGGAGCTGCGGCCGGTCGGGGTGGACGACATCGAACGGGCCTGTGTGCTCTCCCGGCGGGTGAGCGCGCTGGCGCTGGGTACGACGGTCGCCGGGCACCTGCTGCTCCGGGCGGCCCTGGGCGGGATGCGGAGGAGTGGGGCATGAGCAAGGCGCTGCTGGTCGCCGGGACGACCTCGGACGCCGGCAAGAGCGTGGTCACCGCGGGCATCTGCCGCTGGCTGGCCCGGCAGGGTGTCGCCGTCGCGCCGTTCAAGGCGCAGAACATGTCGCTGAACTCCTTCGTCACCGCCGACGGCGCCGAGATCGGCCGCGCGCAGGCGATGCAGGCGCAGGCGGCCCGGGTGGAGCCGGAGGCGGCGATGAACCCGGTGCTGCTCAAGCCCGGGGCCGACGGCCGCAGCCAGGTGGTGCTGCTGGGCCGGCCGGTCGCCGAGGTCGGCGCGCTGGACTACCGCGAGCGCAAGCCGGTGCTGCTGGAACGCGCCCTGGAGTGCCTGGCGGACCTGCGCCGGCGCTTCGACGTGGTGGTCTGCGAGGGCGCGGGATCGCCCGCCGAGATCAACCTGCGCGACCGCGACATCGCCAACATGGGCCTGGCCACCGCCGCCGGACTGCCGGTCGTGGTGGTCGGCGACATCGACCGCGGCGGGGTGTTCGCGGCGATGTACGGGACCCTGGCCCTGCTGTCGGCCGAGGACCAGCGGCATGTGGCGGGCTGGTTCGTCAACAAGTTCCGCGGCGACGCGCGGCTGCTCGCCCCGGGCCTGGAGATGCTGCGCGGGCTGACCGGCCGTCCGGTGCTGGGCACCCTGCCGATGCTGGCGGACCTGTGGCTGGACGCCGAGGACTCGCTCGACCTGTCCACCGTCGTCGACCGGACCGCCGCGCGCGGCCCGCTCGGCGCGGACGTGCTGCGGGTGGCCGTGCTGCGCTTCCCCCGGCTGTCCAACTTCACCGACCTGGACGCGCTCGCCCAGGAGCCCGGCGTGCTGGTCCGCTGGGCCACCCGCCCGGAGGAGCTGGCCGACGCCGACCTCGTCGTGCTGCCCGGAACCCGGGCCACCGTCGCGGACCTCGCCTGGCTGCGCGAACGCGGCCTGGAGCCGGTGCTGAGGGCACGGGCGGCGGCCGGGCAGCCGCTGCTCGGCGTCTGCGGCGGCTACCAGATGCTGGCGCACTCGATCGTGGACGAGGTCGAGTCGAAGGCGGGCGCGGTGGACGGCCTCGGGCTGCTGCCGACGCGGGTGCGGTTCGGCGCGGAGAAGGTGCTCGGCCGGCCCGTCGGCGAGGCCTACGGGGAGCGGGTCGAGGGCTACGAGATCCATCACGGCGTCGTCACGGTGGAGGGCGGGACACCCTTCCTGGACGGCTGTCGGCTGGGCTCGGTGTGGGGAACCACCTGGCACGGCGCGCTGGAGAACGACGGCTTCCGGCGCGCGCTGCTGCGCGAGGTCGCGGCGGCCGCCGGCCGGGCGTTCGTGCCCGCGCCGGACACCTCCTTCGCGGCCGCGCGGGAGGCCCGGCTGGACCGGCTGGGCGAGCTGATCGAGGAGCACGCGGACACCGACGCGTTGTGGAAGCTGATCGAGGGCGGGGTGCCGGCGGCCGGATCGCTGCCGTTCCTTGCGCCCGGGGCCCCTGGGAGCATGCATGACTGACGTCCGTTACCCGTTCACCGCGATCGTCGGCATGGCCGACCTGCGGCTCGGCCTGTTGCTGAACGCCGTCTCCCCCGCCGTCGGCGGGGTGCTGGTGCGCGGCGAGAAGGGCACCGCCAAGTCGACCATGGTGCGCGCGCTGGCCGGGCTGCTGCCGTCCATCGCGACCCTCGACGGCTGCCGCTTCGCCTGCGATCCGGCGGCGCCGGACCCGCAGTGCCCGGACGGCCCGCACGCCGGCGCGCCGTCCTCCTCCGAGCGCCCGGCCCGGCTGGTCGAGCTGCCGGTCGGCGTCTCCGAGGACCGCATCGTCGGCTCGCTGGACCTGGAGCGGGCGCTCGCCGAGGGCGTCAAGGCCTACGAGCCGGGCCTGCTCGCCCAGGCGCACCGCGGCGTGCTCTACATCGACGAGGTGAACCTGCTCCAGGACCACGTGGTGGACCTGTTGCTGGACGCCGCCGCGATGGGCCGCTCCTACGTGGAGCGCGAGGGCGTCTCGGTGCGGCACGCGGCGCGCTTCCTGCTGGTCGGCACGATGAACCCGGAGGAGGGCGAGCTGCGGCCGCAGCTGCTCGACCGGTTCGGCCTGACGGTGGAGATCGCCGCGACCCGGGAGCCGGCCGAGCGCGCCGAGGTGGTGCGCCGCCGGCTCGCCCACGACGCCGACCCGGCCGCGTTCGCCGCCCGCTTCGCCGAGGACGAACGCGCGCTGGCGGCCCGGATCACCGCCGCGCGCGACCTGCTGGCGCAGGTGGAGCTGACCGACGCGGCGCTGCGCCAGATCACCGCCGTCTGCGCGGCGTTCGAGGTGGACGGGCTGCGCGCGGACATCGTGATGGCGCGCACCGCCGTCGCGCTGGCCGCCTGGGCGGGGCGCACCGAGGTGCTGACGGAGGACGTCCGCACGGCCGCCCGGCTGGCGCTGCCGCACCGCCGGCGGCGCAACCCCTTCGACGCGCCCGGGCTGGACGAGGAGCAGCTCGACCGGGTGCTGGAGGAGCACGCCGAGCAGGAGCCGCAGCCCCGGCCCGCGCCCGCGGACGCCGAGGGCCCCGGGGACGACCCGGACCCGGAAGGCGGTCCGGACGGCGACGGCCCGCAGGACGGCGGCCCCGACGGCGGTGGGGGCGGCCGCGCGCCGGAGCCCTCGGGCCCCGACGGCCCGCCGCTGGAGCCGGCCGACCCGGCCGACGGGCCGGACGGCGCCGCCCCGCAGCCCGTCCCGGCCCAGCACCCCTCCCCCGCCCGGGAGTCGGCGCCGGTCGCGGCCGGCGACCCGTACCGCACCCGGCTGTTCGCGGTGGACGGCACCGGGCGCGGCGCCCAGGGCCGCCGCTCCCCCGCCGAGACCGACGGCGGCCACACCGTCCGGGCCCGCCGCCCGCGCGGCCGGCTCGCCCGGCTGCACCTGAGCGCCACGCTGCGCGCCGCCGCCCCGCACCAGGTGGCGCGCGGGCGGTCCTCGCGCGCGCTGGTGCTGCACAAGGACGACTTCCGCGAGCAGGTGCGCCAGGGCCGGGAGTCCAACCTGGTGCTGTTCGTGGTGGACGCCTCCGGTTCGATGGCGGCCCGGCAGCGGATGACCGCCGTCAAGGGCGCGGTGCTGTCGCTGCTGATGGACGCCTACCAGCGCCGCGACAAGATCGGCATGATCACCTTCCGGGGCGCCTCGGCCGAGCTGGCGCTGCCGCCCACCTCCTCGGTGGAGGTCGGCGCGGCCCGGCTGGAGTCGCTGCCCACCGGCGGGCGCACCCCGCTGGCGGCCGGCCTGCTGCGGGCCCACGAGGTGCTGCGGGTCGAGCGGCTGCGCGACCCGGACCGCCGCCCGCTGCTGGTCGTGGTGACCGACGGGCGGGCCACCGGCGGCGGCCGGGACGCCGTCGCGCAGTCGCACCGGGCGGCCGGGCTGCTGGCCGCGCAGGGCGTGGCGGGCGTGGTGCTGGACTGCGAGTCCGGCCCCGTCCGGCTCGGCCTGGCGCGCACCCTGGCCGGCCGGCTGCGGGCCACCACCGTGACCCTGGACGAGCTGCGCGCCGACGGCGTCGCCTCGCTCGTCCGCGAGAACCGTCCGACCACCAACGCAGCGCGAAAGGCGGCCTGAGCCGACATGCCCAAGGGTGTCCCCGAGAGCGTCCCCGACGACGGCCTGACGACCCGTCAGCGTCGTACCCTGCCGATCACCGCCGTGCACACCGGGCCCGGGAAGGGCAAGTCCACCGCCGCCTTCGGGATGGCGCTGCGCGCCTGGAACCAGGGCTGGCCGGTCGGGGTGTTCCAGTTCGTGAAGTCCGCCAAGTGGAAGGTGGGCGAGGAGAACGCGCTGCGGGTGCTCGGCGCCTCCGGCGAGGGCGGCACCGTCGACTGGCACAAGATGGGGTCCGGCTGGTCGTGGATCCAGCGCACCGGCGCGATGGAGATGGACAGCGAGGCGGCGGCCAAGGAGGGCTGGGAGCAGGTCAAGCGCGACCTCGCCGCGCAGACCTACCGCTTCTACGTGCTGGACGAGTTCACCTACCCGATGCACTGGGGCTGGGTCGACCCGGAGGAGGTGGTGGCCGTGCTGAAGGACCGCCCGGGCAGCCAGCATGTCGTCATCACCGGCCGGTACGCACCGGAGGCGCTGACCGCGTTCGCCGACCTGGTCACCGAGATGACCAAGGTCAAGCACCCGATGGACGCCGGCCGCAAGGGCCAGCGCGGCATCGAGTGGTAGCCGGAGAGCACTGAGAGCCGCATGGACATCCCCCGTCTCGTCGTCGCGGCGCCCTCCTCGGGCGCCGGCAAGACCACCATCGCCACCGGCCTGATCGCCGCGCTGACCGCGCGCGGGCTGGCCGTCTCGCCGCACAAGGTCGGCCCGGACTACATCGACCCGGGCTACCACGGGCTGGCCGCCGGGCGGCCGGGCCGCAACCTGGACGCGTTCATGTGCGGGCCGGAGCGGATCGCCCCGCTGCTGCTGCACGGCGCGGCCGGGGCGGACGTCGCGGTGGTCGAGGGCGTGATGGGGCTGTTCGACGGCGCCTCCGGCCGCGGCGAGCTGGCGTCCACCGCGCACGTGGCGAAGCTGCTGCGGGCGCCGGTGGTGCTGGTGGTGGACGCCTCCTCGCAGTCCCGGTCGGTGGCGGCGCTGGTGCACGGCTTCGCCTCCTGGGACCCGCAGGTGCGGCTGGCCGGGGTGATCCTCAACCGGGTCGCCTCGGACCGGCACGAGCAGCTGCTGCGGGAGGCGCTGGAGGAGGGCTCGGGCGTCCCGGTGCTGGGCGCGGTCGGGCGCTCGGCGGCGGTCGCCACGCCGTCGCGGCACCTGGGGCTGGTCCCGGCCGTGGAGCGCTCCGCGGAGGCGCTGCGGGCGGTGGCGGACATGGGTGCACTGGTCGCCGGCTCGGTGGACCTCGACGCGGTGCTGGCGCTGGCCCGCACGGCGCCGCCGCTGACCGGCGTCGAGCCGTGGGATCCGGCGGCCGAGGCGGGCGGGCGGCTTCCCGGGCCCGGCGCGCCGCGGATCGCGGTGGCCGGGGGCGCGGCGTTCTCCTTCTCGTACGCCGAGAACGCCGAGCTGCTGGCCGCCGCCGGCGCCGAGGTGGTGCCCTTCGACCCGCTGCACGCCGACGGCCTGCCGGAGGGCACGGCGGGCCTGGTGATCGGCGGCGGGTTCCCCGAGCTGTACGTCCGGGAACTCAGTGCGAACGCTCAACTGCGCTCTGCGATCGCCGCGTTCGCCGCCGCGGGCGGCCCGGTCTCCGCCGAGTGCGCCGGACTGCTCTACCTCGGGCGCGAGTTGGACGGTCTGCCGATGTGCGGGGTGCTGGACACCTCGGCCCGGATGACCGAGCGGCTGACCCTCGGGTACCGGGAGGCCGTGGCGCTGCACGACTCGCCGCTGGCCCCGGCCGGGGCCAGGCTGCGCGGGCACGAGTTCCACCGGACGGTCTGCGAGCCGGGCGCCGGCGAACGGCCCGCCTGGGGCTGGCGGTTGCCGACCGGTCCGCGCACCGAGGGATTCGCGGGCGCGGCGGGCGCCGAGAATGTTCACGCTTCGTATCTGCACCTGCACTGGGCGGGATACCCCCAGCTCGCCGCGTCCTTCGCGGCGGCCGCCGCGGCGTTCCGGGCCGGCTGAGCCGCACCCCACGGAAACCGACAGGCCCCCGGGTCTGGTCAGGCGACTGTGCGGAGCGTCAAAATAGGGACAGACAACCACATATCGCCCCATTCACACCCGGGACCGGCCAGACCCGACCACCTCTCGGCGAGCCGACCGATTGCCGGCGACCGCCCACTCGGCGGGGCGCCGACCACGCCCCTGTGGCGCCGTACACGCCCCGGCGGGGCGAGCAGGCTCGAAGGAGCCGTCACGATGCGTTACACATTAACCCCGCTGCGTCCCAGCCCCTCCACCGATCTCCCCACCCCCCACCACCCCCACGCCTGCCCGGTGCCGCTGTCGCCGGACGCGCTCCAGGCGCTCCACGACGAGTACCTGCGCCTGATCGAGACCCGCCGGCTCCCGAAGTTCATCACCTTCGGCCAGTACTACTACGTCTGGCGCTCCCGGGTGCGCGGCGAGAACGTCGTCGGTCTCGACGACGGCGCCACCCGCCCCGGTCCCAGCACCGACGCCCAGCTGATCACCCGTCCGAGCAAGAGGCTCAAGGGCGTGGTCCGCACGATGGTGCTGCTGGTGGACTTCCCCGACCAGCCGCACGACCCCGCCCACACCCCCGCGCACTTCGAGGAACTGCTCTTCAGCTCCGGCACCTTCGCCACCGGCTCGATGCACGACTTCTACCGGCTGGTCAGCGGCTTCGACCCGAACGACGCGACCGCCGGCGGCATCGACGTCCAGGGCGAGGTGCACGGCTGGTACCGGCTGCCGCACCCGCTCTCGTTCTACACCGACAACCAGTCCGGCCAGGGCAACGCCCCGAGGAACGAACAGGGCCTGGCCGCCGACGCCATCACCCTCGCGACCCAGCAGGGCGTCACGTTCACCAAGGACCTCGACGCCCTCGGCACGGGCCACGTCACCGCCCTGTTCATCGTCCACGCGGGCACCGGCGCCGAGGCCGTGGAGGACCCGGCCAAGGTCAAGGACGCCCTGTGGAGCGCCAAGTGGGTCAACGAGAAGCCCACCACGGTCGCGCCCGGCCTGGCCGTGCAGACCTTCCTGACCGTCCCCGAGGACTGCAAGGTCGGCGTCTGCTGCCACGAGTGGGGCCACCTGGCCTGCGGCTACGCCGACTACTACGACACCGGTGACATCGAGTTCAGCAAGTCCAACGGCCTCGGCAACTACTGCCTGATGGCGGCCGGTTCCTGGGGCAACGGGGGCGACACCCCGGTCTTCCCGAACGGCATGCTGCGGATGTTCCAGGGCTGGACCACGCCGCAGAACATCGACACCACCACCAAGGACATCACACTGCGCCCGGTCGCCGAGGGCGGCGACATCCTGTTCGTCCGCAGCCCGCGGATGACCCCCACCCAGTACATCATCGTCGAGTACCGGCGCCAGAGCGGGCAGGACGCGTTCCTGCCGGACCAGGGCATCGCCGCCTACGTGGTGGACGAGAGCATCGACAACGTCAACGACGAGAAACACCTCGCCATCGAGCTGATGCAGGCCGACGGCCGGCGCGACCTGGCGAAGATCTTCGGCCAGGGCAACCGCGGTGACGACACCGACCTCTACCCGGCGCTCGGCAACACCAGCATCGGTGAGCACACCCACCCGGCGCTGGACGAGCCCGGCGGCACCTGGAGCGGGGTCACCCTCGACGTCGCCGGCACGCCCGGGGCGAGCCAGATGGAGGTGAGCGTGACCATCGAGTGAGGCCGTCCCGCCGCGGGGAGCGCCCGCACCGACGGGCCGTCGGGAACCCCGCGGACGGACATGCCGATCGCCGCCCTGCCCGCCACGCCGCACGGCTCCAGCGGTGGCTCCGGTGGAGCCGTGCCCGGCGCGGATTGGTGAGGCCGGACCGGGCAGCGGCGGCGTTCCGGCCTGTCCGGCCACCCGCCCGGCGTCCCCGACGGCCCGTCAGGCGGCTTCCGGGCCCGCAGCGTTCGGACCGTCAGGCGGCGTCGGGGGTCTCGGCGAGGCCGAACCGCACGCCGGTCAGCTCCTCCGAGAGCGCCCAGAGCCGCCGGGCCGCCGCGGCGTCCTGCGCCGTCGGCGCGAGCCGGACCCGGGTCGGCGCGCCGCGCAGTTCGCCCCGGCCGTCCGGGCCGATGAACTCCCCGCCGCGCGCGGCCGGTTCGGTCGCCGCGTAGAGCTGCGGCAGGGCGCCGTCCGCGGGGCGCTGGGCGAGCGGTCTGAGCAGCCGCCCGAAGAGCAGCCGGGTGAGGCCGGTCGGGCCGCCGGTCTGCAGGCCGGTGGCGGTGTAGCCGGGGTGGGCGAGCAGGCTGCGCACCGGGCTTCCGGCCGCCGCCAGCCGGCGGTGCAGCTCCCGGCCGAAGAGCGCGTTGGCGAGCTTGGACTGGTCGTAGAAGGCCATCGGCGCGTAGCCGCGCGCGCCGTCGAGGTCGTCGAAGCGGATCCGGCCCTTGCGGTGGTTGAGCGAGCTGACGGTCACCACGCGCGGGTCGCGCCCGGCGGCGAGGGCGTCGAGCAGCAGGCCGGTGAGGGCGAAGTGGCCGAGGTGGTTGACGGCGAACTGCCGTTCGTGGCCCTGCGGGCTGAGCGTCCGGGGCGGGGCGAACACGCCCGCGTTGTTGACCAGGACGTCCAGCCGGGGGTGGTCGGCGCGCAACCGGCCGGCGAACGCCCGGACGGCGTCGAGGTCGGCCAGGTCGAGGAGGCGGACCTCCAGGCGCTCGTCGGCGCCGGGGTCCGCCAGCTCCGCGGCGATCCGGGCGGCGGCCTCGCGCCCCCGCCGCTCGTCGCGGACCGCCAGGACCACCCGCGCCCCGCGTCCGGCCAGCGCCCGGGCGGTGGCCAGGCCCAGCCCGCTGTTCGCGCCGGTGACCACGAACACCCGCCCCCGCTGGTCCGGGATCCGCCCGGCGTTCCAGCCCGCCCCGCCGCCTGTTGTCTCCGAAGGCTTCATGTGGCAGATGCTGCCGTTCGTGTCACTCGGTGTCAAGGTGCTCCTTGGTGACACTTCCGGCATGGCGTTACCATCGTCGGGTGACCTCCCGACCCGCCGTCAGCCTGGCCCAGCGCAAGCGCCAACTCGTCGTCGACGAGCTGACCGAGGCCGCCTTCCGGCTGCTCGGCACCCAGGGCTTCGACGCCGTCACCGTGGACGAGATCGCGGCCGGCGCCGGGGTGTCCAAGCGGACCTTCTTCCGCTACTTCGCGTCCAAGGAGGACGTGATCGTCCGGTTCCTGGCGGACCTGGGCACCGGCATCGCCGCCGAACTGGCCGCCCGTCCCGCCGCCGAGCCGCCCTCGGCCGCCCTGCGGCACGCCGTCTCGGCGCCCCTGGCCGCCTGCGGCGAGCACGGCGACCGGGCGCTGCGCGCCGTCCGGCTGATCCTGCGCACCCCCGCCCTGCACGCCCGCTTCCTGGAGCGGCAGGCCGAGTGGCGCGCGGAGCTGTCGGCCGGGCTGGCCCGCCGGCTGGACCGCGACCCGGCCGTCGACCTCTACCCCCGGCTCGCCGCCGGAATGGCGCTCACCGCCTTCGGCGCGGTGCTGGAGCGGTGGAGCGAGAGCGACGGCGCCGCCGACCCGGCCGCGCTCACCGCCGAGGCCTTCGCCCTCCTCGCCCCGGCCCTGGACGCCCCGCCCGCCGGGACCCGGGGCGGCACGGCCTAGCCGAGCAGTGCGGCGAGGTAGCAGGAGACCTCGGCGCCGAGTTCGGCCGGGTCGGGGACGCGGCCGGCGCCGCTGCCGGCGGTGACGTTGAAGAGCACGCCGTCGGCCCAGCGGACCAGCCGGCGGGCGTCCGCCTCGGGCGCGTGCGAGCCGCACTGGGTCAGCAGCGCGGTCGCGAGGGCGAGGAAGCCCGCGCCCAGGCGGTCGTAGACGGCGCGCAGTTCGGGGCGCCGGGTGGCTTCGAGGGCCAGCTCGAAGCGGGCCACGGTGAGCGTGCGGCCGGTGGTGAGCGCCTGGTGGACGGCGTCGGCGGCGAGCTGGGCGAGCAGTTCGCGGGCGTGCCCCGGCGTGGGTGTGCGCAGCGTCGCCGCGAAGCCCGGGGACTCCAGTTCCGCGATCCGGGTGATCGCCAGCTCCAGCAGCGCCGCCCGGGTGCGAGCCAGGTTGGAGGTGGAGCCGGTCGGCAGGCCGGCCGCCTCGTCGACGGCGCGGTGGGTGAGCCCGCGCAGGCCGCGCTCGGCGATCAGCGCGACGGCGGTGTCGGCGATCAGGGTCTGGCGCTGGGGGCCGGCGGGCGCGGCGCTGCTGGTCATGGGTCCGATCATCGCCGCTCCCCGGGCCGCCGCCCAATTCTCACTACAGCTGTAGTACGGTCGGAGCCGCACCCGGAACTACAGGTGTAGTTCCGGCGTCCGAGAGGAGCCTCCATGGACCACCGCGACCTGCCGGAGCCGTCGTCCCCGCACGCCGTCGTCATCGGGGGCGGGATCGGCGGCCTCGCCGCCGCGCTCGCCCTCCACCGCCAGGGCGTCCCGGTCACCGTCCACGAACGCGCCGCCTCGCTCGAACCCGTCGGTGCCGGACTCGCCCTCGCCCCCAACGCCCTGCGCGCCCTGGACCTGCTCGGTGTCGGCGAGCGCCTGCGCGCCCTCGCCGCCCCGCACCCCGCCGTCGGCATCCGCCGCCCCTCCGGCCGCTGGCTGGCCCGCACCGGCACCGACGCCGTCGAGGCCTTCTTCGGCGAGAAGCTGATCGCCGTCGCCCGCGCCGCCGTCGTCGACGCCCTCGTCGAGGCGCTTCCCGCCGGCACCGTCCGCACCGGCTCGCCGGCCGAACTCGTCGACCCCGGCGACGCCCGCACCCCCGCCGTCGTCCGCACCGCCGAGGGCGAGCAGCGGGCCGCCCTGGTCGTCGGCGCCGACGGCATCCACTCCGCCACCCGGGGCCTGCTCTTCCCCGGCCACCCCGGCCCGCGCTACTCCGGTTTCACCACCTGGCGCTCCGTGACCGACCGCCCGCCGCGCCCGCCGTTCGCCGCCGGGGAGGTCTGGGGCCGCGGCCGCCTCGCCGGCGTCGTCCCGCTCGCCGACGGCCGGGTGTACGTCTACGGCGCCGCCCTCGCCCCGGAGGGCGACCGGGCCGCCGACGGCGACGAACGCGCCGAACTCCTGCGCCGCTACGGCGACTGGTGCGCGCCCGTCCCCGAACTCCTCGCCTCCCTCGACCCGGCCGGGGTGCTGCGCCACGACGTCCGGGAGCTCGCCGAACCGCTCCCCGCCTACCACCGCGGCCGGGTCGCCCTGCTCGGCGACGCCGCCCACGCCATGTGCCCCTTCCAGGGCCAGGGCGCCTGCCAGGCCGTCGAGGACGCGGTCGTGCTGGCCGCCGGTGTCCGCCCCGGCGAGGACCCGGCCGCCGGCCTGCCCGCCTACACCGCCGCCCGCCTCCCGCGCGCCACCGCGGTCGTCGACGGCTCCCGCGCCGTCGGCGCCCTGGTCGCCCGCCGCTCGCCGCTGACCGTCCTCGCCCGCGACCTCGCGCTCACCGCCGCCGGCCTCCTCCCCGACCGCGTCCTGCTCGGCCGGGCCGCCGCCGCCTACGACTGGCACCCGCCGAAGCCCGCCCGTCCCCAGGCCGATTGACGGGAACGGGACGGGGGCGGCTCCGCCGGTCGCGGAACCGCCCCCCGGGTACGTCGGGCCTCCTCGCGGAAGATTCTTTCGGACCCGACCGACATGTCACCGCGGGGGTGATTCGCCGCCGAACTCCTCGTCGGCCGGAGGGAGGGTGAGGGTGGCCAGCGCGCCGCCGGCGGGGTGGTTGGCGAAGGCGAGGGTGGCGCCGATGACGCGGGCGTGGCCCTGGGCGATGGTGAGGCCGAGGCCGTGGCCCCTGCCGCGTTCGCGGACGCTGGTGCGGAAGCGCTGCGGGCCGTCGCGCAGGAGTTCCCCGGGGAAGCCGGGACCGTGGTCGCGGACGGTGATCCGGTGGCCGTCGACGCGCAGCAGGATGGTGCCGCCGCCGTGGCGGTCGGCGTTGAGGATCAGGTTGCCGAGGATGCGGTCGAGCCGGCGCAGGTCGGTGCGGACGGACGCGTCGGCCGCCACCTCGACCGTCACGTCCAGGCCGGTCAGCGCGACGGTGCGGCGCACCGCCCGTTCCAGCGGCACCGCCGAGAGGTCGGGCAGTTCGGCGTCGGCGTCCAGCCGGGAGACCTCCAGGAGGTCCTCGACCAGCGCGCGCAGCGCCTGCACCCGGTTCTGCACCAGCTGGGTGGGCCGCCCCGGGGGCAGCAGTTCGGCGGCCGTGACCAGCCCGGTCAGCGGGGTGCGCAGCTCATGGGCGACGTCCGCGGTGAACCGCTGCTCGTCCTCCAGCCGCCGGTGCAGCTCCCGGGACATCAGGTCCACCGCCGCCGCGAGGTCGGCCACCTCGTCCCGGCCGTCGACGAGTTCGCCGATCCGGGTGTCGGTGCGCCCGGAGGCGATGCCGCGGGCCGCCGTCGCCGCCGTGCGCAGCCGCCGGCTGATCCGGTCCGCGACCAGCACCCCGACCAGCACGGTGGTGAAGACGGAGGCGGCGACGGTGATCAGGATGATCCGGTCCAGGTCGGCGATCGCCCGCCGGTCCTGGGCGAAGTCGATCCGCACCGAGAGCACCCCGTCGCGGACGGCGCTCGCCGCCCACACCGACTCGCCCTCGGGCCCCTCGGCGAGCAGCGAGCCGCGCCGGCCGCCGGCCGCGAGGGTGCGCAGCCGTACGGGCAGCCCCGGGTCGTCCAGCGCGGCGTGGCGGCCGCCGGCGGCCACGTCCTCGCCGCGCCCGTAGGCGCCGAGCGCCGCGTCCAGCGCGGTGAGCGCCGAATCGCGCGCCTGGCCGACGTGCTGGCGGACCATCGCCTGGTGGACGAGCAGGCCGACCGCCACGGCGACCAGGACGGAGATGGCGGCGACGGCGGTGGCGATCTGTCGGCGCAGCGTCATTCGGGGCGCCGCAGCTTGTAGCCGAAGCCGCGGACGGTCTCGATCCGCCCGCCGCCGATCTTGGCGCGCAGCCGCTGCACATGGACGTCGACGACCCGGGTGTCGGCGCCCCACTCGTAGTCCCAGACCCGTTCCAGCAGCACGGCGCGCTCCAGCACGATGCCGGGCGCGGCGGTGAACTCCAGCAGGAGGCGCAGCTCGGTGGGGGTGAGCGGGACGAGCCGGCCGTGCACGCGGACCTCCATGGAGTCGGTGTCCACCTCCAGGCCGTCGAAGCTGCGGACGGGTGTGCGGGGTTCGGGTGCGGCGGGGCCGGGTGCGACGGGCCCGGCGGGTTCCGGCGCGGCGGGTCCGGCGGGAGCGGGTGAGGGTGAGGGTGAGGGTGCGGGCACGGACGCGGCCGGGACGACCCGGATGCGGCGCAGCACGGTGCGGATCCGGGCGACCAGCACGGCGCTCTCGAACGGCTTGACGACGTAGTCGTCCGCGCCCGCCTCCAGGCCGGACACCACGTCGACCGGGTCGGTGCGCGCCGACATCATGAGGATCGGCAGCTGGCTCTCCTCCCGGATCCGCCGGCACAGGCCGACCCCGTCGAGCAGCGGCAGCATCACGTCGAGCAGCACCAGGTCGGGCCGCACGGCGTGGAACATCTCCAGCCCCTCCAGCCCGTCGGCGGCCGTGGACACCGGGAAGCCGTAGCGCTCCAGGGCCATCCGGGTGGCCTCCCGGATCACCTCGTCGTCCTCGACGATGAGGATGCGGGGGTGGCTGGGTGCCGTGGGGTTCATGGCGTGGTCTCCGAGCGGGCGGGCGGCTGCGCGGTGGGCTGCTGGGCGGCGGGCGAGGGGGCGGCGGGCTGCTGAGTGAGGGGCTGCTGCGCGGTGGGCGCGGCCGTGGGGACGACCGGACGGGGCTGACCGGGCTGCGGCACCCTGGGGGCGGGCACGGGCGTGGCCGTCGGGGCACCCGCGCCCGAACCCGAGCCCGGCTCGGAGCCGTCGGGTCGGCGGACCACCGGCACGCTCGGCCAGGGGGCGGGGGTGGCGCCCGTGCCCGGGCGGAGGTTCGGCCGCTCCCCGGGGGTGGTGCTCGGCGTCGGCTCGGGCTCCTGGACCGGCCCGACGCCCTCGACCTTCTGCTCGGCCAGGACGAGCCGCGCGCCGTCCCAGCTGTAGCGGCGGATGGTCCGGGACCAGCTGGTGGTGGACTCGTACAGCAGCAGGTCGGTGCCGAGCGTCTCGGCGCCGAACCGTTTCAGCAGCTGCACCCGCAGCACGGGCAGCAGCCGGTCGGCGGCGGCGGTGTAGACGTGCAGCACGTCGGTGTCGACGAGGCCGACGACGACCAGCAGCTCGGGCCGTCCGTCACCGGTCAGGTCGCGGTGCTCGGCGGGGCGGATCTCGCAGCCGGTGCAGGGGTCGAGGGCCCGCCGCTCGTCCTGGCTCACCCCGGGGTCCTTGGCCAGCAGCGTGCGGACGTCCACCGTCGCGACGTCCTGCCCGGGGACGGTCAGGTCCGGGACCGGCTGCGGCGCCGGCTCCGGGGTGCGGGGCCCCGCGGGCTCCGGCGACGGGGCGGTGTCCTGGCCCGGCCAGAGCGGCATCCGGGCCGGCGGGCGCGCGACGGCCTCGGCCGCGCCGTGGTCGCGCAGCTCGCCGGGGGCGCCGCAGCCGACCGCGAGGGCGAGCGGCGCGGCGGCGAGCACGGCGAGGAGGGGGGCGGGTGCGCGACGCGGGGCGGTGCTCATCCTCCGGTGGCCCTCCTGGTCCGCGGTGGTGTCGGTTCGTGTCCGGTCGGTAGGTCGCCCGGACGGCACCCGCCGGTTCCCCGGCGGGTGCCGTCCGGGCAGCGTAGCCGCAGCCCGGTCAGCCGGCGGAAGGGGCCGGTCCGGCCAGGTCCGCGAGGACGATGATGTTGTCCGTCCAGTGGCCGTCGGTGCCGATCCGGCCTCCGCAGGTGATCAGGCGCAGCGCGGGCGCCGCCGTGTTCCCGTACACCAGCTCGGTGGGGAAGGCGTCCTTGGCGGCCTGGACCAGCTCGCGGACCCGGAAGTCCACCGTGCTGCCGTCCTCCCGCCGCACCTGGATCCGGTCCCCCGCCCGCAGCTTCGGCAGCCCCCGGAAGACCGCCGGGCCGTGCGCGGTGTCGTAGTGACCGATCAGGACGGCGGGCCCGGTCTCCCCCGGGGTCGGGCCGTTGCGGTACCAGCCGACCTCACCGGCGCGGTCCGCGGCCGGCACCTCGACGGTGCCGTCGGCGTTCAGGCCGAGGCCGGTCACCGGGGCGTCGACGCCGGCCGCCGGGACGAGCAGGCGGGTCGGCGGCGAGGCCGCGAACGGGCGCGGCGCGGCGGTTCCCGTGCCGGTGGCCGCGGCTCCCGTGCCGTCGGCGGCGGGGGCCGTCGCCGGTGCGACCGGTGCCGCGCCGCCCCCGTCCGCGCCGCCCGCGCCCTGACGGGCCGAGGTCTCCACCCGGACCACCGGGGGCTCCCGCGGGTCCGAGAGCGCGACGGTCGCGCCGAGCGCCAGGCAGAGCAGCCCGGCCGCCCCGAACACGCCGCGGTTCAGCCCGCCCGGCCGCGGCCCGCCGTGCCGGGCGCGCCGCCGCCCGCGGCGACGCCCGCCCCGGTGGCCGTCGTCAGCCGCGCGCACCGGAGCGGCGGCGCAGCACGGCGAAGCCGAGCGCCCCGGCGCCGATGGCGGCGACGGCGCCGCCGCCGATCAGCTGCAGACCGGAGGAGTCCTCGGCGGTGGAGCCGTCACCGGCCTGGGCGGCGCCCTTGGGCACCTCACGGACCTGCGGCTGCCCCGAGGCCGGGGCGGGGGCGGGCGCGCCGGCCTCGGCCTCGCGGGTGAGCGACGGCAGCGGAGCGGCCGGGCGGGTGGCGTTCTTCGGCACCGGCGAGATCGTCGGGACCGCGGAGACGACGGGCGACGGGACGGCGGTCGGCGGGGCCGGGGCCGGCTGGGCGGCGCCGCTGCCGGTGCCGCCGGCCGGGGCCGGGGCCTTGGCGGTGGGGGTGGCCGAGGTGACCGCCGGGGCGGGGGCGGGGCCGCCGTCGGCCCAGGCCTGGCCGCCCGTGACGGCGGTCAGCAGTGCGGCGCCGGTCATGGCGCAGACGGCCGTCAGCCGCAGAACGGCACGGTTCCTGGTGGTGCGCGTGGCCATGCGAACTCTCCATTCGTCCTGGTGACGCGGTGGCCGGCCCGGTGTGGCCGGTGCGTCGAGAGCGACGGTAGAAAGCCCGTGTCGCGGTCCCCGGCCGGTCGTGTCACAGCGGCTCATCGGCTGCGTAACGACTCCGGCGGGCCGGGTTCCCCCGGCGCGCAGGAGGCGGACCCGGCCCGGGTACCGGCGCGAAGGGGACCGGCGCGCCGGTGCGACGGCGGCTCCGCCGGGTCGTACGCCGCACGGTCCACCGCGAGCCGCACCGCAGCCCGTGGCCCGGGCGCCGCTCGCTCCGTACGGTGGCGGTATGAGCGTCGACCTCGACAAGTACTTCGCGCGGATCGGGTGGGACGGCGGGCGGGCGCCCACCCTGGCCACGCTCCGGGGGCTCCAGTACGCGCACGTGCTGGCCGTCCCGTTCGAGAACGTCGACGTGGTGGCCGGCACCGTGCCGTCGCTGGAGGTCCCCGATCTGGAGGCCAAGATCGTCACGGGCGGGCGCGGCGGCTACTGCTTCGAGCAGAACACGCTGTTCGCCGCCGTGCTGGAGCAGCTGGGCTACGGCGTCGTCCGCCACACCGGCCGGGTCCGGGCCGGCGCCCGGCCCGGGGAGGTCCGGCCGCGCACCCACCTGGTGCTGGTCGTCCGGGTGCCCGGGGAGGGCGGGCGGCGCCACCTGGCCGACGTCGGGTTCGGGTCGGCGGACGCGCTGCTGGAGCCGCTGCCGCTGGTCGCCGGCCCGGTCCGGGACGGCCGGGGCCGCCGGCACCGGCTGGTCCTGGAGGAGACGGACGGCCCCGTCCGGGTGTGGGTGCTGCAGATCCGCAAGGACGACGCGTGGCGGGAGCTGGTGGCGTTCACCCTCGACCCGGCGCTCGCGCCCGACATCGGCATGGCCAACTGGCACGTCGCCACCCACCCGCGCTCGCCGTTCCGCCGCCTCTTCGTGCAGCGGACCCTCCCCGCCGGCCACCTCGCCCTCGACGGCGCCAGGCTCACCCGCACCGCGCACGACGGCGCCGTGACGGTGCGGGAGCTCGACGGCGCGGAGGAGATCCGCGCCGTCCTGGGGGCCGAGTTCGGCATCACCGCGCCGCCGGACGTCCGGTCCGGAACGGATCAGCCCCCCGCCGCTCCGGGCGCGGTCAGGCCGGCCGTCAGGAACGCGACCACGGTGGACAGTTCGGGGAACGACGGCTCCGCGGCGGAGTCCGCCTCGGCGGCGAGCGGCCGCCCGTAGGCCTCCAGGAGGGTGGTGAACGCGAGCCGCCAGCGGTCGGTGATCTCGCGGACGGACAGGTCCGGCAGGGCCCGGCCGAGGACGACCTCGAACGGGGCGGTGCCCGCCCACGGCGAGCCGCTGAGCGGCCGGTCGGCGGTGAGCATGGTCTGGGCGAGCAGGCGGCACAGCATCCGGCCGCGCTCGGTGCGCACCAGTTCGTCGAACGGTGCGGCCACGGCCGTGACGAGGGTCCGCACCTGCTCGGGCCCCGTCGTCCCGGCGCTCAGGGTGGCCGCTTCCAGCCGCCCCTGCCAGAGCGGCCACAGCTCGCGCCCGAGCAGCGCCGTGACCAGGCCCTCGCGGGAGCCGAAGTGGTAGTGGACCGCGCCCGGGTTGAGGCCGGCCTCCGCGTTGATCGCGCGCACCGAGACCTGGCCCGCACCGCGCTGGAGGAAGAGCCGCTCGGCGGCCGCGAGCAGCCGGTCCCGGGTGGGGGCGGCGTCCCGGGGCGGGGCGCCGTCCGGGGTCGGGTTCTGGTCCTGAGCTGTTCCGTCCGGCATGCCGCCATTGCACCACAGGAGTCCGGGTTACCATCCAATCAGTGATTGAAATCCGATTGGCAGGTGTTCGGAACGTCGCCCGCCAGTCCGCGCGCTCCCTGCGCACAGTGATCGAGAGGCTCGCACCATGGGTATCTACGCCGTCACCGGCTCCGCTTCGGGAATGGGCGCCGCCAGCGCCGCCGTCCTCCGGGAGGCCGGCCACACCGTCATCGGCGTCGACCTCCATGACGCCGACGTCACCGCCGACCTCGGCACCGCCGAGGGCCGCCGCTCCGCCGTCCGGGGGATCCTGGACGCCTCCGGCGGGCTCCTGGACGGCGTGGCCGCGGTGGCCGGCGTCGGCCCCGCGATGAAGGACCCCGCCGCGGTGGCCTCCATCAACTACTTCGGCCCGGTCGAACTGCTGGAGGGCCTGCGCCCGGCGCTCGCCCGCTCCTCCGCGGGGCGCGCCGTGGTGATCGGCTCCAACTCCTCCACCACCGTCCCGATGATCGACGGGACGCTGGTCGGGCTGCTGCTCTCCGGCGACGAGGACGCGGCCCGCGAGCACGCCCGTGCGGCCCTGGCCGCGCTGCCCGCCGAGGCGGCGCGGGCCGCCGGGGGTGCGCCGAGCATCTCCGCCTACGCCACCTCCAAGTTCGCCCTGGCCCGCTGGGTGCGCCGGACGGCCGTCACCCCGGCGTGGGCCCGCGAGGGCGTGCTGCTGAACGCCATCGCGCCCGGCGCGGTGATCACCCCGCTGATGCTCGGGTCCACCGGCGCGGGCGAGGAGCCGGACGCCGACGACTTCCCCACCCCCATGCCGCTGGGCGTCTTCGGCCGCCCCGAGGACATCGCCTTCTGGGTGCACCAGTTCCTGCGGCCCGAGGCCCGCTTCACCACCGGCGCCACGCTGTTCGTGGACGGCGGCACCGACGCGGCGGTACGCCCCGACGCCCAGCCCACCGCGCTGACCTCCTGAGCCGGCGCGGGCGGCGGCCGGGCCGGGAGCGGTCCCTCCCCGGCCCCGCCCGCCGGCACCACCCGCCCGCCGGCCGCCGCTACCGCCCGCGGCGCGCGGCGGCGGACAGGCTGCGGCCCAGGTCGAGCACGCTCAGGCCGAACATCAGCACGCCCAGGGGCACGTGCGCCGCCGGCGCATGGGCGATGCCCAGCACCACCTGGACCGAGGCGAGCACCAGGAACCCGGTGGCGTGGAGCACCGGCCGTGCCGGGCCGCCGCCGGGCCGCCAGGCCAGGACCGCGGCCAGCAGGTAGAGCATCGAGGCCCCGTACATCACCCGCGCCCCGACGCCGTGCAGCGTCTCGCCGTACGTCGTGGAGAGCAGCAGGCCCGCGGTGCCCGCCTGGAAGAGGATCGCCAGGGTCTGCAGGGCGACCGCGACCTGCGGGAAGGTGAAGCTGCGGCGTTCGACGGCGTTGCCCGGGATGGCCATGGTGCGGTCCCTCTTCCTGCCTCGCGGCGGTGGATCGGTAGTGTCCCGGTGATTCGACGAAACGGGCCCGCGAAGTGTGAGGCGGGCGGGCACGAGCGGGGGGACCGGCATGGACACCGGGGACGGACGGCCCACGGACGCGGCCCTCGCCGAGCGGCGCCGGCTGATCAACCTCGCCTACCGGATGCTCGGTTCGCCGGGCGACGCGGAGGACGCCGTGCAGGAGGCCTACGCTCGCTGGTACGCGCTGTCCGCGGCGCGGCGGCGGGCGGTGGCGGCACCGGGTGCCTGGCTGACGACGGTGGTCAGCCGGGTCTGCCTGGACGTGCTCGGCTCGGCACGGGTCCGGCGCGAGCGCTACGTCGGGGAGTGGCTGCCCGAGCCGCTGCCGGACCGCACCGAGTGGCCCGGCGGCTCCGGGGGCGGCTCCGCCGACCCGGCCGACCGGATCACCCTGGACGAGTCGGTGGGCATGGCCTTCCTGGTCGTGCTGGAGTCGATGACGCCGGCCGAGCGCGTGGTGTTCGTCCTGCACGACGTCTTCCGCTACCCGTTCCCCGAGATCGCGGCGATCGTCGACCGGACGCCCGCCGCCTGCCGTCAGCTCGCCTCCTCGGGCCGCCGACGGGTCGGCGCCGCCCCGGCGCCCGACCCCGGGCAGGCCCACCAGGCCGGTGTGGTACGGCGGTTCAGGCAGGCCTGGGAGTCCAAGGACATCGAGGCGCTGGTCGGTCTGCTCGACCCCGCCGCCACGATGGTCGCCGACGGCGGCGGCCTGGTCGGCGCGGTGCTCCGGCCGGTCGAGGGCGGCGCGAACATCGCCCGGTACCTCGTCCTGATGGCCGAGCGGGCACCGGGCCTCACCCTCCTGGAGCGCACCGTCAACGGCCGTCCCGGCCTGGTCGCCCAACGCGACGGCGTCACCGCGACGGTGGCCGCCCTCGATCTCGTGGACGGCCGGATCAGCCGGATCTGGGCGGTCCGCAACCCGGAGAAGCTGGGCCGCTGGGCGGCGTCCGCGGGCACCTGCTGAACGGCGGGAACCACCCTGCGCGGTCCGGCCGTTGGCCCGGTCAGCGGGGGGCGGGCGATGATTCGGACCTTCGGGAGGTCGGCATGGCTCGGCAGGGGGCGCTTCGGCGCGGATCCGGTGCGGTGGCGGTGGCCGTCGCGGTGACGATGAGCGTGACCTCGGGCACGGTGGCGTCGGCCGCGGCGGCCGGCGCCGGTGGCGGACACGGGGGGCACGGCGACGGCGCCCACGGGGCGACGCGGGCGGCGATGGCGGAACTCGTCCGGGCCGAGGGCCTGCCCGGGACGATAGCCGGTGTCCGGGAGGGCGACGACAGCTGGTCGGCGGCCGTCGGGGCGGCCGACACCGCGACCGGGCGGCCCCGGTCGCCCCGGGAGCGGTTCCGGATCGGCAGCCTGACGAAGACCTTCACCGCCACCGTGGTGCTCCAGCTCCGGGCCGAGGGACGGCTCGGCCT
Organism: Kitasatospora sp. NPDC015120; assembly: GCF_043080305.1. Classification (NCBI taxonomy): domain Bacteria; kingdom Bacillati; phylum Actinomycetota; class Actinomycetes; order Kitasatosporales; family Streptomycetaceae; genus Kitasatospora; species Kitasatospora sp. NPDC015120. The sequence goes on along the minus strand of NZ_JBIBVJ010000022.1, from coordinate 3,000 downwards.
GGACGACCCGGTGGAGCGGTGGCTGCCCGGTGTGGTGCGGGGCAACGGGAACGACGGCTCGGCGATCACGGTGCGCCAACTGCTGGGGCACACCAGCGGGCTGTTCTCCTTCGACGAGGATCCGGCGATGATCCAGCGGCTGGCGAGCCCGGACTTCCTGCTCCACCGCTATGACACCTACCGGCCCGAGGACCTGGTGCGCACGGCACTCGCCCACCCGCCGCTGTTCCCGCCGGGCACGTCCCGCGCGTACTCCAACACCAACTACCTGCTGGCCGGGATGATCATCACCAAGGTGACCGGCCGCTCGTACGGCGAGGAGATCGAGCGGCGGATCATCCGGCCGCTCGGCCTCTCCGCGACGACCCTGCCCGGCACCGCCGCCGGCCTGCCCCGGCCGCACGCGCTCGGCTACTCCACGCTGTTCGGCGGCTCGCCGACGCCGCTGGAGACCACCGAGCTCAACCCCTCGTGGGGCGGGGCGGCCGGGGAGATGATCTCCACCACCGCCGATCTGACGCGCTTCTACTCCGCCCTGATGCGGGGGTGGCTGCTGCCGCGGGCCGAGCTGGACGAGATGATCCCGGCCGCCGGCGGGCCCGGGCTGGGCATCGGCAGCGTGAAGCTCCACTGCGGGGCCGTCGTCTGGGGCCACACCGGCACCATCCACGGCTCGTCGACGGTGGCCCTGGCCACCCGCGACGGCCGGCACGTGGCCGCGTTCAACACCAACGCGGACTGGGTGGAGGGCGAACGCGCCCTCGCGGAGGCCGAGTTCTGCCGCTGAGCGGCGCCCGTTCCGACCGCCGTCCCGGCCCCTCGCGCTCCGCTGCGCGAGGGGCCGCAGTCCAGTCCCGGCACGCGAGTCCGGCGGGCGCGACGTCCCGCTCCCGGCGTGTGCGGCGCCAGGGGGCGTACGCCGGGGGGCGCGCGAGCAGGGGCCGCGCGCTGGCAAAGGAAGGCCCGGCCGACGCGGTCCGTCCGCGACGAATCCGCTGGTCATACATGGTCACCGAGCCGTACGGGAGTTCGATCAACCCCCGCCCGCCCGCCGTTTCCGGGCCGACGCGAGCTTGCGGACGGAAAACCTTGCCCCGGCGTGCGCCGGTGGGCCACGATGGCGACGCGGCCGGTTCCGCAGGACCGGTCGTCGGCCTGAACCTCCGGCATATGCCAACGGGGAGCGGCCCCGTGTGACCCGGGCAGGCGTCCGACCGCCGCCTGACTCCCGGACGGATCCGCCACCCTCCGTACGGCGTGCCCCTCCTGGCCCGCACACCGCATCCATCGATGCCGTCATGCGGCCAGACGTTCCCACACCGATCCTTCCCTCCGGCCCGCTCGGGCATGCGCGCAAACGGAGCGCGCCCGTGGGCACCCACCACTTCCCGGGCACTGCCCGGCCTCCCCCTCAGCGAAAGAGGAGTCTGTCATGCGCATGATCAGCGCGCGCCGCCTCGCCGCCGCGACCGGCGTCGCCCTCGCCCTCGTCACCGCCGTCCCCGCCAGTGCCACCCCCGGGGCGCTGGACACCACCTTCGGCACCGGCGGCAAGGTGACCACCGACTTCGGCGGCACCCCCTCGCTCCCCGACATCGGCAACGCCCTGGTGATCCAGCCCTCCGACGGGAAGATCGTCACCGCCGGGCGCGCGGGCCTCAACCTGCCCGGCGCGGGCGGCAACGCCCAGTTCGCCCTGGCCCGGTACAACACCGACGGCAGCCTGGACACCACCTTCGGGCCGTCCAGCACCGTCCCCGGGACCGTCGCCTTCTCGTTCCTCGCGCCGCCCAACACCAACTTCGCCCGGGCCGTGGCGATCCAGCCCTCCGACGGAAAGATCGTCGTCGCGGGGCTCGCCGGACCGAACGAGCAGACCGCCAGCGTCGCGATCGCGCGGCTGAACACCGACGGAACCCTGGACACCGGCTTCGGCACCGGCGGCAAGGTCCTGCTCAACGTCTCCGGCGGCCTCGGCGACGGCATCCGCAGCCTGGTCGTCCAGCCCGACGGAAAGATCGTCGGCGCCGGCGCGGCCGGACCCAACGCCCTGCTGGTGCGCCTGAACTCCAACGGCACCCTGGACTCCACCTTCGGCGGCGGCCTCGGTCTCACCACGCTGCAGCTCGGAACCACCAGCCACTTCTTCGGCCTGGCCCAGCGCAACGACGGCAAGCTCGTCGCCGGCGGGTTCTCCGTCAATGCGCTGACCAGCGTGGACAACTTCCTCGCCGCCCGGTTCAACCCCGACGGCAGCCTGGACACCACCTTCGGCACCGGCGGCTCCACCAACGTCTCCTTCGGGCTGCTGTCCGACCTCGCCTTCAGCCTCGCCCTGACCAACGGCGGCAACAACGGCAAGATCGTCCTCGCCGGGCTCGCGCAGTCGCCCGACCCGTTCAACATCATCGGGGCCGGCGCCTTCGGCCTGACCGAGCTGAACGCCGACGGCAGCCTCAACACCACGTTCGGCACCCTCGGCAAGACCACCACCAAGGTCACCCTCCTCGGCGACGAGGCCCGCTCCGTGGCCATCGGCCCCTCCGGCAAGATCTACGCGGCCGGCGAGAGCGGCGAGATCTCGCCCTTCCCGCTCGACCCCAACACCGGTGTGCAGACCGTGATCCGCTACACCTCCAACGGGCTCCTCGACACCAGCTGGGGCGCGTCGGGCATCGTCACCACCTCGTTCGGCACCGGCGGCGCGTCCGCCCGTGGCGTCGCCCTCGACTCCGGCAACCGCCTGGTCACGGCCGGGACCGCCACCGTGACCAAGCCCGACCTCACGCCCGGTTTCGACTTCACCGCCGCGCGCTACCAGACCAACTAACCCCGAGCAGACGGACCCCGGGGCCCGGAACCAGCCGGTTCCGGGCCCCGGGGTGTGCTGCTTTCGGTTCGGGTCATTCGGCGGGGGTGCCGCGGAGGAGGAAGGGGAGGTGGATGCCGCGGGTGAGGGCGGTGAGGGCGTGGGTGGTGCGGCGGTGCTGGTCGGGGGTC